>NZ_JBSWWX010000003.1:0-617440 GCF_056160305.1 Planctobacterium sp. AWM4_229 | reverse complement strand
AAGATGAAGACTCTGACGAAGATGAAGACTCTGACGAAGATGAAGACTCTGACGAAGATGAAGACTCTGACGAAGATGAAGACTCTGACGAAGATGAAGACTCTGACGATGATGAAGAATCTGACGAAGATGAAGAATCTGACGAAGATGAAGAATCTGACGAAGATGAAGAATCTGACGAAGACGAAGAATCTGATGAAGACGAAGACTCTGATGAAGATGAAGACTCTGACGAAGATGAAGACTCTGACGAAGATGAAGAGTCTGATGAAGATGAAGACTCTGATGAAGACGAAGACTCTGACGAAGATGAAGAATCTGACGAAGATGAAGAATCTGACGAAGATGAAGAATCTGACGAAGATGAAGAATCTGACGAAGATGAAGAATCTGATGAAGATGAAGGCTCAGACGAGGATGAAGAATCTGATGAAGATGAAGGCTCAGACGAGGATGAAGGCTCTGACGATGGAGACGATACAGGCAGTGAAACAGGCGATAATACAGATCACGGCGATCACTCAGGAACAGGACATCAGAACCATTGCATGATGGAACCTGATTTTGTGGCAGTAAATCAGATGACACACACTGCGATACAATCAGGAAGGTGGTCAGACGCAACTACCTGGGGTGGCGATGCACCGGGGAATGGCGCACTAGTGCAGATCCCAGAAGGTATCGAAGTAACCATAGCGGGTTTGATACCTGATCGACTGGAAACCGTTCGAATAGATGGCACGCTCAACTTTGCCACAGATAGTAATACCGAACTGCAAATGGACACCCTATTCAGCGCCTGCTCCGGGCACTTACAAATCGGAAATGCTGAAACTCCGGTGCAGCCGGATGTATCTGCCAAAGTGGTATTCATCGACGATGGTGCAGTGACAGATGAGAAACTGTTGAGTCGCGGCGCTATCCTTATGGGTAAAACAACCATCCATGGCACAGCAAAAACTCATCGGGCAATCATATCGCCGCAAGCCAAACAGGGAGACAGTGTGATCAACCTGACCACCACGCCAACTGGCTGGGATTTTGAAGATAAACTGGTGATCACAGGTACGATTATCAACGATCCTACCAGTGATGAAATACGTGGAATTAGCGACATCAACGGCAACCAAATAACCTTGGATGAAGCACTGAGCTTAGATCACACGGCCCCCAAAGCTGATCTAAATGTTTATGTTGCCAATGTTAGTCGGAATGTGGAATTTCTATCGGAAAACACAGATATTCAACACCGCGGGCACGTCATGTTTATGAGTCATGATGTGGATGTTCAAAATGCCAAATTTACCGAACTTGGTCGAACCGATAAAACTCAACCATTAAATGATTTTCGCTTTGATTTTCACGATGGTGGCGATGGCGATGATGCCCCTGCCACAGCAGATGTTGTCGCTTTAGGCGGTAGTAATGTACGCGGCCGCTATGGGGTACATTTCCATCAGGTAGGAACAGATCCGAGCTCAACACCCGCACTGGTTAAAGGCTCAGTGGTATTCAATGGGCCAGGTTGGGGTTTTGTGAATCATTCATCTCATGTGAACTTCATTGACAATGTATCCTATGGTCTTCAAGGAGCAGGGTTTTACACCGAAGCCGGTAACGAAATTGGCACCATTCAAGGCAATATTGCTATCAGAACGGTGAATAGCACCTTTGTATTGGATGACCAGGGCGCCATTGACCCGGACCTTTCCGCTAACTTTATGGATTATGGCAATGATGGGGATGGTTTTTGGCTAACCGGAAACCAGGTCGCCATGATAGATAACGTAGCAGCTGGCGCATCAGCCCATGGCATCATCTATTGGACGGATGGCATCATGGAAGCCGGCTCCAGCACCGCAACGCGGGTAACCATTCCAACCTCAAATCTACCTAACGGCGAGCTCATTACTAATCGCAACGCCGTACCTGTATGGTGGGCCCCTCTTGCACAAAGTAGCGGTAACGAATCTTACGGTGCAACGGTGGGATTCAGAATTCGCTATATTCACGCCGAAAACTATTTGGGTCGGGATCAGCAAAGTGACTTCCATCGCTCGCCCTCTCAGGCCTATATCGATACCTTGTCACCCACCCTCGAAAACCTGACAATTTGGGGCTCTCGTGACGGACTGCTGCTCAACTATAATGAGCGTTTAAGTGTTAACGGCGCAAGAATTGTGGGTTTTGGCAAAGACATCAGCCAGTTCAGCTTTAACGATGGCACGGCAAAATCAGGCGTGGGTTTTGATATTGGCAATGATGCCACCCATGGTCCGGCCAGCGTGAGTAATATCAATATTGAAGGCTACGCTATGGGTTTTGTTACTCCCGTCAACGGAAACTGGACAGTAGATGGCATGATGCTGATTAACAATGGCACCGATATGCTCATTCAACCATCAGAAACCGAGGCTCAGGTGAATATGCAAAACATCACCTACTCCACCTTCGAAGTAGTGGACGGTGATAATGAGCAGCTACCGGAGCATATTAATATCGGTAATTGATCCCCCGCTCAAAGGTACTAACTAAAAAGGACAAGCCGGGCTTGTCCTTTTTTTAATTCACACCAATAACACATTCCGTATTTTCTAAAGATAAATGGGGTGATAAATGGGGTCAGAGTCCTTTTATTTAAAACGGCTCTGACCCCAATTATTTGACCCCAATTATTTCTTATTTTGACTAATAAATGGGGTCAAATAAATGGCAAATACTTGCCAGCTATAATACGCGAAACACGAACGGAGCCAGCGAGTGTTTGTCCAAGTTTGGTTTGCCTTGTTATATGCCCTTACTCTCCAGATATTAAGAACTTAGAAATTAAGCTAAAATATAGTTCTGGCTTTTCCCACCAAATGATGTGACCAGCACCTTCAATAAAATAGTATTTTGCCCCCAATAGTTCCGAATACTCGATAACAGTTCCATAATCTCCAGAATCACACTGCCCCTGCAGAATTATTGAGGAGACTGATATCTCTTTCAGCTTAGGTCTAATATCTTCAAGGTTCGGATTGTAGTTTGCTGACATATATGCATACATACCTAGCCCACCTTCTTCAGGTTGGACCATTTCGGGGTTACACACCATTCCCTTCGTAACTTTAAGAGCAAGGTTATTAAAGACTTTGTCCATCTCAGCATCTGAAATAAATTTGCTATTGAATCCAAGTGCTCCAATCATTGCAAGTAGTGGTTTTGGCTGGAATAGCGTTGAGTCAGATTCTTCATGATAGCTCCATGGCTCTATAAAACTATATTGAACCGGCGGTTTAACGTGCTCTCGTTGTGGTACCCCGCTTTCAGTATACATAATAGGTGTTAATCCCCCTGGAGAGGAATACACAACTTTACTCACTAATTCAGGGTATGAAGCTAGGAAGTGGGTAGCCAAATTGGCGCCAAATGAATGACCTACAAGGATTACTTTGTCGGTACCAATGTGTTTAGTAACGATTTCATGCAAATCTCTTACATGTAGAGGTAACGAAACATCTCTAAAATGAGTAGGGCGATCTGAAAGCCCCGAACCTAGCTGATCGTAAAAAAACACTTCATAACCGAACTCAGTTAATGGTGATAAAGTGTCAATGATTGAAGAATGTATATACCCGCCCGGGCCACCGTGAAGATATATGACAGGGGGCGCTTTTTTATTGGCAGTTGGTGTGAATTTTACATAAGAAATTGAATATCCACGTTCGAGCTGCCATTCCTCACTGTTAGGTCTTTCCTTTAAAGTCGCTACAATCTGTTCTTCTGGTATATACGCCCAGCCGATAAAAATAATTATTGAAGCAGTAATTAAAGAGATGAAATAAAAAATAGCTTTTTTCAATTTTTGCACTTCTTTGTAGTTGAGGGTATACAACGACTAAATTAAAAGGACAAATACTTGTTGCTTATACTGCGTGAAGAATGAACGCCAGCCAGCGAGTATTTGTCCACGTTTAAATTTTATGGTTAGTTCTCATGCCACCACGAAGAAAGAATAAGAAAACAACCAAAGTATTTGAAAGCCGTAACTTAGCCGCTGATAAATACCCGGTACGGTTTCGGCTTTAAAAGCCAGTTTAAGGCGATATGTAAAATAGAAACAGCCGACAATACATATTAATGACAGAAGTCTGATTGAAAGCGGGTAGTAACTCGAAAAAATAACAATGGCTGGTGCAACAATGAATGAAAGGATCATAAACATTCCCGACCAAGAATGTATTACACAACTGCGAGTTGGTTCTTTAGTATATGGATCAGCATCCATTGGGAAGTAGCCACAAAGCCAAGTACAAAAGCCATGAATAACAACCATAGTGCCGATAACCACAGTTGGTAAATGTGCTGAAAAATTTGATAACAAATAGTAGCCAAAGAGAATGAATAGAGCGCCAAGGGGATAGTTATTAATGAGCGGTGAAAGTTTTTGCGTTGGACTACCGAAAGCCCCTAACTCACTACAAAACTGCTTAGAATGGCTATAGTCTGGATAAAATAATGAGGCAATATAGATACCCAAAACTATCCAGACTGACGCGGCTACCCCCGAGTATTGAATCAAACTATCCATGCTTAAATCCTAATTGAGAACTAACATTTTTATAGACGAAAAATGTCCAACAAAAACAGGATATTTATCCTTTTTCCATACAAACATTTTAAGGGTGTTTTTTATCCCTGTAAATACAACCTTTTAGATTCGGGCGAGTATCGTATTTTGTAGAAAAATAACAATTTCCTTTCATCAAGAAGAATTAAAAAGAAACCACCCTTAACAAGAGCACAGTGTACTTTGTTTCTTCTTAGGTAGGATTAAAAAATTTAATGCTATTAATAAAGCTGTCCAGCTGGTCTTTTTTTGCTCCCTGCAAAAAAGACATTCACGCCATCCATGTCGTTCAAGCAGGACCTACACCAGAAGCCTACACACCAAAGCCTGTATGCCAAGGGCGAGTTTGTTGATGATTGCTTCTGCTTAACCTTAATTCACGCCATCCATAGCGTTTAAGGTGTCCTACTCCGCCTTCAAATCCCGCATAAACCGCTTAGCGTTTTGCACATAGTGAGCGGCGGAGAGTTCCAGGTGGGATTTTTGTTTGTCTGACAGGGTTTTGATGACTTTACCGGGTGAGCCGACCACCAGAGAGCCGTCTGGGATCTCCATGCCTTCGGTGATCAGGGCATTGGCACCGATAACACAGTGTTTGCCGATTTTCGCGCCATTAAGCACCACAGCATTAATGCCAATCAGCGAATAATCGCCAATTTCGCAACCGTGCAGCATTACCTTGTGGCCGACAGTTACGCCTTCCCCGATGTTTAGCGGAATGCCTTCGTCGGTGTGCAGCACACTGCCGTCTTGTATATTGCTGTTCTTACCCACGGTAATTTTATCGCAATCACCACGCACAACGGCGTTAAACCAGACACTACTATTTTTTTGTAGTTCGACATTGCCAATCACATGGGCACCGGGTGCGACAAACACCGATTCGTGACGGTTGACGGTAAGTTCTCCTAAAGCGTAAATCATGCCTGTCTCCATAAATTAAAATTATTCTTTTACGCGCAGCAAGCCTTCTTGCGTCGCAGAGGCTATCAGTTCCCCCTCTTGTGAAAATAACTGGCCTCGTACGTAAGCTCTGCCATTGGCGCTGCTTGGGCTTTCTGAAACATAAAGCACCCACTGATTAAAATCAAAACTGCGATGAAACCACAAGGCGTGATCCAGTGAAGCCAGGCGCACATTCTTATCTGATGCTGACAAACCGTGTTTGCGCACGGCACTCATCAAAAAATAGTAATCGGAGGCATAGCACAAAGCCCGCTGGTGGAATCCCTGTTTGTTCTCCACTTCGTCATCTTCCGACAACCGCAACCAAACATATTGCTGCGCAGTTTCACTGTCAGAGGGAACGGTGCGGATTTCAATGGGTTTGTGATAGGGCAATGCCGCTTGCATACGCTCCGACAGTGTCACGCCCGGTTTTTCGTATTTATGGATATCATTGCTGAAGTTTTCCGGTCCGGGTACGTCGGGCATCTTTGGAGTTTGATGGGACAATCCGGCTTCATTTTTCTGAAAAGAGCACATGCAATCAAAGATAATATTGCCCTTTTGAATGGCTTTGATTCGACGCGTGGCAAAACTGCGCCCGTCCCTGACCCGCTCCACCTGGCAAAACACCGGGATATCGGCATCGCCGGGTAATAAAAAATAGCTGTGCAGTGAGTGCACCTGAAAATCGTTATCCAGCGTGTGTTGTGCTGCACTGAGAGCCTGTGCCATCACCTGTCCACCGAACAAGGCTCTGAATCCTAAGTCCCAGCTTGGAAATCGAAAAAAGTTTTCTTCGATTTTTTCGGGTGTCAATAAGGTGTTGATTTTTGGTTGTTTATTCATTCAATTTACTGCTTAACTTTTTACTGAATTTTAGTCAGAAACCTAATTGAAAGCTGTTCATTTTCTCAGCACTTAGTTCTGACGCTGAGAACGCGGGTCCTTCGGATAATACTTTTCGGGTAAATGATCATGGTGCTCAAAGAAACGGGTATCTTTATAGGGCAACTTCATAAATCCGGAAATCCCCTCGCCTTCGATTTGTGGTATTAATGCGACGATCTGCTGCAAACAATCGCGAAATTCAGCCTCTTTGCTGTGATCTAACAATTTATAGTAACTGTGCACTTTAAGGTGCAGCGTTAATGCTTCAAAGATAATACATCCCGTGTGGTGAATATCGTTGAGCCGCTTGATCACCGCTAACATAGGCTCTGGCAAGCGCAATAATTCATCGGGATCGTCACCGTCTTCAAAGTAACTGTGGGTTCGACCTTCTTCTTCGACCCCAGAAATACGGCTTTTTTCGTAAAAAATCGTATCTCCCGACTCGGGCACAAAGGGCTGCTCCACCGATGAACGCTCCACGTGCAAAGTATCTCTGGCATTAAACATACAGCTTTTAAAAATACCGACACGATGAATCGCTCGCGCCAGCCGCACGACATTGTTTACCGAGGCAGTAAAAGAAGGTAACAATGCCGGTCGATTGATATTCAGTGATGAATCGATGTAAACCCCGTCCGATTGCCAGCGCACAACAATACCGCCCAATACCGGGAATTTACCCAATCGAGATACGGCGCTAACAAAAGCCTTTTCGGTTTCTCCCATGCCTTGCATGTAGTTTTTATAATAACGTTCAAACTGAGCATCGTTGAGATAGCGCAAGTCGCTGCTATCGCCCTCTTCTCGCAAAAACGACTTACGGGAGCTGTATACGACGGTGTCGATTTCTTTTTGATCTTCGTGGTGCCAACAAGGGATCATGGCCTGTTCTGCAGCAACGCCAGGATCGCCAAATACCAGGTTCGCCATGTAATGCATGTTTCTCAAGAAATAATCACCGGCCTCACGCTTAAGCGCGACTTCGTCACTGAGCATTGCGCTGAGGGTATGCGCCAGCTCTTTGGGCAGCCCAACCGAATTAGGGGTGATCACGCTTTTGCCAAATCGACAGGACTGTCCCGACGCCAGCGCATATAAAGTGCTGGCCAGCCCCTGTTCATCAAAACGTGGTGAGGATAATTCGCCATTGAGCTGCTCTTCACCGATAAAATAAACATCCCCAAGTCTGGCGTTAGTTTGCTGCAAGTCGCCCGACATTAAGTCCATAACATTGTTACTAACATATTGACCGCTGGCATCCACTTGCGCAAATACTGAGGAGCCCCAATCAATTAAACCGACCCTTTCATTTTGCGGGTTATAGACAATATTGGAAGGCTTGATATCACCATGCACAATCGGCTTGTCCTGGCCCTGCTGTTTAAAGCTCCTCAAGGCATTGAGTACATCTGCCATTTGCAGTGCAATATTGATGATTTTTGGCACGCTTAACGGGCCATCTTGTAAACTCACTTGCTCCAGATCTTTACCCATAGCGCGTTCCATCACTAAAATGGCTTGTTTGCCAACGCGCTGAAACTCCACCAGTTGCGGCACATTGGGATGATCCACATGACTGAGCATAAAGGCTTCTTCTTCCAGCCGGTCTTGTACGTGCTGCGGTAAATTGGCGCGCGAAAACTTAAACACCAACTGTTGCCCTTCGGGCGATAATCCCGCAAAGGCAAAACCAAAAGCCCCTTTACCGATCAACTCGATATCCGCATAACCCAATAACTGCAATTGCTCCTTACACAGTTGCAACCAGTCTTTGAGTTTTTGCGCATCCTGATGGGAAAGCAGATAAATGGATTGCTCTTCAGGGATGTAGAAATGTTTTAAATTTGAGGTGGCCATGAAACGATAAGCGCTGCCTGAGTGAAAATCCGTTGTGCAACAAGGTAAGCGATAGCGCCTGTTGCATCAACCCAAATTCACCCAGACGCTCTTTCACATTGGCACAAAACTAAGCAAAATGCAGCACCACTGCCGTGCGCAAGCGTGCCTTGCCGTAGCGAGACAAGGTGACAAAATCCTCCAGCGCAATAGGAATGTGCTGACAATCGATTGGCTGCTCCTCATCTTCATCCAAATCCGGATCATGCAGGTACAGGCACTTATCGTCTATTCCGGTTATCGTTACCCAATGAGGCACCTTATTACCGTTTAACTGGTAGGTGCTAATCAAGCAAATCACGCGTCCGCCCTGGCGATAGATATCTGCAATATTATCAACACTTAACTCGCCATCCTCGATGGGTATGTCCTGCTCTGTTGCCCGTGCTAAAAAAAGCGCCTCGACGGTAGCCAGAATGTTTTTATTACTCTCATTCCTGACCCCATCAGTAAACAAAGGCAGCGCCTGGTTTATGAATACCTTTGCCTTAAAGCCGCGTTTTACCGCAGCCAGGGCCAATCCTAACGGGTGACAACCTCCGTGACCAGAAGTCATAAAAATGGTGGTGGCCTCTCGCCAGATATCCAGCTCCGACGATTGGGATACCTGGTACTCTTTATCCAGGGAAGCCATTGCCATCATGGTGGCAGCGGGTCCACAAGTAAAATCCGTGGTTTGCTGGTACCAGGGAAAGGGCTTCATGGCATTAGCGCGATGCACCTGCAATATCGACTTTTGCATGCGCAGCGCATCTGAGTGATCTTCATAGTAGTTTTGATAAATACCGAACACCTTATAACCCAACTTGCGATACAGGTTAATGGCTGCGTCATTGCCTTTCGCCACTTCCAGACGCATAAACAACTTGCCCATTTCCACCGACTGCTGCTCCAAGGCCAACAATAGTCTGGAAGACAAACCTGTACTTCGAGCCAACGGACTTACCGCGATGGAATACAAACGCGCAAGTCGGGTGCCTTTGCGCATAATCACCAGGCCATAGCCCAGTAATTCAGCGCCGTTTTTCGCCACCAGAAACACCCGATTATTGGCTTTTAACCAATGTTGAAACTGACGTTTACTCAGCTTATCCGTGGCAAAACAGGTGTTTTCAAGCGCCACCAGACCATTGATGTCAATGCTTTGGGCCTCAACAATCACAACATCAGACGCCAAGACTTCTGTTGACTGCTCTACTGTATTCACGCTTGTTACTCTTTACCGCGGGCTTCGAGTCGGTGGGCGAATTCCTGCATAATTTGCATGTACAGCTCGTCACCTAAATACTTATCTTCCACTTTGCTTTCGATACTGGGGTTATCGTTAACTTCGATAACATACACTTTGTCTTCGATTTGTTTTAGATCCACGCCGTAAAGGCTGTTACCGATAAAGCTACAGGCTTTAATGGCGGCATCCAGCACAACTTTAGGCACTTCAAAGGTGGGCATAGTATCAAAACCACCCGAAGTGGTGCGTTTTGCGCCATGATTGTATATCTGCCAATGATTGCGTGCCATGTGATAGCGACACGCGTACAAAGCCCGGCCATTTAACACGCCAATGCGCCAGTCAAATTCGGTGTAAAGGTATTCCTGAACCAACACCAGCGCCGATTCTTTTAATAGCTTAACCAGATACTCTTCCAATGCGCTGCGATCTTTGGCCTTAAACACTCCCAAAGAAAAAGAGCTTTCGGGCAATTTAAGCACCATTGGATAAGCAAAAGTTTGCTCCAACTGGCCAATAGTGTCTGACGTAAAACGCGTTACAAATTGGGTTTTCGGAGCCGGAACTTTGTTGTAGCTAAAAGCATCTTGCAAGAACACCTTGTTGCAACAACGCAATATGGAAGTCGGATCGTCCATCACCACCAAACCTTCCTGCTCAGCCCGGCGAGACAAGGCATAGGTATGATTCTGAATCGCCGTGGTTTCCCGGATAAATAACGCATCGTATCGGTTTAACAAATCAATTTGCTCATGGGTAACCAATTCAGCGCGAATACCGTGCTGTTCTGCCGCCCTGACAAACTTATTCAATGCCACTTTGTCGCTGGGTGGCGTTCTTTCTTCCGGGTTAACCAAAATAGCCATGTCCCAGCGGTATTTTTTGCGATTCTGACTGCGCCATACTTTGCGGGTAAACACATCAAGCTGCTTAAAAAACAGTTGTTGTTGGCACTGACTCAGATTCTGAAAATACACGTCCTGCACTATCACCTGCCACTGCCCGTCTTTTTCATCTAATAATACGCGTAAAATTGGACTTGGAAATTTAACGAATAAATAGCTGGCTAAACGGCTGGCAGACTCTTGCTCGCACCACCCGAAGTACACCATCACAGGCTTATCTGTAATGACTTCTTGGGGTTTAATTAAGCCGCGCGGTAAGGTTAACACCACCCTGCCGGCTTTATTATCAACATAAGCCAGGTCGTTAATGGTGCTGACCGATGGCATCACCTGATGTTGTCTGGCTTCCGCCAACAGTGAACAGTGATAACCCTGGCTCAAATAGGCTTCGGTATTGCACAAGTTAATCACCCGAGTTTTACCCTCATTAATTTTGGGGTATTCCGAGAGGTATTGAGCGAAATCCACGACAGTGGCTTCCAGCGTGGGTAATTGCGCAGTGTCATCAGCAACGACAATGGTTTTGGCCATTAGATTAGTTTTACCTGTATAGATTAGAAAAGTGTTTAACCCCGGCTTTTTACAGGGTTTGAAAAACAAACAAAAACGACATTTTTTTATCGTCACGAACAAATTAATTCGTTTTTCAATTGTTTAAATAAAGCGCAACATTTCCCCGTCAACAATTTACCAGAGAGGCAAATGGCAACTTCAAAAATGACTTTCGACGCAACTGACGATAACGATCAGTGGGCACGCAAAAACAGCACAAACCTGTATATGTTGGACAGAAGTCTGTCGCGTATCAGAAGCAAAGATGGTCGTTCCAAAATTCGTAAAATGCGCAAAGAAAAGAATTAACTGATTGGTAAGCAAAATGAAAATAAAAACCTTGTTACTGGCCTCGTTAATCGCTGTGCAAGCCAATGCCAACGAAACCGAAAAAGCCCCTAAAGATTTAATCAGCGAAGTGATCGACTACTGCAAAGACATGGCAGCCGACGAACAAATTGGCAGCGCATTATTATACCCAAACTACCTCAAGCTACTCGACTTCAGCGGGAGAATAAAAGGATTTAGGCAAAGTAAATTGGAGATGGCATGGTTGTTCTCACGTCGAAACAATTTCACGCCGCATAAATTCTTTTAGGCCCCGCCCTTCGGGAGCTTCACAGCGCTTCCATTACTGTGTTGCACTTGTTTGAAAGGTAGCCGACATTCCTTCTCAAGTGCGCCTTGTACTGAAAGCGCTGTGATGGCTCTGAAGCAGGCATCTTGGGGTGGTTTGGGTATATCAGCCTGGTTGCTGGAGTGCGTGAATACAGAGCTGGAAGCAGAGGGCTACGCGCCCATTCAAAAACTGCCGAAAAAATAGTCTGCATTAATTTGTTTTAAACAGAAATGGGCGTCTTTGACACCCATTTGTTTTGTTCAACTTGTAATTCCAGGCGATCCGAGGTATCAACACATGAAAAGGTTTGAGATGTTTGATGCAATGGATATACGCTTTTTAAACACCTTTATTGAAGTCGCCCGCACACGCCATTTTGGCAAAGCGGCAGAAAACTTATATTTAACCCAATCGGCCGTTAGCGCCCGTATTAAACAGCTGGAAGAATACTTCAATACCGCGCTATTTATTCGTCAGCGCAACAGTATCAAGCTTACCCCGGCAGGTGAAAAGCTGTTACCATTTGCTGAAAATCTCAGTCATACCTTAGGCGAAGCCAGACGCTCCTTAAATGATGCCGAAATTCAACACATTGTGATCTCCGGCACACCCAACGCCTGGGAGTTATTTCTACAAGATGAGCTACCGGATATCCAAAATCAGTTTTCGGATTTGACGGTACGCGCTGAAGTTATTAATAACGAATCAATGGTGCGCTTGCTGCACGAACGACTTATCGATTTGGCGTTTAGCCTGGAGCCCATTAAATCCGATGACGTGGTGAGCGATTGTATCCTCACCTCATCACTGGCCCTATACAGCGATAAAAGCCAAAGTGTGGAAGACGCACTGGAGCAATATATCCATATCGACTGGGGGGTAAAATCCTCCGAAGCCATCGAAAAACAGTACCCTAAAGTGCGCCGGGCGAATTTCAGAACGGGCTCAATACAGGTGGCTTTATCCTATTTTGCGCGCAATGGCGGTAGTCTGATTTTACCAGACAAAATAGCAGAGTGCTTTGGCGGTACCATGCACCGCCTGGAAACGGTGCCCATAGAGATCAAAACCTATATTCATTATCTCAGCGATACCAACAAACGCGGTATGCAAGAAGTGATTAATTATCTTTCTGGCGAGTAAATTGAACGGCTCTGACACAAGCAAACGACCATGTCAGAGCGACCATAAAACGAAACAAAACAACTCAAATTAAAGCAAAAATGCCGCACTGGCGACTGCGACAGGTAAGATGATTAACGTACGCAGAATAAACAAAATCACCAAATCTAAGACCTTAAGCGGAAAGCCCAGCTTTAAGATCACCACACCGGTTTCCGACATAAAGATCAACTGGCCCACCGCCAGAATAGCGATAATAAAACGTGTTGCCTCTGAGCTCAGTTCGGCCCCAATTAATGCCGGTAAGAACATATCGGCAAAACCAATGACCATGGCCTGACCCGCAACCGCAGCATCAGCCACTGAAAACAAATCCAGCACCCACACGAAGGGGATCGCTATCCACTGAGAAATCGGTGTGTACTCGGCTAACAATAAACCTGTTGTGGCGATAAACATCGCGGCAGGCAGAACCCCTAACCAGATTTCCAGTATATTCAGGCCAATGCCTTCTACCACTTTAGTGAGCTTAGGGGCTTTTTCAGCACGTCGCATTGCCGAGCGCCACGCTTTTTGGTGAGTAGTCCCGTTAATTTCCGGCTCCAATGCTTGATACTTAGCCAGGCAGGTGTCGGATTTTTTAGACAGCGGTGGAATACGCGGCAAGATAATGGCACAGGCAACGCCGGATACAATTAAGGTGGCGTAAAACAGATAAAAATGCGCCATCAAATTCATGGTATCCACAACAACAAAGGCGAAAGTAATAGAAACAATAGAAAAGTTGGTGGCAATCACTGCTGCTTCACGCTGGGTGTAAAAACCACTGCGCATCTGATTGGCGGTAACCACCAAGCCCACCGAACTGCCACCTAACCAGGAAGCAATGGCATCTACAGCACTTCTGCCGGGTACGGTAAACAAACGACGAAACCATTTTTCAGCATAAGAGCCTAAAAACTCCATCAGGCCAAAATCGGTAAGAAATGGAAGAATGATGCAACCTAGCCCAATGGCTACCATTACACTAACCAGTAAATCGTTTAGAACCAGGCCGCCCATGTCGCCATGCCAGAGCCATTCTGGTCCCATTTCTAACCACACCATGATAGCCATAAAAGTACCAGCCCAACGGATCATTGACCAGATTGGCGAGGTATGAAAAATACGGGAAAAGGTATTATCGTTTTGGATGTGTTTGCCTTTCTTTTGATACAGCAAAGAACCGCCGCAAGAAATAATGCACAGATATACCACAAAGGCTGAAAGGTAATTGCCCACCAGATCTTTAATAAAATTACTGGCAATGCCCAAAGGCACAATCAACGAGCCATCTTGTGGAATGGGTGCTAACAGTGCGGCAATACCCAGTATCGAAGCGAAAATAAAATAAAGTGCGGGTCGACGAATGTTGATAAATTTATTCCTTATTTCCCTGAAAATAGCGCGACCAGCCCTTGAATCAGAGGCAATGGCTGTAGCGCATGGCAATAAACCAAGATATGCCGCAACAATCAAGTTTTTTCTATGGAAATACCCAGCAGGATTTGGTGAATAAGTGAAATAGCCGCCTGGTTTGCTACACTGGAAAATATCTGAATAACATGGATGTAAAACCATGAATTTTGAAATGTTGGGAAACTTTGGTGATTTTGTCGGTGGCATCGCGGTGGTGATCACCCTCGCCTATCTTGGCTACCAAATCCGGCAAAACACCAAAGAAGTGCGAAACAATTCCATTCAGGCTCTGCTGGAACGCAGTATTCACCTTTTTGAAGACAACATTAATTCACCGCTCCCCGAGATACTGGACAAACTGGACAACGGCTTAACCATTAATCAAGCGGACAGATGGCGACTGGAGATGTTTGTGCGCAGGTACTTTCAGCTTTACGAACTGGTTTACCTGAAACACAAAGAGTGTCGAATTTCGCAACAAGTTATGGATGCCTACAAGAGACGCATGCTAGCCACTATGGAACGCCGCTATTTTGCTGACTGTTGGCCCATGGTAAAACAATTTTATACAGAGGAATTTGCCAACTACGTAGATTCCCTGGAGAAATAAAACTACTGATTTTAGTTACACTCACACATAACTGATAATCATTATCATTTACATTCCTATTATTAACTGGTATCTTGCCCGCCTCTTGGGAGCTTCCCTTGTTTTTTAACTAAAAAACACTTTTGGATATCACACAATGAAACGTTTACCTCTATCCCCTCTTTTTATTGCAGTTAGCTTTGCAACTGCCGCAATTGCTGAAGATGCAGCGATTGAAACTATTGAAGTAAAAGGCTCTTACATCGAAGGTTATGGTGCCCATGATGCCAGCGGCGCATCAAAATTGGATTTGTCTATCCTTGAAATTCCCCAATCGGTATCCGTAATCACTGCAGCACAAGTGAATGATTTCCAACTAAACAGTATTAATCAGGTTTTGGATACCGCCACAGGGGTGCATGTAGAGCGCATTGAAACAGACCGAACCTATTACACCGCCAGAGGATTTAATATCTCTAATTTCCAGGTGGATGGCGTTGGCTTGCCACTGACCAGAGATAATAACCACGGTGAAATGGACACTGCCATTTACGAACGCGTTGAAGTGATCCGCGGTGCTAACGGCATTATGACGGGCGTTGGTAACCCTTCAGCTACCGTAAACTTTATTCGTAAGCGTCCCGGTGCGCATAACTCGCTAGATTCTACGGTAACCTTGGGTAGCTGGAATAGCCAGCGCCTGGAGCTGGATGGTACTTACCATTTAACGGACACTTTGGCAGCGCGCGCGGTTGTTGTAGAGCAGCGCAATGAGTCGTATCTGGACCGCTACGACAAAGACAAAGCCGCTTACTACCTGTTTTTACAGCAACAAATCGGTGAGAACACCACGCTTTCTTTGAGCCACAGTATCAATGATTCTCAAACAGACAGCGTAATATGGGGGGCTAACCCACTCTATTATACTGACGGCACAGCCACAGATTTTGACCAGGCCATTAATACCTCTGCCGATTGGTCCTATTGGAATATTCGCCAGTCCGATACCGTATTGGAGCTAAAGCATTATTTTGCCAATGATTGGCAGTTGCGCGCCACTTATTCCCATAAATCCACCAATGAAGATACGGAATTATTTTACGTATACGGCACACCTGAGCGCGAAACAGGATTAGGCCTGACGGGTTATGCCAGCGAATACGATAACGATGACAAGCACAACCTGTTTGATATGTTTTTAACCGGTGGCTTTTCACTGTGGGGACAAGAGCACGAGTTTGTGGTGGGCATCAATCACTCCACAATGGATTTTGCGGAAACCTCACTGTACGACTACGAAAATGGCTTCCCTCCTATGCCTTCCCTGCTGAATTGGGATGGCATTACAGATCTCAATGGCAATACCATCGCACCAGTATACGACGATGGCCTGACAGGCTCTGATGTTGAGCGGGAACAGCGCGCCGTTTATTTTTCAACCCGATTGCACTTAAGTGAACAATTTACCGCCTTGCTAGGAGGCCGACAAAACGATTGGCAGGTTAAGGGCGATTCGTACGGAGCCTCACAAAACACCGACGATGACGAATTCATCCCCTATCTCGGTTTGGTTTACGATGTAACAGACAACACCATGGTTTACGCCAGCTACACCGAAACCTTTTTAGGCCAAACTGAACTGGATATCAACAATCAACCCTTAAAGCCAATTACCGGCGAGAGCAAAGAGCTGGGTATTAAGTCGCAGCTGTTCAGCGATAAGCTAATCGCCAGTTTTGCCTGGTTTGATGTCGTACAAAACAACGTTGCAGTAACCGACCCGGCAACGGCTGACCTGCCACCAACAGAGCAGCGTTATATTGGTGTTGAAGGGATAAGCTCTGATGGCTTTGAATTTGAAATCGCCGGAGAAGTATTGCCCGGTTTGCAGACCAGTCTGGGCTACACCAGCTACGACATCGAAGGTGATGAGCAAGTTAAAGCCTATACTCCTGAAAAGCTATTTAAGGTAGCAGCTACCTATTCCCTACCGCAAGTGGAGGGCTTAACTATCGGCGCAAATTATCGTTGGCAAGATGATATTTCGCGTATTCAGGGGGTTGTCGCAGACGGTTTTGACAATGCCGGCGAAACCATTATTACGCGCCAGGACGCCTATGGTGTACTGGATTTGATGCTGCGTTATGAAGTTAATGAGCAACTGGCAGTAACGTTTAACGCTAACAATGTAGCCGATGAGAAATACCTGAATAGCCTGTATTGGGCACAGGGCTATTACGGTGCGCCAGCTAACTACTCAGCCACCTTGACCTACAAACTTTAAGGATGAAAGGCACCTGGGACGGTGCCCAACTACAGGAGTTAAGCATGCGTAAAAAACTGTTTAAGTGGCACTCTATGAGTGCTCTTTTGGCGTTTATTCCACTGATATTGATCTCCATTACAGGCAGCATCTTAGTATTTAAAGTGGAAATTGATAATCTACTGCGACCAGCGCAAATGCAGGTCCAGGTCGCCTCTGATGCCCAACGCCAACCCATGGACACCTTAATAGCACAGGTGGAAAAAAATCATCCGAATTATTTATTGGGAAGCTGGGAAATATTTGATGATAAATCTCGCTCAGATACCGCCTATCTGATTGAAAAAAGCTCAGGTGACTGGTTTAAGATGTACATCGATCAGTACCACAACACCCCACTTTCGCAACCGGTTTCCGTCACTCATGACCTAACCGACTGGCTGTTGTCTTTGCATTTTACTTTCTTACTGGGCGTAACAGGCACTGCGCTGGGTTTTGTTTTCGCTTTGCTTTTATTGTTTTTGGGGATCAGCGGCATGATCCTGTACAGACAGTTTTGGAAAAAGCTATTTACCCTGCGCTTCAAAGCTGCCAGTCGCATATTTTACAGCGACGTGCACAAGTTTATTGGCATTACTTCCTCTCCCGTTTTGATCATCCTGGCGTTTACTGGTGCCTGGTGGAATATGTCGGAAGTGTTGCACGAAACCATAGAGCACGGCGCTGAAGAACATCAGGTATTACAGCAGCCCATCTATGCTAAGCACCTTAACTTTGAAGCTATGCGGCAGCAAAGTGCGCAGCAAATTCCCGACTTTCGTGCCACTTATATGGTCTTTCCCTTTGAAGAAGAGCGACACATTACCTTTTTCGGTGAAGTGCCTACTTCAAACCCATTAACCAGCCAATATGCCAGTACCGTAACCTGGCACCGTGATACAGGTGAGTTAGTGCATAAAAGTGATGTGCGCGATGCCGGGTTTATGCATGTCTTTGTGGATTCGTTTCGCAAACTACACTTTGGTTATTTTGGCGGCCTTACAACTAAAATTATCTGGTGTGTTTTGGGTTTAAGCCCGATATGGCTTGCTCTTACCGGACTGTATTTTTATTGGTTTCGAAAACGCAAACAAACTAAAAAGCTCAGGGTTAGTAGCACTCTACCGCAACAAGTTTAAACCTAACGATTGAGCCTGTTTAACTCCTGGCAGGCTCAAAGGCTTCATAACGCGGTATGGCCGCGTCTAATTCATCCCAATTAGCTTTAGAGCCCATAAAGTTGTGGGATCCGGGCCTTTCACTGATATCAGAATCGAGAATACCTAAACGCAAACGCAATCGCTGTGGATTTTGTGCATTGGAACTAAATATCGGAGAAGCACAGCGGCTGCAAAAATGGCGTTTTTTACCGGGTTTAACCTCGTAAAATCCCAATAAATTTTCCGGGTCAAGCACCTTTAGCTCATCGCTCTGAATAAAGCCGTTGGTGGCATAAGCCGTACCACTGTTTTTACGGCACAAAGAGCAATGACAATGAATGATGTCGCTGATACTTCCGGTGAGTTCGATTTTGATCCCACCACACAAACAAGAACCTTGATACATATACCTTCCTTGAGTCATTTCAAAAAAACCTGATTCTAAAGCTTAATCACTTTAAAACAACAAGTTATAACGAAAACACTGCAACCTATTAATTCGTATTCACAATAAATCAGGGCTTGTATTCTTCAGGATGGATCTTACCTGGGCCGCTTATGTGCTCCCATGGCGCTTTTGAGTCGGTAAACAAGTGATGTTTAACCTGCAACTGCTCGGCACCACTGTCTAACAAACCCACAGGAATATATTGATGTTGTGCATCATTTTCTCCCGGAAGCGGAGAGCCGCAGCAATTGCAAAAGTTAGTCAACCAATCATGACCAGGTTTTCGCCACTGGGTGATATGAGCCTCTCCTTGAGTGATCTTGATCGCCTCGCCAGGCACAACCGTTACGGCAATACCGCTACTGCCGGTTGATTTTCGGCAGATAGAACAATGACACATAAACACAGAATCCAGCGCCTGAGTCACCTCAAATTTAACCGCACCACAGTTACAAGAACCAGCAGCATGGACCCTGTCATTGCTCTCTGTTGTCATGGATTCTCCTCAATGTCCGTTTTGATGCTGATTGATTCTGGCTTTGATTTTCAGGGTATTACTAAACGCCCGGCCATTATGCAGTTTATTTAATATACCCTCTTCAGGAAGACAGCTTGCATCTACAAACTGCAACAGTTCAGGGATGGGGTCGCAAAACAGGACATCCAATGCCAGACGATCATTGCCATACAATCCTCGGTGGATCATATTGGCGCTGAAAACCAATACATCTCCCACGTCCAGAGGCACTGCAAGCCCGGAAGTTAAATCCTCATGGTTTTTATGGCCGTCTTGCTCCAGGCGGACTTGTAATTCTACTTCTGTATCCCATTGATGGTGGCTACCCGGTACCAGCTCCAGACCGCGTTCTTTTATTAAAGGGATGCGCACATGAATCACCCGAGGTCCCGAAAGTGCTTCTTTTTGTTGCTCTATGGTTAAATGATATTGAGGATCTCGATGCCAATAATTTTTCTGCTCGCTCTGTACGGGGTCGAAAAACAGTTGGGTATTCATGAAACAAACATCATCCCCTAAAACTGCGGTTACCAAGTCCATCAATTTATGAGAAGCAATAAACTGAAACAGCGTTGTCCGTTGTCGTTCATCCAAATACTTTTTACCTGTCAGGTAAGCGGAATTGATGGCGCGCTGTTGATAAAAGTCACAATTATCTGCAATCCAGTTTTTATGAAAAGTGCTTACAACCTGGTGCAGTTCCTGCAATTCAGCAGGCCTGTAAAATCGCGGTAACAGGCAATAGCCGTTTTTCTCCATGTCCTGCAGTTTATCTTTATCCATAGCGTATCTTTATCCATAGCGGTCACTTTCAGAAGATGAATGTCGATACTAAACCAGTTGCACCTGGTTTGAAAATCAGCGCGCTTTTATTATCTTTTATGAATTATGTGCTTAAGTAATTTACAAGGGCGGAAATATTTTCTATTTTTAGTCAGTTATGGTGATATGGTCAGGACAACCCTTTGGATTTAGTACTCTTAAAACCCGGACTGGAAGAGCTTTCAGGTGCCAGCATGATTGATGGCGAACTGACTGAGTCTGGCGAGGATTTATCCGGTTGTATTGAACTGGTTTCTTTGGGCTATGGCTTTAAACAGCAAATGACCACCGATGTATCCAACTCAGCGCGCACCTCAGGCCGCCCGGATATGGAAGATATTACCGCAGTAAAGTACATCGATAAATCATCGCCGCTGCTATACAAACACATGTTGTCAGCCACTCCTATCGACGATGGTAACGAACCGACTACCTTGTATTTATGCCGTAATGCCAATATGGACGGAGATGGTGGCGCGTTGATTGGCAATATTGTCACCATCAAGCTTTATAACTGCATGATCAGCTCTATCCAAACCCAATCTCACGCCAACGACATGGCCACAGAGCAACTTACCCTCAACTTCACTGATATCGAATGGACCACATCCGAACAAGATAGCCAGGCCAGAACCGTGGGTAATTTTGTGTTCTTCTGGAGTGAGACTTAGGTCAATTGTGCAACCAGAATCAATATTGGAACTGCTAACCGTAAATAAAAATTGTTTTAAATTCAAAGACTAATCTTGATTAAGTCCCAGCTCTTTTTGCTTTTTCTTGGTAAGCCCCAAAGAAACAATCCGGTGAGACTCCGATAAGTAGTAAGTAATTTCCTCATCATCTACGGTACTGGCATCGTAAAGCTGAATCCACTTCATGCCCCTGGAAGCAAGGTAAGGTGCAGGACGATATCCGGTCTTTTCTTGCAGAAAGTAATAATTCTGTTCCGACGTCTTAAAGGTAAATGCCGCTTTCCCTGTTTTTTCCCATCCTCCAATGGCAAACACTTTACCACCCACCTTCCACACATCAGAGCCTCCCCACTGAACAACATGTGTTGTTGCAGGAAGCGACTGGCAAAAAGCGTTAAAATTATCGTAGTTCATTTGTTTACTTTAACGTCGTAAAATGGCAAATACTTGCTAGCTATGATACTCGAAGAATGAGGGGGAGCCAGCGAGTATTTGTCCGGATTAATTTGCCTTGTTAGCTACCTGTTCGCTCAAAAGACTGTGATTGTTCTAGCCTCTCTGCCAACCAAATCTTTATTATAGATTGGCGAGTAACACCTACACGGCCAGCTTCTTTGTCTAAAGAATCAATCATCCATTCAGGAATGTCGACGTTAATTCGCTTCTGCTTTTGCAAAGGACGCCTGACTTTAGATATATCCAGGTGTTGAAGTATTTCTTCATCTTTCTCGAATTTGTCTTCAAAATCTTTAGCTTTCATATATTGCCACCTCTGATTTTCTGGCACGTCGGACAGAAATTATTCGAATACTTTTCTTTCTATAAGTGATGACCGCTGTCCAGTGTTTGTTGCCAATAAGACCGATAATAATAAATCTTGGTTCATCAACTGTGTTTGCAGGAATCTCTAAAAGCATGGGATCGTTCCAAAGCTTTTGGGCTTCGATAAAGTCGATTCCATGTTTCACAAGATTGGAATCACTTTTAGTTTGATCAAATTCATATTGCTGCATGAGTAAAAACTATACTCTTTTTACTCATACTACAAGTAATAAAATTCATGGGCAGCTAGACACAAAGCTACATAAAGCTACATGGACAGCCATCACAACAAAGCTACATGGACAGCCATCACAACTATACTTCAGTACAGTTTCCAAACTCACTGATTTGTGAAAAATGGAAGCTCAATTAATCTAGCTCAGGAAGAGTCACATGCCAAAAGCCAGGATGGCACAAATCAGCCTCGAAGATACACCCTATTATCACTGTGTTTCCCGCTGTGTGCGGCGAGCTTTCTTGTGTGGAGAAGATAAACAAACCGGGATGAATTATGAGCATCGTCGCCAGTGGGTTGAAGACCGTATTCATTTCCTGTCCCAGGTTTTTGCCATCGATGTCTGCGCCTATGCGGTCATGAGCAATCATACCCATCTGATATTACATATACACAAAGAGTTATCAGATAGTTGGGATACTGAAGAAGTGATTCGACGCTGGCATCAGCTGTGTAATGGCACATTACTGAGTCACCAATATCTGAATCCACAACAACGAAAACAGATGTATGAATCTCAACTTATAGCAGTTAAAGAAACCGCCACTATCTGGCGACAACGATTAACGGATATAAGCTGGTTTATGCGCTGCCTGAATGAATACATTGCCAGAGAGGCAAATAAAGAAGATAAGTGCACTGGCCGTTTTTACTCGCCGCCATCCCTGGCGCTCACCCTTCGGGCCAGCTGAAGCTGTTCAAATTTTTTCCTGAAAAATTTGTGGGAAGGCAGATTCAAATCTCAGGCACTATTAGATGAAGCTGCGTTAACCGCCTGTATGGCCTATGTAGATTTAAATCCCGTCCGGGCAGGAATGGCTAAAACACCAGAACAGTCCGACCATACAAGTATTCAGTACCGCATCAATGCAGCCAAAACAGGTAAAACACCCAAGTACCTCTTACCTTTTGCCGGAAATATCAAAGAGGATATGCCCCACGGCTTACCTTTTCATTTATCCGATTATCTGGAGCTGGTAGATATCACAGGCAGAGCAATCTTGCCCGGCAAACGCGGCGCTATTGCAGAATCAATACCTGCGATATTGCAACGCCTCAACCTCAAACCTGAGCAATGGCAGGAACTGACTACGCAATTTGAGGCCAGTTTTAGTCATGCTGCTGGCAGTGTGCCCTATCTTGAGGCATATCGCCACAGACACAAACTGAAACGACTCAGAGATAAAAACACCTCTATACGATTATTTGGCTGACTCTAATCATCTAACAATCAATACTTAGCAGAATTGCCACCTGGTAAGGCTCTGTCGTGCTGGCCTCCAATCTTTTGCATTTCATGCAAACCAAAAGAGTTCATTAAAAGCGCAAAATCCAGTTCAAAAAAGCGCTTTTTTTAGCCGTTCGGCTCCGCTATTTGCAAACTATAAATAAAGTCACTAAAACTGGGACACACCAAGTTTAAGATGGATGTCCTTTTTTAGTTGATGGCTATATTTGCCGAGGCACGAGGCCAGCCAGCGAGTATTTGTCCGGTTTGATTTACCTTGTTAGAACTAATTACCAATGCTATTTCTAAAATCATTTAACATAGGATACCCGCCAGAACATGCTTGGGCCGTTTTAGATGTATCGACTTGAACGTTAACCTTTTTCCCCGACATGTAAAATGCTAACGCCATCGAATATGCTCGGTCGCTTTCTTGCTGCGTCATTACCTCGGCGTTGGGGTCAAGACAGATCAAGCCGCCACGCCCGAAACAACTTTCGTCGCTAATTCTCATCATCGCGCCAAACTTAGGCCCTGTTAATACCTGTGTAATCTTTACCGAATCACACTGCTTAAGCTCAGCACTAACATAGGAAGGCGCAGCTAATAATAATCCATATATGATTTTCTTCATGAAATACACCTCTTCTGTTCTAACGCCCTATTAACAGGCAAAAAAACAGTTGGTTAAAATAAGCGACGAAGGAGCAAAACCAACTGTTTTGTGTCCTTGTTTAATAGCTTGTTATGTTGCTGATTACGCAGAACTAACTTTATAATCTTTAGCTTTTTCATTAAAAGTAAGTTCAATGCGTATAGGGTAATTATTCCCTACTGTTTCTAGCATTTCGACTAAAACTTTTAGTTGAACATAATACAGTTTTTTCTTTTTAGCCCAATCTGATGCGATGTAAAAGCCGACGAGTGAAGTACCTGTTGGAACAAACGGAGCAAATATAGAACTATGTATAAATTGATTACATATATCCGAATAACTAACAGCCTCTTTTTGCCCGGCATAGAGATCATATAGTTCTGGAAATTTATGCTGATTTAACAATGTAATTGGCTTGTCGTTAGCAGGATAGATAGCTAATTCAACTTTTCTATTTTTTACAGAGTCAGTTACTTTGTTTGACTCCATTAATTTTCGCAGAGCAAACAAGCCTAAGAAGACTTCTTTTTCCAAAGTGAACAAAGATCGTTCAGACCATTTTTTCTGATCATATCTTTTCTCTAGTTTTGTAGCGATTTTTAAACACTCTTGTTTCCAAGGTACAGAATCTGAAATCAATGCCTATCTCCATTAAGCAACATAACAATAAATTAACGAGCATTTCGTATAAGTCCGAAGTAACTTGTCCTGACTCTCACACGACGCCCAAATATTTACCCAGCATACCAAATTAGGAGCACTTTCCAACACTAATGTGAAATTTCAGGTTGGAGAAAGCGAGAACTTGGTATTAACGAGACTTGGCCTCATTCAATCCATGCAAAACGAATACAACAATATCAACAACTTAACTTACTATTATGAAAGAGAGAGACAATATTGAGTTGTACGAAAACGAGACTTATTCGTAAACTTCCCTTAGGTCCACTTATAACAGTATGACTAGGTAATCACCCACAAAAAAATCCCCGCGATTGCGGGGATTTAAATCATTCAATAATGGTTTTTAAAGACGAACTACTTCATCTCAGCTAACAACAGATAAGGATTTTCCAGGTAGGATTTCCACAGATTGTTAAAGCGTACCATGGTGGCACCATCAATAATGCGGTGGTCGCCAGACCAGCTAACCGTCATTATGTTCACAGCCTTAACATTATCGTTTTCATCAAAGCGTGGTAAACGTTGCATCTTACCCAGCGCCACAATGGCTGATTCAGGTTTATTGATTACTGGCGTGGCAGTCGTGCCGCCAAGTACCCCAATGTTGGAGATACTGATGGTGCCGCCTTTCAAATCATCCTGACCTAAACGCCCTGCTCTGGCTTGCTCTACGATGCGATTCACCTCTTGGGCAACTTCAAACAAAGATTTGTTTTGTACCTGTTTAATATTAGGCACTAACAAGCCAATCTTGGAATCTACCGCCATGCCAATGTTGTGATCGTCAAAGTAGGTGACTTCAGTGCAATCGTCATTCACTTGCGCATTGATGATTGGGAACTGCTTAAGTGCCATCGACATTGCCTTAATGAAGATGGGCATAAAAGTGAGTTTCACTTCTTGCTTTTCAAACTGCGGCTTGAGCTGTTGACGCAATGCAATCAAGGCATCCATTTCGATTTCTTCGCTTACGCTGAAGTGCGGAATGGTAAATACCGAGTCGGTCATTTGTTTGGCCATCGCAGCCTTTACGCCGCGAATGGGCTCAACACGGGTACCACCGGAAACAGGCGCAGCGTTAGCCACCGGCGCAGCTTTTTGTGTGGACCCTGTACTAGCAGTATCGCCAGCCAAGAAGGCTTTGATATCTTCCTTCATCACCCGGCCTTTTTTACCAGTACCAGGCACTTTGGCGATATCGATGTTGGCTTCACGAGCTAAACGACGCACCGCCGGGCTTGCCAGGGCTTTGCCTTGAGGCACAGGGGCCTCATTTACAGGCGCATTATTTTGAAGAGAATTATTATGAGGCGCACTCGCTGTTGTGGCAGGCGCTGCAGTTTCGGCTTTAACAGCCGCAGGTGCCGCACTGCCTTTAGCCTGAATGGCGTACAGTGGCTCATGTACTTTTGCAATTTCACCTTTAGCGTAATACAGCTTAACGACGGTACCAGCATCTTTGGCAGGAATTTGCACCAGGGCTTTATCAGTCATCACATCAGCTACAGGCTGATCTTCTGCTACCACATCTCCTTCAGCCACTAACCATTCGACCAATTCACACTCAACAATACCTTCACCAATGTCAGGCAGAATAAAGTCGATAATGGCACCGCCATTAGCTGCCGGAGCGGTTTCTTGTGTCTGCGCGTTAGTCTCAGTCGTTGGATTTTCAGCGGTTTGCTCTGTGCTGGCAGCATTACCGTCTACGCGCATGGCAAACAGTGGCTCATGCACCTTGGCAATGTCCCCTTTTTGATAGTGCAGTTTTTCCACAACACCATCATGCATGGCCGGGATTTGCACTACTGCTTTATCGGTCATGACTTCTGCAACGGGTTGATCTTCAGCGATGCGATCCCCTTCTTGTACCAGCCACTCTAGTAGCTCGCACTCTACAATGCCTTCGCCGATATCAGGTAAAATAAATTCTGTCGTCATGGTTATTCCCCGCTTAAAAGTGCATTGTACGCAGGATTGCTTCGTAGGTTTTTAAGTGGTCTGGCATATATTCTTTTTCGTGTGCCAGCGGATACGGTGTATCCAAACCACAAACACGAGCAATCGGTGATTCCAGGTTCAGGAAACAGCGCTCTTGCACGGTGGATGCAATTTCAGCGGCAAAACCACCAGTCAGTGGCGCTTCGTGGCTGATCAACAAACGCCCGGTTTTTTCAACCGACTGGCAAACCGTGTCGGCATCCCAAGGCTGAATGCTACGCAAATCGATGATTTCGCTGGAAACGCCATCTTTTTCTGCCATTTCAGCAGCCTTTTCGATGATTTCCATCTGAGCGCCCCAGGCAAGCAGTGTGATATCGCTACCTTCTTTCACGATTTCCGCTTTACCTAGTGGCAATTGATAATCTTCTTCTGGTACTTCGCCCACAGAAGCACGATATAAACGCTTAGGCTCCATGAACAACACCGGATTGTCATCGCGAATCGACGCTAATAACAAGCCTTTGGCCTGATAAGGGTTACGTGGGATCACAATCTTGATACCCGGACAATGAGCGAAAAAGGCTTCTGGCGATTGCGAATGATAATGACCACCGGCGATACCACCGCCGTAAGGCGTACGAATGGTTAAACTGCCAACCGAAAACTGACCACCAGAGCGATAACGGAATTTTGCCGTCTCGTTTACAATCTGGTCGAACGCAGGGAAGATGTAATCACCAAATTGGATTTCTGCTACTGGCACTGAGCCTTGTGAAGCCAAACCATTGGCAAAGCCAATGATACCTTGCTCTACCAACGGCGTATTGAATACGCGGTCACGACCGAATTTTTCCTGCAGGTTACTGGTGGCACGGAAAACCCCACCGAAGTGACCCACATCTTCACCGAATACCATGACTTTTTCATTGTCTTCCATGGCGATGTGCAGTGCATTGTTCACTGCCTGTAGTATATTCATCTTAGCCATTAGTCGATTCTCCCTGCGGTTTTCGGATAAGCTTCAGGATACTTTTTGATGTGTGCTTTAAGGTCGCTAAGCTGCTGCTGCAAGATTGGCGGTACTTCGGCATAAACGTCCGTTACCAGCTCGTCTACTTTACAGATGGGCACCTGTTCAACGCGCTTCAGCTCTTGCAATACTTCCTGACGCATCTGCTCTACTTCTTTTTTGTTAGCTTCTTCGTCTAACCAACCTTTGGATACCAACCAGGTTGCCATGCGGGCAATCGGATCGCGCTCTTGCCATTTAGCTTCTTCTTCTTTTGAGCGGTAACCCGTAGGGTCGTCAGAGGTTGAGTGAGCCGCTAAACGATAAGTCATGGCTTCAATTAAAACCGGGCAATTTTCTGCCAGCGCAATTTCGCGCGCTTTTTGAGTGGCAGCGTAAATTGCTAAAACATCGTTACCATCAACCCGGATGGTTTTAACACCATACCCGATACCGCGAGAGGCGATACCATCACCAGCAAACTGCTCTTCAGCCGGTGTAGAGATGGCATAACCATTATTACGACAGAAGAAGATAACCGGACAGTTTAATACCGCCGCCATGTTTACCCCGGCGTGAAAATCCCCTTCAGAAGCGGCACCTTCACCAAAATAACAGATGGTAACCGCTGGCTGACCCGACATCTTTTGACCGTAGGCATAACCCGCAGCCTGAGGGATTTGTGT
Organism: Planctobacterium sp. AWM4_229; assembly: GCF_056160305.1. Classification (NCBI taxonomy): domain Bacteria; kingdom Pseudomonadati; phylum Pseudomonadota; class Gammaproteobacteria; order Alteromonadales; family Alteromonadaceae; genus Planctobacterium; species Planctobacterium sp. AWM4_229. Next base: position 589,413 of record NZ_JBSWWX010000003.1, on the reverse strand, counting down.
GCCCAGCGGCGATGAGATAGTCATAAAGTTCAGTTCTTTAGCACCGTAGTGAATAGGCATCTGACGGCCTTTATTGGGCTCTTTTTCATTACTGAACATCTGATTCATGAACTGCTCAGTGGTGTAGCCACGATAGGCTAAAGAGCCTTGCTCGCGATATTGCGACATGATCATATCTTGTGATTCAAGGGCCGCAGCACTGGCAACAGAGGCGGCTTCTTCACCGGTGGAGGCCAGATAAAAACTAATTCGGCCCTGGCGCTGTGCGGCCACCATGCGTTCATCCAATACGCGGGTAAACTGCATCGTGGTGTAGATTTTAAGCGCGGTTTCCTGATCAAGTTCTGGCTCTACAGCTTCTTTGTGCACTGTGCCATCTTGAGCGAGGATCTGTAACATCGGAATATCAATCAAGCCATTGCTGATGATATTCACTTCGTTCACAGTTCCAACATGTGAAAGGTGGTTTCTGGTTTTCATCTTATCGCCTTCTGGTGAGTGTCCGATTGACAAATTGGTAGGGCAATTTCAAACGGACCAGCGTTATTTTGTGGCAATAAGTGTAGTCGTGTTCGCTTAAAAACGTGTTGCGATTTTCAGGAGAAATTTGCCAGGGCAATAAGTTTTTACCCTATACAAACAAAACAATTAGGATATTCATCCTAGTATTTACAATTTTGTTAAAAGTCGGCTACATGTTGCCAACAAACATGCAGCTATTTTGCCTTTATGCCAGAAATTTGGATAAATCTAGATATGCTGGTCAATCAGAATAGGATTGCCATCGGGATCAACAATCATAATGCTACCAGGGCCAGAACTGTCCTCATCAACGGTATCCAACAGCTCCAGACCTTTTTCTCTCAGCTTGCTTTGTATTTCTCGCACATCTTGATATTCAGGCAATGTTGAGCAATCTTGAGCCCAACCAGGGTTATAAGTGAGCATATTCTTGTCAAACATACCCTGGAACAAGCCAAGGGTACTGGAGTCATTTTTGAGTATAAGATAACCGTGCTCGATGTTGCCGCCGACTTCTTCAAACCCCAACGCCTGATAAAACGCCAGCGATTTTTTAATGTCTTTTACATTCAGGCTGACTGAAAATGCGCCTAGTTTCATAAGTTATGCTCCTCGTATTTGTCATCCGCAAAACTTGAGTCGTTTTATATCGCTCTACAACTAAAGTATTAGCCTTTTACAACTTTAGTCTAATTCCGCAAAACAACCATGTTCCTCGGGTAAAAAAGCCTTTAAATTTCGCCACATACAACGTTTATCGATTGTTGCTGGTTGAAACGCTTCCCAGCAAGTACACGAGGAAAAGATATGAAAAATACAATTGCGACTTTAATCTCCTTGTTGGGTTTAGCCACAGCTAGCTCGCAAGCTGCTACGATTGAAACCTGTACCATGGATTATAAAGGCTCCATCAATGCTGTTTATAAAAGCGGTGATAGTGTAACTGGTATTGCCAAGGTATTTGCCAGGAGCGACAAAGACGACCCATTCACGCTGATTGACAGCAATGGCATAGAGCATGTTCGTCACGGTACCATTACCACCACATTGGACTTAACTGATTTTGCTCTCAATGGTACCTGTCAATTTGAAAACCGCTTCACACCACTACACTCAATCGATGAAGACAGCCCCTGGCGCCAATTTCAAATGCACAGAGGCAGTTACTACGACAGTACAATACTGGCTAAATATGATCATGCCGGCGTGCAAGCTGATTTGCTCATTGCCAATGGCTGGACTTGGGGCGATGACCTATCTTCTATCCACGTTTTCGAAATGGTGGATGGCAATTTCAGCCCGGTTAAATTCGACATTGACACAGGCAATGGTCAGTTACCTCCTTATAAAGCGGGAAATCGTACTATGAGTATGGCAGGTGACGGCGGACATTGGCGCTACAGAGCCTCGGCGGTTAGTGCCGACGGCAGATTAATTGTAGGTTACGCTAAATTAGATGAAACCGTCACTTTCAGTAGCGGCGCCAAAATCAGACGAGGGCACAAATTCGGTATGATGTGGCAAATCGCACCAAGTTGCGATATCAACAAAGGCAAATGTAACAATAAAAGCGCCAGCCGATTAACCAGTGGCAGTTCTAAAACGGGCTCAATACAGGTGCAAATGCTCAGTGATACACAGCCTACGAGAAACTCGTCAGACAAAGCAACGGACCCTGAACTATCGCAGTTTGACTTAATCGAATACCAAAAGAAAAACTTGCTGGAGGATGTTTACAGTGTCACCGACCTGGGCGACAGCAAATACCTCATCAATGGCAGCTCAGCTAACGGCAAAGCAATGATTGTAAGAGTGACACTCTAAGCGGATGCGAAAATAGTTTGAAAAAAGCGGCTAAAAGCCGCTTTTTTATTGCCTGTCCATTGTTGCCTGAATAATGGATTTTGACTAGGCCATTTACTTTACTTTCCTGTATAATCGCCCGCTTTTTAACTAAACTTCCCTCAAATCCCTTAAGACCAAAGGCAGAGTATGACCGTAAAACAATTTGATCCGACACAAACCACCACCATGGACACCCCTAAAAAGGTGATCGAACAGCAATCTCAAGAGAGCACAGTTATTGAAGGTGGTAATGCACGTGTTGGGTTTGTTTCTTTGGGCTGTCCCAAAAACCTAGTGGACTCAGAGCGCATTCTGACGCAACTTCGCACTGAAGGTTACGATGTCGTCCCCACATACAACGACGCTGATTTGGTCATCGTTAACACCTGCGGTTTTATTGATTCTGCGGTGCAGGAGTCTTTGGATACCATCGGTGAAGCCTTAGCAGAAAACGGCAAGGTAATAGTAACTGGCTGTTTGGGTGTTAAAGAGGATGAAATTCGGGAAGTTCACCCTAATGTGTTGGCCATCACTGGTCCTCATGCCTACGAAACTGTGGTAGAACAGGTACACGACAACCTGCCTAAACCCACTCATAATCCTTTTGAAGATTTGATCCCGGAGCAAGGTGTCAAACTCACTCCGCGTCATTATGCCTACCTTAAGATATCTGAAGGCTGTAATCACAGGTGTACTTTCTGCATCATTCCTTCAATGCGCGGCGACCTGGTCAGTCGTCCTGTGGGTGAGGTGTTGAGCGAAGCCGAACGGTTAAGTAACGCCGGGGTAAAAGAGCTATTGGTTATCTCTCAAGATACTAGTGCTTATGGTGTGGATGTAAAAAACAAAACGGGTTTTTGGGATGGCATGCCGGTTAAAACCGGTATGACAGAACTCGCTGAACAGTTAGGTCACATGGGCGTTTGGGTGCGTTTACACTACGTTTACCCCTATCCTTCTGTTGATAAGGTTATTCCGTTGATGGCGCAAGGCAAAGTCCTACCCTATCTGGATATTCCCTTTCAGCACGCCAACAAACGCATCTTGAAGTTAATGAAACGCCCGGCTGCTGCTGAGCGCACTTTAGAGCGTATCAAAAAGTGGCGTGAAATCTGTCCGGAGCTAGTGATCCGCTCCACCTTTATCGTTGGTTTTCCCGGTGAGACAGAAGAAGAATTCCAGGAATTATTGGACTTCCTGGACGAGGCACAATTAGACCGAGTGGGCTGTTTTAAATATTCAGAAGTGGAAGGTGCAGTCGCCAACGACCTGCCCGATCCGGTTGATGAAGCCACTAAACAAGACCGCTACGAACGCTTCATGCTGAAACAGCAAAAGATCAGTGCTGATCGCCTGCAACAGCGTGTAGGTTTGATCATGCAAGTACTGATTGATGAAGTAGATGAAGAAGGTGCGATTGGCCGAACTTATGCCGATGCGCCAGAAATCGATGGTGTGGTGTATCTAAACGGTGATACATCAGTGCAACCTGGCGATTTTGTTGATGTGCTCATTGAACACGCCGATGAATACGATCTCTGGGGCAGTCGCGTAGAAGAATAATTTACACTACACTCAGGGCATCCATTCGCTGAGATGCCCTGACAGTGTTACTGCTCAACAAAATAATAAACAAACATAGTATTTTTATTGTTTTAATCAGTGTGCTGCTATCCGCCTGCAGTACAAATCGTTTTATCCAGTGGCATTCTCATCATCAAAACAATAATTTACCAACCGCACTCAATCCCCAACAGATAGCGGCAATAAACAACACTCAGTCAAAAGATACTGCTGAACTAAAGCAGATCTGTAGCGACGCAAGCAATATTCAGCACCTCATCGTTCGAATCATTGCCTGTCAGCGCCTTATCGAGCTTGCCCCTTCAGACATCTCAGTTGCAACTCAACAACACTATAACGACAGTCTAATTGGGTTATTGTCCAGTGCCCCAATGGACTTTCTTAACCAGCACCCTAATATTTCTCTGAATATTGATTTAGATCGGCTCGGGCAGACGTTTACTGAGTTTAACTTTACGCGACAAATGCAGGCCAAAGAACCCTGGTTGCAACCTCAGACCTTTCAAGGTGTTGGTATTACCGCTTCGGGATTCCGGGCCAATTCTTATAATATTGATGATCAAGAATATCCATTGGAGGGTGTTTACCGCCCTTTTACCTTCTACGTGGAAGAAGTTGTTGATCAAGGCAAGCCCCTGCAAATACGCATTCATGGCAAGCGCATGAGTCACAACACGCGATTATTGGACTCAGGCGTAAAGCTAGCCTATTCACCCGGTTCACCGTTTTTAACCTTACTAAACAAAGCCAATATTGATGACTCTTCCATCACCGGGCTGCTCAAAGCAGAAAGCGCCGACCATCGCTTTGGCATTTTTGCCCTACAGGAGTTTTCTCCTGACCGAATTCCCATATTTATGATCCATGGTCTTAATTCCAGCCCATTAATCTGGCGCAAAATGACAATGGCCATCATCAATGATGAACAACTAAATTCCCGCTATCAGGTATGGCATGCCTTTTACCCTTCCGGACCACCACCGTTTTATAACGCCATGCGTCTGCGTAAGAAGATGACCATGATCATGGGGCGTTTCGCTGAAAATGATATCGCCCGGCAACAAATGCATGTCATAGGCCATAGCATGGGCGGTATTATTGCTAAAACCTTTGCCATAGAGACTCAGGGTGTCCTGTGGAACACGGTATTCTCCAAACCGCCAGAATACATGCAGGATGCTTTGACAAAAAATCCTGGGATGCTGGATATTTTTATTTTTAAGCCACCCGTTCCCGTCAATCAGCTGTTTTTCTTGGATACACCTCACAGAGGCAGTGAACTTGCCAGCAGTTGGATTGGTCGTTTGGGTGCAGGCTTAATCAACCTGCCAAAACGTTTTACTAATATGTTTGCCGACTTGATTGAGCAGTTTGGCGTAGAAGTCATTACGCCACCAATGCGGCCCTTTCTGGCGACACATGGTCCAAACAGTATCGAAGTGTTGCGCCCCAATCACCCCATGATGAACGCCTTAAATGAATTTCAGTTGCCCGAGAATACCTTCTCTATTGTTGGCTCTGATGGTGATTTATCCTGTCCTGATGGAGATTGCAGCCAGATATCCGATGGCGTTGTCGCCTGGACAAGCGCCACTAAAAAAGGGGGGGTTAAAGAAGAAATTATTGTAGCTAGCCAGCACGACTCATTTAACAATGATGAAGCCATCGACTTTATTCTGCGCCAGTTAAGAAGCCAAATTGATAAATCCCATTTACTCTAGCGATTTCTTTTTCGACCGGGTAAACGGTTCTCTGCTTCAGCTTCGTAGTCGGCGATCCGCGTTTTCAGCTTGTCTATCTCTTCGTCTTTCTTATACACCGTTTCGTTGAGCTGCAAAGTTCTATCAACCAAACCAGAGATTATTTTGTCTTTGATAGATTCTCGAATGCGCACCGGTATTTTGCGAAACGCTTCATAGTCGATTTTCATCACCACCATTTCGTCTTGCGCCATTACTGAAGCGGAACGTGGCTCTTTACAGATAAAGCCCACTTCACCAATAAACTGCCCGGGTACCAAACTACCAATATTGCGCCCACGATGGGTCACTATGGCTTTTCCGGCAAGTATGATATAGAACCAAGGCTCATGAGCGCCTTCTTTGATAAATACTTCTTTGGCTCTGATGGGGGTAAATACCGCACGCATCTTAAGCACAGACTCCCGCTCAATAGGTTGCAAATCCTTGAATAAAGGAACTCTTGAGAGTATTTCCATTAACTTTAAGTTATTCATAAACGCGTGTGTATTCAGCTACCTAAACCATGTGCTTATCCTGATTGTAGGCTACCTGAATGATTGTGCCTAGTGGAAATTCAATTCACTCTTTGTAACCCGGCATTTAACTGCGCATTAAATTTAGGACGACTCTTGAGCAGAGTTAAAGACTGGTTACCCTCTTTTAAGCGCGCCACCAGGCCAGCAATGATTTTATCTTTAATGCGCTCTCGGATAGAGCCGGGAAGCTTGGCAAAACCCTCAGAATCAATGCGCATGGCCATAACTTGCTCTTTAGCCACTACCGTGGCAATGCGCGGCTCATTGCAGATAAAGCCTACTTCACCGACAAATTGCGGCGGCAGCAGCGTTGCCAGTTCCTGACCATTGACATAAACATTAGCGATACCGGTAAGTAAGATATAAAAGCAGTCCTCGCGCTCACCTTCACGCACTATCGCTTCACCTGCAGAAAACACCTCAAACGCCTTGGGCATGGTCAATATGAGCTTGCGCTCTTTATCATCCAGCTCTTTAAACAAGGTGATCCTGCCCAGGATCTCCAATAACTTCGCATTATCCATACAACACCCGATATTTGATTCTCTAAAGAGGTTATCGGGTGACGTTAACAAACACCGGAGAGTGAGTTTTGTGAAGCAGCTCACATATCGGCGTTTTTCAGTATGGTTTCGGTGAGTTTTTTCGAGGGTTGCACGCCTAGAGCCTGAAACTCTTCCGCTTTTTTAACCAGGTTGCCACGGCCTTCGTACAATTTACTGTTGGCATCAGAGAAGCGTTTTTGCACGGTATTAATCGCATCGCCTAGCTTTTCCATGTCCACTACAAAACCGTAAAACTTATCGTATAAGTCGGCGGCTTTTTTGGCAATTTCTCGCGCATTTTGATTTTGATATTCATATTGCCAGATATTGTGAATAGTGCGCAGCGCCACTAATAAGTTGGTTGGACTAACCAGTAAAACATTATTGTCCATGGCCAGTTTTACTAATTCCGGAGACTCATCCAGAGCCAACATAAAGGCCCCTTCTACCGGGATAAACATCAGAACATACTCCAGACTTTTATCCCCCAGCAGCTCATGATACTCCTTGCGCCCCAGCTCTTTGATATGAGTTTTCACTGAGAGGATATGCTCTTTTAAGTGCCTGGTTTGCTCAATTTCACTATTGGCATTGTAAAAGCGCTCATAGGCGTTTAGTGATACCTTCGAGTCAATAATTACTTCCTTTTGTTCTGGCAGATGCACAAGAATATCTGGCTGCAACAACTTGCCATCTTCGCGGCGTTTGCTCACTTGAGTATCGTACTCATGCCCTTCCCTCAGGCCACTTTCCTCGAGGATTTTTTGCAACACCATTTCGCCCCAATTACCCTGTTTCTTATTGTCACCTTTCAGGGCTCGGGTTAAAGCAGAAGCTTCTTCGGTGATTTTTTTATTTAGTTGCTGCAGATTGATGATTTCAGTTTTAAGGGAGGCGCGCTCCTGACCTTCGCGAATCGCTTGCTGACTGACTTGAGAGCGAAAGCCCTCAATTTGTTGTTTTAACGGGTCCAGTAACAGCGCTAGTTTTTGCTGACTGCTCTTTTCAAATTCATTGGAATGGGTTTTAAAAATCTGATTGGCAAGGTTTTCAAATTGTTTTTGCAATTGTTGTTCGGCGTTTTTAAGAATATCCAACTTTTCCTGAGCGGCTTTATTCTCATGCTCTCGTGCGGTTTTTTCTGCTTCTAATTGATTACGGGTTTCGGAAAAACTGTGCTTCAAATTATCCAGCTGTTCTTCCAGTTCTTCGTTCTCTTCCTCAATAGCGGTTAATTGCTGCAACTGCTGCTCCATTCTGGCATTGCGCATTTTGAATTGCCCCAGTGCCTCCGACTGTTCAATCAATTGTCGGTTTAGTTGTTCATTTTGAACTTTAGCCTGGGTAAGTTGTTCGCGGCTGGATTGCTCTTGTTGCTTTAAAAAGGCCACCTGTTCTTGCAGTGTTTGCAGTTGCAACTGATGGGTAGACTGCGCCTGATGGGCCAGTGACAGCTGTGCGTTATAGCGTAACTTTAAGATCACAAATACCAATACTGCTGAAACCAGTGCAGCGAGAATCGTCCATACTAGCGGGTCTTTGACCATATTAATCCTTTGTAACGAATGACAATCGAGTTGTTTTGACCGTTATAAAAAAGGCTGGCAGCAAAAGCAACCAGCCTTTTAAACTATTCCTGAATTTTAATTAGCTAAGAGTTTCTCTATTAGCAAAGAGCTTCCCTATTAGCTAAGTAGACACTTTACTAGCTAAGGGCTTCTCTATTTAGCTAAGCAGACACTTTACTAGCTAAGGGCTTTATCCAGGTCAGCGATTTTTGCTTTCCAGATGGCCGGGCCATCAGCATGGGCATTACTACCGCTACTATCCACGGCGACTGTAACTGGCATATCTTCCACTTCAAATTCATAGATGGCTTCCATCCCTAAATCTTCGAAGGCCACCACACGGGCTTTCTTAATGGCTTTAGACACCAGATAAGCTGCTCCGCCTACCGCCATTAGATACACCGAGTTATTTTTGGCAATACTGTCCACCGTAGCAGGACCGCGCTCGGCCTTACCGATCATACCGATAAGCCCGGTTTGCTCCAGCATCATATCAGTGAATTTATCCATGCGGGTGGCTGTTGTTGGACCTGCAGGACCTACTGCTTCGTCACCTACGGCGTCCACTGGACCCACGTAATAAATAAAGCGATTGGTAAAATCAACGCCTTCTGGCAGCCCCTCACCGCTTTCTATCATGCTTTGGATGCGCTTGTGAGCTGCATCGCGACCAGTTAACAATTTGCCTGATAACAGCACGGTTTCACCCATTTTCCATTCCTGGATGGATTCTTTAGTTAACTCATCCAGATTAACGCGGCGGGTATTGGCTCCCACTTCCCAAGTCACTTCCGGCCAATCTTCCAATTTTGGCGCTTTTAACTCTGCCGGGCCAGAACCATCCAGATAAAAATGCGCGTGACGCGTGGCGGCACAATTGGGGATCATGGCAACCGGTTTTGAAGCAGCGTGCGTGGGCATGGATTTGATTTTAATATCCACCACCGTGGTTAAACCGCCCAAACCTTGAGCACCAATTCCCAGCTTGTTAACCCGGTCAAAAATCTCCAGACGCAGTTTTTCTTCGGTGGTTTCTGCACCGCGTTCCATTAACTCCTGAATATCCACCGGATCCATTAAACTCTCTTTGGCCAGTACCGCAGCTTTTTCTGCAGTACCACCAATGCCAATACCCAACATACCAGGTGGACACCAGCCAGCGCCCATGGTGGGCAAGGTTTTAACCACCCAATCGGCAATGTCGTCGCTGGGGTTGAGCATCACCATTTTGGATTTATTTTCTGAGCCGCCACCTTTTGCGGCAATCATGACTTCAATTTTATCGCCAGCCACCATGTCCATGTGAACCACAGCTGGCGTGTTGTCTTTAGTGTTTTTACGAGCACCAGCGGGATCAGCAACGATAGAAGCGCGTAAAGGGTTGGACGGGTCCATATAGGCTCTGCGTGTGCCCTCATCCACCATTTCCTGCACTGTCATGTCAGTTTTATCCCATGAAACGCCCATACCGACTTTAACGAAACAGGTTACGATGCCCGTATCCTGACAGATTGGACGCTTGCCTTCTGCAGACATGCGGGAGTTGATAAGGATTTGCGCCATTGCATCTTTTGCGGCCTGACTTTCTTCTTTCAGATACGCCTGTTCAACGGCTTTTACATAGTCAAGGGGATGATAATAGGAAATGAACTGCAGCGCGTCCTGAATGCTATCGATAAAGTCTTGCTGACGGATAACGGCCATGATTACCTCATTTGAATATTTGATTTTTGGCAACGAGTTGCTTTTCTGCCACCTGTGCCATCGATGCTAAGAAGTCTAACTTAAATGTGTGTTTCTGCGAGCGCTTTTGTATATGCGAACTGAAAATTCCACAAGAGTAATATAATTTAAGGTAGAAAATCGGGTTTTATGATAACCTGCGCCGCTAATTTACAGCAACTTTCTGTCTTTAATTACCTGCAGTTTTTCATGTATCACGTTATAACACAGCCATTTTCACTGGAATCTTTTACATCGCTCGAAGACTGGTTTGGCGATCTGCAGCACCTTCCCGGCACCATGCTGCTGCATTCAGGCGAATCCAGTCACGAAAATGCTCAGTTTCACATTGCCAGTGGATTTCCTCTGTTAACCCTGGAATTATTTGCTAACGGCAAAGTTAACATAACCGCGTTTGATGATGGTGAGTATGAGTTAAATGATGCCGCCCAAAAACGCCTGTCTAATGTGGTAGCAGAGTTACAAAACAATCCCTTATCAGGCCCTGACATATTCGAACGGGCACAGCAGGTGCAACAAGCACTGTTTGCGGATCACAAAACGCCGAATCCTGCTTTACCATTTCAGTGTGGCGCTATGGGTTTCGCTGGTTACGACTATGGGCGCTTTTTGGAAGACTTACCGCTACAGGCCAAAGACGAATATCAGACTCCTGCATTTAGTATCAGCTATTATGGTTGGAGCCTGTTACAAAACCAGCAAACGAAAGAATGTTGGTTGTGTTACAGTGATTTATACTCGCACCCTGGATTCACAGAAGTAACCATCCCCTCAGCGGGTAAGCACTATTTTGCAGCAGCTGAAAAATCCAAAGCTGAACCGATTAACTTTAAACTCACCTCGGACTGGCAAAGCAACATGTCGGAGCAAGAGTACAAGGACAAGTTACACGCCATTCACGAATATCTACTCTCAGGCGACTGCTACCAGGTTAACCTGGCTCAGCGTTTTGAAGCAAGATACCATGGCTGTGAGTGGCAAGCATTTCAGGCGCTCAGCGAAGCCAACCAGGCGCCATTTTCAGCTTTTTTACGCACTAATAAAAGCTGTATTGTAAGCTGTTCTCCAGAGCGCTTTTTATCAGTTCGAGATGGCTTAATTGAAACCAAGCCTATTAAAGGCACAAGACCCAGGTTTAGCGATGCAGAAGAAGATAAAGCATCCAAAGATGCCTTAATTAATTCTGAAAAAGACCAGTCAGAAAATCTAATGATTGTGGACTTACTGCGCAACGACATCAGCAAAAATGCCCAGCCTCACAGCGTTGACGTAACCGGATTATTTGAGATTGAAAGCTTCAATGCCGTGCATCATCTGGTGAGTACAATTCAGGCTAAACTCAAACCAGCCAGCCATCCTTTTCGTTTATTGCAAGATGCTTTTCCTGGCGGTTCAATAACAGGGGCGCCAAAAATCAGGGCCATGGAAATCATTGATGAACTTGAGCCTCACAGGCGCAATATCTACTGTGGCAGTATCTTTGTTTATGGCGTCAATGGCGATTTTGATAGCAGCATCTGCATTCGTACTTTGCTATTTGAAAACCAGAAAGTGTTTTGCTGGGCAGGTGGCGGTATTGTCGCCGACTCGGTAGATCAGGCAGAGTATGAGGAAACATTTCACAAGGTGAACAAAATCCTTCCGGTATTAACTGGCTTCAGGAAGCGTAAATCATGAATTTAACGGAGTTCAATCATCGATTTTACCACGCTCGAAACGTGCAACCTGAACCAGATTATCCTTTGAGACAAAAGGGCAAGGCCGCCGCGGTATTGTTGCCCCTGGTAAAAAGAGAGCAGCTCACTCTGCTACTGACACGCCGCTCGGATAAGCTCAAACATCACGCAGGACAGGTAAGTTTCCCCGGTGGACGCTTTGACGAAAGCGATAAACACCTGAAAGATACAGCCCTCAGAGAAACCGAAGAAGAGATTGGTTTAGGTAGAGACAAGGTAGAAATTATCGGCCAATTACCCGTATTTCGCACCATTTCTCGTTATGAGGTCACTCCCTTTATCAGTATCGTGGAGCCTGAATTTCAATTACAACTCAACCCAGATGAAGTAGACGATGTTTTTGAAATTCCATTGGCTGAAGCCATTAATCCGGGAAATCACCTGACTCACCAGGTAAAACGGCATGGTAGCACCTACCCCGTTTATTTTATTCCCTGGCAAGGGCAGATGATTTGGGGTGCCACTGCGGCGTTTATTAAGGCCTTATCTCGACATCTAGTATAAAGCGTGTCTGGACCTTTACAGTTTTTCGCTGGTAAGACCTGCCAGGCTCTTTGCTTTGTATGCAATTCATCAGACAATGTCTAACAAGTAAAAAATAATAAAATCCCTACGAGAAACACATGATTAGTGTATTTGATATGTTCAGTATTGGAATTGGCCCCTCCAGTTCCCATACCGTCGGCCCAATGCGAGCCGCTAAAGATTTTAATCAGCTTTTAAAAGCAAAAGGCTTTTTTGAGCAAACTGATGCGGTGGTTACCGAATTGTTTGGCTCATTAGGGCAAACGGGGAAAGGCCACGGTACCGGCAAAGCGGTCATTTTAGGTCTTCTGGGAGAACTACCAGAAACCATAAATGTAGACAACGTCGATGCCATGCTGGCAGAAGTAGACTCCAGTCAAAAGCTATTGCTGGATGGCGACAAAGTCACCGCTTTTCCAAGAAAAGATGCCATCGTATTTCACCGCCGTAAAACCTTAGAGCTGCACGCCAATGGCATGACCTTTCACGCCATGCAAGGTGATACCGTCCTGTTTAGCCAGTCTTATTATTCCATTGGCGGCGGATTTATTATCAAAGAGCAGGACTTTGAGAAAGAAAAAGTAACAGCTTTGCAGCATGCGGAACAGGAAGTGCCCTACAACTTTGATAGCGCTGCTGAACTTTTGCAAAAATGCCGTGATCACGGGCTGAGTATCAGTGCCTTGATGTTGGAAAACGAAAAAGTGTTTCAACCAAAACAAGTGATTATCGATAAGCTTTGGGATATCTGGCAAGTAATGCAGGCTTGTATTAAACGCGGTATCGAAACCGAAGGCATTCTGCCGGGAGGACTTAAAGTCACCCGAAGAGCGCCAGGCCTTTACCGACGTTTAAAGTGTGAGCACAGTCAGGATCCGATGCTGGCCATGGACTGGGTGAACCTGTTTGCCCTGGCGGTAAATGAAGAAAATGCCGCTGGCGGTAAGGTAGTTACCGCACCTACTAATGGCGCAGCGGGCATCATTCCAGCCGTACTAAGTTATTACGACAAGTTTGTACAAAAAGTGGATAAAGACACGGCTTACCGTTACCTGTTAACCGCTGCTGCTATTGGCATTCTGTATAAGAAAAACGCCTCTATTTCCGGTGCCGAAGTTGGCTGTCAGGGAGAAGTTGGCGTTGCCTGCTCTATGGCTGCAGGTGCGCTCACGGAAATCATAGGAGGCTCTGTAGCAGCAGTTGAAAACGCCGCGGAAATTGGGATGGAACACAACCTTGGCCTAACCTGCGATCCGGTAGGAGGGCTGGTACAAGTGCCCTGTATCGAGCGCAATGCCATGGGCGCGGTAAAGGCCATCAATGCCTCTCGTCTCGCCCTACGTGGTACAGGCGTTCAGAAAGTCACCTTAGATAAAGTCATTAAAACCATGTGGGACACGGGTAATGATATGAAGTCCAAATACAAAGAAACCGCACGAGGCGGTTTGGCAGTGAATATTGTCGAGTGTTAACGCTGTTGTTTGTCCGGCCTCGGCCGGACAACAGCTTCAACGAACCGGCAGCGTCAAATCCTTAAACATGCGCTCGATATCATCATTACTCTTCTGCATCATTGCACGCTCAACCACATCTTTGGTTAAGTGCGGCGCAAAACGCTCGATAAAGTCATACATATAACCGCGCAAAAATGAGCCTTTGCGGAAACCAATTTTTGTGGTGCTGTAGTTAAATAGGTGACTGGCGTCGATTTTCACCAGATCGGTATCCAGGTTTTCGTCAATCGCCATCGAAGCAATCACACCAATGCCAACACCTAATCTGACATAGGTTTTAATGACATCAGCATCGGTGGCGGTAAACACAATTTTTGGTTCTAAGCCTGCACGACTGAAGGCTTCATCCAGCTCGGAACGGCCAGTAAAACCAAATACATAGGTCACCAGCGGATATTGCGCAATATCTTCAATTCTGATGGTTTCTTTTTTCGCTAAGGGATGTTCCTGATTCACTATTATACTGCGATTCCAGTGATAACAAGGCAACATCACAAGGTCGTTGTACAAATGCAGTGCTTCGGTGGCGATGGCAAAATCAGCTTCTCCTTTTGCCGCCAGATCACTTATTTGCGAAGGCGTACCTTGATGCATGTGCAGGCTTACTCGTGGAAACTTCTTCATGAATCCCTTAATGACATCAGGTAACGCGTAACGCGCCTGAGTATGAGTTGTAGCTATATTTAGCTTACCTTGGTCTGGTAAGTTGTGCTCTCTGGCAACAGATTTAATGCTTTCAACTTTGGCCAGAATTTCTCGGGCAATATTAATGATGTCATTACCAGCTTCAGTTACATGCGTCAGGTGCTTGCCGCTTCTACCAAAGATCTGAACCCCCAGCTCATCCTCAAGCATTCGAACTTGTTTACTGATGCCAGGCTGGCTTGTGTAGAGACTTTCTGCGGTTGCGGAGACATTGAGATTATTGTTCAATACTTCAACAATATAACGAAGCTGCTGTAGTTTCATGAGGAGGGCGACCTACCTTTTATTAATTTGCTATATGCAAAATATATATACCTATGGCGACATTAATTCCATAAAATTTTAGAAAAATTAGTAAAAAAGATCTGAGTCAGGGTTCACAAAACCCCATTTTTTCACTAATAAGCTATTGTTGTAGTTTAGATTTTCTGATTTGATAAGACCCTATCCGCAAGATCCCGAGTTGAAGCCTGTGAAACAGCGAAAAGACAAAATTGATTTTTCTTCAGTGTTGGCAGCCGCCGTACATGACATGAAAAATTCACTGTCATTGATGATCCAGTCTATAGAAGAGCTGGAAAGCACGTTGCGTGAGCACGGCGTGGGGATTGAAGAGGCCGCATCCATACATTACCAGGCCGCTCGCCTTAACACAGGACTCATCCAGTTATTGTCTCTGTACCGCACGCAACTGGACAACCTGCCGTTAAATATAGATGAGCATTACCTCGATGATTTTATTGATGATGTGGTGGCCTACAATCAAAATCATATCAATACCAGGGGAATCGATTTAACCATTGAACAAGAAGAAGACCTGCACTGGTATTTTGACCAGGATCTAGTCAATGTATTGATCAGTGATGTAATAGTCAACGCTATCCGATATGGTAAACACAAGCTGCTCATCAGTGCCCATGATG
The DNA here is from genome assembly GCF_056160305.1 of Planctobacterium sp. AWM4_229. Taxonomy (NCBI): domain Bacteria; kingdom Pseudomonadati; phylum Pseudomonadota; class Gammaproteobacteria; order Alteromonadales; family Alteromonadaceae; genus Planctobacterium; species Planctobacterium sp. AWM4_229. The sequence goes on along the minus strand of NZ_JBSWWX010000003.1, from coordinate 573,925 downwards.
TCAACAACATGCTTGAAATAGTCATTGAAGACGACGGTCCGGGTTACCCTGACAAAATGCTGGACATCACCAAAGCTGAGATCAGTCAATTGGATATCAGTACTGGTAGAACAGGACTTGGTTTGTTTTTTGCGCGGCTAATTGCAGAAGCCCACATTACAGATGATAAAAAAGGCACCATAGAACTTGCCAATGGCGGACGCTTAGGTGGAGGCGTATTTACTTTACGACTTCCATGAAGCTGCTTGTTTTTACCGACCTGTTTAGTATTCCTCAGAGACTCTCGCAATATGACCGTCACTTTTACGCATTTATCTCTGGCGCAGCTGATCGTGAATTTCATACGTGAATTTTGTCGGGATGATATAGATTAACTTGCAAGGTTTGTTGCAGTGCATGTAAAGTATTGAGATATTTGGGGTTAACTCATTGCTAAGGGCTTACCCAAGCACAACAGCGAATAATGTGTTATATCTCTGTTAGAGTGAAAAAGTTTAAGATAGCTTGCGGTTAAGAATTAAAATCAAAAAAGGCAACTTCAGCGCATGATGTTTACTATTGTTATCGTTTTAATTGTTGCGTTGCTGGTAATAGCGATCATGATCAATGCTATTCAGCAGCACAAAGAAAAAATTGAGTCTGAGCGCAGAGTCGAAATCGCCAAGCAGAAGAATATTCTGGATGAAACAGAAGACGTCATCATGGCTTCAGCTAACATCCCCACTTCTCCACAACTCTTGCAAATACTACAAAAGCGGGTTTTAGGCGCCTTAAAAGTGATGTACGAGATGGACCCAAAACAACCCGGATTAAAACAGCGGGTTAGAGACGCAGAACAGCGTGTTAAGGATATCACTTTAGACAATGGGCAAGGTGATGATCTTATTCAACTGCCCGACTCTGACAAACAAATTATTGTCTTTATCCAGTGCCTGAAAAAGCAACGCGCATTGTTACGTGCTGAGCATGGTAGAGGCAAAGTAGATACCCAAGCTTTTGCCACAGAAGATAAACGCTTGGATAAGCTACAACTCAGAGTGAATATTGAAACCTTGAGTCGCAGAGCCAATGCCGCTATGAACGCCGGCATGATGGGGTCGGCACGTCAATACCTTGAGAAAGCAGTGGCAGCCCTCAATGCCTTTCCCAATCAAGATGACTACACCCGTGGTCAAACAGCCAGAATTAATGAGAAACTAATGAATATTCAAGAATCTCTAACCAAAGCTAACGCTGAGGACAGAGCGAAGCGCGCAGAGCAAGAACGAGACGAGTTAGACGAGTTGTTTGCCCCCAAGAAAAAGTGGTAGTTTTATTATTGCTCCGCGTGCAACATAGTCAGCAACAGTTGCCGTAGCGCCTTGGCTGATGCCGACAAACTGGCATCAGTGCGTTGAATTATCCCAACTTTACGTACTAACCCGCTGTCAACAACGGGCACGCAAATTAAGTCTTTTCTCAACATTTGTGTTTTGCACAACCCAGGTACAATAGACAGTCCCAAATTAACTTTTACCATTTCACCTAAGGTATCCAATTGCCATGCTTCAGCTGCAATGGATGGCGCTATAGACTGATCTTGAAAAACTTCTTCCAGCCATAACCTAAGAGACGAGCCACGGTTCATCATCACCATAGGGTGTCCCGCGAACTCAGCTATTGTCAGGCTTGTCTTATCAGCTAATGAGTGCTCCGGGTGCATGACAGCGACAAAGTCGTTTTGCAATAGCGGAATAAACTCTAATTCCACCAACTTATCCGGTTCGAAAACGATGCCTAGCTCGGCCTCGCCTTTTTCCACCGAGGCAATAACGGACTCCATAACCACATCAACTACATCAATGCGGATATTGGGGTATTGTTGATTGTATTGCTTCAGCACCGGTGGCAATAAAGATGAGGCGAATGAAGGCATGACAGAAACCGTGATCCGCCCTTGCTGCAAAGTAAACATTTCATTCACTGCCTCGAACGTATCGAACCAGTCCAGCAGGAGTTTACGCGCTTTTGGAAAAAAAGCGTCACCTTCAGGCGTTAATTCGACGCTACGGGTGGTGCGGCTAAAAAGCGTACCCCCGACTTCAGCCTCAAGGTTTTTGATACAAATACTCAGCGCTGGCTGACTCAAATTCAGACGTTCAGAAGCCGTGGCGTAACTTTTACTGCCAGCCAATTCAACAAAGGCTTTAAGTTGCTTTAAAGTGACATTCATATATTAAATATTTAAATCAGTTGTTTAATATATTAAATTTTACAAATTAAATTATGTCAACGATACTGCATTAACATTTTGTTAACTCAGGAACTCAAATGGCAGGTTTTGATAAAGTGGTGTCCAGCTTCGAAGAAGCGTTGGATGGCCTGAAAGATAACATGACAATCATCGCGGGTGGCTTTGGGTTGTGCGGCATTCCAGAAGGCTCTATTGCACAAATCAAAAAATCAGGTGTGAGCGGTTTAACCGTTGTATCAAACAACTGTGGTGTTGATGGTTTTGGTCTAGGCATTCTCCTTGAAGACCGCCAAATTAAAAAAATGGTGAGTTCCTATGTGGGTGAAAACGCTTTGTTTGAAAAACAATTACTGGCCGGTGAATTGGAGGTTGAACTTACCCCGCAAGGCACGCTAGCAGAAAAAATGCGCGCAGGCGGTGCAGGCATTCCGGCTTTTTACACAGCCACAGGTTTTGGTACTCCCGTAGCAGAAGGCAAAGAGACCCGCGAATTCGCCGGCCGCGGTTATGTATTGGAAGAATCCATCACTGGCGATTTTGCCATCGTCAAAGCCTGGAAGGCGGATCGCTACGGTAACTGCGTATATCGTGATACCGCGATGAACTTCAATCCGATGGCTGCCACAGCAGGTAAAATCACGGTTGTGGAAGTGGAAGAAATCGTTGAGCCGGGCGAAATCCCTCCCACCGAGATTCATACACCAGGAATTTTCGTTAACCGCGTTATCAAGGGTAGCTTTGAAAAACGTATCGAACGTCGTGTAACTCGCAGTCAGGAGCAATAACAATGGCATTATCAAGAGATCAAATTGCTATGCGTGTGGCAAAAGAATTTAAAGATGGAGATTACGTAAATCTGGGCATTGGAATCCCAACACTGGCAGCCAACTTTGTGCCTGACGATATTGAAGTAATGCTGCAATCCGAAAACGGGTTGTTGGGTATGGGTCCTTATCCCAGTGAAGAGCAAGTGGATGCCGACATGATCAATGCCGGTAAGGAAACCGTTACAGCGATCACTGGTGCCTCTATTTTTAATTCTGCCGAAAGCTTTGCCATGATCCGTGGTGGTCATGTAGACATCACCGTTTTAGGTGCGTTTGAAGTAGATGTTAATGGCAATATCGCCTCCTGGATGATCCCTGGCAAATTGGTCAAAGGCATGGGCGGTGCGATGGACCTGGTGGCTGGTGCTAAAAATATTATCGTCACCATGACTCATGCCAACAAAAAAGGCGAGTCCAAGCTGCTGGAATCATGTACCCTGCCCTTAACCGGTGTTAATTGCATCACGCGCATCATTACCGACCTTGCGGTATTGGAAGTGCACGAAGGTGCTTTCCACCTCAAAGAACGCGCACCGGGGGTTTCGGTGGATGAAATCAGAGAAAAAACTGCGGGTAAACTCGTAGCCGAGGGTGATATCCCTGAAATGCAGTTCTGATCCCCATGACTGAGTGGGCTAACGTGATTAGTCCACTCATTAATTTGCGTATTGTGATATATTTAGCTCATTAATCTTTTATTGAGTTATTACTTTGTTATTTAGCGAATTACCACTGGACCATCGCCTGTTAAAGTCCATTCAAATTCAGAATCTTGAAGCAGCGACAGATATTCAGGCCAGTGCCATTCCACACGCCCTATTGGGCAAAGATATCCTGGCGTCTTCCAAAACCGGCTCGGGTAAAACCCTTGCCTATCTAATCCCGGCGGTTCAGCGCATATACAAAGAAAAAGCGTTAAGCAAAAAAGACCCCAGAGTATTAATCGTTGCGCCAACCCGAGAATTGGCCAAACAGGTATTGTTTGAATTAAAAAAACTATTGCCTCCACAAGCCGGTAAACCGGTACTCTTGATCGGCGGTGAAAACTTCAATGATCAGGTAAAATCTTTAAAGCGCTACCCTGACTTTGTCATTGGTACACCGGGCCGTATTGCGGATCACATAGAAGATAAGAGTCTTTATCTTGAAGGATTAGAACTACTGATTTTAGATGAAGCTGACCGTATATTGGATCTAGGCTTTAGCAGCCAACTGACCATTATTGACCAGGCGGCGAACCACAGAAAAAGACAAACCCTGTTATTCTCTGCCACTTTTGACAATGCCGATTTGGCCCAGATCTCTGAGTTGATGCTTAAAGCACCTCACAGAATAACATTAGACGATCAGCATATTGCGCATGCGGATATTGAGCAGTCTTTTTATTTTGCCGACCATATTGAACACAAAGAGGCGCTGGTAAAGCACTTCATAAAACAGGTTGAAACTCGTAGTCAAATTATCCTGTTTACCGCCACTCGTGCCGATACAGACCGCATTGCGACACTGCTCAATGATGATGGTTATTCCAGTCTGGCAATACACGGAGAAATGCTACAGAGCCAGCGCAACCAAATCATGGCAGATTTTTCCAACAATAAAGCACAGGTACTGGTTACCACTGACCTGGCGTCAAGGGGCCTTGATATTCCTTCCGTAAGCCTGGTAATCAACATGGACTTACCTATTAAGGCTGCCGAGTATGTGCACCGGGTTGGGCGAACCGGACGTGCCGGAGCTAAAGGTCAAGCCATATCCTTGGTGAGTAAAAAGGACTGGAAAAGCTTTATCTTACTTAAGCAGTTTCTTGCTGAAGCGCCAACGTTTAAAGAAGTTGAAGGCTTGCAAGCCAAATTTAAAGGTTTGTCCGACAAAGCGGCACAGCATCCGGTCAAAAACCAAAACAGCAAAGCGAAAACGCAAGAGTCTCCCTGGCAAAAAGCCGCCAAGAAGAAAAAGTTTAATGCTCTTGCAGGGGAAGAAGTGGGTCACCTGCCCTTTAAGAAGAAAAAATAAGGTCACAACAGTTTTTGCGAGCACAAAAAAACCGGGAAGCTTCCCGGTTTTTTAGTTTTTCAAGCCAGCTTACAGCGACTTTTCTAACTCAGGTAGCACTTCAAACAAATCACCTACAAGACCATAATCAGCCACCTGGAAAATAGGCGCTTCTTCGTCTTTATTGATAGCAACAATCACTTTAGAGTCTTTCATACCGGCCAGGTGCTGAATGGCACCAGAAATACCAACAGCGATATACAGCTGTGGTGCAACGATTTTACCCGTCTGACCTACCTGCATATCGTTGGGCACAAAGCCGGCGTCAACAGCGGCACGTGACGCACCAATGGCAGCGCCTAACTTATCAGCAATGCCATTTAACAGCGCGAAGTTTTCACCATTTTGCATACCTCGGCCACCAGAAATAATCACCTCAGCCGCGGTTAACTCTGGTCTTTCAGACTTGGTGAGCTCTTGCGAAACGAAGCTGGCTTTGTCAGAAGCAGCCAATGCAGCAATAGTAATGACTTCTGCGCTACCCTCTGACGCAACAGCATCAAACGCTGACGCACGCACAGTGATAACTTTAATAGCGTCTTCAGACTGCACTGTCGCAATAGCGTTACCGGCGTAAATAGGACGTACAAAGGTATCTGCGGACTCTACCGCAATAATATCGGAAATTTGAGCAACGTCTAACAGCGCAGCAACGCGAGGTAAGAAGTTTTTACCTGTGGTAGTTGCAGCGGCAACAACATGGCTGTAGTCGTTTGCCATACTTAACACCAAGGCACTGACATTTTCAGCTAACTGTTCTTTGTAAGCGGCATCGTCAACGTGAACAACTTTACTCACGCCACTTAACTTTGCAGCTTCTGCAGCGATCGCAGCACAATCAGCGCCCGCAACCAAAAGGTGAATGTCGTCACCCATTGCCTTTGCAGCGGTGATCATTTTTGCCGTTTCAGCTTTCAGATGAACGTTATCGTGTTCGGCATAAACTAATACTGTCATTTAAATCACCTTCGCTTCAGTTTTTAACTTTTCAACCAATTCAGCAACATCTGCTACTTTCACACCGCCCTCTCGAGTAGCAGGAGGCGTAACTTTAAGCACTTTAACTTTGGAAGCTAAGTCTACACCAAAGTCAGCAGCAGGCTTAACATCCAAAGGCTTGCGCTTGGCTTTCATAATGTTGGGCAGCTTGGCATAACGCGGCTCATTCAGACGCAAATCCGTAGTAACTACTGCAGGTAGTGTCAATTGAACAGTTTGTAAACCACCGTCAATCTCACGGGTAACGCTAACTTTTCCATCAGCCACATTGACCTCAGAAGCAAAGGTACCCTGAGGCATATCCGTTAGCGCAGCCAACATCTGCCCAGTTTGATTGTTATCAGAATCAATCGCTTGTTTACCCAGAATTACCAGATCAGGGTTTTCCTCAGCAACCACTTTAGCCAGTAACTTGGACACTTGTAGTGAATCAAGGTTTTCTTCAGTATCAATTTGAATACCGCGGTCAGCGCCCAATGCTAATGCTGTACGGATAGTCTCCTGAACGCTTTTATCACCGATAGATACCACCACTACCTCAGTGGCTATGCCTTTTTCCTGGAGACGCACAGCTTCTTCAACTGCGATTTCACAGAATGGGTTGATAGACATTTTAGTGTTACTCAAATCAACGCCGGTATTGTCAGCTTTTACTCTGACCTTGACGTTGTAGTCGATAACACGTTTAACCGGGACAAGTATTTTCATTTCGACCTCGTTTAATTTTTATCGCGTCTGTATAGACTATGACACGCGCTTGTAGGATACAAATCAGCACGAATATTATTGGATTCGAAATGTACTTACTGTTAACGTAAACGTCAACTTCTTGTTAACAGTTTATTAATCGGTTAACAGCAAATTTTGTACACATTTTGAGACCAGCAGTTATAGTTCTTACCTGATTTGAAAAATATACTGCGGTACAGTTTAACCCTGAGGAGGAAAAATGGAACGCGAATCGATGGAATTTGACGTTGTCATCGTAGGCGCAGGACCAGCGGGTCTGTCCACTGCCATAAAAATAATGCAACAAGCAGCAGAAGCTGAACAAGAACTCATGGTATGTGTGGTAGAAAAAGGCTCGGAAGTAGGCGCGCATATACTCTCAGGTGCCGTATTTGAAACTCGGGCACTGGACGAGCTAATACCGAATTGGGCCGATAAAGGTGCCCCAATTAAGACTAAAGTCACTGAAGATCATATTTATTACCTAAAAAACGAGTCCTCTTCCACAAAGCTTCCAGGCTTTATGACTCCCAAGACCATGCACAACGAAGGCAATTATATTGTCAGCATGGGTAATGTTTGCCGCTGGTTGGCAGAACAAGCCGAAGAGTTAGGTGTTGAAATATTTCCCGGCTTTGCCGCTTCTGAAATTTTATACAATGAAGATGGCAGTGTTGCAGGTGTGATCACCGGAGATATGGGTATAAGCGCCTCGGGTGAAGAAAAAGACTCCTATATGCCGGGCATGGAGTTGCGGGCGAAATACACCGTCTTCGCAGAAGGTTGTCGCGGTCATTTAGGTAAGCAGCTTATTGAGAAGTATCAGCTGGATGAAGGCAAATCACCGCAACACTATGCAATAGGCTTCAAGGAAATTTGGGATATTCCTGCCGAACATCACCAGGAAGGTTTGGTGGTTCATTCAGCTGGCTGGCCCCTGACAGACTCTTCAGGTGGTGCTTACCTATACCACGCTGAAAACAATCAAGTGTTAGTGGGATTAATTGTGGATCTGAGTTATGACAATCCGCATCTCAGTCCATTTGATGAATTCCAGCGCATGAAACACCATCCGGTATTCAAACAATATTTGGAAAATGGTACGCGTGTAAGTTACGGCGCCAGAGCCATCGCCAAAGGCGGTCTGAATTCACTGCCCAAGATGCATTTCCCGGGGGGATTCCTGGCGGGCTGTAATGCCGGAACGTTGAACTTTTCCAAAATTAAAGGCAATCACGCCGCCATGAAATCAGGCATCATGATTGCTGAAACCATATTCGCAGCATTAAAACAGGATTTTGATTCTGCAGGAAAAGACCTCTCTGATTTCCAACAGCGATTTGAAGCATCGTGGTTATACGAGGAACTTTACAAATCCCGTAACTTTGGACCTGCCATTCACAAGTACGGAACCTTCTTGGGTGGCGCTTTCAATACATTAGAGCAGAACTGGTTAGGTGGGAAATTTCCTGCAACGTTAAAAGATGATAAAGCGGATCATACGACTCTCAAGGAAGCCAGCGCTAGTAAAGCGATTGACTATCAAAAGCCCGATGGCAAGTTAAGTTTTGACAAGCTATCTTCAGTGTATCTTTCCAATACTAATCATGAAGAAGACCAGCCCTGCCATTTAAAATTGGCTAACCCTGACTTACCTATCAAGTCGAACTTACCAATGTTTGATGAACCCGCCCAGCGATATTGCCCCGCGGGAGTCTACGAAATTATTGAAAATGAAGCTGGAGAAAAACAATTCCAGATCAATGCTCAAAACTGCGTACATTGCAAAACTTGTGACATTAAGGAACCACAACAGAATATCACCTGGACGGTCCCTGAGGGTGCCGGTGGACCGAACTACCCTAACATGTAGTGCATTCAGGAGACCAAAGACTCTAAAAATCTACATGCTTTAAAAAACCAATTAATAAGCCAGTGTTTGCTCCTGAGGCCACTGGCTTTTTTGTTTCTTTAACCTTTTTATATTAATGGTTCATTTACTTACCAAAACATTATAATGTGGGTCTTATACCACACAACATTATTTTGTAATTGGAAAATATTACCCAAACAATGATTTTTTATATATTTGACAGTGACATTTACACTTAATGATTGAAAAAGTCTGCGAACTAATGTTATTTTTCGACTCATAAGTAAACTAGGTAAGTTAACAAGGTTTTCATAATGAATGAATTTTTAAAGACATTAACTCATGGTCGAAAACTGCAAGGTGCGGTTAAAGAGTTATCGATTCAGGAATTAGAAGAGATAGTAGTAAAGCTCAGAAATATAATTGAAACTCGTAAACAAAAAGAATCTGAGAAGCTCGCTGCCGAAAAAGAAAAGTTGGAAAAGATTGCAGAAATCCAAAAACAATTACAAGACGCAGGAATTACCTTCGAAGATCTGGCATCAAACAATGCCATAGCGCCTTCCAAAAGAGTAGGTCAAAAACGCCCTATCAAGTATTCCTATACTGATGAAGATGGCGAAGTTCACAACTGGACCGGGATTGGAAGAATGCCACTGGTATTCTCTGAACAATTGAATCAAGGTAAGAGCCTGGAAGATTTCAGCGTTAACTAACTTTAAGTTAGTTTTACCGGCCTTTGTGCTCCAAATAAAATTGGGGCACCTATTTTATTTGCACATTAATTAGCTTTAACAACCCCCAATACTTTAAACCTTCAAAAAGCAAAACCTAATTCACATTCGGAAACTTCCCCTGCAAAGTTATTTTAAATCCACTTAGCATTAACTGCTATTTACTTTCCCGTTTACGAATACTTTTGTCCGCCCTTAATAATATTCCCTGAATATTGAAATAATATTTGGTGAACTATTTCACATAATTAATCCGTTTTCATCTACGTTTATGGGATTGGCATCTGTAGTATGGTTCAACTACATTTATTATTCGATATATTCAAAGACAGAAGCTTGCAATGCACAATCAATTAGATAAAGCCATCGACAGCATTTCACAAGTTGTGCTGGGTAAACGCCATCAAATAAAACTGGCTTTAACTTGCCTGCTTGCGAGGGGACACTTATTAATTGAAGATTTGCCTGGAATGGGAAAAACCAGTCTATCTCACGCTATTGCGGGCGCAATTAATCTGGATTATAACCGGGTACAATTTACCTCAGACCTTTTGCCCGCTGATATTATTGGTGTCAGCATATTTGATACTGCTGAAAAGCAGTTTTCTTTTCACAAAGGTCCGTTGTTTTCACAATTGTTGCTGGCCGATGAAATCAACCGCGCCAGTCCCAAGACCCAAAGTGCTCTGCTAGAGGCGATGGAAGAACACCAGGTCAGCGTAGATGGCAACACCTGGACACTGCCTGAGCCCTTTTTTGTTATTGCGACTCAAAATCCAATTCATCAATCTGGCACTTACCCGTTGCCAGAATCTCAACTAGATAGGTTCTTTATGCGGATCCAGTTGGGCTATCCGGACTGGAACTCCGAAAAACAAATGTTGATGGAGCTAAATAGCGTGCCAGATGCGACATTGCAACCTGTCGTTAATATTGAGCAGTTTATAGAGATACAAAACAAGATACCTCATATAAACAGTTCCGATGCAGTTATTGACTATATTTTGCGACTTGTTACTTATAGCCGTGAGTCGGAAGATTTTCCCAACCCACTTTCTCCAAGAGCCAGCAAGGCAATTCTGCTAGCGTCTAAAGCATGGGCATTTTTGTCTTCCAGGGACTACGTCATACCCGAGGATGTCCAGGCGATACTACCGTCAGTCGCTGAGCACCGATTGCGCAGTGGCTATTCATCGCCCGGAGTCGTAGCCAGCTTGTCTAAGAAACTGTTAGATAGCGTCGACACCTTAGCCGCCTAGCTTGCTGAAATAAAATGACAAAAATAAAAAACTGGTGGCAAGGTCGTTTGGAAAATTGGCTTACCAAGCGCATTCCAAGTAATAGACAGTTTCAGATGGATATGAGCAACGTATTCATATTTCCATCTAAATTTGGCATTGCCTACATACTGTTGTGCAGCTTGCTTTTCATTCTTGGCACTAACTACCGCAACAACCTCATGCTGCTACTAGCCTATTTTTTACTGGCCATGTTTCTGGTTAATTTGATGACCAGTTATGCCAACTTCGCCAAACTAAGAGTGCAATTAGGCAAAGTAAAATCTACCTATGCGGGGAATGATTGTGCCCTGCCCCTTTGGTTGGGTGACAGTGATGATAAGACCATTGCTGGCCTGAAATGTTATGGCAAACTGCATTTTAGATTGTGGCAAGGTCCGGTACAACGCTCAATAGAACCTGAAAACCACAGCAACCCTGTCGTACTCAACATTCCTACAGATAAGCGCGGCTATCTGCCACTGCCCAGAATCACCATTGAGAGCTTTTATCCATTTGGCTTGTTCCGGTGTTGGACCCACCTGCACTTCAAAGCACAAATTTTGGTTTATCCTAACCCGATGGCCAGCAAACTGATGCAACAGTATTCCAGAGACGGTGAAGAGGAAGGAGAGGAATCTAGCAGTTCCTCAGGCGGTAACACCGATTTTGATTCCCTTAAAAATTATGTTCCCGGCGAATCCCTGAATCGCGTTGCCTGGAAGCTGGTGGCCAAAGGCCAGGAAATGATGACTAAACAGTTTGATGATAATCAACAAGGGATCGTCTGGCTGGATCTGAAACACTACCTGAAATCTGATCTCGAGACAGCCATAGCTCATCTCACCTGGTTAGTCATCGAGCTACACCGAAAGCAGATACGCTTTGGTTTGACCTTAGGTAACATAGAAATACCCGCCGATAGCGACAGCCAGCACCTTGATCTTTGTCTCAAGTCTTTGGCGCTTTATGGAATTGATCAAGTACCCGTACTCCACAAGGCACAAGCTCTATGAAACGCAATGCCAATAAAGCACATCTGCTGTTGAGCCTGAATTTATTATTCCTGTGCGTTAGCTTATTTGAACCGCTAATGCTGTGGGTCTCGCTACTGGTGATCACCAGTGTTCTGATCAGAATTGCGTTATACCTGGAGTGGCACAAACACTTACCCAAGGTATCCACTATCAACCTGTTGGCTCTGTTGGCGGCAATTGTATTGGCTTATACCGGTTGGCAGGTGGGCCTTCTTTTAAGCATGGTTAATCTTCTGGTGATGTCTGGCGCATTAAAGTTAATGATGATGCGTAAAGTCAGGGATTATTTCATACTGGTGCTGGTTGAAATATTTATCATTGGATGCGGCTTTATCTTTAACCAAGGGTTGGGCTTTGCTTTAACCTACAGTCTGTCCCTGTTTATCGTTTTCTTGTCACTGGGCTTCCACGTTAGCCCCAGCAGCAGCTTGAAACTACAAAGCAAAAGGTTGCTTCGCTTACTCTTGCAATCAATCCCCATCTGTATTCTGTTTTTCTTAATCTTGCCGCAAATTGGCCCGCTGTGGAAAATGCCAACCAATAAGGGGGCTAAAACGGGAATATCGGATACCATAACACCGGGAGATTTTGCCCGCCTCTCCATGTCCGATGAGCTGGTTTTCCGCGCCTCATTTCAAAAAAGCATTCCAGAGAAATCCGAGTTGTATTGGCGCACCTTGGTATACGAAGCCTTTGATGGAAAGTCGTGGACAATTTCCAATCTCAGACGCCGGGAAAAAGAACGAATGGAAATAGGTAATTACAACTTTACGCCCCGACTTTCTGGTGACACTTTAAACTACGAAGTTATCCTCGAACCGTCCAATCAAAATTGGTTGTCGGTGTTAGACATCGCCAAATCCAACACTGAACAAACCTGGCTTAGCCACGACTATCAATTGCAGAGTCGCTTTCCCGTTACCACCAAATTTAAATATAAAGTAACCTCTTATCCAGATACCCCATTAAACCAAACCTCACTTTATTCCGATACCAGCATTAACTTGATGTTACCCAGGTCGGGTAATCCAGAAACCCAAAGGTGGGTAGCGCAATTACGTCAGCGATATCCGCAAGACAGTATCTTTATTCAAAATGTAGAACGCTTTTTTCTGACGGAAGGATTTGCCTATACATTGAAACCCGAACCTATGCCAATCAACCCCATTGATAGTTTTTTATTTGAATATCAGGCAGGTTTTTGTTCCCACTACGCCAGTGCCTACGCCCATATCATGCGCCTTGCTGGTATTCCAGCTCGAGTTGTTGGCGGATATCAAGGCGGAGAAGCAAGACAAAATAACTATCTCAGTGTCTATCAATATGATGCTCATGCTTGGGTTGAGGTCTACCTGGGGGAAAATGGATGGATACGCAAAGACCCAACGGCATTAATATCGCCAGAACGCATTAGCCTGGGATTGGAAAGCGCCGTTGCATACGAAAACTCTTTTCTCGAAGATGCCCCCTTTTCCCTGACCAAATTAAGAAATATTGAGATATTCAATCGACTCAGATTACTCATGGCTGATGTGGACTTTATGTGGAGTAGTTGGGTATTGGGTTTCGATCAACAAAGACAGTTCGCTTTGTTCAAACTATTGGTGGGAAAACTGAGTCCAACGCGAATTGCATTGTTAAGCCTGGCTGTATTTTTCGTTATCTGTACTCTACTTCTGATTTTTAATTACCGGGTTTGGTTTCCCAAAGTCGAAAACAAGCACCTGCACTACTACAATCAGGCATTAAAGACGTTAGCGCGTCATGGATTGATGCGTTTTGCTAATGAAGGGCCAGATAGTTTTAGTGAGCGCATCAAACAGGAAATTTCAGAGCAGTGTGCCGAAGATTTCAGGCACATCACAAAGCTATTCGTTTTCCATGAATATGCACCGCACAGTCAAACGAACCCCGACAGACTGCCAGAGCTGAAATTGGCGACCAGATCCTTCAAACGACGTTATCGATTTTCAATAAAGTAGGTATAGAAAGACGTTAAACTGACCGCCTGTATATCTGCAGCTTGAAAATTTTGCTCATGTGAATGCTCGTTTGGGATAGCAATACAAGTGATACCCGCCGCTTTTGCAGCTTCAACGCCATGCTGGGTATCTTCAATGGCAATACAAGCCGAGGCAGGCAAATTCATCTTCTTCAACGCCTTTAAATAAACATCGGGGGCAGGCTTGTTGTTTGGGACTTCCTCCCCTGTGGTAATGGTTTCAATGTATTCTGAAAACCCGTTCCCGGCTACTGAGCGGTCTACTGCAAAGCGCTCAGAACCAGACACAATCGCCATGCGAATCCCCAATTTTGCAAAGTTACGCATTATGCGGGTAGCTCCGGGCATTGCCGGGAAACAATGTCTGGTTAACCAGTCTTGAGTCACTTTGCGCTTTTTGCTTATCAGGCTTTCCGGATCTTCATCCAATTCAAATTGTGCTACTAGATACTGAGCATTTTTATCGCCAGGAATACCCACGCAATTCATGGTATTCATCTGTTCAGTAAACACATCGGATTTAAGTCCGGTAGCTTGCAACCACATCTGATAGTGCACATATTCAGAATCAACAAGCGTTCCATCATGATCAAACAACACTGCTCTAACCTGCCTTAGATCCATAACGGGTTCCTTTGTCATTTCTTTCTCAAATAAACCGTAATTTCGTCACGATCGTGATAGAGGTGTTTGGCAGTGCAATCAAACGGTTGCTTTAACTCTTGGTTGATGATCTCCATACACTCCAACACTGACTCCAACCTGCGCTTCATAGGAAGTTTTAAATTAAACATCGCTTCCTTACAGCGGCCATCATTTACCCATTGAGCCATCAATCTAGCCACTTTTTGCGGCTGTTCAATCATATCGCACACTAACCAATGTACATTTTTTTTCTTTGGCTTAAATTTGAAGCCATCTTCCTGGAAATGACTCACCTGTCCGGTTTCCATAAGCGACTCAGCCATCAAACCGTTATCAACTGCCTGAACAAACATTCCCCGGCGCACCAGTTGATAGGTCCAACCGCCTGGACAAGCTCCCAGATCGACAGCATTCAGCCCCGCCCTTAAGCGCTCTTCTCTTTCATTTTCGGGAATAAAAGTTAAAAACGCCTCATCTAGTTTTAGGGTTGAACGACTGGGTGACTCAGCGGGAAACTTTAATCGCATGATACCACCAGGCTGCGGGTTCATATTAGAAACCGGAGCGATACCTACAAAACACTCAGTGCCGCTAACAAAAAAGGCGGTTAGACAATTGGCTACTTTTTTTTCGTTGTAACATTTTTGGCTTTTCAATACCTGACGCAAAGGCACACTGAACTTTCGGCAAAAACGCGACAACTCTTTACCTGGTTCAGTATCCGGATGTTCAACTCTTAGTTCAGATATCAGAGGAATTTCCAGCAAACTGGATTTTAAATCTCCCAACCTGTCATCTCGGGACATATCTACATGGTGACCAAGAACTCGAAACCACTGACGAGTAAATATGAGTTGTTTTATGTTGAGTTTGTCCAGCAGCGAGTTCGCGTTTTGCTGCGCTTCAAACAAATAAAACCCCGTTCCTCTATCTGCCCGAAAGAAACCATAAATACCTACTTCCGCGGCTCTGGTTTGGATTTCAAGCCCGGCATCCGCTTCAAAGCCCGGGCGACAATAACCAAGAATAACTTCTGACATCATTCATAGCCCTTCAAAGCCGCCACCAAAAACACTGCCCACCCTGCAATAAACATCATTCCCCCCAGCGGAGTGATGGGGCCAAACCACTTAATACCGGTAAGCGCAAGTGCATAAAGACTTCCGGAGAAGCACAGCACTCCCGCAATAAAGAGACCGGCACACCAATACCATAAAGAATGTGGGAATAACTTCGCCAGTATCACCACCAGGATCAGTGCCAGCGAGTGCAAGAACTGGTATTCCACGCCGGTGCTAAAGGCATTCAATAAGGGCTCTGATAGTTTGTTCTTTAGTCCATGAGCAGCAAAAGCCCCCAAAACCACAGACAGTAAGGCCAATACGCCGGCACTTAATAATATCAACTTCATCTTAGTTTTTTATCCCATAACCTTATCAATAAATCTGACAGCACCAGCAATTGCCTGCTGCATATTCTCTTGCCAACTTAGTCCACTTGCCTTTGTGGTTTTAAAACTGTGCTCACCGTCCTTGATGTATTCTACTTGTATATTCTCAGGCAAATCATAGCCACTAATTTCCGCAGGCTTACCAAAGGGATCTCTTTCACCCTGGAGCACCAAAATATTTTTTTGAATTTGTGCAAAATGTTCGGTTCGTGTTTTTTCGGGTTTCCCTGGGGGATGAAACGGGTAACCCAAACAAATAGCTGCAATAGCGTCACTGTCTTGCAATATATGAGTAGCAACTCTACTGCCCATCGACTTGCCCCCCACAAAAAGAGGTAAATCGCTATCCTTGGGCAATTGCGCTTCGAAACATTGTATTAACTTAGGTAATCTATCCGGTGGACGTCGTTTTCCGGTTTCCTGAGCAATGGCCATATAGCCAAAATTAAACAGTGTGCACTTTATTGCCTGTAACTCAAACAACCTTTTACATTCCTGCATAAAGTCGCTGTCCATTCCCTGCCCGGCACCGTGGGCCAGAAGGATTTGTGCTTTACATGTCATACCAATTCCTATAAACATCTACTCATCTCAGTGGGAGATGAAAAGCATTTAGACAAGGCGGATGTTTGATGGTCTAGTGGGTCTAAATCAAAAACATCCAACACAGTATAAATGCTTTTCAGCCCCATCGAAGACGAGCCTCAGAAACATTATTTCTTTGTTGTGCGAAGTTCACAAGACCACCAGTATTCTTTCATTCGCACGCCTCGAACTAATGTCTCTGAGGCTGCGCTGAGCGTGTATATGTCTATAGGAATTGGTATCACCATTAATCTTCACTCACTTGCGTTAACAGCCAATCTTTAAAGGCCTGTATTTTACCTAATTCAGCATGAGACTCGCGACAAACCAGGTAATAAGCTTTTTGCGTTTCGACCCGTTCTTCAAAAGGGCATATTAGCCGACCTAAAGCGATTTCAGGTCTTGCCAGGGCGCTATCCACAAGCGCAATTCCCTGCCCCAATGCAGCAGCTTGTAAAATCAACATGGTATGACTGAATATCGGTCCTTGGTTAACATTGACGCCTGATATATTGAAGTACCGAATCCATTGCTTCCAAAATTCCCGTGATGTGTCGTGTAACAGTTGATGATGCTTCAGATCATCTAGTTTTTCTAACGGCTTATCGCTCTGAAAAAGCATGGGTGAACACACTGGCGTCAGGTATTCAGCGTAAATTTTATCCGCCTGCAAACCACTCCAGCGCCCCTTGCCGTAGTAAATCGCCAAATCCACATCATCGGTTATAAAACCATCATCAAAATCTACAGCTTTTATTCGCACATCAATGTCGGGGTTTTTACTGGAAAAGTCAGAAAGTTTAGGTACCAACCACTGCACTGCAAAACTGGGAGGCAATGCTACGGTAATAGAGCCTTTGGCCCCCATGGCGTGCAAACGTTTAGTAGCGTCATAAAGAGCGGCAAAAATCTCTTTGATATCTAGATAATAACTTTGCCCTTCTTCGGTCAATAACAGGGTTCTGTTTTTACGCAAAAACAGTTTCATCCCCAAAAATTCTTCTAGCGCTTTAATCTGATGACTCACCGCAGCCTGAGTAACAAACAACTCTTCTGATGCGCGAGTAAAACTTAAATGCCTTGCTGCAGCTTCAAATGCCTTTAACGCATTCAGCGGTGGTAACCTTTCGTTCATAATCGACTGATTTCTTTCATAAATTTTTCATAAACAGGGTTTTTAAAGCGTTTTTTTATGAATATGGGCGAATTTCACAACTCGGATTAGTTTTTCTAATGCATTAGACATATTTTTTCTCGTTTTTACGAGACACAAAAAAACACTATAGTACACACATCAACTACAAACGCTTGTTATACAAGGCTTATGTAAATAGCAAGTAAATATGTTGATAATTTACGTGTCTTTTTAACATTAATTTAACTTTAGGTAAATCACATGAAAAACATTAAAACACTTTTCGCAGCCAGCGTCTTCACATTTGCACTTTCCGGTAACGTTTTCGCCCAAGAGAAAACCGTTAATACAGTAGAAATTCAAACAGAAATTGCTGATCAAATTCAATTAGCAGTTTCTCAAATCAACACGCCTGTGATTGAAGATATCGCAAAAGCACAGCTTGATGAAATGAGCTTAAAACAAAATATTGAACAGTTTTTGGCACTGGCCAGATTCAACGAAGAAACTGCAATCGTTAACACTCAAATTATTGCAGAGTAATCAAATAACGAGAAACTTTTGGCACCTTGCCTAAAGCTTACGTTATCTGTAGACACTCATTGCTCCTCCTTACCGGAGGAGCAACTGAATGCCTCAACGAATCTTTCTGCCACTAAGCTGTAATCAACGGCTCAAATCCCTTTACCAGCTCATCAAGCTGTTTCATCTGTAATAAATACGGCTCTAACTTATCCAACGGTAATGCGCAAGGACCATCACACTTAGCGTTATCAGGATCTGGATGAGACTCAATAAACAACCCTGCTAAACCTAACGCCATTCCTGAGCGTGCCAGTTGCGCTGCTTGTGCCCGTCTACCATCAGCGGAATCACTGCGCCCTCCTGGACGTTGCAATGCATGTGTTGCATCAAAAATAACCGGAGCCATGGGTTTCATTTCATCCATACCCAACATGTCTACAATCAAATTGTTATAACCGAAGCATGAGCCGCGCTCACATAGGATAATTTTGTCGTTACCTGCTTCCAGAAACTTACTGATAATATGGCGCATTTCGTGGGCAGCCAGAAATTGCGGCTTCTTGACATTGATTACAGCATTGGTTTTTGCCATGGCGACTACAAGATCCGTCTGTCGCGCTAAAAATGCGGGTAATTGAATCACATCGGCAACTTCGGCGACAGGGGCAGCCTGATGAGGTTCGTGTACATCCGTAATAACAGGAACTTCAAACTGTTTTTTGATCTCTTCAAAAATCTTCAAACCCTCATCCATACCCGGACCGCGAAATGAATGCACTGAAGAGCGATTGGCCTTGTCAAACGAGGCTTTAAAAACATAAGGAATGTTTAATTTTGAGGTAACTTCTTTGTATTTCTCAGCAATGGTGAGCGCCAGATCGCGGGATTCCAGCACATTCATTCCACCAAACAGTACAAAGGGTTGCTCGTTGTTGACCTGGATGGAATCAATGGAGATCGTTTGCAAATTATTCATTTATTCTCCGAAAAGGGAACTTTAAACTCAAACGCATAAAGTACCCTATTTCAGGAGTGTATTCAGCTTAAATGCCCGAATAGAAGCAAAAATTGCATTAGAGATTAATGCTGAGTAACGATCCTTTCTCGCAGCTTTTGGATTTGAGCCCGTAAGATATCGGTAGAAGGATCTTTAGGACAACGCTGCACAAAAAATTCGTAATCAGCAGCTGCAACTTTGGGGCAATCTAATTGATGCAGCAGAAATCCTCTGTCTCTAATCTCAAACGGATCGTCCGGGCACAAACTGAGTAAGATGTCGATGGTGGAAAGTGCAAAGTGATATTTTTGCTCATTGATAAAAGAGGCTTTTAAATTTTGCAGTAGGCGTAAGACCGTCTCTTCACACCCCGTCGGCTCCAGCACCTCTAATGGCATTTCAGATTCCGCCTGTTCTCCTAACACGCTGAAATAACTTTTCTCCAGCTGTTGCCAGGATAAACAGTCTCCATTTAACGGATCGATAAACAATACTTTTGAATCAGACACCTGGAAGCGCACCAGGAAATGACCGGGGAAATTAACCCCCTGCATTTTGAGCCCGATGGCATTGCCAATTTGGCAGAAAACAATGGCCAGTGTCACCGGGATACCGGTGCGATACTCCAGTACTTCGTCAAGCAAGTTATAGCGTGCAGCGAAGAAGTTTTTACTGTCACCACTAAACGCTAACTGGTGATAGAAGTAGTTTCTAAGACGCTCAAAAGCGGCAAACTTATCCTGTGTATCTCCTACCGCCTTGGCGCATTGGTTGATCAGCTGCTCCATCTGCGTCAATGGCTGTGCGATATCTAAATCATCTTTATAACAGCGGGAGATTAATAGCGCAGATTTAAACAAATTGTGTTGTTTAATGGCATGTTTAAGCTCTAGCACGGGACGTTTCCTTCTCTACATCACATCTAATGATGTTATCGGAACATCCCGCTAAAGCTTTATCAGAAATGCAGCCTAAATACTCATAAAATGAGTGGAGTTTTAGTCACCGCAATTTTACCTATCATGGCAAAGACGGCCACAGCACCTACAAAAGCCACGGTTTTAATTGCTTTGGTTTTACCTAGTTTAAGCGCAAATAAACCCAGCACGATATAAGCAATCAAACCGAACATTTTTTCAGTTAACCAGGTATTATACAAAGGGTACTGTGTGAGAATGGTACACAAGGTCACGGCGCTGGCCAGCAACACCGTATCTACGATATGGGGTAACACTTTAACCCACTTCTGACGCATCATGCCACTATTGGACATAACCCAGATAAAACGTAAAACAAACAAAAGAAAACTGAGGGCAATCGCCGTCATATGGATGTGTTTCACCATCATGTACATGGTTGGGAACTCCTGTTGAACTTACTTATAATTATTGTTGAATAGCTTCGGGGTTGTCCGGATAGGCAAATATAATAGCTTCAAACTTAGTAATGTTGTCCAGCAAGGTATCCACTAGCGCCGGATCAAAATGTTTTCCTCGTTCTTGTTGAAATTTCTCTATTACTTTGTCAACAGACCAAGGCTCCTTGTAGCAGCGAGTACCACGCAGGGCATCATAAACATCAGCAATGGCGGCAATCCTGGAGAACATATTAATGTCCTTACCAGATATTCCTTGTGGGTAACCACTGCCATCCCAACGCTCATGATGTTGTCTGGCCAGCATCGCTGCGGTTTTTATTATGGGCTTTTCACTGTCTTTTAATAAATCATAGCCGTTATCCGCATGCTCTTTCACCAGTTCAATTTCTTCAGGCGAAAGTGGGCCTGGTTTAGTTAAGATTTCCACCGGAACACGTAACTTGCCGATATCATGTAAAGGTACCGCAAGTTTCAAGACGCTAATTTCGTCTTCGGAAAGGCCGTGCTCCCGGGCTAACAATTCGCACAGTATGGTCATACGTTCAATGTGTCGCCCGCCACTAAGCTGACACTCCATCGCCTGGCCGACGCGTTGCAAGATTTCCTTTTGAGTATCTTCTATGTCCTTGGTCAAGAGCACATTTTCAAAGGCCACCTGAACATGACTGGCAAAGATTTCAATCAAATGTTTATCATTTGAGTTTAACTTGCGCGGAATACCGGATAAATACAACAACGAACCGGGTTCAGTGTTGCTGTGACAATAAGCAACTACATAATCATCAGCGTATACTACATCTTTCTCTCTGAGGGCTTTTTTACAGGCACTAAGGATTTCGCCTTCCACCACGTCTTCCAGTGGCCGCACTGCTTTTTCAACCTCAGTGGCTTTATCGTCCATACCAGAGAACACCACAAAACCACTTAAGTCATTGCTATTACCGCCTTGAGCTGAAGCCAGTGCACTGGTGATATAAGCCGCATCCGTAGCGCCGCCTAATAACGAGCTGAGCTGCTGAATGATGCCATCGATAAAGTTTTCAAGGGAGTGAATACTGAACAGATCAGCAGAAGCAGATATGATTTTTTCCAAGCCCTTACGGCTCTCCTCAATGGAAATGATATCGCGATACGATCGCAGCGTTGCGATAATCACAGTAAACAGCTTTTGTGCTGTCAGTTCGGTTTTGGATTTGTAGTCGTTAATGTCGTAATTAACGATAACGTGTTTTTCCGGGGCCTGACCAGGCTGCCCGGTACGCAAGATAATGCGAGTGAAATGATTGTTGGCCTCATTGCGAATAAACTCAGCGACTTTCAAACCTGCATCGTCGGTTTCCATCACCACATCAAGCAGCACTACAGCAATGTCGTTGTGTTCAAGGAATACTTTTTTGGCTTCTTCACCACTGTGGGCGCTAATGAACTCTAGATCCTTGTCCTGAAAAACAAAATCGCTCAAGGCCAACTTAGTTACAGCGTGCACCTCTGGCTCATCGTCCACTACCAGTATTTTCCATGAGCCCCGCTCTTCAAATTCTTCTTCTTCAGAATCATCCGCGAAAAGAAAGTCGTCAGACATCCGGATTCCCTCAATCACTACCAAACTTAGTTTTTATTTCTTTTAAACTAGTCGTTTATGAAGGGTTATGCAACACCGAATTGCGCCATTGTCACTCGATCGTGACCGGCATAATCTACTTTTGTAGTAACCTTATTAAAGCCCTGCGCTGTTAATAGAGATTGTATTGACTTTGCCTGTTCAAAACCGTGTTCTATTAATAGCCAGCCTTGAGGATTGAGGTAATCTGGAGACATTGCGATAATTTGCCGGATATCATCCAGTCCATCGCCACCGGCTACCAAAGCGCTTTGGGGTTCAAAGCGCAAATCACCGCGGTTGAGATAATCACTATTTGACTCAACGTAAGGTGGGTTTGTAACAATAACATCAAACCTTCCGTCAGACAGTTGGCTAAACCAATGACTCTCAATGAACTCAGCATTAGTTATGTTGTTTTTGCGCTTGTTTCGCTGCGCGAGAGCAACTGCATCAGCCACCCGGTCACAACCCAGCACCTGCCAATCTGGCTTTTCGCTAGCAATCGCCAGTGCGATTGCGCCCGTACCGGTGCCCAAATCTAAACAATGAGACTTTGCAGGTACAGGTAATGAAGTTGCCAGCTCCACCAAAAGTTCCGTCTCAGGTCGGGGGATCAAGGTTGATTCATTGACTTCCAGGGATAAGGTCCAGAAATCCTGATGCCCGATAATGTAAGATACCGGGTGCCCCAACTTGCGCTGCGCTATAAAGTCTAAAAACTGTGTATTTTGAGCCTCCGAGAGAGGTTGCTCCGGATCGATAATCAACTTGCTGCGGTTGCACTGCAATACTTCACACAGCAGCACTTCGGAGTCCACTTTGGGTGATTCGGATCCCGCAGATAAAACCTCAATCCCATAACTCAGGGCCTTTTTAATAGTCAGTGCTGTTGCCATACAAACTTAAGATTCGTCGGACAATGAGGCCAATAAGTCAGCCTGATGCTCCTGTCGGATAGGCTCTAATACCGCATCCAGGTCACCTTCAATAACATCGTCCAACTTATATAGGGTTAAGTTAATGCGATGGTCGGTTAATCTGCCTTGCGGGAAATTGTACGTGCGGATACGCTCCGAGCGATCACCACTGCCCACCAAGCTGCGTCTGGTACTGGCTTCTTCAGCAGCGCGCTTTTCTTCTTCAATTTGGTTCAAGCGAGCTTGCAGTACTGACATGGCTTTAGCGCGGTTTTTATGTTGAGAACGCTCATCCTGACACTCCACCACAAGCCCTGTGGGTATGTGAGTTAAGCGGATAGCAGAGTCTGTTTTATTAACGTGCTGACCACCGGCACCACTGGCCCTGAAGGTATCAATGCGCAGATCAGCCGAATTAATCTCTATAGCTTCGGATTCAGGGATTTCAGGCAACACCGCTACGGTACAGGCAGAAGTGTGAATGCGACCTTGTGATTCAGTCTCAGGAACACGCTGTACGCGGTGGCCGCCAGATTCGAACTTCATGATGCCGTAAGCGCCATCCCCCACCAGATTGGCGATAACCTCTTTGTAACCACCATGTTCACCTTCATTGGCACTGATGGTCTCGATGCGCCAGCCCTGCTTTTCCGCATAACGGCTGTACATACGGAACAAATCACCGGCAAAAATAGCCGCTTCGTCACCGCCAGCCCCAGCTCTGATCTCCAAAAAGCAGCTCATATCGTCGTTGGGATCTTTGGGTAAAAGTAAAATTTGTAATTCCTGCTCTAGCTCAGCAATGCTAGCTTTGGCTTCCTGATACTCTTCCTGTGCCATTTCCTGCATTTCTGGATCGCTTTCTTGCAGCATCTCTTGTGCGGTTGCCAGGTCTTCTTCTGCCTGTTGCCAGGATTTAAAGCATTTAACGACTTCTTCTAACTGAGAATACTCCTTGGAAAGCGCACGGAACTTATCTTGATCGGCAATGATTTCGGGTGCGCTAAGCATCACCTGAATTTCTTCAAAACGTTCCATCAGGGTTTCTAATTTTGTAATTACAGATGCTTTCATGAGCAGTGATTTCTCTTCTATTTATTAGTTTCTAGTTTATACGCTTCTGACAATTTTTTAAGCAGTGTCGTATCCTGCTCTTCCGCCGCCTTTTTTATGGCGTGAGTTGGCGCGTGACTGAGGGCGTTAGTTAGCTTGTTGGCCAGTTCGGTCAGCACCGATTCAGGCTCTGCGCCCTCGCTTAATAAGTTTTTTGCACGTTGCAATAATTTCTGTTTTTCGATTTCGTGATTGGTCCGCAATTGCTTGATCAAATCACTGTGTTGCTGACGATTTTGCCACGAAACCCATTTTGCCACTTCATCTGCGATCATGGCTTTGGCTTCATCGGCGGCTTTCTGCCTTGAGGCTACGTTTTGTGCCACGATACTTTGCAAATCATCTACCGTGTACAGATACGCCCCATCTAATTCTTCACATTCTTCTTCAATATCTCTGGGAACCGCCAGGTCAATCAACAACATGGGTTTATATCGACGCTGTTTTAGAGCGGTTTCCACCATACCTTTGCCCACCAGAGGCAACTGGCTGGCAGTAGAACTTATCACGATATCCGCTTCAGCAAGACGAGTGTGTAACTGCGACAGAGTTATCGTGCTCGCATCGAATTGCGCCGCTAGCTCCTGACCACGTGACAAGGTTCGGTTTGCCACCACCATTTGCCCTACGCCTTGGTCAGCGAGATGTTTTGCTACAAGCTCGATGGTCTCACCAGCACCAATCAGCAATACCTTACTCTTACTCACATCGGTAAAGATATGTTTAGCTAACTGCACAGCCGCAAACGCCACAGAAACCGCATTTTCACCGATGTCAGTTTCAGTGCGCACCCGCTTAGCTGCAGCAAACACTGTCTGAAATAATCGCTCAAAATTACCCGAAACGGTGCCGACATGTTTGGCACTGGTATAAGCTTGTTTTAATTGCCCCAGAATTTGTGGCTCGCCCAAAATTAATGAGTTTAACCCACTGGCTACCGACATAAGGTGTTCAACGGCGGCCACTTCGGTATGGGAATAAATCATTTCATTCAGTTCTGCCAACGGCAGAGAATGAAAATCTGCAAGCCACTTCACTAGCGCATCTTTATTGATGTCATCCACATCAATATAAAGCTCTGTTCGATTACAGGTAGACAGGATCACGCTCTCGTTCACCTGCTCTTGCTCACCGAGCTCGGTTAAAGCTTCCAGCAATAGCTCTGGTGAAAAGGCGACCTTCTCCCGAATCTCGACAGGAGCAGTATCATGGTTAACGCCTATGGTGAGTAGCGACATCGAATCCCGATTTTAATGTTTCTGGTTAAAACCACCGCCAAACTGGCGACAGCGCAAAAGGCGCGACATTTTACGCAAATCCAAGGGTATTTAAAAGTACTCAAAGCTGAACCTCAATACGAAATAGTTAATTCAGTGCATTTAAAAATCAGATTAACGCAATGGATACAAATTTTGGGTGGTATAAAACGCCTGTTCTGCGCTAACCTTGCTTCTTTATAATTAGCCTGTCTCAATTGAGTCAATTCACATCCGGAATGATTATTTTGCGAAAACTGCTGCTGTTAAGCTTAATATTGATATTGTCAGCCTGTGCTACCCCCCCTAAAACCAGTTATCAACAAGCATCGTCATCAGGTAAATTTCCACAAAACTGGCAGGTAGAAGGCCGTATCGCTTTTAAATCACCAGAAGAAAAATTCAGCGCATTCCTGGATTGGCAGCAACAACAGCAAGACTATCAATTGCGCCTATCTAAATTGATCGGTGGCACGTTGTTGTTCATGGAGCAGACTAATGGTCGGGTACTATTGGAAGTCGATGCTAATACCTATACTGACAGCAACGCCGAGCGACTCATCTATGAAAAAACCGGGTGGCAAATTCCGGTAGCGGATTTTAAATATTGGATATCAGGCCGCCTGAATCCGGATAGTATCGCGGTAAGCGAACTTAAACGCGATGAAACAGGCCGGATCTGGTCTTTTTCTACAGTCACAGGGTGGCGAGTAAAATACCAAAACTACAAAGTTTTTTCCGGGACCGCACTGCCCCACAACCTGGTGTTGAGTAAAGATGATTTGCAGTTAAAATTGCGCATCAGTGAATGGTCTTTTGACAGCCAGTAAAGTATTACAGCAATTTATGAATCAGCAAAACGTCTCTCGAAACTGGCCAAGCCCGGCCAAGCTAAACTTATTCCTGCACATTAATGGTCGCCGAGAAGATGGTTACCACGAGTTACAGACATTGTTTCAAATCCTCGATAAAGGGGATCTACTGCACTTCAATATTACCGACTCCTCAGATATTACCCTGGAGACTTTGTTTCCCGGTGTAGCACATGAAGACAACCTTATTGTTAAAGCCGCTCGACTATTACAGTCAGTTTCCGCAACCAAACAAGGTTGTAGGATAGAAATTGATAAACAGTTGCCCATGGGAGGCGGTATCGGTGGCGGCTCCTCTAATGCAGCGACAACATTAGTGGCGCTTAATCATTTGTGGCAATGCGGACTATCGAAGCAACAATTGTTAACCTTGGGATTACAATTGGGTGCCGATGTCCCGGTATTTGTTAATGGTAAAACCACTTTTGCCCGTGGTGTCGGTGAGCAATTTGAAATTGCCAATATCCCCATGAAAACCTATTTGGTAGTAAACCCTGGTGTACATGTGTCTACCGCAGAGGTATTCGGTGCCCCGGATTTACCTCGCAATACCCCTTTAATTCAATGCCAAAGCTATCAATTTGAGCACACACACAATGATTGCCAGGCGCTGGTAAGCAAAAAGTATCCAGTTATTGCAAAATCATTACAGTGGTTGTTACAATACGCGCCGTCAAGAATGACGGGGACAGGAGCGAGCATTTTCGGTGTATTTAATGACCCGGAAAGCGCACAGAAAGCTCTGTTTGATTTACCTGAGTATTGCTCGGGTTTTATCGCGCAAGGTTGCGCTACTTCGCCTCTTGAAGCGCGATTAAATCAAGCCGTTCCCGAAGTTTAAAACCGAGTTGGCAGCAGGTTTTTACCATGAAC
The DNA here is from genome assembly GCF_056160305.1 of Planctobacterium sp. AWM4_229. Lineage (NCBI taxonomy): Bacteria > Pseudomonadati > Pseudomonadota > Gammaproteobacteria > Alteromonadales > Alteromonadaceae > Planctobacterium > Planctobacterium sp. AWM4_229. The sequence goes on along the minus strand of NZ_JBSWWX010000003.1, from coordinate 546,810 downwards.
GATTGGCGAAAAGTCACGCTTACCCGACCATAACACAATTACATTAAAACGGAGTTGTTGCATTTAGGGTCGGGACACACACACGTAATACGTTTACTTACCCTATAATAGATCAATGCACTCCACCTACTTTTCTGAGGAAAAACGTAGTGCCCGATATGAAGCTTTTTGCCGGTAATGCGACGCCTGACCTGGCGCAAAAAGTCGCTGACAGACTATACACAAAACTAGGTCACGTAAGTGTTGGCCGATTCAGCGATGGTGAGATCAGTGTCGAAATCCATGAGAACGTTAGGGGCGCGGATGTTTTCATCATTCAGTCCACTTGTGCACCTTGCAACGACAACCTGATGGAACTGATTGTGATGGTCGACGCGTTACGGCGTGCATCTTCAGGCAGGATCACCGCCGTTATTCCTTACTTTGGTTATGCTCGCCAGGACCGTCGGGTTCGTTCAGCGCGTGTTCCTATTACCGCTAAAGTGGTAGCAGACTTCTTATCTAATGTCGGTGTTGATCGCGTATTAACTATCGATTTACACGCTGAGCAGATCCAGGGCTTCTTCGATGTGCCTGTAGATAATGCTTTCGGTACCCCTATCCTGCTGGAAGATATGCGCAAGCGTGATTTCAACAACCCGGTTGTAGTTTCGCCCGATATCGGTGGTGTTGTGCGCGCACGTGCCGTTGCCAAGCTGATGAATGATGTGGACCTGGCTATTATCGATAAGCGTCGTCCAAAAGCCAACGTTGCCCAGGTAATGCACATCATCGGGGAAGTTGAAGGTCGCGATTGTATTATCGTGGACGACATGATTGACACTGGTGGTACGCTGGCAAAAGCGGCAGAAGCCCTTAAACAACACGGCGCAAATCGCGTTTATGCGTACGCCACGCACGCTATTTTCTCAGGCAATGCAGCGGCTAACCTGGAAAACTCCGTGATTGATGAAATCGTCATCACCGACAGTATTCCACTGTCTCCTGCCATGCAGAAAGTGAGCAAAGTTAAGCAGTTAGGTTTATCTAAGATGTTAGCGGAAGCGATTCGTCGTTTAAGCAACGAAGAATCTATCTCTGCGATGTTTGATCACTAAAAACTGATTTGTTTTCAGCGGTTCGTACCAAACGAGCCGCTTGTTTACCCTCACACCCATTATCTCCGTAATTATTCCTATATTTATCAAAGTATTGATTGTGCTGCCCATTCGCTAATGTTAGAATTCGCCGCCCTTTTTTGAGGGTGAGTCCGATTTTAATTAATAAATCGGGCATTCGACGAAAATTTTGGTCGCGAAGTTTTCGTAAATTTATTTGATACATTGGAGTAATTTATGCCAGAAGCAATTTTTAATCTGGATGCAGAAGTCAGAACAGACTTAGGGAAAGGTGCGAGCCGCCGCCTTCGTCACGCTGATAAAGTACCTGCGATCCTTTACGGTGCCGACAAAGAACCAGTAGCCTTAACTTTAGCTCATAACAAAGTTTTCCAGGCGCAAGAGTTTGAAGCTTTCTATTCTCACGTTTTAACACTGAACATCGGTGGCGAAAAAGTTGAAGCTTTGGTTAAAGACATGCAACGTCACCCGTACAAGCCTAAGATCATGCACTTAGACTTCTTACGTGTTGACGCAACTCACGCTTTAACCACTAACGTGCCTCTGCACTTCATCAACGAAGATGCGGCACCTTCAATCAAGACCCATGGCGGTCACGCTGAGCACCATGTAGCTGACATCGAAATCAGCTGTTTGCCAGCTAACCTGCCTGAGTTCATCGAAGTTGACTTGATGGACGTTGAGTTAGGTCAAACTGTTCACCTTTCTGACATCAAATTGCCAGAAGGTGTTTCTTCAGTTGAGCTTGCCAAAGGTGAAGGCCATGACGTTGCTATCGTAACAGTTAAGGCTGCTAAAGGCGGTGCTGCTGAAGACGACGCAGAAGAAGAGACTACAGAGGAATAATCTGCTTGTCAGATATTCGTCTTATCGTGGGCCTGGCCAATCCAGGCCCCGAATATCAAAACACACGCCATAATGCGGGCAGTTGGGTAGTAGAACAACTGGCTCGACAATCAAACATCCCTCTAAAAGCTGATAACAAATTTTTTGGTTTAACCGGGCGCGGTATTATCGCCGGTCAGGACGTTCGTTTGCTCATCCCCACGACCTACATGAATAAAAGTGGTCAATCGGTGGGTGCGGTAATGAACTTTTATAAATACCAACCAGACAATCTGTTAGTAGCTTTTGACGAACTGGATCTCGATCCCGGTATCGTTAAGTTCAAACAAGGCGGCAGTTCCAGCCAAAACGGCATCCGTGATATTGTCAAAGCCTTAGGCAATAACAAAGATTTTCTGCGTCTGCGCGTGGGCATTGGCCATCCGGGCTCAAAAGACAGAGTTACCGGGCATGTGCTGGGTAAAGCGTCTGCTGAAGATCAAAACAAAATCGATGCTGCCATAGATGAAGCAACGCGCTGCATCGATATACTATTTAAACAAGATATTAAAGCCGCGATGAATCGTTTGCATTCATTTAAAGGCTAACTCTGCTGATAAAGGAAAAACAATGGGTTTTAAATGTGGCATCGTTGGCCTGCCAAATGTAGGTAAATCAACACTGTTTAACGCGCTGACTAAAGCGGGTATCGAAGCAGCAAACTTCCCTTTCTGTACCATCGAGCCCAACACGGGTGTGGTACCAGTTCCGGATTTACGTCTGGATAAGCTGGCAGAAATCGTCAAGCCGCAAAAAGTGATTGCCACCACCATGGAATTCGTGGATATCGCAGGCTTGGTGGCTGGTGCCTCCAAAGGTGAAGGTTTAGGCAATAAATTCCTGGCTAACATCCGTGAAACGGACGCTATTGGCCACGTAGTACGCTGTTTTGAAAACGACAACATCGTGCACGTTTCCGGTAAAGTTAGCCCACAAGACGACATTGACGTTATTAATACCGAACTGGCACTGGCTGATTTAGAAACCACCGAAAAAGCCCTTATCCGTGTAGGTAAGCGCGCCAAAGGCGGTGACAAAGACGCTAAGTTCGAAATGACCGTACTGGAAAAGGTAAAACCTCACCTGGACGAAGGCAAAGCATTGCGCTCTTTATCGCTAAGCAAAGAAGAAGCCGCCGCCATCAACTACATGAATTACCTGACGCTGAAGCCCACAATGTACATTGCTAACGTTAATGAAGATGGCTTTGAAAACAATCCATACCTGGATAAAGTGCGTGAAATCGCCGCAGAAGAAAACGCAGTTGTAGTACCCGTGTGTGCTGCTATCGAATCTGAAATCGCCGAACTGGACGATGAAGAAAAAGCCGAGTTTATGGAAGAAATGGGCTTAGACGAGCCAGGCCTGAACCGTGTAATCCGCGGTGGTTACAGCCTGCTGACGCTACAAACTTACTTTACTGCCGGTGTTAAAGAAGTGCGCGCCTGGACTTATCCTGAAGGATCCACTGCCCCGCAAGCCGCAGGTAAAATCCACACTGACTTTGAAAAAGGCTTTATCCGCGCTGAAGTTATCGGTTACGACGACTATGTCGCTTGTAACGGTGAATCCGGAGCCAAAGAAGCAGGCAAATGGCGCCTGGAAGGAAAAGAATACCTGGTTAAAGACGGCGACGTTATCCACTTCAGATTTAACGTGTAGTCTGAATACAGATACTAAAAAGGCGGTTTGATACCGCCTTTTTTTGTTTGTGAGTCAAAGTGCTCTTTGGTTCCTGAACCCGGATTACTGCATCAGACAAACAATATACCTGCTGCAAAATACCCTGCGCCCATGCCCAGACACCCCAAAGAAGCGTGTCTCATCAACTTCAAAATCTTAGCAATTGTATATATATCTTTGCCTTCAAGCAGTGAATCAACTATATGATCCTGCCCCATAAGTGAGATAAATATCGATACACCCAACAGTATGGATGGTATATAAACGTCATTTCCGACCGCCACAACCTTCAATTGCACAAGAACGATAATTCCACCGATAAGCGCTGATGCAAGCCAGGCGTATTGTTTCAGTAGCTCAAAATGCAACTCCGTAGTAAGCGACTCATTCTTTTCCTTATTATTCGCCACTGCAGTAACTTCAGTATTCTCTTCTAATCTTTGTGCTTCCATCTTGATCACACGATCCCGTTACATGATTTATCTATTGAGACACCCATCATAACTTTACTAAAGAAGAGTTTCTATTTGCTATTATTTTTGCGATGTAGCGTTAGAATCAAAAACTCACGAGAAGAAAATTAACAAGGCAGCAGCCACTAGAAATTTTGAGTGTCCTTATATTCTTGCATGTTTAACGTTGTAGCAGTGGTTGACGGATATCAGGACCCTATATAGGTATAAACATTATTCTCCACTTCCTGTGCAGCAAAATAGAAACTATGCTCTCCAATCTTAATAAAGCCTAATCGCTCATAGAATGTGTTAGAGTCATTTTCGATCCAGGTATAAAGCCAAAATCGGGTGCCAATTTGCTCGCTAATAAAACAGAATATCGCACGGCCATATCCAGCCTTTCTGTAACCGGGATGTATATAGAGGCGCTCAATTTCAAAGCCATGCTCTTCAGTTTGATAGTGTGATTCTAAATTGATTACTGCCAGCCCAGCCAAAACCTCACCACTGCATACCACAATGACTTTGTGGCTTGATGAGTTGATAAGTTTCTCAAATAATTGAGGCGTAAATGACGAGAAAACGTATTTTGCGTGCTCTTCTGTTACACCGTCTTTTGCATAGGTTTCCAACCACACTTGCATCGCAAGCGCCGCCAAAACACTGGCATCCTTTGAAGTTGCAAAGCGGATCAAATGACCCTCCTTGGTACTATTTAACTATTGAGACACCCATCATAACTGTACTTCAGTACAGTTTCTATTTTGTTTCATTCGTGCAAAATGGGATTTGAATTGAGTGCTCAGGAGGAGTCGTTATGCCAAAAGCCAGGAAGGCCCAAATTAGTCTAGAAGATACTCCCTACTACCACTGTGTTTCTCGCTGTGTGCGCAGAGCGTTTTTGTGTGGGGAAGACAAGCTTACCGGAGTAAGCTACGAACATCGTCGGCAGTGGGTACAGGACCGCATTCACTTATTATCACAAGTATTTGCCATTGATGTGTGTGCCTATGCCGTGATGAGTAACCACACTCACCTGGTATTGCACATACACAAAGAGTTATCAGATAGCTGGAACACGGAAGAAGTGATTCGCCGCTGGCATCAGTTGCATAAAGGAACCTTACTGAGCCAGCAATATCTAAATCCACAGCAGCGTCAACAGATGATTGAATCTCAGATTTTGACCGTTGAGGAAACAGCGAATATCTGGCGACAACGACTAACGGATATCAGCTGGTTCATGCGTTGCCTCAATGAACACATCGCCAGGGAAGCAAATAAGGAAGATGAGTGTACTGGACGTTTCTGGGAAGGCCGATTCAAATCTCAAGCATTGTTGGATGAAGCCGCATTGGCGGCTTGTATGGCTTATGTAGATTTAAACCCCATCAGAGCCAAGATGGCGAAAACCCCGGAACAGTCTGACCATACCAGTATTCAATATCGCTTTAATGCAGCTAAAGAGGGGAAATCGCCGAAATTTCTGATGCGTTTTGCCGGGAATATCAGAGAAAAGATGCCACATGGTTTACCTTTTCATTTAACTGACTATCTGGAACTGGTGGATTTCACTGGCAGAGCCATCCTGCCAGACAAGCGAGGAACAATTGAGAGTTCAACTCCGGCTATTCTGGAAAGACTCAATCTAAAGATGACACAGTGGCAAGAACTCACTACTCAATTTGAGGGTTGTTTTCATCATGCTGCAGGTGGAGAAACTTATCTGGAGGCCTATCGGCAAAGACACAATCTAAAACGACTCAAGGATAAGAGCGCCTCCATTCGACTATTTGGCTGATTCAAGAACAAGGTAGTTTGAATATAACTAGATTACTGCGTGGTAAGGCAGACACGCGCCTGAAATCCGATCTTTAAAGTTCCCCGTAATCTTAAATCTCTTCTAATACGCTCAAATCCAGATACGAAAGACTCATTTGAAGAACTTCCTGCAATAACTACGACAAGCCATCAATAGAAACAGATTGTATAAAGCAAGAGAGTATTAAGATGGGTGTCTTTTATATATTTCTTTTATATATTTTAATTAGACAAGACAAAGGTGAATGCTGAGTTGATTTATCGCCTTACCTTTTCGTCTCCGAGATGTCTTTTTGAATGCTCCGCTATTAAACGACATCTCGGAGTGAAAAGGAATAGCATGAAAATTAATCACGCTCAAGCCTGTTTCTTTCTATATGAATCTGTATAAATAACCAGTAGTTATAACGCCTGAGAGCTTCCAAGTAGTACCTTTGCTTCTCCTAGCTTTTTAACGTCGTAAATAAATGGCAATTGCTTGCTGGCTATACTACCCGAAGAATGAGGGGGAGCCAGCGAGGATTTGTCCTGTTTGATTTGCCTTGTTATAAGCCATTTTCACCTGTGCTTGCTAGAGGCCGAATGCCTCTTTGATGATTAACTTTGTCTTTACTTACCATTTTAGCGACTTCAGAGTCCGAAAGCTCAATAAATACAAAGTACTTAGTTTTTCTGTGAGCAGAAGAGTGAAAGTGCAGTTCTGTACCTACTGGAATAGAGCCTTTTTTACCAGATTTTGTTTCTACGGCTACTGTTGCGTTTAGTGTACGAACATCTTTGGTGATGAAATAATACTTGCCGAACAAAGAACCAGCACCGAAAAACACTAATGCGAAAAAAAGCAGAGAAATTAATTTTTTCACCCGAAGTTCCTTCTTGGCTTATAACTTTTCAAATAAGCGGCTAAGCCGAGTTGGCTATACTTGCCGAGGCACGAGGGCAGCCAGCGAGGTGTGTCCGTTTTATTTGCTTTGTTATATGCCATGTTTTCTAATGAACTCTTTTGCTTCTTGCAAGGTTTTTGCCCCCATGGTTTTTAACACCAATTCATCAAGTTTACCTGCCATAAACTCTTGCCACGTAACTTTATATGAACCACTCGAATGTGCGAACCGACCATAGGTAGATATGACAGTCTTTTCATTGTGAATCAGCAGCTCATACAGCTCTTCATCAGGATTGTCCAAAGACCACTTTTTGACGATTCCTTCAATCCAAGGCACTTGCATTTAATTGGCCTCACTAGGCATATAACATCTTTATAGACGACAAATGTCCAACAAAAACAGGACAATTGTCGTTTTTTAACGTAGTGGTACTTTAAGCCTAATTTTTATCCCTGTAAATACAAGGTCTTAGAATCAATAGCGGTTACTCGTTTGTAGAAAAGCGACAAATGTCGTCTATCAAAGCAAAAATTGTGCAAGCTCGCTTTGATAAAAAAATATTTTACTTCAACGGATGTTCTGCCAGCCAATGCCTCGCAATCTGCTCACGAGTGCACAGCCAGACATGCTCTTTACTTTTTACGTACTCCACAAAGCGCTGTAGTGCGGCGAATCTGGCGGGTCGGCCGATAATGCGGTTATGCAGGCCGATAGAGAGCATTTTGGGTTGCATTTGCCCTTCGGCGTAGAGCACGTCAAAGGCGTCTTTGAGGTATTGAAAGAATTGCTCACCGCTATTAAAGCCCTGCGGTGTAGCGAAGCGCATATCGTTGGTGTCCAGGGTATAGGGCACCATTAATAGCGGTTTGTCGTAGTGGCAATCGTAATAAGGCAAGTCATCAGCGTAGCTGTCGGCACAATAAAGAATATCATCCCGTTCGGATATCAGTTTTAACGTGTTAGGGCTGGTGCGGCCGGTATACCAGCCAACCGGGGCTTTACCGGTAAGCTGAGCATGTAGCTTGATTGCTTGATCGATTTGTTGCCGCTCTTCTTCGATGGGCATGTCTTGGTAATGTATCCAGCGCAGGCCATGGCTGGCGATTTCCCAATCGGCTTTTAGCATGGCTTCAACCGCATCGGGATTGCGCTGCATTGCCATGGTCACCCCAAAAACAGTGATGGGAATTTGATGTTCCAGAAACAAGCGATGCAAGCGCCAGAAACCAGCACGGCTACCGTATTCGTAGATAGATTCCATGGACAGATGTCGGTCTTGATAGGCCTGGGCGCCAATGATTTCCGAGAGAAAGATTTCCGAATGCTCGTCCCCATGTAGCACGCAGTTTTCACCGCCTTCTTCATAGTTAAGCACGAACTGAACAGCGATTTGCGCCCCGCCCGGCCAATTGGCATCTGGCGGATTAGCACCGTAACCAGCTAAATCGCGGGGATAGTTCTTATCTTTCGAATGTTCTGACATGCAACGCCTCTTATTATTTACTAGGCGTTAAGCCACAACTGCTCAAAATGGACTGGCAAAGGTAATCCCCAACTTCCTGAAAACCTCTTTTGTTCAGGGCTTTACCGTCTTTCAAAATGGTGATCTGAGCTGAGAAATCTGCGTAATGCTGGGTGGTTGCCCAGATATGGAACATCAACATGGCCGGGTCCACATCCGCCATTTTGCCTTGTTTTATCCATTGGCGAATGATGGCGATCCGCGCATCAAACCAAGACACCATACCCGCCTTTATTTCATCGGATAGCTGCTCAGCTCCTTTGATCATTTCCATGGCGAAAATTTTGGAGGCTTCAGGATTAGTACGAGAGATTTCCAGTTTTTCTCGAATGTAACGGGATAACGCTTCCGCCGGGTCGTCCTCTGGCGTGGCGTGATCAAAACTAGAGTTCCACAAGGATAAAATATCGCTTAATACCGCCTCGTAAATTCCTTGCTTGGATTTAAAGTAATACAATACGTTGGCTTTGGGTAAACCCGCCTGCTCTGCCACTTCCTGTACGGTGGCGCCTTGATAACCTTTGTTGGCAAATACCGTTACTGCAGCTTTGATAATTTTGCCATGATTGGCTTGCCGGACACTGCCTTTAACGTTCTTTTTGACGCTTTGTTGCACTAGCACTCGTTTTTCCTCTGATTTCAATTCCAATTACTGAAAACCTTTTCAGCAAACTCATAAAAAAGAGCCATAATAATATGCTTAACACCCCTGAAATGCAGGCAGCAGCATAGTTATTCCTTTTTCACGCATAACTATAATCTTTACTCACTTGCATGACGGGATAAATACCAATATATTGACCAGATGGTCAGGTTTTGCAAATAATTTTTATCCCGGAGGCTCAAGATGATCAGCTTTATGCTGAATAATGAACTGGTCCATATTAGCAAGATTGATAATAATTGCACCGTATTGGAGTGGTTAAGAGAAAATCAATCACTGTGTGGCACCAAAGAAGGATGTGGCTCCGGAGATTGTGGCGCCTGCACTGTGGTATTAGCCGAGCTAAACGACAGTCAAAATGGTCTTGAATATCGCGCCATCAACAGTTGTATTACCTTCTTATCGGCACTAGATGGCAAACAGCTTATTACCGTAGAACATCTGGCTGATGGTAATGCGCTACACCCGGTGCAGCAAGCAATGGTGGACAAACACGGCTCGCAATGCGGTTTTTGTACTCCTGGGTTTGTGATGTCGATGTTTTCCCTATATAAATCTCGAGAAAGTCACAAATCTCGAGAAAGCCAGGAGCAATCTGGTTCGAGCGCAGAGCTTAATCGCCATCAAATCGACAACGCCTTATCTGGTAACCTATGCCGCTGCACTGGTTATCGCCCTATTATTGACGCCGCGCTGGATGCCTGTGAGGCCCCCTCAGCGGATAAATTTAGTGCTAATTCCGCTGCAACGGTTGATAGTTTAAAAGCCCTGCCGCAAAACTCAGGCACCGATGGACTGCACCTGCCCGACAGCAGAGCAGCTCTGGCCGATTTGCTGGCAAAGTATCCGCAAGCCCGATTAGTGGCCGGCAGTACCGATCTGGCACTGGAAGTTACCCAGCAATATAAACAATTGCCGCAACTCATCAGCACTCGCTATGTGCCGGAGCTGAACCGTATTGAAGAGCAAGACCAGCAGCTTGTGATTGGCGCGGCAGTTACCTACAGCAAATTGCAGGATAAACTACTGCACTATTATCCTGAACTCGAAGAATTGTTGGCTCGCTTAGGTTCACTGCCTATACGCAACCAGGGAACATTAGGCGGTAATGTCGCCAACGCCTCCCCCATTGGCGATACACCACCTGTATTACTGGCCTTAAATGCCCAACTGACACTGGACAATGGTGAGCAGCAACGCACCATTCCGGTGTCTGAATTTTTCCTGGATTATAAAAAGACCGCTTTAAATGAAGGTGAATGGCTCAGCGATATCCGTATTCCTTTACCGCAGGAGAACGGCGCAACAGAGGGGTGTTTGCGTGCCTACAAAATATCGAAGCGCTTTGAAGATGATATTTCAGCGGTGTGCGCCGTGTTTAATATCACGCTTGAACAGGGTGTAGTTAAGTCCTTATCCACCGGCTTTGGTGGTGTGGCGGCAGTGCCAGCAGTTTGCAGTGCATTGGAGCAAGCGGTTACAGGCAAAGCCTGGAATATGGATACCATGAAACAAGGCAAAACCATTCTGGCAGATGCCTTTACGCCCATTGATGATGTCAGAGCATCGGCACAATACCGAAAAACCATGTTAGTTAACTTATGGCAGCGCTTCTGGTTGGAATCCAATAACCAAACTCAAGCGGAACTGAGGGTCATGCAACATGCGTAAATTAATCGACAATCCACAATATACCCCGGTTTTCCAAAATAAAACTGTCGGTAGCAATAAACAGCACGAAAGCGCAGAACGCCATGTAACCGGCAAGGCCCGCTATATTGATGACTTGCCCGAGCCTACTGGTTTATTGCATGCTGCAGTAGCCATGAGCATGGTGGCAAAAGGTAAAATACTGAGTAAAGACACCGCAGCCATCCGAGAAAGCGAGGGGGTTTGTGATGTGATCACCACTGATGACATTCCCGGTCATGTGGATATCGCTCCGGTGTTTGATGGCGATCCTATCCTGGCGGATAAACAGGTGTTGTTTCACCGCCAGCCTTGGTGCGCGGTATTAGCCACCTCGGTCAATCAGGCCCGCAAGGCTGCACTCAAAGGCACGCTTGAAGTAGAATCTGAAACGCCTGAACTGGATATCCATAGCGCTCATTTAAAGCAGAACTTTGTGCGTCCTACCCACGCCATGCAGCAAGGTGACTATGAAATTGCAGCTGAAGCTGCCGAACATCTTATCTCGGGTGAAGTCAGTATTGGTGGCCAGGAGCATATGTATCTGGAGGGGCAGATAGCGCTGGCGATACCGGAAGAAGAAGATCGCATTACCGTTTACACCTCCTCGCAACACCCAAGTGAAGTGCAAAAGCTGGTGGCAGAGGTATTGGATATCAAACTGCATAAGGTAACCGTTGATATGCGCCGTATGGGCGGCGGTTTTGGCGGTAAAGAAACCCAAGCCGCCCAATGGGCCTGTATTGCTGCCGTGTTAGCGATGCGCAATCAGCGTCCGGTGAAGCTCAGGGTCCCTCGAATGCAGGACATGATGCTTACCGGGAAACGCCATCCTTTTGACAACAGTTTTACCGTCGCTACCGACGACAATGGCCTTATAAAGGCTACTCAAGCCAGAATTAATGGTCTGTGCGGTCACTCGGCAGACCTTTCAGAAGCCATAGTTGACCGGGCCATGTTTCACTGTGACAACGCCTATTATCTGGCAGATGCCGATATTGTCGGTTATCGCTGTCGCACCGATACCGTATCGCATACTGCGTTTCGTGGATTTGGTGGTCCGCAAGGTATGGTATTAGCCGAAGCCATGATTGAAGCGATTGCTCGTAAAACCGGCGAAGATCCTCTCACCATACGCCAGCGCAATTTATATGGTGGAGAAGGCAGAAACACCACGCAATATGGCATGACCATAGAGCACTTCAACCTGCCAGATCTTATCGAAAAGCTGGTTGAGTCTTCCGATTATTGGCAGCGTCGTGAGGACATCAAACAATTCAATCAAAACAACCCCATTCTTAAAAAAGGCCTGTCGCTAACTCCGGTGAAATTTGGTATTTCATTTACTGCTAAACACTTAAATCAGGCGGGTGCGCTGGTGCACGTATACACGGATGGCAGCGTGCAGGTGAATCACGGTGGTACGGAGATGGGGCAAGGCTTACATACCAAAATACAGCAAATTGCCGCCAATGAATTTGGTCTGAATACCGATTTTATTGAAGTCACCGCTACACGTACTGACAAGGTACCCAATACCTCACCCACGGCCGCCTCCAGTGGTACTGATATCAATGGTAAAGCGGTGCAAAACGCCTGCATTACTATCAAACAGCGCCTGGCGGAGTTTTGGGCAGAGCAACACAGTGGCGCCAGTGAAGAGGTACAATTCAGAGATGGCGTGGTAAGTTTGGGTGAGGCGAAGATCCCCTTCCCTGATCTGGTGCAGCTGGCTTACATGAATAGAGTATCGCTATCCTCTACCGGGTTTTATAAAACTCCGAAAATCCATTACGACCGCAGCACAGGCAAAGGCCGTCCCTTCTTTTATTTTGCCAATGGTGCATCCGTTTCGGAAATCACGGTTGATACCCTGACCGGCGAATACAAAGTAGACCGTGTGGATATTCTGCATGATGTGGGCGCCAGCTTGAATCCGGCTATCGACATTGGCCAGATTGAAGGTGGATTTATCCAGGGTATGGGCTGGCTCACCACCGAAGAGCTGCTGTGGGATGAGCAAGGGCGATTGTTAAGCAACAATGCCGCCACCTATAAAATTCCCGCTATCGGCGATACTCCGGCGATATTCAACGTCGATTTATACCCGCATCCTAATGAAGAAGATAGCATCTATCATTCTAAAGCCGTGGGTGAGCCGCCGTTAATGTTGGCCATGAGTGTCTGGTGTGCCCTGAAAGATGCGGTATCCAGTCTTACCGACTATAAAGTGGATCCAAAATTAGACCCGCCAGCCACGGCAGAAAAAGTGTTAAAAGCCATTCAGCAATTGCCGGAAGAGGCGCTCACTTGTGAGGTATTGGGGCGATGAAAATCACAAACTGGATGCAGGCCATCGGCCATTGTCAGCAAAAACAAAGCCCATTTGTTCTGGCTACCGTGATAGAGCACAAAGGCTCTGTACCCCGTGATAGTGGCGCGAAAATGCTCATCACTTCTGAGCAAACATTCGACACTATTGGCGGTGGCCATTTAGAACACCTGGTTACGCGTACTGCTCGCGAGATGCTTTTAGCAAGCGACACAGCAATTCGAACCGAAAAATACCCTCTAGCGGCGAAACTAGGCCAATGCTGTGGCGGTTTTGCCAAAGTGTTGCTGGAAAGCCACCAATTGAACACCCAAAACCTGGCGATATTTGGTGCCGGACACGTAGCCAATGAACTGGTGCCAATTCTACAACGCTTGCCACTAAATCTGCATTGGATTGACGAACGTGCCGAACTATTCCCCACAGGATTACAGGAAAACGTGCGCACTATTGTCACAGATTGTCCGGTAAGTGAGCTTAAAGCACTACCCGCCAATACGCTGCTACTCATTATGACTCACAATCATCAATTGGACTTTGATTTGGTGAAATGTGCCATAGCCAGAGATGATATTGATTTTGTTGGCGTAATCGGCTCTGAAACCAAAGCGAAACGTTTTCGCTATAAATTGCAACAACGCGATTTAAGTGAAGCACAAATCGCCAAAATGGTCAGCCCGGTAGGTGAAAGAGCCGTGCCGGGAAAAACCCCGATAGAGGTGGCAATATCCATGGCCGCGCAAATCACTCAGCTACTACATCAGCAAAAGGACGATTTACCTGTCAATAAGCAGGTTCAGCAAACAACCATGAGTAAAGAGCCAGTATGACACTAGAAGAACTCAACCAACTGGACGAGCAAGCCTGTATTAAGTGGTTTGAGCAAACCTGCGCCGCTCAAAGCTGGTGTCAAAAAATGACTTCAGCGCGCCCGTTTCAGAGCACATCACAAATTAGCACCTACGCAGAGCTCTTTTGGCAACAATGCCGGAACAAAGACTATCTGCAAGCATTTGAAGCTCACCCTATGATCGGTAACGTGGATTCATTACGGGAAAAGTTTGCCAACACCAAAAATACGGCGGCGGGCGAACAAGCTGGTACACAAGCAGCAGACGAGCAAACTCTGCAAACCTTACATCAGCTGAATCACGAATACCTGAATAAACACGGTTTTATCTTTATTGTGTTTGCCACGGGCAAATCAGCAGCGCAAATGCTGGAAATACTGCAGCACCGCCTGCCTAATAATACAGAAACCGAAATTAAACTGGCTGCGGCAGAGCAGTTGAAAATCACTTTGCTGCGCATCAACAAACAATTGCAAACGGAAGGTGCACTATGACCAGCCTCTCGATGATCAGCCTATCCAGCCATGTATTGGATACAACTTTGGGTAAACCTGCTGCCGATATGGTTTTAATCTTAACCACACCAGACGGTAAGCAGCATCAAGGTAAAACCGATGCCGATGGGCGCTGCCGCGATTGGGGGGTATCTGAATACTCAGCCGGCGTTTATAGCTTGCGCTTTATGTGTAAGGACTATCTGGATAATTATACTCAAGACAGCTTGTACCCTTTTGTAGACATTCATTTTGAAATGACCGAAGACGGTGGGCATTACCATATTCCACTTTTAATTTCTCCCTTCGGCTTTAGCAGCTACCGTGGTAGCTAATTTCACTTAGAGTAACTGGATATTATGACCATAAAACTAATTACCGGCCATATCGTACATTTCCCCAACAGCACAGCAAATCCTCAGCAGGACGCTGTGGAATTCAAGCAAGGTGCACTTGCTGTAGAAGGCGAGAAAATTGTAGCGGTTGATCGCGCTGACAAGCTCAAACAACGCTATCCAGAAGCCAATATAGTGGACTATGGCAATAAACTGATTGTGCCGGGTTTTATCGATACCCATCTTCACTATCCGCAAACAGAAATGATTGCCAGTTTTGGGGAGCAGTTGATCGACTGGCTGAACAAGTACACCTTCCCTACAGAGCGACAATTTGAAGATCCGGCATACAGCCGCAAGATCGCCGACTTCTTTTTACAACAGTTGTGGATGAACGGAACAACAACCGCAGCAGTTTGGGCCACAGTGCATAAAAACTCAGCCGAGCAGCTGTTTAGCGCCGCCCATGAGCGCAATATGCAACTATTAACCGGCAAGGTCTGCATGGACCGCCATTGTCCTGATTATTTGCAGGATACGCCGGAATCAGCACAAAAAGAGTCGGCCGAATTGATAGCGCAATGGCACAATAAAGGTCGTTTGAAATACGCCATTACGCCAAGATTTGCGCCTACCAGTACTGAAAAGCAAATGGCCATGTTAGGCGAGCTGATGAGCAGCTACAACGATGTCTATTTGCAAACCCATTTGAGTGAGAATCAACAAGAAATTGCCTGGGTGAAAGAGCTCTATCCCGACTGTAAAAATTATCTGGATGTTTACGATAAATACCAGATGGTGACAGAGCGCAGCTTGTTTGGCCATTGTATCCATATGGAAGATGACGAATGGCGGGTTATGTCGGAAAAAGGCGGAATTGTGGCCTTTTGCCCTCGCTCCAACCTTTTCCTTGGAAGCGGACTTTATAACCTCGATAAAGCCAATGCCTTTAACATTAAAACCACCCTGGCTACTGATGTGGGTGGTGGCGACAGTTTCAGTATGTTGCGAACTCTAGGTGAAGCTTATAAGGTGTTTCAATTGCAAAACATCACCATGGATCCGTTAGCCGGTTTATACATGATGACGCGCGGCGCTGCTGATGCACTGCAATTGCCTGACATCGGTGATTTTAATCCCGGTACATTCGCTGATTTCACCGTGTTAGAACCGCATTTTAATGCGCTATCATCTTTACGTCTGAAAGATGCCGACAAGGCTGAAGATATTCTGTTTGCCTTGAGTATGTTAGCAGATGAACGCACTACCGCAGCTACCTGGATTGCGGGTAAGCCCGTTTGGGAATATCAACAATAATAATAATTGGGGGGGGAGTTAAATGTATGGGGATTGCTATGTGGGCTGATTGGGTAGCATTATTTATTCGCTGGTTTCACGTTATAGCGGGGATAGCCTGGATTGGCGCTTCGTTTTATTTTATCTGGCTGGATAACAATCTGCGTCAGCCCCCTCAATGGAAAAAAGATAAGGGTATTAAAGGCGACTTGTGGGCGGTTCACGGTGGTGGCTTTTACGAAGTAGCTAAATACGAATACGGTCCGGAGCAAATTCCCAAAACGCTACACTGGTTTAAGTGGGAAGCCTATGCCACCTGGCTAAGCGGTATGTTATTGCTGGCTTGGATATATTACATGGGTGCAGAAGCTTATCTCATTGATCCCGCTGTGATGTCCATGTCTGCTTCACAAGCGGTTTTGATGGGCCTGGGCTTTATCTTTGGTGGGCTGTTTATTTACGAACTCGCCTGTCGCAGCCCACTGGCAAAATCTGCCTCCTTGTTCGCCATTTTTCTGGTGTTTTTCCTGAGTTTATCGTCCTGGCTTGCCACCCAATGGTTTAGTGGTCGCGGCGCCTATATCCATGTGGGTGCATTAATCGGTACCATTATGGCGGGTAATGTGTTTTTTAATATCATCCCCTCCCAGAAAAAACTGGTGCAAGCCGTAAACGATAAACAAGCTATTAACCCAGAATGGGGAGCCGGTGCTAAGCTGCGTTCGGTGCACAACAACTATCTTACCCTGCCCATCATTTTTTTGATGATCTCCAACCACTACCCCATGACCTACCAACACCCTCAAAGCTGGTTAGTGTTAGTAGCGATTGCCATTGTTTCAGCCTGGATAAGGCACTTTTTCAATTTACGACACATCGGTATTTTTCGGCCTTCGGTTTTAGTGACAGGTGCATTGGGAATGTTGTTGATCGCCATCTGGGTGTCGCAACCCCAAACGATACCTCAGGTAAGTGAACCTGTAGAAGTATCCATTCAAGAAAATGAAACTGTCATGACCCTGATGCAACAACATTGTGCCAATTGCCATGCCGAAGCGCCAACAGATGATATCTTCGTGGTGGCACCACTGGGTATTAAGCTGGATAGCTGGCCGCAAATAGTGCAATGGGCCCCGCGCATCCATCAACGCGTGGTGATCACCAAAGATATGCCGTTTTTAAATAAAACGGGGATGACAGAGGAGGAACGTCAAATCATCGCTCAATGGTATGAGCAGGAAGCTAAAAAGAACAAATAGCGGGTAATTGGTGACGCAATGACAGCGATTTGTTAGCCTTTTTGTACAAAACACTTCTAATTATAAAAAAGCCGGAAATCATTATCCTTAAGGTTTCCGGCCATATAACTGAAAAACATGAATAAACTCCTTCTTATCGTTTTTGTTTTAATTGCACTATTTTACACCCTGAGTAGCCCACTTGCCCCCTATCCTTTTAGTCCGCTGATAAAGGTACTACCTATCTTATTATTAATGCTGTGGACCTGGCAAAAGCTAGCGGGTTCTATTCGTTTATTGACCATTGCGGCATTAGTTTTTAGTGGCTGTGGTGATGTGCTGCTGGCCATTCCTTTTGAACAAAGCTTTATGGCCGGTTTAAGCTCCTTTTTGGTGGCTCACCTGTTTTACATTGTTATATTCGCGCGCAATGTGGATGAACAACAACTAAGCAATGCCAGGTATCATCACCTGGCTGCACTTTCAATGCTGGTTTACTCCTGGATAGTGGCACAACTTGTGATGCCAGAAGAAACCGTTTTAAGGTTTGCGGTAATCGCCTACATAGGTGTTATTAGCTTTATGTGTATCGCCGCTATTTTTTCAGCGCGTAATGCCCCCCGGTGGCACCTGGCAGGAGCCTTGATTTTCGCTCTTTCAGATACCCTCATTGCCTGGAACGCGTTTCGAGAGTCCATTCCACTGGCATCCGTCTGGATTATGGCCAGTTATTACCTGGCCCAATTTCTGATCATTAAAGGTATTATCCAGCTCAGGGTAAACGCTCACCGCGAGACGTAACATAAAGCTGATACCACTGCTCTCTGGTGAGAGACACTTCCGTCGCCTTTCCACAAGCCTTTATTCTATCGCCGTTGGTGGTACCAATAATGGGCTGAATGTTGGCAGGATGACGCATCAGCCAGGCAAGTACGACGGCTTCGCGCGGGACGTTGTATTGTTCAGCTAACACCGCTACCAGGTTCGCAGTAGCTATCACATTGTCTGGCTGGCCATCAAGATTGCGTCCGGAGAATAATCCCTGTGCCAGACAGCCCCATGCTTGAATTTGCACATTGTTGCTGCGGCAATACTCAATGATTCCGGGAGAAAAATGATTTTGAGTACCAGATGACATGCCAGCTGTAACACTCTCATTTAACCAGTCCAGGTTTCTCAGGCTCATTTCCAGCTGATTGGCCACCAAGGGTTGCTCAAGACCAGACTGAAGATAAGCAATTTGATGAGCGTGCATATTGGACACGCCAAAGTGCTTAACTTTCCCTTGTTTTGCAAGCTGTGCAAAAACTTCAGCCACCTCATCAAGCTCCATAAGAAGATCGGGTCGGTGTAATAACAAAATATCCAGCTGCTCAATATTCAAGCGGGATAAAATGCCTTCCACTGATTGGCTAATCCAGGACTTTGAAAAATCGTAACGTCCGGGGCCCATATCATCGTCAAACTTGATGCCGCATTTACTCTGAATAATCAATTGCTCACGCAATTCCGGGCGTTGTTTTATGACTTCTCCAAAAACCGATTCTGCTTTGCCTAAGGTATAGATATCAGCGTGATCGATAAAATTAATGCCTGCTTCAAGCGCTGCATCCAATGCACCGTGCATTTCACTAACATGCTCTGCACTGTAGGGTTCAGCGCTCCAGTCACCTCCAAAGCCCATGCAGCCCAATCCGATTGAACTCACTGATGGAAAGGTATTGCTCAAAGGTAGTTTGCTCATTATTAAATTCCTAATGTACTAAGTGTAAAGCAACAAAGGTTACTGACCCAGGCGGTACTCTAATACTGACTTGATTAAGGAAGCAAGCAACCTCATGCTGATTTGTGCCTTGAATACGTATGGAGTACGCTTTGCTATCTGGATTAATAGTGTGCTTACCAGTCCAGGTTAAATGCGTAAACATATTGTGCAACATGAGACGGCGCCATCAGTAAGGTATTGGAGGTTATCGCTTTAACAACATTACCATTACCATACATTTGTCTCATATCGGCGTATTTGGGTAAAAAGAACGACATTGGAATATAAGCAATGGTCAGAACGAAATAGCCTTGCCACAAAGCTTGTGAAAAATAGCGCTCATCAAAGCCCAAACCAAATAAACCTATGAGACCGAATAAAGCCAGCAAGACATCAAAGACATCCTGTATCTTGTAACCGGTCTTGTGTTGTTGCCAGGTAGCATTAGAAACGTCAAACAACCGTCCAATAATCGAAACCACCACAAGTAAAGACGTATACCAAAAGACGATTGTCCAGCTCATTTTTGATTCTTCTTAAGCCATTCGTTTAATAGTTTTATTTGGCCGCACTTATAAGCCGCATAGGTTATTCTAAGAGAGTTACTAAGTATCTCGCTGTCGGTCCAACCGGTCTTTTCACTTAACTCGGCGTAACAATCCACTGCCTCAGGGTTAACGTAACCGCGGATCAGTTTTTTGCCTTCAGCTTTTTGCTTTTCTCTGAATCGCTTTTGTTTGTCTGCGTTAGCTTTCAGACGATTCTTAACATTGCTCATAGTTCTGAAAAGTTAATACTTTTGCACAACTATACCCTTTCCATCGGCGAATTAAAGTTTCATCGAAAAATTGCTTATTTTATCAACGTTCATAAAAACTTAGCGTGATTTTTGTATGGTTTTTGAGGTAAATAAAACAAATCAGACTTGTTTAGCGCACAAGTGTTCGCTAAATTAGCCCGCAAATTCAGATAGAGTGATAATCAGTAATGTCAGAAAGAAAAAATCAGTTCAACAAAGAAGACCTACTTAGCTGTAGTCGTGGTGAGTTATTTGGTCCGGGAAACAGTCAACTACCTGCACCGAATATGTTAATGATGGATCGCATCACAAGCATCACTGAAGACGGCGGAGAGCATGAGAAAGGCTACATTGAAGCTGAACTGGATATCACTCCAGATCTGTGGTTCTTTGATTGTCACTTTCCCGGCGATCCGGTTATGCCTGGTTGTTTAGGCCTTGATGCAATGTGGCAACTGGTTGGCTTTTTCCTCGGCTGGAGTGACGGTCCGGGTAAAGGACGTGCCCTGGGTGTCGGTGAAGTTAAATTTACCGGCCAGATTTTACCAACCGCAAAAAAGGTAACTTATAAAATTACCATGAAGCGCGTTATTAAGCGCAAACTCTTTATGGGTATTGGTGACGGCGTGGTTGAAGTAGACGGACGCCCGATTTATGAAGCAAAAGATTTGAAAGTGGGCCTGTTCCAGGATACCAGTAACTTTTAAGCTCAGCGAAGTTATCCATCTCTCAAAATACAAAAGCCCCTCTACTGGGGCTTTTGTTCTCTCTAGAAAAGGTTTAGGAAAAATTGTGGATTTATTTTACAAGACCTAAGCTTCTATCTTCCATCGCAGCTCTCCAACCACCAAGCCACTGAGAACGTGCCTCAACAGCCTGAAAGGGACAGTTGTCTTTTGCCCGACCAGAAATACCAGCTTGATACCCTTTTGCATGGGCTCGAGATAATTTATCGCGCTTTTGTCTTTTCATTTTCACCTCTTTCTCTTTTGCTGTTGTGAGTTGAATACCCACAACTATGAAATAGAGGATCTTGACCAAGGGTTCAAGGGTTAATTTTCTTTAGTTGCTATTGACAACGGATAAGTTAATGAATTCTCGCTATCTTTTTCTTTACAACATTTTTGCATAATTATTACATTTTTAATTACGCGCAATTAAACAACCCTAAATCTCAAAATAATGGCATAAAAAAAGCCGCGACAGCGGCTTTTAAACAACGATAATTTATTTCCTGAATCGTCTTAGAACAGGCAATAACAACAACATTAACAGTGCAAAACCAGAAGAGCCCCCTTGGCGCTCCTGAGTATCTGTTTGCGGATCAGTAGCGCTACAGTCGTCAATCTCACCACCTGCAATAGGGTTCAGTACCACCGACACAAACTGGTCAGACTCGCTCTCAGTACCATCATCATTAAGGCTGATGTTACCTTGAATGTCAGTATTGGCGCGTCTAATTCGAGCCAGTGCAACAATTTGTCCACTGTCATTAATACTGTGTGCCTGCACCAGCGTATACGGCGTATCACAACTAGTTAAATCGTTCAGGTTTTGGAAGGTATCGTCGTTACTATCGTAAATAAAGGCTTCACGGCGACGATCACTGGACAAGGTTGTTTCAACCTCACCCTCACCTACAACCTGACCGAGGTTGTTGATCCCTCTGGCAACGCTCGCAGAGCCGGGGAAAAAGTCATCAGGAAAAGTGATTTCCGTGGAATTAACGTCGTAAACAAAGAACTTGGTTCGACGGATCCCATTCACGTCCTTAAGCGCATAACCTGTTACCAGGTTGTTGTCATTTATATCCGTGGCAATACTACTAAAGTACTCGTTTCTGTCAGTGAAAGAGATCACTTCATCGCCACTAAAAATGGCGGCATAGGTGGATTCAAAGTCATCGTTATCTTCGTAAAAGTTCGTGGCAAGGCCCACAGCCAGACCATTCTCGTTAATGGCTAATGCCTCACTAACAAAAAGGCGCTCGTCATCTTCTTCTCGCTCAAAGGGCAATCCAAATGTCTTTTTCTCTACGACATTGCCGTCTGTATCCAGTTCCCAGATTACGGCCCTGCGATTGTGCGAACCGTACAAAGAGCTATGCAAAATTTGTAAGCAAACTTCTAAAGGTTGATCGCCACGAACCTCTTCATCTTCACAATTTTCTGCTGCTTCAACGATATTGTCAGTGGGTTCGAATACTTCAATACCCACCACTTGCAAACTATTGTTCACATCGTGAACTTCTGTGTAGCCACCTGCGAGTTCTGAATCTGACTCTAACCCTACATTGACACCATTGAGATCCACAAAACCACGTGCGCCAAACTCCCTGACTAAGAAAGTGAACTCGTCACCGGATTCATTGACATAATCCAGTTTAGTGGGGCGAGCTTGTGAGTTCCCAACGATAACACCATTGTCGTTAATGGCACTTACACGGGTATCTAAGCTTTTGGTGTAACCGGAATAATCAGCGTCAATTTCATCAAACGCAGGGATGTATTCAATTACGCCGTTATCCGAAACATAGCTCAACCATGGCACTAATCTTTGGGTGGTTAGCGAGCCTTGGCCAGAACGGATGAGATTGAGGATTGTGGCATAATCTTCCAGGTTAAAGTTGCCATTTTGCGCCGCCTCAATGTCGGTTAAGGCTTCCTGGAGGTCTTCATTTTCAAAATCAATGAGTGAAAGATCAATGGGAATGTTGTATTCCGGTAAAGGATATATACTGTCGAATGTCACTGCTAATACAACATCACCTGACTCATTCATATCTGCCGGAAATGCGTTCTTGGAAACAGCCTGAGTATTTACCTCAGTAATCTGATACAAAGCCCCATGCGAAGATTGCGAAAAAACTGCCAAGGATACTAATGCGACTTTGGCTAACTTAAAATATTTCATTAATTCGTTGCTTCCTGTTTCATACTCTCAAGCTCATCCCATCGGGCATAGGCTTGTTCCAATTGTTGTTCTGTTTCGGCCAATAAACTGAGGGTATCGGATACCTCTTTCGGCTCTCGATTGTAAAATGCTGGCTCACTAATGAGCTCCTGAAATTCCTGCACTTTATTTTCCAGTGACTCTAGTTTTTCAGGTAACTCATCTAATTCCAATTGCAATTTGTAACTGAGCTTTTTGTTTTTCGTGCTGCTCGAACCGGTTTTTCGACTCTCGGAGCTGGCAGAAGTTTCAACCTTTACAGAAGATTTTCGATTTTTTTCCTGTTCACCATACCAGCGCTTAATCTCTTCATAACCGCCGACAAATTGCTGAATCTTACCCTGCCCTTCAAAAAAGCAGCTAGACGTTACCACATTATCCACAAATTCACGATCATGGCTAACCAGAATCAATGTTCCCTGGTAATTGCTAAGTGTCTCTTCCAGCAATTCCAATGTTTCTACATCAAGATCATTGGTGGGTTCATCCAGAATCAACAAATTACCGGGTTTGGATAGGATCTTGGCCAACAATAAGCGGTTTTTCTCTCCACCAGATAAAGATGAAACGGGCGATTGTACCCGTTCAGGTGAAAACAAAAAGTCTTGTAAATAGCTGATCACATGACGACTACGGCCGTTGAGATCAATCTCTCGCTTGCCATCGGCCACCACGTCAATCACCGCCTTATCAGGATCAAGTTGCTCTCGGTGCTGATCGAAATAAGCGATTTCCAGATTAGTCCCCTGACGAACACTGCCCTTCTCGGGGCTGAGTTGCCCCAAAAGCAGTTTGATTAGAGTGCTCTTGCCACAGCCATTTGGCCCTACCAAAGCGAGTTTGTCACCGCGCATAACCTGTAAATCCAGATTATTCACCATCGGCGCACCATCAATGCTGTAACTCAAGCCTTTGGCTTCAAATACGCGCTTACCAGATTTTTGGCTATCACTTAATTGAATGCTGGCATTGCCCTGCACCTTGCGGCGCTGCGCATGTTCCTCGCGCATAGCTTTCAGCGCTCTAACTCGCCCTTCATTGCGAGTACGTCGTGCTTTAATCCCTTGACGTATCCAGGTTTCTTCCTGACTCAGCCTTTTATCAAAAAGTGCATCTTGCGTTGCCTGCACTTCAAGGTCTTCCGCTTTTTTTATCAGATACTTTGCATAATCACCGGGATACTCTGTTAACACGCCCCGGTCGAGGTCAACAATTTTGTTGGCCACTCTGCGAATAAAGGCCCTGTCGTGGCTAACAAATACCATCGCTCCCTGATAATCCATCAACTGGTTTTCCAGCCAGTTGATCATTTCAATATCTAAATGGTTAGTGGGCTCATCCAATAACAAAATATCTGGTTTGCGCACCAGGGCTTTGGCCAATGCGGCTTTGCGGCGCCAGCCACCTGATAGTGACTCCAGCGATGCATCCGCATCCAATTGCAATAAGGAAATTACCTGCTCTATACGTTGTTCCAGCTGCCAGCCTTGTTTGGCGTCCAGCTGTTTTTGTAGGCCGTCGAGTGTCGCCAGATTTTGTTCTGAAGGATCCTCTGCCACTGCATTGACAACCTCGTGATATTGCTTGAGCAACTCACCAATTTCCTGCAAACCTTCGGCTATGTAGTCAAACACCGATATGTCAGCCAACGCAGGCGGATCTTGAGGTAACACGGCAATGACAGTTTCCGCGTTGACGATACGCTGGCCATCATCCAAGGATTGTTGTCCAGCGATTAACTTAAGCAAGGTGGACTTTCCAGTACCATTGCGCCCCACCAAACACATGCGCTCACCGGGGTTTAAAGTAAGGTTGCCTTTCTCTACTAAGGGTTTATGGCCAAAAGCAATACAGGCATCTTTTAACTGCAATAACATCAGCTTAAAAACTCCTGCAACTGCGCTGGTTCGAATGGCCACCCAAGCTCCTCCCCAGAAGAAGCCTTTTTGAGCACCGGGATCCTGGCTCCGTATTGATGGTAATATTCTCGTTGTTCTTTGACATTAATTTGGGTCAACTGCTGCTTGTTTACACCTTGTTGTTCCAGCATTTGTTTAGCCAAATCACACAAGTGACAGTCTGTGCCTGAAAATAGAATTAAGTCGTTCATAAATGCTTTTCTTATTGTGCTTGCAGTAAAAAACAGTGATGAATTTTACTATTGCGCTTGAAGTCTTCCGGGATTGTTTCTGCGGTAATATTAGTCACTGACAACCCTAATTTATCCTGTACCTCTGAAGACATCTTAAAATTGCGCAGATTGTTTGAAAATACGATCACCCCGCCCTCAGCGAGACTGTTTTTGGCATCCGCTAATAGCGTCACATGATCTCGCTGCACATCCCAGGTGTTGTCCATACTTTTGGAGTTGGAAAATGACGGCGGATCAATAAAAATCAAATCGTATTTTTCCCGATTTCGTTTGAGCCAGGCAGTGACATCGGCTTTAACGAACTGATAACTACCCCGTAGTTTATTCAATTCAAAATTTTGCTTTGCCCAATCCAGGTAGGTATTCGACATGTCCACAGTGGTAACGGATTGCGCTCCGCCTAGTGCGGCGTAAACAGAAACTGAGCCGGTGTAAGAAAACAGATTGAGGACGCGTTTTCCTTTACTCATGTCCCGGACTTTACAACGGGTATCGCGATGGTCGAGAAACAAGCCGGTATCGAGATAATCAAACAGGTTTACCAGAAACTTGGCGCCATTCTCTTGTACTTCCAGCATTTTGTTTTGCCTGGAGACCTTCTCGTACTGGTTCTTACCCTTTTTAACTTCACGGACTTTGAGGACCACATTTTCAGGGGCAACACCCAGAACTTGAGGTGCGACCAGCAACACCTCCTGCAAACGCGCTTTAGTTTTCTGCTCTGGAATATTTTTAGGCGCAGCGTATTCCTGTATCACCAGTCCATCGCCGTACCTGTCTATTGCGACATTGTATTCAGGGAGATCTGCGTCATAAATGCGATAGCATTCTGTATTTTGTTTTTTAAGCCAACGCTTGGTTTTATCCCAATTTTTCTTTAAGCGATTGGCAAAATCACCATCCAGCTTTGCCTCATGTTGCAACTCTGCCAGATTCCTGTCCACCATATTGTACAAAACGAGTTCGCAATCCAAATTGGCATTTTTTAGTTTATAGCTGCGCGATGAAGCGAGCTTCATTTGTTTTAACAACTCGCGATTGGAGGTTAGCAGGGCCAAATGCCAATTCGCGTAGTGCTGTTTTAACCAAGCGCCCCACTGCTGAAAGATTGGCAACAAGCGATTAAAATCACTTAAGCGTTCTCCATAAGGTGGATTACTCACCAGATAGCCAGGCGCTTCACAGTCAGGCACATATTCGGTGGCATCTCTATGGGTAAACTGGATAAACTCGTCAACCCCGGCCGCTTTGGCATTTTGCTTCGCCACATTGATGAGTTTGTGACTAATCTCTCCGGCGTAAATCCCCACTGGAGCTGTTTTTTGGCGCTTTAGAGCAGTACTTTGGATGACTTTCCACTGTGCGTCATTGTGTTTAAGCCAATGGCTAAAGCCCCAACGTTTGCGTTGCAGTCCAGGTGCAATATGTGCTTTATACAAAGCAGCTTCAATAACAATTGTGCCAGAGCCACACATAGGGTCACATAAAGGTTGTTCTGTATTTTGTGTCCAACCGCTGCGCATTAACATGGCAAACGCCAGGTTTTCTCTGATAGGTGCTGGACCGGTTTCCTGCCGGTAGTGGCGCTGATGCAAACTACCACCAGACATATCCAGGTAAATAGCGGCATTGTCCCGATGAATGCGGCCTTGTATACGAATATCGGGGTTGTTTTTATCGACATTTGGACGCACCGATTGATTTTCCAGAAACCTGTCTACGATGGCATCCTTAATTTTTAAAGCGCCAAATTGGGTATTTCTGATCTCTTTATTACTGCCATAAAAATCCACAGCAAACGTATTGCGCAAACCAAAATGCTTGCTCCAGTCAACTTCACTGGCCAGTCGATACAAATCGTCTCCGGTTTCGATTTTGCCATACGTAAGCTGCAATAGAACTCGGTTTGCCAATCGCGACCACAAACACAAAGTATAAATATCTTGCAGTTCGGCTGTGGTTAATACCTGGCCGGGCTTCTTTTGACATTCGAGATGGGGCAAAAGTCCTTGTATTTCCGTTACCAATAAATCTTCAACGCCCAGTGCGGTGGTGACTAATATTTTGTGCATAAAGGTATGCTTATCCAAACTGTGTCAGGCATTGGCCTGAGAAATCAAATAATCTGTCGTTACTCACTTTTATCAATGTAAACATGGGCAAGTATTTTTGCTGGTCTAATTGCAAAGCTTGTAACAACAAACAATTAAAAAAAGCGCCATTTTGTGAAAGTAATAGTACATCACATTGAGCATATTTACTTTCCACCGCCGCGAGTTCATGGGCTGCAAAAGTCTGCTCCGACAACGCATTCACTTGATAATGCCAATTTTTGGCGGCGACTTCTTTGTGGAAGAAGGATGTAGCGATAGCATTAATAAGGGTCAAAAATGCAAAACCATCATTTGCCTGCAGTGCAATCAATCCAGGATTTTCCAACAGTTCCATGTAAAGCTGAGTTTGAGCCACAGAAAAAGAAGCTGTCTGTAACCCCTTGTCTCTTAAGTTACGAGAACTGATTGCAGTTGCAATGGGTTCGCCATCACCAACATCCAATACAAGCTCAGCTGGTGCATCCTGCACCAGCCATTGCCACTGAGAATCCGGGACGGGAAATACCACCCCTTACACACCCTCAACAATGTCTTTAATCAGTTGCGGACCTTGATAAATAAATGAGGAATAAACCTGCAGAACCTGTGCACCGGCCGCCATACGATTTCTTGCGGCATCAGCAGAGTCGATTCCTCCGACACCCATTATGGGGATTTCACCCGCCAACGCTTCTGCTAACTGTTCTGTCACGCTCTGACTTTTTTGAGTTAAAGGACTACCACTCAAACCGCCGGCTTCCTTAGCCCAGCGCAATCCCTCAACACCATCTCGAGTGATGGTGGTATTGGTTGCAATTACCCCTTCCACCTGGGACTTTTTCAGCGAGTCGGCAATACCAAGAATTTCCTCGTTAGTGAGATCAGGCGCTATTTTTACTAAAACAGGAACCTGTTTACCGTATTTATCACGCAGTACTTGTTGCTCTGCCTTAATACCTGCCAACAAAGCTTCCAGCGCTTCACCATATTGCAAATTACGCAGCCCAGGAGTGTTAGGAGAAGAAATATTAATTGTAATGTAGCTGGCGTACTCATATACCTTGCGCATACATATCAAATAATCATCCAGCGCTTGCTCTTCTGGCGTCACTTTGTTTTTACCGATGTTAATGCCCAAAACACCCTTGTATTGCGCTTGTTTGACTTGCTCCACAAGGTAATCCACACCTTTATTGTTGAAGCCCATGCGATTAATGATGGCCTGTGCATCTTTTAAACGAAATAGGCGAGGTTTGTCGTTACCTGCTTGCGGTTTTGGTGTAACGGTCCCTACTTCAATAAAGCCAAATCCCATGGCGGCAAAGGCATCAATACATTCGCCGTTTTTATCCAGCCCAGCAGCAAGGCCCACAGGGTTGGGTAAATCCAATCCGGCAAACTGGCAGGGTTTGCTGGCAACGGATTGCTGATACAACCCTTGCAATGGTGTGTTTTGCGAGCGTTTGAGAAAATTAATAGTGAGGTCGTGACTAACTTCAGCGTCTAGATTAAACAGCAACTTCTGTGCTAACCAATACATTACGTATCCCTAAAAAATAAAAAACCCGGTCATCACCGGGTTTTTCTAATATTTGTAGAATTAATCGCAGTTCAAACTCAACAAGCCCAGTTCTCGTAATGCAACAGAGAACTTAGCAAACTCATGAGTACTACTTGTTTTAAACTCGGCCATCATATGATACCAGCGTTCTAACAAGAATTGGTGCTCTTTAATCCATTTATCTAGAATTTCCCGAACATCGGTGCTTTCTGAGGTGTTTTTCAGAATGCCAACCGTTAACAAACGTTGTTGCCAATCCAGCTCTTCACGGTAAGAAGATCGCGCTAGCGCCTGCCAATGGTTGGAAACTGTTTGTTTGTTGATCTGATCAAGGAACCAATGCAACTCTAGCTCAGAGCCCAGCAGATAGTAGAGGCGCGCGATCAGTGCGGTATCTTTATCTTGCTCAGCTACAATTTGCGCCAGATCCAAACTAGAGAACAGGTTGCCTAAGCTAGCTACTCTGGTGGCAATGGTTTCTGGCACACCCGCCTTGACGTAGTTATCAATGTTGGCCTGCAATTGCTTGTATTCCGAAGGAACAAGGTAGGATTTCAAGTTTTCGCTGATATTGACAAAGGTTTTAGTGTAGCTATCAATACAGGTTTGCAGAGCCTGTCCTTTCTTACCATGGCGCATATACCAACGTGAGCCACGACGCAAAGTGCGTCTGATGGTATCAAACATTTGCAACTGTACTTCTGCTGAAATCTTGTTATCCAGCTCTTCAACTGAAGACCACAGTGATTCAACTCCAAATACCCCTTTAATTACCGCATAAGCATTGGCAATTTCGTGTACTGCAGCACCTGTTTCTTCACGCATGCGGAATAAGAAATTCAGTCCCATATCATTAACCATATTGTTGGCTAGTTTAGTGGCAATGATTTCCGCTCTTAGTGGGTGCTCTTCCATTTTAGCGGCAAATTTCTTTTGCAACACTTCAGGGAACGCACTTACCAGTAACTTACCGTGATAGGGATTGTCTGTGATTTCTGGAATGTTCAGTTGCTCTTTCAGCACCATTTTTCCATAAGAAATCAATACAGAAAGCTCTGGCCGCGTAAAGCCCTTGCCACGAGACAATCTTTCAGACAGATCATCGTCTGATGGGATAAATTCCAATTCTCTATTTAACACGCCATCTCGCTCAAGCGCATGCACAAAGCGCAGTTGCTCTTTCAATGACGCAACACCCGTTTGGTGAGTGATAGACATGCTTAATGTCTGGCGATAACAATCCTGCAGTACCAGTTCAGCCACATCGTCGGTCATGTCATACAACAACTTGTTGCGTTGCTTAACGGTTAAATCGCCCGCGTTTACTAAGGAGTTCAGCAAGATCTTGATATTAACTTCGTTATCCGAGCAATCAACCCCACCGACATTATCAATAAAGTCGGTGTTAACGCGCCCGCCGGCTGCAGCGTATTCAACGCGTCCTAGCTGGGTTAGACCAAGGTTACCACCTTCGCCGACAATCTTGGCTTTAACCTGGCTACCATTAACACGCACATCATCATTAGCTCTGTCACCACATTCCGCATGGCTTTCCTTAGAGCTCTTAACATAGGTACCGATACCACCATTCCAGATAAGGTCTACCGGCATCTTTAAGGCGGCGTGAATAAGCTGGTTAGGCGTCAGGCTCGTGGCCTTTGTATCCAACCATTTTTGCATTTCTGGTGTTAAGGTGATGGACTTAGCAGAGCGAGAGAATACACCACCGCCCTTTGAAATCAGGGACTTATCATAGTCTTCCCAACCCAATTTCGGATTGTCAAACAAACGCTTGCGCTCCACCCAGGTTTTCGCAGCATCGGGGTTCGGATCGAAGAAGATATGTAAGTGGTTAAACGCACACACCAGACGAGTGTGCTTAGACAACAACATACCATTACCAAATACGTCACCCGCCATATCGCCTACAGCAACACAGGTAAAATCGGTAGTTTGACAATCAATACCCATTTCGCGGAAATGACGCTTAACGGATTCCCACGCACCACGGGCTGTAATACCCATGCCCTTGTGGTCGTAGCCTACGCTGCCACCAGACGCAAAGGCATCCCCAAGCCAGAAGCCGTACTCATCAGAGATGCTGTTAGCAATATCGGAGAAAGTAGCGGTTCCTTTGTCGGCAGCAACAACCAGATACGGGTCGTCTTCATCATGGCGCACCACATTTTCCGGGTGGACTATATTGCCATCTACAATGTTATCGGTGATATCCAACAAACTGCGAATGAAAATACGGTAGCAATCCTGTCCCGCCTTAAAGATGGCGTCGCGACCTTCAGACAAAGGTAATTTCTTACAGACAAAACCGCCTTTGGCACCCACTGGTACAATCACGGTATTTTTAACTTGTTGAGCTTTTACCAGTCCCAGTACCTCGGTACGGAAATCTTCTTGTCTGTCGGACCAGCGCAAACCACCACGAGCCACTTTTCCACCGCGAAGGTGCACACCTTCCATCAGTGGTGAATATACGAAAATCTCATACTTGGGTAATGGCAATGGCATATCAGGAATAAGTTCTGGTAAGAACTTAAAGGAAATGTAGGGTTTCTCATTACCTTCTTTATCGGCCTGATAGAAGTTAGTACGCAAGGTAGCCATAATCATATCAAGATAACGACGGATAATTCTGTCGTCGTCCAGATTAGCTACCTGATCAAGCTGTAGTTTAATTTCCTGCTGCAGCGCCTCAACTTTATCGTTATCGACGTCTTTCGCCGGATTAAATCTTGCCTCAAACAGACTGATAATTAATGTCGCAATATGGGGATAACGGTCCAAAGTACGGGCAATATAGCTATTGCTAAAAGAACTACCTGTTTGACGCATATACTTGGCATAAGCACGCAGTATCGTTACTTTACGTCCCGTCAATCCAGCGCCTAATACCAATCGGTTAAAAGCGTCGTCTTCCAAATCGTCGTTCCATACTTTTGAAAACGCATCCTGGAACAGCGATTGTGCCTTAACAATATCCATTTTTGAGATAGTGCTATGCAGCATGGAGAAATCCATCACCCAATTGACGTCGCCTTCAGCACACTTAACCTCATAAGGCGTTTCGTCAATGACTCGCAAACCGAAGTTTTCCAGTACCGGCAATACGGCTGACAAGTGGATTGGCTCTTTTTTGTGAAACAGTTTCAGACGCACTGCTTCGCTGTTCTTGGACTCTTCTTGCGGGCGATAAAACAGCATATCCAAACGGTGCTCATCGCTGAGCAGCTCCAGCTTCTCAATATCTACCACCGTTGTCCCAGGCAAATTTTGCTCTTTGTAGGAACGAGAAAACGCACTGTCGTACTTTTGTTCCAGAGCTTTGCCTCTTGTCTGCCCGTAGCTAGCCCTGATGGCAGACCCCAACTTGTCATCCCAACTTTTTGATAGTTCCACGATGTTCTTCTCTATATCCTTCACGTTAACTTCAACATTGTTGTTCTCAACCCGAACAATGTAGTGGGTACGAGCATATACTGACTCAGAGAAATAGGTAGTGAACTCAACTTCTTTATCGCTACCAAAGGATTTTTTCAACAGTGCTTGGGTCTCTTTACGCAATGCGGTGTTATAGCGTTCTCTCGGTACAAACACCATGCACGAGAAAAAGCGTCCGAAAATATCCTTACGCACGAACAAGCGAGAAATACCTCGCTCCTGCATCTGAAAGATTCCGACGACAATCTTTAATAACTCTTCATCAGTTGTCTGCAGGATTTCATCACGTGGATAAGTTTCCATGATATTCAACAAAGCTTTGTAAGCGTGGGTACCACGCTCAAAACCCGACGCATCACAAATACGCTGAATCTTATCTTTCAAAACTGGCAACTGCAGTGCGCTGCTGTTGTAAAACGACGCCGAATACAAGCCGAGGAAACGGTCCTCCGCTATGACATTGCCCTTTTCATCAAAGCTTTTAATTCCAATGTAATCCATGTAAGCAGGACGATGCACACGTGAGCGAGAATTGGTTTTAGTTAAGATTAAAGGCTTATGGCTAAGGGTTTCCTGACGCGCTGACAGCGGCAGCTTTGAAAGCACTCGTTCGCGGTCGCTAATGGAGTTTTTCATCAGTCCTAAACTGGAATCATTATCAGCTATCCAGCGATAATCACCTTTAATGCCTTTAGCCGAATAGTGACGGTAGCCCATCAGGGTAAAGTTATGATCTTCAACCCAAGCGAGAAAACGCTCGGCCTCTTTCTTTTGCTCATCGCTGCAAGGCACTGGGGCCTTGTTAAAGCCTGCAATAATGGCCTTAAGACGCTCACGCATCGCTTGCCAGTCACTTACAGCTAGAGAAACTTCGTCTACCACCGATTCAATTTCTTTCGCCAGCGCATCAAGTTTTCTGCGCGTTGTCTGTCTGTCCACTTCGATCAGAAACACCGTTTCCTTGTTGCTCTCATCCGCTTTGCCAGACTCACCAAAGTTAACCAGTTTAGAGTCACTGTCTCGCTCTATATATACCGGACTATGTAATAGCAGATGAGAAGTAATGCCAAGGCGATTTAAAGACATACGCACTGAATCCACCAGGAAGGGCATGTCCTTAACAATGATTTCTACAATAGTGTAAGTAGATTGCCAGCCGTGTTTAGCGACATCCGGATTGAATACCCGAATAAACGACTTTTCACTGTTAAAGTTGGCGAATTCATTCCATAGACTCAGAACCGCACCATAAAGGTCGCTATCACTTCTACCGTCCAGGTCTGTGTTAGCGACATTTTGATATAAATTTTTTGCGAACTGGAATACCAGCTCTTGTTTTTCTTTATCTACTTTGTTTTTTATAAGTTGGTACACGTTATCCAGAAGGACAGAATGTGCGTTTGTAGATACCGTCATTTCAATACCTTGTAATGTTGGGCTTAATGTAGGGTTTTGCCAATCTCTGATAAGCCTGGTTCAGAGACCAGATTTTGCAATATTTTCCATGAATATAACTGAATATTAAAGAGAAATTTACACCTGGCTGAAGTGCAAAAAATAAATATTCAGGCATTACAAATAAAAAATGGCCTGAACGGCCATTTTTTATTTATTTTGTGCATCTCTATGCAATATATTATTTTTGCTTACGCCAGAACAGTGCAGCTATTGCTGGTAATACCAGTATGGCACCCAACATATTCACAACAAACATAAATGTAAGCAGTATTCCCATGTCCATTTGGAACTTAAGCGATGAAAACACCCAGGTGCTAACGCCTACTGCAAGCGTGATACCGGTGAAGAGTACCGCACTGCCCCGCTCCTTTAACGCTTCAAAGTAAGCATCCTGACAGCACATTCCTTCTTTTAGTTTTTGGCTCATGGTAGACAAGATATAGATACCATAATCCACGCCAATCCCCACACCCAAGGCAATTACGGGCAAGGTGGAAACCGTTAAACCAATTTCCAGATAAGTCATTAGTGCTTGCGCCAAAATAGATACCACATAAAGAGGGATTACTACTGACAAGGTGGCGCGTAGCGATCTGAAGCTCATCAAGCACAGAATGATAACAGCACCAAATACATACAGCATCATTGGATCCTGCGCAGCATCCACCGCTTCATTAGTGGCCGCCATAACACCCACCGGACCGGATGCCAGTTTAAACTGCAGGTTTTCAGTTTCGTATTCGGCTCGGAACTCTTTAACAGCCTCCACAACACGAGTTATGGTTTCGGCTTTGTGATCTTCCATAAACAGAATGACGGGCATAACCGAGCAATCACTATTGAGTAAGCCAGATGAAGTAGGCACTCTGCCAATGGCTTGTACCATGGTTTGTTCATTACGTGGTAACACCTTCCATTTGGAGTTACCCTCGTTGTATCCGGCATTAACTCGCTTGGCCACAGACGGCAAACTGATGGCTGATTGCACGCCTTCGACGTTTGTCATCTTCCACTGAAACTCATCAATAGCGCTCATAACATCATGAGCAGTACATGCCTCTGCCGTGGTTTCAACAAGCACCGACATATAATCTACAGTAATTTCAAATTTGTCAGTAATTAAGAAGGTATCCTGATTGTAACGAGAAGATTCGTGCAAGGCTGGAGCACCCGCGTGCAAATCACCGATTTTCATTTCCTTAGATTGAATCCAACCCAGCACAAATAGCACTGCTGTTACCGCCAGAATGTACTTGGCAACTTTCATTGAAGAGCAACCAGATACTTTTTGCCAAATGGCATCGACCCGGCTTTCCGTGATCTCTTGTGCTTTCTCTGCACAACCAGGTTTAAGCTTAAGGTAGGACATCAAGACAGGCAGCAACATTAAGTTGGTCAGTATGATAACCGCCACACCCATTGATGCAGTGATGGCTAACTCACGAATAATACCGATATCAATCACCAGTAGCGTCATAAAGCCTACGGTATCAGAAATTAATGCCACACCGCCGGGGATAAGCAGTTTTCTGAAGGCGTTTTGCGAAGCGATTTTCGCTGTAGAGCCATGAGCCACTTCTTTGCCCACGGCGTTGATCATTTGCACACCGTGACTCACGCCAATAGCGAATACCAAAAACGGTACCAAAATAGACATGGGGTCAAGACCAAAGCCAATAACGGTTAACAAACCTAATTGCCACACCACAGCAATCACAGAACAAAGCAATGGCAAGAAGGTCAACATGATGGATTTGGAGAAGAAATATACCATTACGGCCGTAATAGCGATGGCAATGGTAAAGAACAACACAACGTCTTTAGCACCATTGGCAACGTCGCCAATCATTTTCGCAAAGCCAATGATATGAATACTAATCTGGTCGCTTTCGTATTGGCCTCTCAATTCCTCTTCAAATTGCGCAGCAAGCTTTAAGGTATCCAGTTTTTCACCGGTTTCAGGATCCAACTCCAAAAGCTGTGCAGTAACCATGGCACATTGAAAGTCGTTTGAAACCTGACGACCAACTATTCCGGCCTTTGTGATATTTTCAGATACTAATTGCAATGCCGCTGGTGATGAAGGCGAAAAGTCTGCAGGAATAACGGGACCGCCAGCAAATCCCCCTTCAACGATCTCGGTAAATCGTGTCGAAGGTGAATACAAAGAAGTCACCAGACTTCTATCCACTCCTGGGATAAAAAACAACTGATCGTGAACATTCTTCAAGGTTATGAAAAAGTTTTCATTAAAAATATCGCCATTCTTGTCACATACAGCAACGAGTACATTGTTGGCACCACCAAAATCCTTTTGGTGTTTCATATAATTGACCATGTATTCATGGTTTAGTGGGATATTTTTTGTAAAGGCTGCATCCAGCTTTAGTTGCATTGCCTGCATCAACAAAAACACTGTCGCAGCAAGGAAAAGAACAATCACCGCCATACGGTGTCTGAATACAATTTTTTCTAGAAGATCAGTTAACGAATTCATATCAGGTGAATGTCCTTAATTCAGAGGAAAAGATTTAAATCCCACGGCGGATACCGCAATTGCTTCATTATCCATGGTTACAGCATCTATAACATTTTCACCGTCTTTTTGTTTGGTCACTTTGATTGCTCCATCGTTATAGAAGGCAACGGCCCCGTTGTTACCAACGAGTAAAGCATTGTGTTCCGTCACGGGAATAACTGAATTAAAGGTAGCAGTAGTATTGGTTTCTGCCCTGGTCCAATTTTCCATATTATCTTTCGACACGTACAAACTCCCTCTCAGGCCCGCAGCCATAACGGTGCCATCGTTTAATTTCGCCACCCCGAAAAAAGAGCCATAATAATTTGTTTCCACTCGCTGCCAACTCTCACCAAAGTCATCACTGAAGGCTACCAAACCGGATTCACCAACAACGATCAAACGCTGTTCATCAGCTGTAATACGATTCAGGTGGGGTAAGATTGAAGCCATCTCCTGGCGATAAAACTCTTCATCTTCCGCTTTTAACTCTTCAACATAAGCCTGATCATCGGGATGTAAAAACGTTGGATGATATTCGCGTTCCCATGATTGCCCGCCGTCTTGTGTTCTGAAAAACACACCATAAGCACCGATTGCAATACCTTGTTCGGCATTAAAAAAGTACACATCCAACAGTGGGCGCTCTAATTCTGGTAAAAACTGTTGTTGTGACCAGGTCTCACCTTTGTCAGCAGAATGAAGAATAACCGCATCATGTCCTACCACCCAGATATTGTCGTCAAGTGCGAATGCAGCGGTTAAGGTTGACTTGGTGGGCACCACCTTTTGCGACCATGAGTTGCCAGAATCATTTGAAATTAAAACATGCCCTCTTTCACCGACAGCCAGCAAAGTTTGCTCAGTAGCAGTAATATCCAGCAACATGGATTTAGAGGCAAGAGGCGCGATATAGGAGGATTCGGTTGCCGAAATGGCAGAGCAACAGAGTAGACAAGAAAAAAGTAAAGTTTTTGCTGATTTCATAAACCCTTCAACACAGAAATTGGTGGCCCTTATGGACCACCGAACATTAGAAGTTTTTAACGACGTCCTTCTCTTCTTAGCGCTTGAGGAGTGAAGTCTTGATCTTGCAGTTCAACTGAGAAGTCGTACATGCTTTCTTCATTATCAAGCCCCACAGCCAGGTAGCGACGTGAATTAAGGTCATGGTTAACATCAAGCGTAGACCAATGCGTAGGAACTTCATAATAATTTACGCCATAAGCGATATTTACGCGATAAAGTTCGTTACGGTTGTCGTACATATCGGCAACCTGGATTTGCCAGCTGTCCTCATCAAGGAAGAATACACGCTTCTCATAAATGTGACGCACACCTTCTTTTAATGTCGCTTCAACCACCCATACACGGTGTTTCTCAAAGCGTGTCAAATCAGGATTAATGTGGCCCGGCTTGAGGATGTCATCGTATTTAACCTGATCACTGTGTAACTTGTAGTTGTTGTAAGCAACATACATTTCTTGCTTACCTTTCAGCTCCCAGTTGTAACGATCCGGTGCACCGTTAAACATGTCCAGGTCATCACTGGTTCTCAAACCATCAGCTGCTGTTCCCGGAGCGTCATAGGCTACGTTAGGTGCTAAGCGCACACGTCGCTGACCAGTGTTGTAAGTCCAGGCTTTACGCGGCTCTTTTACCTGGTCCATGGTTTCGTGAACCAGAAGTGCAGTACCAGCCAAACGCGCAGGCACAGTTACTTTTTGCTTGAACTTGAACAGCACGTTCTCTTCGAATAAAGACTCTGGCGTCGCATCTCTTTGCGAGTATTTGATCATTAGTACATCATCAAAGCCGATCACGGTATAGGCGCCACTCGCCGTAGGCGCTGCCTGGCCACCGAAACGCTGTACCCCTTGACCGCGATAACGCAACAAGTGGTTCCAAATCGCTTCCAGACCGTTAGACGGAATAGGGAAAGGGATCGCACCGGACGCATTTTTAACACCGTTACCGCCTTCAACTAGTTCAGCATTTACGGCATTGACTTTAGCCTGATCGTAAATCCACTGTGGATTAGATGCTGTTCTGCGAGTTTGGTAAACAGGCATACGATAGGTGTCTGGATAGGTTTCAAACAGTTTTACCTGACCTGGTGATAAAAACGCTTTGTATTGCTCCAGATTGGCTGAAGTAATTTCAAACAAAGGTTTATCCTCAGTGAACGGATCCGGATGGAAATCACCCGGTGTATAACCTGCAGGAGGAGTAGTAATACCACCATTCCAGGCTGGAATGCTTCCGTCTGCATTAGCCGCCTTTTCACCACCTAATGGAGTTAATTCATTACCTAACTTGGCAGCTTCTGCTTCAGAGACTTTGGCATTGGCTACATTAACTGACAATGCCAGGGTAATTGCAGATGCAATAAGGGCCAGTTTTTTCATTATATTCGCTCCTTAGATAGCATAGTTGAAGGATAAAGAAACAAAGTCACGGTCTGACAAATCGTTCGCTTGACCACCACCCCAGAAGGCGTTGTAAGAGAACGTAGCCGACATCTTGCTCAAATAATCAAAGGTTAAACTCACGCTGCCAGACTTTCTGTCTTCTGTGAATAAGAACAATGGATTTGGCGTTGTTCCATCAACATCGTGAGCAAAAGTAGAGCGAACGCGTAAGTTCACACCGCTGTAGACGTTGTTGAAATCAGCTACGGCTAACAAGCGATAACCCCAAGCATTGTCTGTGGCGAACTGCGCGCCGGTTTCTGGACCATTGGATAGAGCAACATGTAAACCTTCACGGGTATTGCCATTGATTGGTACCAACGGAACTGAACGGAAAGTGCCAGGCGCTTCCAAAGCTAACACACTCGGATCTGGCATATCGTTAATTTCTACGTAGCCTACTTCACCTAAGACAATCAGGTTATCAATGAAACCAACAGGTCCAAATAGATGAGATGCGGTCAATTGTAACTGCAAGCTATCTAACTCGATAACACCGTTGATAAAATCACCCGGTTGTGGTGCACCACCTGAGTAAGCGTCGTATTGTGAAATCCCCGCTAGATCAGGGCGCGCACCCGTTGCGGCTAACTGCTCTGGGAATGCCGCATACAATAAGGTTACATCATCAATCTGCATTGGTTCATCAGGACGGAAGGAGATTTCACCAGCAATGGAGGTTTCGCCCACACTTGTGTTAAAGCTCATACCGTATAACTTGATATCTTCCGGGAAATAAGCCGCAGCTTTAGGAAAGACCTCAAGGTCTGTGATATTCGCGGCCGTAACAGGACCACTTGCTAGTCTGGCCAAATCACGACCAACCGCTTCATTTGTATAGTTTGCAGCAATACCAGACAACAGAGGACGACTGCTGTGGTAATTCAAGTGATAAAAGCTGAACTCGGTGCTGTTTAATTCTTCAGAGAAATAGGTAAATTTCAAACCGTATTGACCGCTATCGCTAGCGTCATTATAGAAGGCATCGCCCTCGGCACGAATAGCCACTTTAGTAGCATGACCTATCAACGCACTGCCCATTGCACCCGCATCGGCACCAGCGCGTAACCCAGCACCAATTTGGTTTAATGAGTCAATTAAAAACGCTTGGTCGATATCAGGGTTGCGGGTAAAGCTCAGCTGAATGTTGTTTAAGTGACCACCGTCACCGGCGAAATCGTTGGTACCAAAGTAAGTACCTGAAACAGGCAGGATACTGCGCTCGAATTCATACTGGTAATACGCGTCAACACTAAAAGAATCCGTAATTCCCAAAGAGGCAAACACTGTTCCTACTGGAATAAATACTTCTTTCAGTTCTGCACCAGGCGCTCTGGCACGGGCAACGTCAACCGGGTTGATAGTATTGATCCCGTGTTGGATAAAAGTACTTTCACCCCAGGAAATTACCTGGTCACCAACGCGTAAACTGAATGGCTTATCGCCAATGTAGGTATCCCAGTAGAAGAAAGCATCCAACAGACGTACGTCTGCACAGGCATTTTCTTTCGCTCGAGGGTCATTACAGATATCACTGCGCCCATCATTGCCAC
Organism: Planctobacterium sp. AWM4_229; assembly: GCF_056160305.1. Lineage (NCBI taxonomy): Bacteria > Pseudomonadati > Pseudomonadota > Gammaproteobacteria > Alteromonadales > Alteromonadaceae > Planctobacterium > Planctobacterium sp. AWM4_229. The sequence goes on along the minus strand of NZ_JBSWWX010000003.1, from coordinate 506,762 downwards.
TCAATTGGCTACTGAGTGGATTTTGCCATGGGCGATCATCATCCATTAATTCGAAGTCGTAGTAGTACATGCCACGAAGGAAAACACCCCAGTCACCTCTGTTGATGTCTAATTCGTGTACACCTTTAAAGACAGTAGAAAAAGCTTCACCGCTATCAAAGTTAAGGTTCCCTAAATCGCCATTCGCTGAATAGGAACCAACACCATCATTAAGACGCCAAATATCCTCGCCTTGATAAATTACGTTGGTTGTCATGTTGTAACCCGTCCAATCCAGGTTTGGCTGGCTACTGTTGGAAATCTTACTGAAATCTCTGTCTTCGACCCGGTAACTGGTACCAAGCGAAAAGGTTGAGTCTAGCGTAATATTAAAATCACCCACTTCCCAATTGGCGCTATGCGCTGGAACCGACATTACGGTGGCAGCAGCCAATCCAATGGCGAGAGGCGACTTTTTGAAGATACGAGGCCCTTTGATCATGATTTTTATTCTCCCCTGTCTCTGCAGGCTGGTGTTGTGTGTACCCTATAAACACATAAAGCATGCTTATAATTAACAAAATGATTACATCATTTTAAAACGGACGCAAGAACTAATCGTACCAGTTAAAACGATGGTAAGATTCGGTAATATCAAGAATTATTTATTTTGTGTACAGGAAGTAATAGCCTGGCTAGGCAATTTTTTCAAAGGATTTGATCTTGTTATTTTCATCGACAAGCAACCGGAATCTTCCCTGTATCCCGGTTTTCGTCACAAATGGCCGCAAATTTTTCGTAGGTAGCTGTACCCGTTCGCCAGAATCTGAGGTCACCATGCAGGTGTTCAACTGCGGCAAATAAAGATTCTCGCAATCAACATAATTAATATTAAGACTGAAAAAATAACTTTTCATATTTACGCAATTTTTACGTTAAACGCTGATTATTCAGCCAAACTCTTGCTCACCTTCTCAAACAAGTCTTTGCTCAAGTCTGGTGTATCAGCAATTCTCAGTAACTGATTTTGCATCTTATCTTTGCGCTCACCCATTAGCTTTTTCCAGCGCAGCATCGGCGTAACAATGCGCGCAGCCACCTGAGGATTAACATTGTTAAGACGGATTATGTTGTCTGCAACATATTGGTATCCTGATCCATCGACTTTGTGGAACTGTGGAATATTGTAAAAAGCAAAGGTTCCAACCACTGAGCGAACCCGATTCGGATTGTCATAATTGAAGCGCTGATGACTGGTGAGCAAATCCATCGTAGCAAGAATATCGTCCCTGTTAGTGCCTGCATGCAGTGCAAACCATTTATCTAACACCAATACGTCTTGACGCCAACGCTCTTCAAAAACCACCATGAGTCGCTCAAATTGAGGCAGTGTATTCTGGGTTCGCAATGCGCTAAGTGCACCAAGACTATCCGTCATATTAGAGGCGTTAGCAAATTGCTGCTCTGCATGACCGCTTTGTCCAGTGGCCAGCACATGGTATTGCAACATCAGGTTTCTCAGCCGTCTTCTGGCCACATCTTCAGTAGCATAACGGTATATCGCTGGCGAATCCTCAGAAATCACTTTAGCGGCATATTCCGTCAGCGCTGATGCCAAAAGTTGTTGTACTTTTTCTCTTGCCTGATACAAGGCCAAAACATCGAGAGTTTCTCGCTGCTCAGACAGATAATCAAATCCCGGTAAGGACAGTAACTCACACAACAAACCAAGGTCGGAAATGTCGGCAGAGGTAAGCCTTTGTACAATCGCATTGATCGCTGACTCTACCTCAGCGCTGTTGTTATCCGGAGAATCATTGATTTGCCAGATTAAATCAGAATAAACCGTTTGTGCCGCATCCCATCGCGAAAAACTGTCATTGGCGTGCAGCATAACCTCAATAGCAGATTCGGTGGAGGTAATCTGCTTCAACTTTACTGGCGCCGAGAAGTCGGTGAATAGCACGATGTCCTGCTGCGGCTCCACATCGTCAATGATCAATTGATCGGCTTGCTGTTTAAAGTCAAAAACCCCCGAAGTATGTTTGTTCGAAGTTTTATCAAACAGCTCCCAAGCAATCGGAATATGCAAATCTTGCTTCTGTTTTTGATCCGCAGTGGCGGGAGTGCACTGCTCCAGACTAATCACCAGTTTATTAGTATCGTTTTGATACTCTTTGCCGACAGTGACCACAGGCGTGCCAGACTGGCTATACCAACGCCTGAACTGCTCAAGGTCAACCCCGCTTGCATCTTGCATTGCAGCGACAAAATCATCACAGGTAACGGCCTGGCCGTCGTGTCGTTCAAAATATAAATCCATGCCCTTACGAAACCCCTCGGCTCCCAACAAGGTATGGATCATTCTTATCACCTCAGCCCCTTTATCGTAAACCGTTACCGTGTAAAAGTTATTCATCTCGATAACTTCTTCGGGGCGTATAGGATGTGACATGGGACCGGCATCTTCAGCAAATTGATGCTCTCTCATCACTCTTACCTGCTTAATGCGATTACTAATGTGAGAGGACATATCAGAGCTAAACTGCTGATCTCTGAAGACTGTCAAACCTTCCTTCAAACTCAATTGGAACCAATCTCGGCAAGTAACTCGATTACCTGTCCAATTGTGAAAATACTCATGAGCAATAATGGATTCTACATTGAAGTAATCTTCATCTGTGGCAGATTCCTCATCTGCTAAAACAAATTTGCTGTTGAATACATTCAGGCCTTTGTTTTCCATAGCCCCCATGTTGAAAAAATCAACGGCGACTATCATGTAGATATCCAGGTCGTATTCTAAACCAAAGGTATCCTCATCCCATTTCATGGACTTTTTCAACGACTCAAGGGCGTGACTACCTCGACCAGCATTGCCTTTGTCCACATACAGTTCCAGGCTAACATTGCGCCCGGACTGCGTTGTATATTCATCACTGAGTAAATCAAAGTCTCCCGCCACAAGCGCAAACAAATAACAGGGCTTTTTGAAAGGATCATGCCACGACACCCAATGTTTACCATCAGGCAAACTACCCTCTCCGGTTTTATTACCATTGGACAACAAATAGGGGTAAGTATGCTTATCGGCTACTATCTTCACTGACCAAACTGACAACACATCTGGTCTGTCTGGATAATATGAAATTTTTCGGAAGCCTTCAGCTTCGCATTGAGTACAAAATGTGCTGGCCGCGTAATATAGGCCTTCCAGGCTTTTGTTTTGCTCTGGATTACACTGAGTCACGATTTCAACATCTGCGCTCTCAAAGGGGAAAACCACCTCAAGGCCAGACGCCGTTCTTTTGAAGGACTCGTAAACTTGCCCATTTATTTTAAATGAAACAAGCTCCAGACCAGAGCCGTCGAGAAATAACTTATTAAGACGTAAGTTTTGTTTCTTAACTTTGAGTTTACTTGTTACCCGAGTATTTACGGGCTCAAGTTCAAAGGTCAGATCAACGGAGCGGATTTCGAAACCAAAAGGCTTATAATCCGACAGCCTTCTGGCTGTCGGAGATACAACAGAGTTATCCATAGCTATCCTGTCTTAATTACTGGTCGAGACACTCGACTGTTTGTTCTCTTTTACACCTACGTGTATATGTTCAGGTGGATCTAATCTCAAGATCTTAATGCCCAGGTAAGCATAAATAATAGCTAATATCGGATTGATGAGGTTGAAAAAGGCGAACATCGCGTATTCAAACGGATGCACTAACAAAACGCTGTGCATATAGGCACCACAGGTATTCCAGGGAATTAAAGGCGAAGTAATGGTACCGCCATCTTCCAAACTGCGAGACAAGTTTAACTGATGCAAGCCGCGCTTTTTAAATTCTTCTTTGTACATTCTGCCGGGCATCACAATAGAAATGTATTGATCCGCAGTAATAAGGTTGGTGCCGAAACAGGTCATAATTGTGCGACTCACCATATCCCCTGCAGACTTGGCCCCTTTCAGGATGGCGGACACAGCGCGCTTTAATAAACCCACTTTTTCCAGAACAGCACCGAAACACATGGCTGACATGATCAACCAAATAGTATTTAACATGCTGGACATGCCGCCACCGGATAACAAATCATTGAGGTTGGCATCAGGGGTTGTGAAGGCTACACCATCAAACAGCGCTATCCATACCACTTTAACAGCGGCGAAGGTTGAAGCTTCACCCTCAGCCATGGTGGCTACCGCTTCCGGTTGGAAAATGATCGCCCAAACACCACCTAACAGCGCACCAATTCCCACCGAGGGAAAAGCAGGCACCTTTTTAACAGCCATCGCCAGCAGGATAAAAAACGGCACCAACATGTGAAACTGAATATTAAACTCTTGCTGCAACAGCGACTGCATCTTAGCGATGTTTTCAGCGTCCACATTATCCGAGGCATTAACACCCAAAAAGGCGAACAGCAAAAGCGCCACAACAATACTGGGAACGGTGGTCCACAACATGTAGCGAATATGGGAGAACAAGTCTGTACCCGCCACAGCAGGCGCCAGATTTGTTGTTTCAGAAAGTGGTGAGATTTTGTCACCAAAATAAGCTCCGGAAATAATTGCCCCCGCGGTTATCGCCTCTGACATTCCCATTCCGTTAGCAATGCCAATAAGTGCTACACCCACGGTAGCAGCAGTAGTCCAACTGCTGCCAATACTCATGGCAACAATAGCGCAGATGACAACTGACGCAGCATAAAACACCGTAGGATTAAGCAGTTCGAGGCCATAATAAATCAATGTTGGAACCGTACCGGATAAAAGCCAGGTACCTATCAATGAGCCCACAGCTAATAGGATCAGAATGGCCCCCAAAGATATGGAAATGCCATTGATCATACCCTGTTCAATTTCTTTCCAGCTAAAGCCATTTTTAAGGCCGACTATTGCGGTTACAGCCATGCCCAGTAGTAAGGCGATTTGGTTAGGGCCACTTGAAGAATCGCTACCAAAAACCCATACGGAGGTACCCAACAAGGTGACCAATACAACTATAGGAATGATAGAGTCCAGCAAAGACGGTTCTTTATATTGTGCTTCTGACATCTTAAATACTCTTTGGAAATACGGGCTACATTAAAAGAATGAGCGAACAAACATTACGATAATAATCACCGGACATACAAACTTAATGTACCAAGGCCAGACACGCCAGAAAAAAGAGTGCTCAGCAGCTTCATTGCCGTTTTTGAGTTCTTGTAAGATTTCATTGCGTTTCCATACCCAACCCGCATAAATTGAAAGCACGAGCCCCAAGAGAGGTTGGCTGTATTCCGTTGTCAATGACACTACCAAACCAAACAGCCAGTCGAAGTTAAAAATCAAAGTCAGGCTGATTAAGAATATTGCTGCAGCGATGATCCATACAGCCTTGGTTCTGGCCACGTTCTTACTTTCCACCACATAGGCTACAGGTACCTCAAGCATTGAAATAGATGAAGTTAATGCAGCAATAATCATCAAAGCAAAAAAGGCAAACGCCACAAGGTTACCAATATCACCCATGGTATTAAACAGCTCTGGAAGCACGGCAAATATTAAGTTTGAGCCCTCAATGAGCACGCCATTTTCGTTAAATATGGTAACGCCATTGTGCATGGCCACATACATGGCAGGAATAATCAACAAGCCAGCCAAAATGGCCACGCCGATATCCACTAAAGCAACGGACACGCCTAAGGATGGAAGATTTTCATTTTTGCTGATGTAAGAGCCATATACCAGCATTGTCCCTACCCCGAGCGACATGGAAAAGAAGGCTTGGCCCATTGCACTTATCAGTAAGTCGGGATTGGTGATTTTGCTAAAATCAGGTAATAAATAGGCGCGCATTCCCTCACTAGCGCCATCTTGCATGGCAACATAAAGAATGAGTATGCCCACAATAACAAACAAGGTTGGCATCAAACGCACCGACCATTTTTCAATACCATCGCTAACACCGCCAACAACAATGGACGCCGTTAGCGAGATGAAAATGGCACAAAACAGAAGGTTGCGGGTCTCTGATTGGGTAATCAACCACTGCGAAGCAGCGTCTTGGCCCAAGAATGAAAAGAGGGCCTCAATACAATGAGAGATCATCCAGCCTGCAACAATGGCGTAAAAAGACAGAATTAGTGAAACAGTGATAAATCCCCAAACACCGGTGGCGCGACCGATTTTATGGCCGGTGATCTTACCTAACGCGTCTACCATGTTTGAACGAGTGGCGCGTCCAATGATCAACTCAGCCATTAATACCGGGTATGCCAAGACAAAAGCCAAAATGATATAAACCAATACAAATGCAGCACCACCATTACTGGCGACCTGCGTTGGGAAACCCCAAATATTACCCAGGCCTACAGCAGACCCAGCAGCGGCAAGAATAAAACCTATTCTCGTTGAGAACTCGCCTCTGTTGTTCATGTAAATTCCTTGTTGTTATTTTTTTAATTAATTTGCAATCTTCACCGGGTACGCGTTTTTTTGCAACCAATAAAAAAGGGTCTCAACGACCCTTTTTAGGAACAGAAATAGTTTAACGATTTATCGCGTACTTACCAGTGTTTACCACATCTAGCGTAATATTTACCGCTTCGTCCAGGTACGGATCGATTTCTTCCATATCCTCCGGAACATCATCCAGAGACGCAATTTTTTCTTTGCCCATGCGAACTAAACGCTCGTTCACTCTCGTTAATCGCTTAGCTTCTTGCTCTTCTTTTTCTTTTTTACGTTCAGACTCCACAATACTGATAAAGTTTTTATCTTTATTTTCTTTGTAGCGCTCAATATCGTTGAATATGTAGGCAAATTCAGGATCTTTGGCGATGCGCTCTTTATATTGACTGTTCACCTGAGTTACCGCAGTGCTTGTTTCACCAAACGTGGTGTATTTCGCCCGTGAGATACTATCCCAAGGTAAGGCATTGTCTTCCTGGCTTTCGCCCCACTCAGATGCCTCTATTGGCGATGGGAAAAGAATATCCGGCACGACACCTTTGTGTTGCGTACTACCGCCATTGATTCGATAGAATTTGGCGATGGTAAACTGTACGCTGCCAAGGGGGTTATCGTAAAAGTCATAGATTCTGCCCAAACCTCGGTGTTGCTGCACGGTGCCTTTACCGAAGGTTTGCTCACCAACAATTAATGCGCGCCCATAATCCTGCATTGCAGCTGCGAATATTTCCGACGCTGAGGCACTATAACGGTCAACCATCACGGTGAGTGGTCCATCGTAATATGTAATACCATCCGTATCACTATTAACACTGACTTTTCCGGTGCTGTAGCGCACTTGCACTATTGGACCTTCATCAATAAACAAACCAGATACTAATGTCGCTTCAGTGAGCGAACCACCGCCATTGCCACGCAAATCAACGATAACGGCTTCGACATTTTCTTTTTCTAAGTTTGCAAGCTCGTTGCGAACATCCTGATGTAAGTTGTTGTAAAACGAGGGAATGCTAATCACCCCTACTTTCTTACCTTGGTGAATACCAGACTCAGGTACATAAACTTTGGATTGCGCAGCACGGTCTTCAAGTTTAATTTTATCTCTGACAATGGGAACCACTTCAGGGGCTGCAACATCACCAGCCGCTTTCACCACCTGCAAACGCACTTCAGTACCTTTAGGGCCCTTAATCAATTCGACCACTTCATCAAGACGCCAGCCGATAACATCAATGAACTCTTCACCTTCTTGAGCTACACCGACAATTTTGTCTTCTGGCTTAATTTTCTTGGATAAATCTGCCGGACCACCGGGTACGATGCTGCGAATTACCGTAAAATCATCTTCAAGTTGCAGTACTGCTCCAATGCCTTCAAAGGAGAGATTCATTTCCATCTGGAAACGCTCTGCATTGCGCGGTGACAAATAACTTGTATGTGCCTCAATACTACGAGCGAAGGCATTCATTACCGTCTGGAAAACATCTTCACTTTTGGTTTGATGTAACCGTTTAATCGCTCGCTCGTAACGCTTGGTAAGTAGTTCTTTGATTTCGTCTTGATTTTTCCCGGCCAATTTTAAATTCAACGCATCGTATTTAATGCGTTGGCGCCAGATTTCATCAAGTTCAGCTTTATTTGCAGGCCAGGTGGCGTCTTCTCTGTCGTAAAAGTATTTGTCGCCTTCTTTTTCAAAATCAAAGGGCTTTTCCAGCAGAGTCAACGCAAATTGAAAACGCTCCAGGCGTTTTTCCAGGTTCAGCTCGTACATATCGTAAGCAACAGACATATCCCCCTTTGACAATGCTTCGTCAAAGGCATCTTTGTGAGCGACCATTTGGTCTATATCAGATTTGAGGAATACTGACTTGTTGGCATCTAATGAACGCAAATAACGCTCGAATATCTTTTCTGAGGTACTGTCGTTGAGATAGACCTCTTTATAATGTGCCCGAGTAAACAGATCCGAAATTCGTTTTGCTGCTACCTTGTGCTGTCCTTCAGGATTCAACTCTGGCAGAGCTTGTGGTGCATTTTCAGAGGCCGACAATACACCGGGGATCATCGCTGCCATAATCGCTGACAGCACGGTTACACGAACACATTTTTTCATACAACTACCTTTTTTTCGCTGCGAGTCTCAGGTTGTCCTGTTGCACTTTGATTTGCATACCAGAGTTTAAAACCACTTGTATGCCATCTTTGCTTACCTCGGAGATGGTGCCTGGCATCGGTGATTTGCCAACCTTGACAGTAACCTCTGTACCTGCGACCAAATCAGAATCAGTGAGCTTTTCTGGCTTAGGACGATTCGCTGTTGCTTTTCGTTCCTTAAGCTTAGACCTATCTGCACCCGATTTGCTATCAGGTTTTGTTTTATTTTTGTAATTTTTCTTTACACCGTCTTGTGGCTTAGCCTTCGCTTCTGCCTTTTTGCGCTCCGCGACTTTCTGCTTACTTTCTTTGAGCTGCTGTTGGGCGTGCTCTTCGTGGTCTTGCTCCACCTTAGCATCCGCACTACCGTCTAGACCTACGCGGTCGGCACCAGCCTTTATCGAATACAAATAGCGCCAGCTGTTGGTGTAATGTCGCAAAGATGAACGCAACAGGGTTTTACTAACACGAGGTTCTTCCGCTAGTGCTTCTGCGAGATCTTGAAAAATACCAATCTTTAGCGGCTTGGCATCACCTTCAACAGTGAAGCAAGCGGGAAAAGTATCGGAAAGAAATTGGATGACTTGTTTTGAGTCAGAAAATTTTTCTGGATTATCCATTAATGGAGAATGTCTTCTGTTATTGATTGTTTAGATGTGCGCATCATCCCAAGTTGCCAGCAATTGGTCAACCCAATCGCTTAAATCCTGCAGATCTATCGACAATAAATCGCCATCTTCGCGCCAATTATCCCAAACATGCTGCACCATATTCTCTAATTTCTCAACAGAGGTGTCTTCATCTGCTTTGTCATAGAGCATGTGCAAAATAGTATTGAGCTGCTCCGCAGCCTCCTCTGCTTGCTCATCATCGAAGATATCCATATCTTCAGATGTAGCTAGCACGACATGGATGTCAAAGAACTCTTTCAAGCCAGTGCCGCCTCTACGCTTTTAACCACTCGCTGCAGCCCCTCTAGATCGGTTTTGTCAAAGCGAGCAATCTCTGGACTATCCAGATCCAAAACGCCGATTAGCTCATCGTTAACCAAAACCGGAACAACGATTTCTGAATTGGATGCCGCATCACAAGCAATGTGCCCTTCAAACTGATGCACATCTTCTACCAATTGCGGAAATCGAGTTTTTGCAGCGGCACCACATACGCCTCTGCCCACAGGAATTCGCACACAGGCTGGTTTGCCCATAAATGGCCCAAGTACCAGTTCGTCTTCTTTTAACAAGTAAAAGCCAGCCCAATTTACTGCAGGAAGTTTATTCCAAACCAAAGAGGCCACATTTGCCAGATTGGCAATCATATCGGTTTCGCCAGCCAGGATTGCTTCCACTTCCTGCGCAAGTTCGTCGTACAATTGAGATTTTGTTTTAGCCATAATTTTTCCTGGTAATTCTATAGAACGCTAAACTAATCGCTTTTCTATTAATTTTAAACAGATTTTGATTTGCATTCGTATGCGTAAGCTAACACTCATAATAAAAGGTAATGAGTTTGCTTATTCACATAATTAAAAACGGGGATCTGATATTGGGGATAATCGCCTGACTTCAAGCCAAAAACAAGAAAGCCATATATCGAAGTAAACTAATCTATAGCAAACTGTACTTCTATCAGTGCGCTCACTGTTACTTCACCGGGCAAAAAGCTTTCCGAGCCACCAGAACTTCTCATCATAGTTCTCATTTCAGGTGCGGCGTTCTGACTGGTAAGTTCTATTAAAGAAACCACTTTGCCCGCTTTGGCATCTAATTGTGCAGCCATCAAATAGGCTTTTGTCTTAGCATCATGCAACGCCTTAACCAGCGCTTCTCGATAGTAATTTTCTTGTTGCGACACCAATAGAGAGATATCAGTAATTTCCAGGTTACCAATACGAAAAACTTCATCAAAGAGCACTGCTACTTTTTCAGTATTGCGCACTGTCACCTGAATATGACGAGACAATTCAAACCCTCTTTGCTGTCGGGTTTGATTTTCGTAAACAAACCAAGGAGTCACTCGCATTTGCATAGTCTGAATGTCCTTGGGTTTTACTTTTTGTTTTTGCAATGTATTGACGATGAGTGTTGTTTTCTGATTTGCAGAGGCAAAGAGTTTGCTGACCAACGGACCGCGTTCTCTGATATGAATAGAAAACTCAAGCCCGTCCGGTTGTACATTTAATTGGCCACTGCCCACCACCTGTATGATGTTTTGCCCATTGGCAGTTGAACAAGAAACAGCGAGCCAAACAACTATCAGAATATGTAACAACTTCATGGCAATTATCTTTACTGTAATCCGTCGTTACTGAAGGTAGTTGCGTTATCACCGATAAAGGTGATTGTGATGTTCTTACCTTCTTCGCTACCCCATATACAAGATTTAGTTCCCAAGGTTTCCGAGCAATTATCGGGTGTACCGATTACCGCCTGCACTTCTTCTTGTGACATGCCCATTTCCAGTAATTCGTAGTTTTCTTTAGTTAACTTTGAGCACGCGGTTAACAATAACCCCGCCCCCAAAATAACAAATAGCTTTTTCATTTTGTTGCCTCGTGTAAAAACTTAAACAGTAAACCAGTATTTTATCTATGTCTAACTTCAATGTTGAACTTGGCTCGACCAACTCTCACACTTCTTCAAAAGGCGATAATCTAATTAAGACGAGGATTTGTTATCGGTTTCCAAGCCGTCATAGCGCTCATAAAGGCCGTTATCAAAAACGTTTTGCCACATGTCGTAAACAAGTTGCTCATCTTTTTCAGTGTAATAGGCTGCCACCTTGCCATGACGGCTGGCATTTTTATGAGGGAGTTTAGCTTTACTGTCTGATACCCCGAGTTTTTCAGCAATGAAACGATTTACGTCTTCTTCCAGCGTCTCATAGCGTGCAATCGTTAAATTGGCAGGAACGTTGCCGTTGATGCACAAGAAGTCCTGATAACGACCGTAATGGCTTTCTTTCCATCGCAGCTTCTTTTCTGCCGTTACTTTTTTTGCCAGCGTATTCAGATACCCGGAAAACGTTTTATCCAGATCTTTTATTTTCTTACCCCATTTTTGTTTAAGGTACATATACTCGGATAACATCAAACTGTAAGGGTTGCGAATACACACAAGTGTGGGCAATAACGAGGGATTAATACCACTTTGCCTGGCGTATTGATGGCAAACCACTAATGATTGATGCATCAAGTTCACTTGTTGATCACGGCTCAATCGAGGGTCAGACATTGGGAGGTAATTATCCGGGAATAAACGGGATAAATGATTTCGAACTGAGGTACCGCCCGTGCGAGGATAATGAATAAAGATAAACTTTTGGCCAATAAGCATATTTTTCTTTTTATGATTTACTGCGGAGCAACAGTATAACAGACAGATGCAGCTTTTCCTCACCCGCACCTTCAGATTTTATTGACGGACTAAGAACATCAAAAACTGGAGATCTTGGCCTCCAGCGTTTGAGCTTGACCTACCTCTTTTGATGGTTGCTTCAGAAAGTGGCTATTTTATTGGTAATCTTCCAAACTCCATCAATTTTTAAAAGCAGAAGATAATCTGTATAAAGTTTTTGCCCAAAAGAAATTTCAACCTTTGCACTGGCAGCATTATCTGTGACATCTAAAGACACAATTTTACCATACCTGGCGATTTGTCTGCCCTTTTCAATGCGCTCTATGTAAGAACTCGCATCTCGAGATCGGAAGTTTCCATCAGCATCAATCCATTGTACGAATAAAGTCTCGGCAAAAGCTTTTGACACCAATTCCGGTTCACCATACTGAGTCCCATCGAAATAAAACTGTATTGTAGTAGTAATGTCAGCAATGCTCGTTGATTTCGTCTGGGCAAACGCCGAGCTCTGCAAGACCAAAATAAAAGTTAGTGCTCCTGTCAAGGACCATAGTGAATTAAACTTTGACAATCTCATACTCTCTCCTGATTGATAAATGTTACGGACAGAATTAACTTGCCCGGCACAAAGAAAGATTAAAATCCGAAGCTATAATTTCGTTATCCGGAATTATAATTTTGGAAAAAAAATGGGATGGAAGATGATTCGTCTCTTTACGAGCGAATGATTTTTTAGGTATCAGTGAGTAAAGATAATGAAATATGAACAAACAAAGTAACTATTAACTATTAGGACAGCCATCAAAACTGTACTTCAGTACTGTTTTTAAACTCACTGATTCGTGAAAAAAATAGAAGCTCAATTAATCTTGCTCAGGAAGGGAACTAATCGGGGAACTAATCGGGACAGCCATCACAACTGTACTTCAGTACAGTTTCCAAACTCACTGATTTGTGAAAAATAGAAGATCAATTAATCTTGCTCAGGAAGAGTCCACATGCCAAAAGCCAGGAAGGCACAAATCAGTATTGAAGATACCCCCTATTATCACTGTGTTTCCCGCTGTGTGCGGCGAGCTTTCTTGTGTGGGGAGGATAAACAGACTGGGATGAATTATGAGCATCGTCGCCAGTGGGTTGAAGACCGTATTCATTTCCTGTCCCAGATTTTTGCCATTGATGTCTGCGCCTATGCGGTCATGAGCAATCACACCCATCTGGTATTACATATACACAAAGAGTTATCAGATAGTTGGGATACTGAAGAAGTGATTCGACGCTGGCATCAGCTGTGTAAGGGAACACTGTTGAGCCGACAATACCTGAATCCACAACAACGAAAGCAGATGTATGAATCTCAACTTATCGCCGTTGAAGAAACCACGACTATCTGGCGACATCGATTAACGGATATTAGCTGGTTTATGCGTTGCCTGAATGAATACATTGCCAGAGAAGCAAACAAGGAAGATAAGTGCACCGGGCGCTTTTACTCGCCGCCATCCCTGGCGCTCACCCTTCGGGCCAGCTGAAGCTGTTCAAATTTTTTCCTGAAAAATTTGTGGGAAGGCAGATTCAAATCTCAGGCACTATTAGATGAAGCTGCGTTAACCGCCTGTATGGCCTATGTAGATTTAAATCCCGTCCGGGCAGGAATGGCTAAAACACCAGAACAGTCCGACCATACAAGTATTCAGTACCGCATCAATTCAGCCAAAACAGGTAAAACACCCAAGTACCTCTTACCTTTTGCCGGAAATATCAAAGAGGAGATGCCCCATGGCTTACCTTTTCATTTATCCGATTATCTGGAGCTGGTAGATATCACGGGCAGAGCCATCTTGCCTGATAAACGCGGCGCTATTGCAGAATCAACACCTGCAATATTGGAACGCCTCAACCTCAAACCTGAGCAATGGCAGGAACTTACTACGCAATTTGAGACCTGTTTTCATCATGCTGCTGGCAGTGAGCCCTATCTTGAGGCATATCGACACAGGCACAAATTAAAACGACTTAAGGACAAAAGTACAGCTATCCGGCTATTTGGCTGACAATCACCATCAAGCAAATCGTTTTTAGCAAGATTATCGAAAGGTAAGCCCTGGTCATGGCCTTCCCCCAACCTTTTGCACCTTAGATAAATAAACACACCTCACCAAAAAGCAAAACCTGAATCAAAAAGGCGCTTTTTAGCCCTTAAGCTCCGTTATCAGCAAACCAAAAACAAAATCACGTTAACTGGTGCACACCATTTTTAAGGTGGATGTCCTTTTTAGTTCATCCCGCTGTGTGCGGCGAGCTTTCTTGTGTGGGGAGGATAAACACACAGGGATGAGTTATGAGCATCGACGCAAGTGGGTTGAAGACCGTATTCATTTCCTGTCTCAGGTTTTTGCCATTGATATCTGCGCCTATGCGGTGATGAGCAATCACACCCATCTGGTATTACATATACACAAAGAGTTATCAGATAGTTGGGATACTGAAGAAGTGATTCGACGTTGGCATCAGCTGTGTAAGGGAACACCACTTTACTCATTTATTAAAATGATAGTTTTTTGAAGAGGACAGAACGAACTGCAACTAAAATTCAGAATGGGCTGTATAAGGTGGAAACCTGTTCCAAGACAGGTAATGAATAGGCTTGAGGATAAACGCCAGAAACAAAAAAACCACCCTGAGGTGGCTTATGTGCTTTCAAATTAGTGGCGGAGTGGACGGGATTACTCCGTACATCCTGTACTTCGCCCCTTCGGGGCCGCGCTAAAGCACGTTCAAAAATGTTCCGTACATTTTTGTCGACCCGCTTCGCGTGTTCTCGTCCCTCGTAAGGCAAGTATAGAAACAAAAAAACCACCCTGAGGTGGCTTATGTGCTTTCAAATTAGTGGCGGAGTGGACGGGACTCGAACCCGCGACCCCCGGCGTGACAGGCCGGTATTCTAACCAACTGAACTACCACTCCGCGATAATTTGAAGTTGAGCTGAAAGTAAATTGGCGGAGTGGACGGGACTCGAACCCGCGACCCCCGGCGTGACAGGCCGGTATTCTAACCAACTGAACTACCACTCCGCATCCAGACTTAATAAACTTGTAATAAATTTAATAAATCTTTTTACTTTCAACAACTTATTCGTTTTTCCGAATCCGTTGTCTCAACCGCGGCGCAGATGATACGGGTTCAGGTATATCGAGTCAACCGCTTTTTTTAAATTTATTTGGTAATTTCGTTTAACAGCTTGTTATTTAAACGATTACAGTTTTGTTTCTGTTCAGTGACAAAAAATACAACAAACATTGCTCAATAAACCGCCACTACTCGGGCATCGATAATTCTATGATACCTGAATCACCTGCATCGTCTGGCGACCGTAATTTTTTGCCATCGCCATCATCAGTTTTCTTTTTCGGCATGAGGCCTTTAAAAAAAGCGACAAGCTTGACCATCAAAGATTCTTTTTCCTGGTCAGCTTCAACTTGAGGGGAGCTTGCTACAGGCTTTTTACCTCTTACCAGGAAAAACCACAGCAAGAACACACCGACAACTACAATAAATAGGTTTATCCCCACCACAATACCGATGAGTTGCGAGCGTGGCATGCCCTCATCTTCAACTGGTGCAGCTTTAAGCCTCTCCAATTCTTGCAACGCCAAAGCTTCTGCCGATTGAGCATCGCCGGGTAAGGCGCTTAAGTCATCAAGTGTAGTTTCAAGCAACGGCTCTTCGAAGACGAAGGTATATTCCGGCACATCCAGGATAAAGTCTCTTCCATCGACGGTATTGCCATATGCCGTCAATTTGACCCTGAATACACCATACTCGAAATTGACAATCTCGTAGGTACGTACCTTGTCAGTAATGTCAGTTATTGAGAAGTTCTGTACATCGCCATTGGGAAACCTGACTTTTCCGTCGACCAACAAACTAGACATGTCTACCGTTGTGCGGTCGGCATCCACTTGCAGCAGATGGAATCCGTCGCCCTCTTCGTCCAGTTCAACATCAATACTGATAGGATTATCCAGAAGTCGAATGTCTTCACCCACTTTCTGCCGGGTAAACATAGGGGTGACAATGGTAAATATCGGCGTCCACTCCCCAGAGGCAATACGCAAATTAAACTGTCCGGTAAAGGTGCCATCTAATGGGCGTTCATCCAAACCTTTACCATCATCCTGAAAGGTGGCAATCAATTCCGTTTGGGCACCGAAGTTGGCATAGTTAGGATTGTTGGTACTTTTAAATTCCATGGTGAGTTGCACGACATCGCGAAATTCGTTGTAGTCGATGGGCTGGCCGCCATTGGTCAGGAAGGCAGTTTGTTTAATTATTTCACCAGAGAAGATGATGGGCGCTAACGGTCTGGTTTCCAGTTGGATGTCACTGATCACCATGACCCGGCTGTCTGGCAGGATTTGACCGACAGCCTGCCATGGACCAGGCATGGGATTTCGGATGCGGATCATATCGTAGGTTTGAGAATCAAACCAATCAATCCCCATATCATCAGCCTGATTCTGAAATATCTTACTACCGTCAGGCTGTACCAACACTACGGGAGTTGAGCCAAATTCGCGAAAGAAAATCATGGTGATCTCTTCCACTTTGTAGTCAATTCGGAAACGATTTTGCAGTAACTTTATGCCGTTGTAATAATCATTGCCCAACTCAACTAGCGGGCTTTTATCGTCACTTTGATTTTGTTCAGACGTGTTAATACCCTGCTGTGCCAAAACAGGCATAGCACTGAGGCAAATCAAAAATAAAGCTACGACACATCGTTTCATCAATGCACATTTCTCCAGAGGCATTTCCCACCCTCTTTTTCGACAATATCAAGTCGTTCTTCGTGTTGCTTTAATTCATCGGCTGAAGCACGCACAATCTTTAATGGTTTCCTATTCATCGACAAACGTCGAATACCAGTATCTTCTCCTTCATTTTTTTCGTTGCCCGAGAGATTAAAGCGCGTTTGTCCACCCGTCATTTGCAAATAAACGTCGGCCAGAATCTCCGAATCTAATAATGCACCGTGTAATTCCCGATGAGAATTATCGATACCGTAACGTCTACACAGAATATCCAAGTTATTCTTCTGCCCTGGATGCATTTTTCTCGCCAGTGCTAAGGTATCCAGCACGGTACAGATTTCGTCAACACGGGTTTTTCTGTGATTTGGTAACAGTGACAGTTCGTGGTTTAAGAAACCAACGTCAAATGGCGCGTTGTGGATAACCAATTGCGCGCCGGCAACATAATCTAAGAACTCATCAACAACCTGGGAAAATAAGGGTTTATCCTCCAGAAATTCGTTGGTGATACCATGTACGTCAATTGCTTCTTGCTCTACTTCTCTTTCAGGGTTGAGGTAAACGTGATAATGGTTGCCGGTAAGCCGGCGGTTTACCAGTTCAACGCAACCAATCTCAATAATTTTATGGCCTTGTTTTGGGTCGATACCCGTCGTTTCGGTATCCAGCACGATTTGACGCATTAATATTTCCGTCTTTAAACAAATTATCTATTACCTTGATCTAACAACAACCCACAACCAGAAATCAAGTGATACCTGTGCATTTAAAGCTGAAGCTATCCGCCATTCGGGTTAAGATCGGTAAAAAGATAAAATCTAAGAAACTAATGACCAAAAAACACGTCACTATTTACACTGATGGTTCCTGTTTGGGCAACCCCGGCCCCGGCGGCTATGGCTCAATACTCATTTACAAAAAGCAACGCAAGGAATTGTCCCAAGGTTTTGAGCTTACTACCAATAATCGCATGGAGCTACTTGCAGCAATAATTGCACTGGAAACACTGAAAACCGGATGCCAAATTGATCTCACAACAGACAGTCAGTATGTCAGACAAGGCATAATGTCCTGGTTAAAAGGCTGGAAGGCTAAAGGCTGGAAAACCGCAAACAAGCAACCTGTGAAAAACAAAGACTTGTGGCAACGCCTTGATGCAGCCTGTCAACCTCATGATATTCAATGGCACTGGGTGAAGGGACACTCAGGGCATCCTGAAAACGAGCGATGTGACGAGTTGGCGAGAACAGCTGCAGAAAACGATAGTAGCCGCACCGACGAGGGTTATTTGGCTCAGGTCAACTGACTTTTAACTCGTACTGTCATTACCATTTAACAACAAATTTACCGATATTATCGTTTTTTGCCATGCGTTGATGGGCGATATTAATCTCGGGCACCGCAAACACCGTATCAACCAAAGGCTTTACAGCGCCGCTTTCTAACGCGGCGCCAAAGTCTCTGGTGAACTCATTCACCAGTTGTGCTTTGTATTCATCACTGCGATTGCGTAGCGTGCTGGCAAAAAGCGTTACCCTTTTAGCCAACACTTTAGCCATATCCATTTGAGTCACAAATCGTCCACCCAACATCGCCAGTTGCACAATTTTGCCATCAAGTGCAATGATCTGAAGATTTTTTTGCAGATGCCCTTCCCCAACAAAATCAATGATCACGTCTGGAAAGAACTTTGCTGACTTTAACGCTTCAGCAAAATCTTGTGTTTGATAGTTTATTGCCAATTGCGCTCCCAAAGCCTCACATTGCTGTAACTTAGCTTGACTGGAAGCCGTCACCGCAACCCCTGCGCCAGAGTGTTGCGCTAATTGAATGGCAGCCGTGCCAACACCACTGGCACCAGCGTGTATCAAGACCTTTTGCTGGGGCTGTAGATTGGCAATTGAAAACAGGGCCTGATAGGCAGTAAGAAACACTTCCGGTAACGCCGCAGCAGTGACGGTGTCCATCATTGAGGGTACAGGCAACAAGTGGTCATAAGGTACACAAACAAACTGTGCATAACCGCCTCCGGTCACCATGGCACAAACCCTCTTGCCAATAAGTGCCGGGTCAACACCTTGTCCGACAGATTCAATAACGCCGGAGACCTCCATCCCCAGAATGTCGCTGGCGCCACCTGGTGGTGGATATTTGCCTTGTTTCTGCAGTAAATCAGCGCGATTGATACCAAAAGCTGCGACAGCCACCAGCACTTCATTATTACCTGGCAGTGGTGGTGTACACTCAGCCATAAAACATTCATCTTGGTTTTCTGTATGATTAACAAATTGCATTTGTCTGCTATCCGGCTGCTTAATGTCTAAGCAGTAGTAAAAGAGGTAAAACCAGGTTCTTCGACCGCTTCCAGAAATGTCACAGTACTAACATCAGATGCCGGTGAGCCAGTCCACAGCCACTGCATTAGCTCATCTACTTTGTCACCTTCCCCCTGAGCTAACACCTCTACAGAGCCATCAGAGAGGTTTCTCGCATAACCGCAGAGTTCCAGGGATAAGGCTTTTTCACGAGTACTGGCACGATAAAAAACGCCTTGTACCCTGCCCTTTACTATCGCCTTTTTAATAATTGCAGCCACACAAACTATCCTGTTTTTTGGGAAAAGAAAACCTTGCCGCATTGCGCGACAAAAATCAGATATAGACAGAAGAAACTGTTGATGCAGCGCTAACTACATCATTTGTACGACTTCTGTGCCAACCACATAGTTGCTTTCACCTTCTTCAAACTGGCGAACCACTTTTACAATGGCACACAGTGAAGAAATTTGAGAGCTTGTTGATTCGATATTGACTTCCATTTCGGAGCCAATCACAAGAGCTTGTGGAACTTCAAAAGACATTCCAGTAGCACTGATATCACGGCAAGTAGCGGATAACTTTTGCATCGTCCCGGCATCATTAACTAATAATGTGCAGGGTGAATTCATCATCATCCGAAAGAAAGCGCGTTTGTCGTCGTATCCCAGCATTGCGTTACCTCTTGGCTAGTTGAAACATCGACTTATTATTATGTGGGAAGTCATTCCCATTCGAGCGCATTGAGCTTTGCTGCGCAGCTTGCACGGTAAAGTTTAACCCACTCAGGTCTTTACGACCCGAAATTCATTCTATGTAAATTTACTGTTAACTGCATCTGAAAAACTAGAACTTGTCTAAATAGTTTTCAATTCTCTTAGACGAAATAGGTATACTTGTTCCCAACTGCTGAGCAAACAAGGAAATCCTTAGTTCCTCCATTTGCCAGCGGACTTCCAGTAACTCAACTGGAATTGTGCTTTCATGCGGATATTTCTGTAACACAGAAGCAAATCTATCTTGCACTTTTTCGATTTGAAGCTGCTGTGCTCTGTCTCGGATGGGATCTACTGGTATTTTTTCCAAACGCTTTGCCAACCCCTCCACATAACGGTTCCAGTCCTTTAAACGTTGCACGCCAATATCAGCAACAAAGCCTGGATAAACCAAGGCATTCAAATGGGATTTCACATCGGCATAAGCATTGATCATGTTCAGAGGCGTTTTACCTTTTAACTTCTTGCTAATACCGTGGGCAGTAGTCAGTCCTTTTTCCACCTGAATCGCCACCGCCAGCACTTTGTCATTGAGCTCGCCAGCTAGTTGTTTACACAAGGCTTCAAATCCTGTGGCACTGCGTAAATTCAAATTACTTTGACTAATTTCAGCGTCAACCACCGCGTCAATACAGTCACCGATCAGCGCCCGAATCTGACCAAACGGGTTAAAGTACAATCCCAGCTTAGATTTATTAGGCAAGCGTTCCTGTAAATACTTGATAGGTGAAGGTAACTGTTTGATGAGCAATTGGCGCAGGCCGATAAGATGAGATAACTCTGCTTTAATGGCATCGTCAAACAGTTTCAAATGCACTTTATTGCCATCTTTTACCAAAGCCGGATAAGCCTTCACAGTCCAGGCGGCATCGTTGTTTGTCCACTGCTGCGGCAGATCGTCAAAGTCCCAGGAATCCAGATTTTGTTTTTCCAGTTCTGGAGTGGCAACTGCTTGCAACGTTTGTTTTAAATGTTTTTTAAACTTGTTTTTTAAAACGTGAAGATCACGAGACTCACCCAAAAACTGATCGTTTTCGTCATACAGTTTAAAATTGAATAGCAAATGCTCTGGCAAGGTTAATTCCTGCCAGATGTCGTCAGGCAAGACTACACCACTCATTTTAATTAACTTTTTAGTGAAGGCTTTGACGAAAGATTCACCATCGTTCTCCAGGGCATTAACCGCGGCTTTGGCGTAGTCAGGTGCCGGCACAAAATTACGACGCCACTGTTTAGGTAGCCATTTGATCATGGTAGTGGCAAGTTCCTCTCTTAACCCCGGAACCAACCAATCACAGTTTTCATCACTGACCTGGTTAAGCAAGGGTAATGGGATCTTCAAACTCACACCATCATCTGCTGCCCCCGGATCGAAACTATAAAGCAACGGCAATACCAAATTGCCACTACGCCATTGTTCTGGAAAGTGTACTTCCGAAGCTTGTGAGGCATCATTTTTGAGTAAAAAGTCTTTGCTGATAAACCAGCGTTTTTGTTCAGCCTTGTTTTGTTTCTGCCACCATTTTTTAAAATCCACTTCCGTGCAAACGTCATCGGGCAGCTTTTCATCGTAAAAATCCACCAGCAACTGTTCGTCTACCAGTAAATCTCGGCGACGAATTTTCTCTTCCATGCTCTCCACTTCGGCTATTTTTTCTAAATTAGCTTTCAAGAAGGCTTGATTGAGTTTGGTTTCGCCATTCACCAGCGCTTCAGCGATAAACAATTGTCGACACACCACAGGGTCGATTTTGCTGTACAACACCGTGCGCTGATTCACCACGGGTAGTCCTAACATCGAAGCCGATTCTTTGGCCTTAACCGCCCCCGCTTTCTTACTCCAAAAGGGCTCTGCATAGCGATATTTACACAGGTGCTTGCCGGCTTCTTCTAGCCATTTAGGCTCCACCTTTGCAATAGTGCGCGCAAACAGCTTACTGGTTTCCACCAGTTCGGCGGCAATCAACCACTTGGGTGGCTTTTTATAAAGCGCAGAGCCAGGAAACACCATAAACTTATTGTTCCGGGTCCCAAGATATTCTTTATTCTGCTCCATAAAACCGGCATTAGACAGCAAGCCCGGCACCAAAGCGCGATGTATGCCATCGTATTCGGCATTGCTATTGCGAATTCCCCAACCAAGGGAAGAAAATGCCTGCTTTAATTGGCTGACAATATCTTGCCACTCTCGCAAGCGCAGATAATTGAGCATCTGCTCTTTACACCATTTGCGCAACTGATTACCCGACAACAATTTTTGTTGCTCTTTAAAGCCGCGCCAGAGGTTCAAATAGGCAATAAACTCAGATTCTTTGTCGTGCCACTGACTATGTAACTCATCGGCTTTTTGTTTGAATTCTGCAGGTCTTTCTCTGGGGTCTTGAATAGACAAGCCTGCGACGATAATCATCACTTCGTTAAGGGCATCTAATTTGTCTGCCTCCACTAACATCCGAGAGTATCTGGGATCCACAGGCAATCTTGCCATGGCGCGTCCAATCGGCGTTAGTCGCAAGATATTGCGTTTGCCTCGACTTACAGCTTGTAATTCCTCCAGCATTTTTACGCCAGCGGTAATGTCCCTGGATTGAGGTGGCTGCACAAAGGGAAAGCCTTCAATATCGCCCAAGCGTAATGCCGTTAATTGCAAAATAACTGAAGCAAGATTAGTGCGCAGTATTTCCGGATCGGTAAACTCAGGTCTGCGCAGATAGTCGTCCTCGTCATAGAGGCGAATACAAATACCCTCAGCCACTCGACCGCATCGTCCCGCGCGCTGATTAGCGCTGGCTTGCGATACAGGTTCGATAGGTAATCGCTGTACCTTACTGCGAGAGCTATAACGGGAAATGCGCGCAGTTCCGGTATCAATAACATAGCGTATTCCCGGCACTGTCAGACTGGTTTCGGCAACGTTTGTGGCCAATACAATTCGCCTGCCAGAATGGGATTGGAAAATGCGATTTTGTTCAGAAGCGGATAAGCGCGCATACAAAGGCACAATTTCAGTGTGTCGCAATTTCGCGTTACCGAGGTATTCAGCGGTATCTCTTATTTCTCGCTCCCCGCTGAGAAAAACCAGAATATCGCCGGGGGCCTCCCGTTGTAACTCATTGACGGCTTCCAGAATTCCCTCAAGTTGGTCTTTCGTTTGGTTGTCTTCCCCCATTAACGGGCGATAGCGGACTTCAACAGGATAGGTTCGCCCTTCTACCAAAATCATAGGTGCATCATTAAAATGCTTTGAGAATCGCTCAGGATCAATGGTTGCCGAGGTAATGATGACCTTTAGATCAGGACGCTTGGGTAGCAACGCTTTTAAATAACCCAAGATAAAATCGATGTTCAAGCTACGCTCATGAGCTTCATCAATGATAAGCACTTCGTATTGGTTGAGATAACGATCTTCTTGTATTTCCGCCAATAAAATACCGTCAGTCATCAATTTGATATAGGAGTGTTCGGAAGTCTGGTCGGTAAAACGAATTTTAAAGCCTACAGCTTCACCAATGCCGGAATCTAGTTCTTCGGCAATTCGGCTAGCGACACTGCGCGCTGCAAGACGACGGGGTTGAGTATGACCAATTAGTCCTTTGCAGCCCAAACCAGCTTCAAGGCAGATCTTAGGCAACTGAGTGGTTTTGCCCGACCCGGTCTCACCGGCAACAATAACCACCTGATGGCTAGCAAGCGCCTCCAAAATTTCTTGCTTTTGCTGAGAGACGGGTAAATCCGGATACTTTAGCTCAGGCAGATTTTCACGTCGCTGTGACACCTGGTTTTGGCTATTGATGATAGAACTTAACAGATTGTCAGGGACATCAACTTCACCAGTTCCCCGGCCAGCGATACGCTCGGCTTTTTTGCGTAAGCCGTGCTGTTCACTGATTCGGCATTGAGATATCTGGCTTTGTAAATATTGAAGAGACTGAACTTTGGGCAAAATCTAAAACCTGTCGCGATTAGTGCAACAGATCCTAGAAAATTGCGCCTTTGTTTACCAGTGTTTTATGGCGCGCCAGCCTTTAGCCGGCGTTTTTATAACCATCCTGAAGCTGGATATCGATGGCATTAAGTACCTGAGCACGACTGATGCTGCCTTTGAGGACGCCATCATCGTCAACCACGGGGTAAACCTTGGGTTTCTCTGCAATCATTTTCTGAGCCACTTCCAACACAGAAGTATAGGGTTTTACCGACAAAACATCTTTCACCATGATGTCTTTTACGCGGGCTACTTGCTCTCGGTAATAACTGGATTCGATCATTTGACGCAGGCAATCCTGCTCTGATAAAAAGCCCACTAATTGTTTTCTTTCGTTGACAACCGGACCCCCAGTTTGATGGCTGTGCAATAGTTTTTCCACCGCTTCAGCAACTGGCATTTCAGTGGTAAATGTAACAGGGCGTTGGCTCATATAATCGCAAACCTGTAATGACTCCATTCTGCCTCCTTAATTATGTGGACTTTTAGTGCATTGGAGCTGGGATATCTCCCTCTATTGTTAAAGATAGCGCTACTTTTCGTCTAATAACAAATATTTTTACAATTTAGTCCAGTGTAAAGCCCACTTTGATACTCACTTGCCAGTGGGCAACTTTGCCATCCACTATCTGCCCCCTGGTATCTGTCACTTCAAACCAGCGTAGACTGTGCAAAGATTCACTGGCTTTCGCAATGGCATTCTCTATTGCTGCTTGAATGCCTTTTGGCGATGATCCTGTTAACTCTATCAATTTATAAGTATGGTCACTCATGTCCATTCCTCCGTTAAGATTTAAAAGCATTAGATATGCTTAACTCTAGAACAGCACAGCGATTACACCAGTATTAGAGCTTGAAATTATTTGCACTTTATTCCGTTCTATCCTTGCACTTGTCACCAATGGAATAGCCCTTTGTTTAAACTTTCCAGTTTCAAAAGAAAAAAACAGCCAGCTTTAGCTTTGCGCAGAATCAATCACCTTAGCTTATATTATTCCAGTGCTTGTCCCTACTGCCGTATGGTACTCAAACAACTGCAGCGCTTGGGATTAGAAATTGAACTGCGCAATATTCATCAAAAGCAGGTGTATATGAAAGAACTCATTAACGGCGGTGGCAGAAAAACCGTGCCCTGCTTGCGCATCGAATCCAACAAGCCCAACACAGCACCTGAATGGATGTATGAATCACTAGACATCATTGAGTACCTTAAAAAGCACTATGCTGCCGGGCAAAATTGAGGCTTTGTGGTTGCGCTGTATAGTGTTTTTTGGTTGAATCGCGGTCTGTTTTTACAAAGGCTTGTCTAAATTGAGCGCTGCCAATCAGTATAATTCCCAACCTTCAATTTTGTGGCATGATTACGAAAGCTGGGGCGCCCAACCCCAAAAAGATCATCCCAACCAGTTTGCAGCCGTGCGTACAGATTTGGATTTGAATCCAATCAGCGAACCGATCAATTGGATGTGTCAAATACCCAACGATTATCTGCCTCATCCTCAGGCTTGTCTAATCACTGGGATTACCCCGCAAAAATCGTTGCGCGACGGCATGATAGAAGCGCAGTTTATGCGTCAAATAAATGAGCAAATGAGTCAACCCGGCACCTGTGTCGCGGGATACAACAACATTCGCTTTGACGATGAACTGACACGCTTTTCTCTCTACCGAAACTTTATCAACCCCTACGCCCGCGAATGGCAAAATGGCAACAGTCGTTGGGATATTATTGATATGGTGCGGGCCTGTTATGCGCTGCGCCCTGAGGGCATTAACTGGGTATACAATGAAGACGGCAAACCCAGTTTCAAGTTAGAACGACTGTCCCAAGCCAATGAGATAGAACACCTCGATGCACATGATGCATTGTCAGATGTTTATGCCACCATCGCCATGGCGAAGTTAATTACACAACAGCAACCCAGGTTATACGACTACCTGTTTTCACTTCGACTTAAAAATAAAGTGGCAGAGCAGTTCAATATGGCCACCAAAAGTCCGTTGGTGCACATTTCCTCTAAGTTACCCTCTGAAAATGGCTGTTGTACCTGGATAGCACCACTTTGCCCCCACCCCAGCAACAAAAACGCCATTATTTGCATTAACCTGAACTTGCCTGTTGAGCCCCTATTAGATTTGTCTGTTGAAGAGTTGCAGCAAAAGCTTTACCAACGCAGCGAAGATATGGCCCCCAACGAGCAACGATTGCCTGTAAAGCTTGTGCACCTGAACAAATGCCCTGTGGTGGCTCCAGCAAAAACCCTCTCGCAGGAAAACGCTGAAAGACTCAACATCGACCGTGAGCAATGCCTGAAAAACTTAAAATGGTTGCAACAACAAACGGGACTCGAACAAAAGCTATCAGCGCTTTACGAAGCCAGTGAACAACAAGAATTGGATGCCGATCACGCCCTTTATTCAGGTGGTTTTTTGTCCAACGCCGATCAGCAGCTTTGTGTGCAAATTCAAGATACTGCCCCTGCATCGCTAGATTCATTCAATAACAAATTTGAAGATCCTCGTTTGAACACGCTACTGTTCAGATATCGAGGACGAAACTACCCCAACACTTTTACGGCTCAGGAACTGGAGAAGTGGCAAAGGCATAGACATTTCCGCTTAACCGACCCGCAATCCCCAGCCAGCCTGACTCTGGAAAAATACATGTGGGAAGTGGAGCAATTACTGGCCTCAAATAGCAATAATCCAGGCCATATAAGCATACTAAAAGACTTGTATCGCTATGCCCAACAGCTGTAATCTTGAGTTTTAGATAATGATGCCGATAGCAATGAGAGCGAACTGATTATTTCGGGATCACTTTATACGGTTAAAGATGATAAGCGCATCCGATGACGCAATACTTCATGCGGTTAATCTGAAGTCAAAAACAATTATTATAAACGATTAGCGGTACAACAGATGAATGGAATTTACTTAGAGATCGACCCTACCGACGAATACCTGGATCTGATGATCATGCCATCGGAGATAGAGGGCCGTCTGGAAGAGAAGGCGATCATGGCCTTTGTCAAAAAGAGTGAATACGGCAACTTCTTCATTTTTGAAGAAGCCATTGCTTCAGCTGTCGGCACCTATAAGAATTCAGAGCGTATTGACTCATCGGATCCCATTACTGAACGCATTGGTGAGCGCAGAGATGCGCAGGTTAATTTTCGTCTTTCGGAAGATGAAATGCGCGCCAACCTGGTGATTACCGCTGCATTTGCAGGTAAACAAGCCTCTGTTAAAGCTTTAATCAAACAAGCCAAGAAACTCGGTATAGTGCGTGGTCTGGGGAAAAAGAAACTAGTAGAAATGGTGGACAATGCCCGCAACGCAGAGCCTGGCACTGTACTTGATGAGGTGGTAGCCAAAGGTTTACCCGCCAAAAATGGCAAAAATTCAAGGATCCAACCCTTGGTTGACAATGCGCTGGAGCGCATTCTTCGACCGAAAGAAAAAGAAGGCCGCGTGGACATGCGCGACCTTGGCGATATTATTTGCGTAAAAGCTGGTACCAGTGTCGCACGTCGCGTCCCACCCACTGACGGTCGCAAAGGTTTTACTGTAACTGGTACCCCGCTGGAGCCGACGGCTGGCAGCTGGGTGAGTTTTAAACCTGGCTCTGGAACGGAAATTAGCCCAGATGATGAGAATCTGTTGATTGCCGAAATCAATGGCATGCCCAAATTCAAGCAAGATCGCATGTGGGTTGACGATACCTTTATTTGCAAAGGTGTAAATGTGGGTACAGGTAACGTTAACTACGATGGCGCCGTACTGGTAAACGGTGATGTTACGGAAAAAATGCAGATTGTTGCCACTGGCGATATTACTATTAATGGCTTCTGCGAATCCGCATTTGTTCAAGCGGGTGGCGATATTATCATCACCGAAGGTGCTACTGGTAAGCATCACGAATCGTCCGACGAATACAGTACTATTCTTGAAGCTGGCGGCAGTGTTCATGTAGCTCATGGTCAAGGGTTGGACATACGTTGCAATGGTAACGTCACCGTAGGAAGACAACTTGCGTACAGCAAAATTAACTGTCGAGGCACGGTAACCGCAGGCCCTTTACACAATCCCAACGGCAATCTCTTTGCCTGTCGCATAGAGTGTTATGGAAAAATCAGCGCTGGCACATTAGGAGCAGTTTCAGGTAGTTCACTGTCTGTTGATTTCAGCGGCGGTTTTAACCAGTTGATGGAGAAAAAAGACCAACTAGACGAGTTGTGGGTGCAATTGCAGCAAAACAATAAATCTCACGAAAGCAAAATTAACTTCATCAAAAGTAAAAAGATCCCAAGAGCACTGGCAGATAAAGTTAATGAAGCAATTCATCTGTTCAACAATGAAAAGCGCACGCTGGAATGGCTGCAGCAAAAAATCATCGATATCAAAAAAGCGAAAGACGATTATGTAGGTGTAATTGGTCTGGAAGCAAAAAACAAAATCTACCCCGGCGTGGTGGTAAAGCTTAACAATCGCTCATGGAAAGCGGAGCGAGAGTATCCCCGCGCCAAGATAAAATACGAAGGCCATCAGTGGCAATACGAACCGGTTACCAGGTAACCGGTTCTAAAATTATCTCGTTTTTCACTTAAATCGGGTTAACAAGGCGGACGTATCCCAGCGGCCTCCCCCTTTGTTTTGCACATCTGCATAAAATTGATCCACCAAAGCCGTTAATGGCAAACTCGCACCGTTGTTGGAAGCTTCTTGCAGAGCAATCCCAAGGTCCTTGCGCATCCAGTCAATAGCAAACCCAAATTCATACTCGTCCTGCAACATAGTTTTATGGCGATTCTCCATCTGCCATGATTGAGCTGCACCTCGAGAAATGACATCCACCACAGCCTCACAATCAAGTCCGGCTTTTTGACCGAATGACAACGCCTCAGCTAAACCTTGCACCACTCCAGCAATACAGATTTGGTTCATCATCTTGGCTTTTTGTCCGGCACCGACCTCCCCCAACAAGCGGTGATATTGAGCATATGCATCCAGAACCTCGGTTATCGCCTGATAGACAGCTTCATCACCGCCTAACATGACAGTTAACTTACCATTCTCCGCGCCAGCCTGGCCTCCTGATACGGGGCCATCTAAAAATGCTACCGATTTTTCTGCCAGAGCTTGCGCAACCTCAACGGCTACCTCTGCAGACGTTGTGGTGTGATCTATGACAACGGCATTCTCTTTGATGCCTTCAATAACCCCCTGAGCGCCTAAGCAAACCTCTCTTAGATCTCTATCATTACCCACACAAATACAGACCACATCGGCGTCAACTACCGCCTCTGCGGGAGTCAGGGCCAGTTTACCGGTATGAGTTTGACACCATGTTTCAGCTTTGGCCGTAGTGCGATTGTACACGGTGACATCAAAACCTGAGTTTGCCAGGTGTCCTGCCATGGGATAGCCCATAACTCCTAACCCGAGGAACGCGATTTTTTTCATTTTCATATCTCTGACATTGCATTTTAATAATATGGACGCATTCTGCGTTACAGGTGGCAGGAAATTCAAGCGGAAATATTTTCACTGCATTCTACCTGCAAACGTTCTATGCTTTACCACGCAGACAAAAATAAGGGGCAAATCGTGTCGGATAATATTTATCAGTTTTCAGTGAAGAACAATAAAGGTGAAGAGATAAACCTTGAGCAATACAAAGGTAAAGTCCTACTCGTGGTAAACACAGCCAGTAAATGCGGCTTTACCCCACAATACGATGGTCTCCAGGCCTTGTATGATGAATACGATCGTGAACAGTTTGAAGTACTGGCATTCCCTTGTGATCAGTTTGGTCACCAGGAGCCTGGCAGTGATGACGAAATCGAACAGTTTTGCACCCTCAACTTCGGCGTAAAGTTTCCACTATTCCAAAAGCTTGAAGTGAATGGCAAAAACGCAGCACCAGTATTTAATTATCTTAAAACTGAGGCACCTGGTTTAATGGGCAGCAAAAGCATTAAATGGAACTTTACTAAATTTTTAATAAACAAAGATGGGCACCCCATCAAGCGTTATGGCCCGAATACCAAGCCTGAAGCAATAAAATCAGACATAGAAGCCGCCATTAACGCTTGAGCTTAGGGAATTGCAACACATATGAAAGTCGCGGTCTTCAGTGCCAAGGAATATGACAAAACCTTTCTTTGTCAGGAAGCCGGTGGTACAGATGTACAATTCACGTTTTTTGATACCACTTTGAATAGTAAAACCGTCTCACTTGCTGAAGGTTATGACGCGGTAAATTGTTTTGTTAATGACAGCCTGGATGCTGAGGTATTACTACAGCTTAATACGTACAATGTAAGCCATGCCAGTCTGCGCTGTGCTGGTTTCAATAACGTAGACCTTAACGCCGCTAAGGCACTGGATATCACCGTAACTCGAGTACCCGCCTACTCCCCAGAATCCGTGGCGGAACACACCTTCGCCCTCCTGTTAAGCCTGAATAGAAAAATTCACAAAGCATATAATCGTGTTAAAGAAAACAATTTCGCTTTACAGGGCTTAATGGGCTTTAATTTACACGGTAAAACCGTAGGTATCATCGGCACAGGTAAAATCGGTAAAGCCGTAGTTCGCATTTGCCAGGGATTTGGTTGCAATGTGTTATGTTATGACCCTTACCCTTGCCCCACATTGCAACAACAAAGCGTTGAGTATGTCGAGTTAGACACGCTTTTTACACATTCCGATATCATTAGCCTGCACTGTCCGTTAACGACAGAAACGCAGCACCTCATCAATCAAGAATCCATTGCCAAAATGAAAGACAGCGCAGTGTTAATTAATACCTCTCGTGGTGGACTGGTGGATACCAAAGCAATTATTGCGGCCCTGAAAACCAAAAAGATTGGAGGCCTTGCGCTGGATGTTTACGAGATGGAGTCGGAACTCTTCTTCCAGGATTTGTCCTGTGAAATTATTCAAGATGATGTATTTCAGCGATTATTGACCTTCCCCAATGTGGTGATCACCGGCCATCAGGGCTTTTTCACCCAAGAGGCATTAAAAGAGATTGCTCAAACAACCGTGAGCAATCTCATTAATTATCCCAAAGGAGCATTACATCCTGACAATATTGTTCAGGTGTAGTCTAATAGCACTAATCAAACAGACAATTGTGCAGGTGCTCTACAATGCCGGGCGCGTCTTCGCTTTGCACCAAAAAGCACAGGTTATGGGCACTAGCACCGTGGCAGATCATGCGCAGATTGTATTTTTCCAAAGCGGAGAGCACGTTACCACCTACGCCACGTGTTGCCTGCAAGTGATTACCTATCACCGCAATTAACGATAGATTTTCTTCGACAGTCACTTCACCAACCGCTTTAAGTTCATCCAGTAAAGCCTCGGTGATTTTTCTGCTATTCCCGTTAGTGGGTTCATCTAAGGTGAGTGCGACACTAATTTCTGAAGTGGTGATCAAATCTACACTGATTTTATGACGTGCTAAAATCGTAAATACTTCCGCCAAAAAACCCGTTGCGTGCAACATATCTGGACTTTTGAGAGTCAATAAAACTTGCTCTTTTCGCAGCGCAATAGCGCGGTAGGCGGGTTTATGTTCGGTTTTCCAGGCAACCCAGGTCCCGCCAGCCTCCGGCTCTCTACTTGACCCAACAAACACCCTGACACTGGCGCGCATGGCAGGCACCAGAGTTGCAGGATGCAGAATTTTGGCGCCAAAAGTAGCCATTTCCGCGGCTTCATCAAAACTGATCTCATTGATGGGGCGAGCCTTTGCTGTTAAGCGAGGATCTGTGGTGTATATGCCGTTCACGTCTGTCCATATTTGCAATGCCTCAGCTTTTACCGATTCAGCTAATAATGCGGCGCTGTAGTCACTACCGCCTCGTCCTAATGTAGTAGTTTTGCCATTTTCGCAGGCACCAATAAAGCCTTGCGTCACAATCACACTATGAGCCAATTCTGGCATTAGCAGGGTCTCAGCCTGATGTTTTATCAGGGCAATGTCTGGTGTGGCTTTACTGTGACTGGCATCGGTTTTGACGACCTGGCGCACATCGAAGTTTATGGCATGTGTGCCCTGCTCTCTGAGTATTTCAGAAAAAAGCAGCGAAGACATGCGCTCACCAAAAGACAGCAACTCATCTTGTAAAGCGAGTGACGACGACAGTTCTGCTTCTTTGGCGCATGCAGATAATTCGTTCAACAGATGCTCAAGTGCCTGCGCCATTTCTGGCTTATGGCCCAGTTTTTTCAATATAGAAAATTCAATATCAGCAATGTGAGCTAATATGGCATCCCTTTCGTTTGTTGGTAAGTTGCCCTTGGCAAGGCGTACAAGATAATTCGTGACGCCTGAAGAGGCACTCACCACTACAATTTTTGTTTCCGGGTTGCTGGCTACAATACTGGCACAGCGAGACATTGCGTCATAATCGGCAACACTGGTGCCGCCAAACTTCGCGACTATCAGTCCTGTCATATCAATTTATTTCCGAGTAAGCGATTAGAAAATTTAACACTGGCAGGAACGCATTGCATTAATACGTCTCAATACCAGAAGCCCAACACTCCATTCAGGAGTGACAGTTACAGAGTTTCACCTCAAGTAACCGAACCCGACCTTGTTTGCATTAATCGGACCCTCGGCATTGGTCCCCGTCACTCTAACAGTTGGTATTTGCTCGTAACAAATACCCAATACGCAAACTATCACTGCTGAGCTATCTGGCCAACGCACCTCTTCTGATACACGCAGATAAAATCTAAGGAAATAGATTTGGCTGGCGTAACATCCTCTGGATTAGAAGAAATTACGGGCTGGCATGCAAGCACTTTTTAGTTCTTTCTTATCACAATATGAAAATATTTGCCTAACCACAGATAAGGTTCCTTGTCTGCATATTGCAGTTCAAGTTGTTTAATGTCTTGGTAATTATCGGATTGCTGCTGTTTATCCTTCAGGTAATCATGAAAACAGCGTATGCCCGACTTTTTCAGTACTTCGCAAGGTAAGGCGGTTAACCAGCTCAATACTGTTTCAGGCTTAAGGGGGTTATGGTTGGCAAGCCGCAGTCGATTTTTTTGCTTCATGCCGTTGTTGATCAATTCAAAATTGCCGTACAAAGCGTTGCCGAACAGATTGGCGTTTTGATTAAAAAAACTCAGCGACAGATAGGCACCCGGCTTTAATAGTTCAAACAAATGAGATAACACTGCCTGAGGGTTGTCCAGCCATTCAAATACAGCATGGCAGGTAACCAAATCAAACGGTGAATTGGTGGGAATATCTTGAATGGCGCCGTGGTTTAAGCTCAAACCATCATAGTCAGCGAGCTTTTGTTCAGCCACTTTAAGGGTGTCCATAGAAATATCATTCAACAATACCTGATAGCCTTTGGCCAACAACTCTTTGGTAAACTCTCCTGTTCCCCCACCTGCATCTAATACGCAGGCATTTTTGTTCAGCAATGGCCACAGAAAAGCCAGATTGTGCAGTAGCATTTCATGTCTTAAGCGCCCTTTGGTGGTACCATAAATATTCTTATCGAACTTATTCGCTATATTGTCAAAGCTAATATCTTGTGACGGTGGCGAGTTGGAATTTTGTGTTTTTTTATCGGACATTTCAGACACTAACTTATGTTGAGCTTTACTATTAAAAAATGGCTTGGTGCCTTGTTGCAACCGTTACCGCTAATATTGATCTTACTATTAATTACCCTGTTTTTATTTTTGCGCGGAAAAAAACGTGCGGCAATAGGGTTGCAAAGTGTCGCGATACTCTTTTTTGTCGCAGTCACCACTCCACCTTTTGCTAATTTTTCAGCGAGAGCCATTGAGGCCAATACTGTTCAGTTTGACGACGCGAAAGCACTGGATTATATCGTTGTATTGGGTTGTGGTCATGTCAACGACCGACGCGTTCCCATAACCTCTCAAGTCAACAGCTGCAGTTTATATCGGGTTACAGAGGGTATTCGACTGTTTCAAAGCCATCCGAACGCCAAACTGGTTTTCACAGGTTACGGTGGTAATCAACCATTGAGTAACGCTGAAACCAATAAAGAATTGGCACTGGCGCTGGGAGTGCCAGACTACCGCATACTCACCTACTCCACGCCAAAAGATACCAGAGAAGAAGCTCAGGTGCTGACACCTATTCTCAAGGATAAGCAATTTGCCCTGGTTACTGAGGCCAGTCACATGCCAAGAGCACTGCTCTATTTTCAGCAACAGGGACTGACTCCAATCCCTGCGCCAACAGCTCACTTATACCGTGATGAAGGCCCGCTATTGTCTTATCAATATTTGCCTGATGCCAATTACTTGCACAAAACAGAGCGAGCCATCTACGAGTATATCGGGCAGCTATGGCAAAAAATAGCCCATTAAACAGGATTGGGTATGTCGATAAACTCCACCTCTAGTGGCAACTCTTCTGCTATCTGCTGGCCAAGATACATGGCGCCATAGCGCTCAGTTGCGTGGTGCCCGGCAGCAATATAAGCAATGTCCATTTCTCTGGCAATATGTGTGGTTTGCTCAGACACTTCCCCGGAAATAAACAAATCTGCGCCCTGGTCTGCCGCCTGCTCAATAAAACTCTGACCGCCGCCAGTGCACCAGGCAACGTGTTCAATAGTTTTGTCACTTTCTCCTAGTACTAACGGGGGGCGTTGCAATACTGAGGCTACATTGGCGGCAAACAGCTCCAGATTACCCTTACCGGGATTGCGTCCGCGCATCACCACACCTTCCGGTTTTATTCCCTCAACGGGCTCAATGTCAGTCACTCCCAATAAATTACCAAGCATGGCGTTATTGCCAAATATTGGGTGTACATCTAGAGGAAGGTGATAAGCATACAAGTTAATATCATGTTGCAGTAACGCCTTAATGCGCCGCTGCTTCATGCCAACAATGACGGGATTTTCATTTTTCCAAAAAAAGCCATGATGCACCAAAATAGCATCTGCCTTTTGAGCAATAGCGGCATCAATAAGTGCCTGACTGGCTGTCACGCCAGTGACTATTTTTTTGATGTCAGACTTGCCTTCTACCTGTAATCCATTGGGGCAATAATCTTTGATTAATTGTGGCTTCAATTGCTCATCAAGCCACGCCAAAAGTGCCGTGTTTTTCATGTAATTCCTCGACATATGCAGTAAAAAATAGCTAATCTAGTACGAAAATTAGACTTTATAGCTAAAACCCTGTATAACAACTGGCTGTATTTTCGCATTCAAATATTAAAAACAAAATAGTTAAGATTAATATGAGTAAATTGGATAAAGATCAGGTAATTGCTAAATTCACAGAAGCCTACACAGCAGCAAATGGCAAAGCGCCAGAAATTGAAGCTAAAGGCGGTTGGTACAGTGTAGATGGCGGCAAAAACATGCGCCTGGCACAATTAGACGAAATGGCGGATGAGTTGGCAGGAGGCAAAGCGGCAGCACCTAAAGAAGCTGAAGCACCTAAGAAAGCCACTAAAACAGAAGCCAAGCCAGCAGCGAAAAAAGCTGAAAAAGCGCCTAAGGCTGCAGCTCCTAAAAAAGCCAAGGCGGCAAAATCAAGTTTCTCTGTAAAAGCATTCTGGAATGAGAAGCTGGACAAAGAGCACCCCGGCTCTACCTTGCCTCGCTAAGGTAAAAAGTGACTAGCAAAAGGCAGTGATTTATCACTGCCTTTTTTATTTGTGCCGATTATGGATTAACGCCTGGATGGTGGATCTATAACCGCTGTTTCGGGACTTTCCCAAAAACCACTTGCTACGTCTTTGATAAATCTGATATTGCGTATTATATGGTTACCCACGATGCGCTCGTCAGGCTCAGGCATAGTGCGAAACGTCGCAGGAAACACAATGCCATCGACCGTTTGATATGAAGTTATAATTCGCCACAAAGGCCCAAATAGTTTGCGCTCAGCAGGCTGACCTAAGGCGTCCAGGAACGCGCGATTACCAATGGCATACTGATAGCCAACCAAGCGGTAAGTCTGCTTATCAACATACAAGACAAAATAGTCTATAGCACTTTTACCAATCACCGGCTTATCGCTAAAAGTCATTTTTATCTCATAGTAACTTTTGCCACCATGGCCGGGCCATTCAAACTCTGCCACCTCAGACAACTGCACTGAATCCTGCTGAGTCAAAAACGGAAGATTAATAAAGTAATAGAAAAAATAGAGCATCGCAGTCGGTGGATTGGCTTTTCGCCAATTGACAGACCAAACCTGCTCACCATCAAAGCCAAGACTGGCTTTATCAAGAAACCAATCTTGATGAACCTGTAATGTTCTTTTATCAATGGTTTCTGTGGCAGCCCACCACGCCAGCTCACTCTTACCGTGATAGTTGTTATGCATTATCGCATCAAACTGAATGATGTTTTTACTTTCCCAGTTTTTGTAACCACCATGGGCTTCAAGCATTTTCTCAATGATGTTTTTTGTTTGTTCATTCGCATAGTCTGGGCTTGCATCGGTAATTGACGCAAAACCCACTGCAAATATCACTAAAAATAACAACCGCATTTATTGCTTTCTCCTCTGATGAACGCTGTTAACAGAGAACGTTTTCTCATTAAATTTCAGGGAGTTAAAGGCTTCTGGGAGATTATGTCCTGATTTAGGTTGATTTGGTGGTTTGCGCTAGCAAGTTTAAACTGGTTCTTACATTTTTTCGGGATAACAAAACCGGAAAGTCTAGCCAGGCGATTTCCAATGTTGCCTGTTGTGGACCTTTATGCACTCCTTTGATGTAGTCAGGGTTTACCAGATAAGACTGATGGCAGCGGAAAAACTCAACGTTATTCAATGCGAGCTGCTCTACCATTTTTTTCATACTTGAGCGGAGCAACCTTTTGCTTAGCGAACCTGATTCATTGAGATAATAAAGCTGTAAGTAGTTGTCACATGTTTGGAAACAAATAATCGCCTTTGCTTCGACTCTAAATCTATCTGACCGGTTTTCGGAATACAAACTCAGTAACCGCGTGTTTTTTTCGGGCAGTTGAATTGTTTTGTGCCGTTGGAGCAAAATAACGTTACCCCAACTCAGCAATCCCCAAGCAGTAAACATGACGAGAAATTGTGGCATTAGTTCAAAAAAACCACGTACAGGCACATACATGTTTTGCCAACCACTAAGCGTATAGTGAAACAGTAAGCTATAGGCCCAATTGCTGATACTTATCAGTAGCACCAGCATCCCCCACCAAAAAATTTGATAGCCAAAAACCTTTTGCCCCAAGTGACGCCAACAGAAAGGAAAAACAAAGCTCAATAACATCCAGGTTACTGCGCCTGTGACCGGGCCATAAGTGCTTAAAGTAAAATGATAGACCGGATTGAATCCCTGTAATTTTATGGCGAAGGGTTCAAATAAATTCAGTACAACAATAATGTAAAATGCGCTTGAAAGAGATAGCCATTTTTTGATTGCTGGAGAAATTGAATACAACTGTAATGAATCTGGCATCGAAAACGTTAAGGGTAAATGGCAGTATCATTATGATAGCAGTGACCAAAAAAAGCCCGTGAATAAATCTCAGGCCTTGCATTAAAATGTAACTAACGCTCAACTTAAGCGTGCAAACCGAGCTCTAAGGGAAAGGGTTTTAGGTAAGCCTGTTTTTGCAAGAACTCATTGGGGAACTCCCGCAAATAATGATTGATCAGGGTTAAAGGTGCCAACAGCGGAACATAACCACTGTGGTACTTATCAATTTCATCAGACAGTTCTTTTTTATATTTACTATCCAGATCGTTTTTGAAAAAGCCTTGCAGGTGCATTAATACATTAGTATGTTTCTTGCGTGTAGTGGGCTTTGCTAAGGCCACCATCATCTTACTGCGATAATCACTCACCGACTGCTGAATATCATCAGCACATTGTGCCACTATGGGGCCAAGTTCATAATAAATTTTCGGGTTGTAGGCCAATATTAAATATTTGTAGCGAGTGTGAAATTCAATCAAGGATGAGGCCTGAAGATCTTCCATCACTAACTTTCTAAACAGTGCATGAGCTTCTACGCGTGTAAAGAAGCTTTCCCTGATGCCTTTATCGTTCAATCGCCCATCCTCTTCGACAGGCAAGTCAGGAAAATTTTTCATCAGCGCTTCGGCAAACATACCGCGTCCATCGCGATGCAAGAGTTTACCCTCTGCATTATGGATTTTGATGCGCTCCATACCGCAACTTGGCGACTTTGCAGCCAGAATATAACCATCCAGAGGTTCCAATGAACTCTGTTGCCGTTCGAAGTAATTAGCCATTTTATCGCTGTAATCTGAACTACCCGTTTTGGAGTCAACGAGGCGAATCTCATCGTTAATTTCCCGCAGCTGTATAGCCGGTCTGGGCACAGACATGCCAATACCCACTTCTGGGCAAAATGGCACTAGCTGGTAATACTCTGAGATGTGACTAGCCACAAAAGATGATCGCTTGTGGCCACCGTCGAACCTTACTTTCTCACCTAACACGCAGGCACTGGTACCTATTTTTATCATTTTTTACCTCCAGGTGAAATTTACGAGAATTACTGTTCCTGAGATCAACAGGATAATTCAATTAACAGACATTATTCACAGCTTTTGATAATTTTGTGAAACGCTATTTTTTCGATACCATGAGAGGGTATCCAACGTTTTACTTCGGCAAAACCCAGCTTTTTATACAAATTAATGGCGGGCACATTAAGCAACGCCGTTTCAACATAGGCCCTTTCATATCCTTCTTTCTCGAGCACATACTGCATTAGTTTTTTACCAATGCCCCGGCCGAAAAATTCTGGTGCTACCGTTAAGCTGTGAATATCCAGGACTTCATTTGCTAATAGGGTTTCTACCACAGCGGCTAGAGTGTCATTTTCTAAAAAGCCAGTGAAGCAAGTATCAGACATCGTGATGTGCTCAATAGAGCGCTTTAAAGGCGGAAAATCTGATACACCAATAATCCCGGCTTCGACTTTGTAAGCGCTTTGAAATACCCGGTATATCTGCTGGGCAACATTCACAGAGGAATTATCTAATTTGATAAACATGCTTTACTACTTGTCCTTAAGTTTTTTAATCGATTCAAATGAACACAAAAAAAGCCTCAAAAGAGGCTTTTTTTAAGTATCTATTTTATCCTTACAGATCTGTAGGCTTAGAGCCTTCCACCCTGCTTTTCAGCTTCTGACCCGGTCTGAATGTGACAACGCGACGGGCTTTAATGGGAATGTCTTCACCGGTTTTAGGATTGCGACCAGGTCTTTCATTCTTTTCCCGCAAGTCAAAGTTACCGAAACCCGACAATTTAACTTGCTCACCTGCTTCCAGCGCTTCTCGCATTTCTTCAAAGAAATGCTCCACCAGATCTTTGGCATCTCGTTTATTGAGACCCAATTTTTCAAACAGGTGTTCTGCCATATCTGCTTTGGTCAGAGCCATAGGTTATTCCCTCAAGGATGCACTAAATTCTTCAGTGAGTTTTTCTACCACACCATTAACAATGTTTTGGATTTCACTTTCTTCAAGTGTACGCTCCACATCTTGCAGTGTCAGAGACAATGCGAGGCTCTTTTTGCCCTCTCCGATGTTGTCACCACGGTACACGTCAAACAAGTTTAGGCCAACCAATTGATTTGTGCCAAATTTTTCAATGACTTGCAAGACATCTGATGCATTTATTTGCTCATCTACGATGATTGCAATGTCACGACGGTTAGCAGGAAAACGCGATAATGGTTGTGCTTTTGGCAACCTGGCCTCTAACAGATGCGTTAATTGCAATTCAAACACAAACGTTCTGCCGTTTAATGCCAACGGTTTTTCAAACTTAGGATGCACTGCGCCGACATAGCCAACCAGCTCTTCAGCGCAATAAATCGCAGCGGTCTGACCTGGATGCATCGCACTGTGTTGTGCCTTTCTAAAGGTATATTCGCCTGATTTACCAGTTAGTGCCAATAACCGCTCTACGTCACCCTTAATATCGAAAAAGTCGACTTTCTGGGTGTTTTCAGCCCAGTACTCTGGTGCTTTGTCTCCTGCGATGACACCCGCAATCATATTTTCCTGGCGCACACCCACTTTGAAATTTTCATCGGGAACAAATCTCAATCCGGTTTCGAACAAACGAATACGACTCTGCTGACGATTTTGGTTATAACTTACCGCTTTCAATAGACCCGGTAACAGACTCAAGCGCATTGCCGACATATCCGCTGAAATTGGATGCGGTAATACCATGCTTTCTGCATCAGCGAATAGCATTGCTTGCGCTTTTGGATCGACAAACGAATAAGTAATCGCTTCCTGGTAATCGTTGCTGACTAACACATCCTTAAACAGGTTCAGATCAAGTGCACTTTCCCGGTGCTCTGGCATGGCAAGAGACGCTACGGGCGCAACATTGGGAATGTTGTTGTATCCATAAATGCGCGCGACTTCTTCAATTAAGTCTTCCTCAATAGCCACATCAAAGCGATAAGCTGGAACGACACAGTGCCATGTTTCGCCTTCAAGGCTGGTAGTAAAACCTGAACGCATCAGTAACTCTGAGACCTGCTCCGCTGCAATGTCGATACCCAAGACACGCTTCAATCTGGATTGGCGCAACGTCACGTTCTTAGCCGCAGGAATATGGGCTTCAGAAACGGCTTCAACCACAGGGCCAGCTTCGCCGCCTACGATATCTAATAACAACTGTGTAGCGCGTTCCATTGCCGTTTTTTGTAATTGCGGATCAACACCGCGCTCATAACGATGAGACGCATCGGTATGCAATCCATACTGACGTGCTTTACCCGCAATCGCCAGTGGCGCAAAAAAAGCACTTTCCAGGAAGATGTCTTTTGAACCTTCAGATACGCCCGAGTCCAGGCCACCAAAAATGCCTGCCATCGCCAGCGGTTTGTTCTCATCAGCAATCACCAGGGTATTACTCTGCAATGCCACTTCGTTGCCATCTAACAAGGTGAGTTTTTCGTCTTGCTGTGCGAAGCGCACTTTGATGCCACCGTCCAGTTTTGCCAAATCAAAAGCGTGCATTGGGTGACCTAGCTCTAGCAAAACATAGTTGGTAACGTCTACTACCGGATCAATGGCGCGGA
This sequence comes from Planctobacterium sp. AWM4_229, assembly GCF_056160305.1. Classification (NCBI taxonomy): domain Bacteria; kingdom Pseudomonadati; phylum Pseudomonadota; class Gammaproteobacteria; order Alteromonadales; family Alteromonadaceae; genus Planctobacterium; species Planctobacterium sp. AWM4_229. The sequence continues at coordinate 465,823 of NZ_JBSWWX010000003.1, read as the reverse complement.
TACCGCTGCGACGAAGACGTTCTGTCAGCCATAATGGAGACTGTGCATCTAAATTGATGCCCTTAATAACTCTCCCCAGATATCTCGGACAAGCCTCTGGCGCTTCCAGAGTAATAGTACGACTTTCCTCGATTACAGGGGTAACCGGTGCCGCTTCAACTTCACAAACATCCGTATTGTTTAACACCCCAACTTCACGAGCAAGTCCGCGAATGCCTAAACAATCTGAGCGATTGGGCGTTAAATCAACTTCAATAGCGACATCGTTAAGATTTAAATAATCTCGAATATCCTGTCCTACAGGCGCGTCTACTGGCAATTCGATAATACCGTCGTGATCTTCGGAAATCTGCAGTTCGGAAAAAGAACACAACATGCCATGGGATGGTTGCCCGCGTAGTTTTGCCTTCTTAATTTTGAAGTTACCCGGAAGCACCGCACCTACGGTAGCCACCGCCACTTTGATGCCTTGACGGCAATTGGGTGCGCCACAAACGATGTCCAATAACTCTTTAGCACCGACATTCACTTTTGTGACTCGTAACTTATCGGCATCAGGGTGTTGACCACACTCAACCACTTCACCGACAACAACACCACTAAATTCACCTGCCACCGGATCAACTCCGTCGACTTCCAGGCCCGCCATAGTGATTTGCGCAACTAATTCGTCTGTCGTTATTGCTGGGTTCACCCAGTCTCTTAACCATTTTTCACTGAATTTCATACTGACACTTATTACTTAAATTGTTTCAGGAAGCGTAAGTCGTTCTCAAAGAACGCGCGCAAATCGGTTACGCCATAACGCAACATGGTAAGCCTTTCAACTCCCATACCAAATGCAAAGCCGGTGTACTCTTCCGGATCGATATTGACGGCTTTTAATACGTTGGGGTGAACCATGCCACAGCCCAAGACTTCCAACCATTTGCCGTTTTCACCCATGACATCCACTTCAGCCGAAGGCTCAGTGAATGGAAAATAGGAGGGTCTGAAACGAACCTGTAGGTCTTGCTCGAAAAAGTTACGTAGGAAATCGTGTAAAATACCTTTTAACTCAGCGAAGTTAACATTTTTGTCTACCATCAGGCCTTCTACCTGGTGGAACATCGGGGTGTGAGTTTGATCGTAATCGTTACGATATACACGCCCGGGAGATATAATACGCAGTGGCGGCTTTTCCACTTCCATCGTTCTGATTTGCACGCCCGATGTTTGGGTGCGCAACATCACATCAGGATTAAAATAGAAAGTATCGTGATCTGCACGAGCTGGATGATGAGCGGGAATATTTAAGGCATCAAAATTGTGAAACCCGTCTTCCACCTCAGGTCCTGATTTAACTTCAAAACCCAGATCACCGAAAAATCGTTCAATACGCTTAATGGTGCGGGTTACAGGGTGCAAACCACCCAGTTCAGTCTTCTTACCAGGCAATGTGACATCAATGGACTCATTGGCCAGCTTGGCATTTAGCTCTGCTTCTTTAAGCGCTTCGCCGCGAGCATGAATGGCTTGCTGCACCTGCTGCTTAGCTTCATTGATGCGTTGTCCCATGGCGGGACGTTCTTCTGGTGCGACCTTACCCAGACCTTTTAATAGTGCGGTTAACTCGCCCTTTTTACCCATGTAGTTAACACGGATTTCGTCTAGCGCATTAACGCTATTACAAGACGCAATTTCTTCCTGCGCTTTATTCACTATGGCTTCGAGATCCATATACTCCCCGAACGCTAAAAATTTTAAGGAAAATGATGAAGGCGGAATTCTACACGAAAGCCAGGGAACGGGGCTAGTGCAAGTCCCTATTTTTGTTTGATATACAGCCATTTAATCTGTTTTTCACAACAAAAATCATCAAAAATCCCCCGCAGTTGTACTACAAAGTCTTACCAGAGCCGGAAAACTGGTTTAACGGAGTGTTCTGTGTCACATTTAAATATGCTGTTAATCCGGTTTTTTACTTTGGTTTGCTGCTTATTTAATCGCTTGAACTTAAGAGAATCAATTTTCGGTTAAAATATTTCAATGTGTCAGATAATATCAGTAGATAAATCAATAAATTAGTATACGAATGGACATTTTTGTAGCCAGACAGGCGGTACTCAACAACAAAAAACAAACCGTAGCTTACGAGCTGCTGTTTAGAGAAGGAAGTGCCAATGTGTATCCCGCCAATGTCGAATCCAATACGGCTACCTCTCGCTTGATCCTGAACCATCACTTAAATATTGGTTTTTCCCACATAACTTCAGGCAAGAAAGCCCTGATTAACTTTTGTAAGGATGGCATTTTAGAGCGATTACCTGCGCTGGTATCACCAAAAGATATCATCATTGAAATATTAGAAGATGCCAAACCCAGTGAAGAGTTACTGGCAGCCTGTAAGGAACTCGCTGATAAAGGCTACAAACTGGCACTCGACGATTTCTCTTATAGTTCTGAGTGGGATGACTATTTTCAATATGTGCGCTTGATAAAGTTTGACTTAACAGAGCTAAGCTGTGACGAAATACAGCAACAACTCACCCAATTAAAGTCCCACAAGCACCTCAAATTTTTAGCAGAAAAAGTAGAAACTGAGCAAGAGTTTGAGCAGTGCAAGATGATGGGGTTCGAATTCTTTCAGGGTTACTTTTTTTGTAAACCCGAGATGATGAATGCAAAAGATATTGGCGCCAATTATGCTGTTGTAGTAGCGATACTGGCTGAGATTCTGCGACCTCAATTCAGCTTTGAAAGGCTTACTGAGCAATTTGCGTTAGATATGGCGCTCACCTATAAGCTGCTAAAATTTATTAATTCCAGTTTATTTCAGCTACAAGAAAAAGTCGGTTCAATCAAACAAGCCCTGATTTATTTAGGTGAAGCGGAAGCGCGCAAATTCATTGCGTTAATAGCGACCGCCCATCTGGCTGAGCAAAAGCCAGCGGAGCTTGTCCGTATGTCGATAATTCGCGCCAGAATGTGCGAGGTCATAGTGTCACGCACCAAAGCAGGCAGTAACGATGCCGGCTTTTTATTAGGGCTTTTTTCACTGATTGACATCATCCTCAATAAGTCCATGGAAGATATAGTGATGACATTGCCCTTGCAGGACGAGATAAAAGAGGCGTTACTCGGCTACAAAAATCCACTATTTCATATCATGCAACTCATTAAAGCCTATGAAAGTGGCAGCTGGTACAACACCCAAAAATTTGCCAATGTGGTGCGGATTGAAGAAAAGGCGTTACCCGGTATTTATCAAGATGCGGTGAGCTGGTCTGAGAGCTACGAAGCCACACAAGAGCCGGATGAATAAGGGCCTGTCACCGGATACGGCTTGGAAGCAAAAACGCTATTAACATGGCCATTGAATACCCCCACCAAAAAGACAGTTCGAGCACATAAAGTGTCAGAATTTCAACAATCAGCAAGATAGTTGGCGTAATGTAATAGATTGCAGGAAATTGCCGCTGATGTTTAGCAAGGTAGATAAGCACCAATAAGCTAATTAGCGGATGGGCTCCAGGAAGCATCACAACCTTATCTTGCTCAAAAAAATACAGTTCAACGCTAAGAAACGCTAATAGAGCGGCCCCCAAATAAAGTAAAATCTTTTGCCAAGCGTCAATGCCATTGCGATGAAATAATCCCCTTTCAAACGCGGCATTTTGTGGAAACCCGGCAAGCAGCTTCATACCAGCTAACACCAATAGCAGGCATATTTGTATTACAACAAGGACAGATAAAACATCGGCATAACCATTTATCTGCCGATAGAAAAGATGGTAATAGCACAGACAAGAAAACAAGATGAGCAGATGCGTTAATAGCATCATCCAGTACCCGGTTCTTCTGGAGCTTTGCCAAAGTATATTAATGGCTATACAAATACTAACCAGTAGCGATAGCCACCACCAGACAGTCAGATATTCATTGTAAAGTACCATCCAGGTGTCTTTAGAAAATAGTAAAAAATCCTGCAATGAATAACTCAACAAGGTCTGCATTTTATCCAAGCCCCTAAAGGTTACTAAAGGCTTGTCTTATTTCATTTCTTTGCTTTTCATCCGGCAAAACACCATACATGGCCTGCATATTTTCCTTCATGTGGGCCACTTGACTGGTGGCTGGGATGGCAACCGTCACACCAGGCATGGAGATGATGAATTTAAGCATGAGTTGCGGCCAGGTTCGGCACTGTAGCTCATTAGCCCAGTTGGGTACCTTTTTCCTTTCAGTTTGCCTTGTCAGGCCCCCACCCCGAAACGGCCTGTTGCAAATCACCGCGATCCCTTTATCAAGAGCAAGAGGAATTAAACGCCGCTGTGCGTCTGTATCAATGAGATTGTAGGTAAGCTGAACAAAATCCAGCGATTGTGTTTTTAAAATCTGCTCGATTTCATCATGACGACGACCATGAGAGGTGGTGATACCAACATAACGAATAATCCCCGCATGTTTTAACTCTTTAAACCAAGGCAGATGCTCTCGCCAGCCCACCAGGTTGTGCACTTGAAGCAAGTCGAACTGGTTTCTACCCCATAAACGCTGTGAATCTGAAAGCTGTTGCCTGGCTTCTGTGGTTGAGCCCGTCCAGGTCTTAGTTGCGGTAAAGGTTTGTTCAGCCCCTGTTTTACCCAGTGCATAGCCAATTACTTCCTCTGATGAGCCATACATAGGTGAAGAATCGATGAATGTGCCACCCGCTTCAAAAAAAGCGCGTAATACTACTGTCCGGGCGTTTCGCAGTACCACGCTGCCACCCACATTAAACGTAATCCAGGTACCCATACCAATAGCCGGCACAGATTCTCCTGTGGAGGGAATGTTCCCCATGAGCATGGGAAAATCGGTGGATTGATTAGCAAAAGAAAAAGGCAGGCTAGCCGAAAGCGACAGACTCCCGAGCGCCTTCAAACACCATCTTCGGTCAAAATATTGGTGGCCCTGGAACGTTGTCATCGAATACCCTTAATTCACTCGCCTAAGGATAAGACTACACCCCGTGCAGATTTCCTACCTTGTGTATTCGTTGAACAGTATGGTTAACAAGACAAACGCCATTAACCGCCGTTTTTTGGTTGGTCAGTGCAACATGGCGTTAAGTTGATCAATCAGCTCACACCACTCAGCATCGTCTTCCAATTCGGACTTGATAAAAGCCCTTTGGGAATCCGTCCAAAATTCTGCATCTTCGATATGTACTTCTTCAGGTAAACCATTGTTTTGATAGATAAAGTAGTCCATTCCTTCGTCACTGGAGTCCAGCCCCAATTGGGAAAATAAATCTTTTAAGGTAGGAGTCGTGTTAAGCATAATACCAACCTCAGTTGTATGACTTAGTTGTTCAGTACAGTATAGTTAAGTTACTTATTTTTGCCTGAAGCTTCGGATTGCTTCGCTATTTTTGCTTCGATGGAGTATTTAATGACAACAATTAAAACTATATTGTTACTATTTATGAGCTGCTTTCTACTTTTTTCAGGTAGCGCTTATGCTCAGGAATTCAGAAACATTGCAGATGACAATCTATTTATTATCGAGACAGACGAAGGCAAGATTTATGTGGAACTTGCCCCTGAGTTTGCGCCAAAGCACGTGGAGCGGATAATTCAAATAAGCCGCGGTAAACAATATCAGGGAACGGAGTTTTATCGAGTGATTGATGGCTTCGTGGCTCAGGCAGGCCCGGGAGGCAAGCAAAACCTGACTTTGGCACCATTGCAACTTGAAGCGCTAAACAGCAGCAAAAATTTAGACTATACCCTTGTGCAGAGCAATGACTTGTTTGCCCCATTTACGGCATTTAGCAAGGGTTTTGCTATCGCCTTTAATCAAGACAAATCAGAATATTGGCTAACTCACTGCCCCGGAGTAGTGGCTATGGCAAGAGGCAACGATGCCCACTCTGCCACCAGTGACTTTTATATAACTATTGGTCAAGCCCCCAGATACCTGGATCGCATAATGAGCATTTTTGGCCGGGTAGTTTATGGTATGGATGTAGTACAACGCACTAAACGTGGCGTTACTGGAGAAAACGGTTTATTCCCAAACCAGCAGCAACCCACGACCATTCTGACAACTTATTTAGCCAGCGAATTACCCGAAAAACACCGTCCAGCTATTCGCGTTGAGAAAACCGAGGGGGATGTGTTTGAACAAAAACTACAGGCTCGCAAAAACCGTAATCACGCATTCTTCTTCGAAAAACCGCCAGCCGTATTAGATGTATGTCAGGTGCCTCTCGCGGTTGAGTTTGAAGCACCTGAGACAACTAATTAATCGCGATTTCGGCCATACTTGTCGTGACTGGTTACCCAGTCACCCGCTATCACCGCGCAGCCCAAGGAGATGTCACCAGCTAACACCGTTGCGGCCACTATCTCAGCAAATTTATTGGCTTTGCCTTTACCATAACAGCCTAACAAATTCAGACATTCTTTTTGGGTTGGCAACCCTGTTCCACCGCCATAGGTGGCGCAGATTAGTGATGGCAAAGTAACCGCAAGATAGAGATCGCCATTGTCCAATAGCTCATGAGAAAGAATGCCCGCATGAGACTCAACCACATTAGCCTCATCTTGACCTGTAGCGATAAATAGCGAAGCAATGCCATTGGCAGAATGAGGGCCATTGTAGGCAGCACCGGCCATCATAGCCCCGGTATTGGCCATAACGCAGGCACGGGCCATAGCAACGGTATCCGTGTGCATGTAACGCATTAATATATCGCGTTTGATGACGACTTCGGCAATCACCCGCTTGCCTCTGGAGCCCAACATATTCAGGTGACTATGCTTCTTGTCAGTATCCATATTTCCCGACAGCAAATATCGCGTTGGAGTTTTATAATTGGCAATAATCCATTCACATGCAGCAAGCGTTGCCTTGCCCACCATGTTTTGTCCAGCGGCATCACCTGTGGTGTAGTTAAAACGCAAATAACGCATCTTGGCTACTGACCACTGCTGAATATTCACCAACTTTCCAATACTGGTAGTAGACTCTGCAACCTCTTTGATGGTGTCAAAGTTTGCTTTGACCCAATCCCCAAAGGCCCTTGCCTCTTGCGCATCATTAAAAATGAATGCCGGGGCGCGTTGCATATACTGTTCTACCACCGTGGTTTTACAACCACCAGATTCACTAATCACCCGCATACCGCGACTGTAACTGGCAACCAGCGTACCTTCGGTTGTCGCAAGCGGTACATAAAAATCGCCTTGTGCGTGCTCGCCATTGATAGTAATTGGCCCGGCAACGCCAAGCGGCATTTGTACCACACCAATGAAATTTTCGATATTGCCGGGTAAACATGCCGGATCAATACTAAATTGTCCCGTATGTTCCAGAGCCTCCCCTGTTTTCTCAGTTAGAAAATCCCGGCGTTTTTTCGCCATTTCATGGGTATAGTTGGTTTTCCCATTCCTGGGGATGCGATCTGCTACTTTCATAATAATGTGTCCCGGAAGCTTTGTGTTTTTGAGTGTGTGCTTCTTCACTCTACAACAGCGGCTATTGCAACGGGATGACATTTTAACCAATAGTTAGCTCATCAGAGTTGTAGAAGTCTGATGTCTATTCCCTGCTTTTCACACGGCGTTTCACAGACTCACAAATTGTTAAGTGGAAATAATATAACCAAAATACGGTTAATATTTTAACCTTTATATCAATTCACAATATGCAGTTATAAATCCTTGAAGTTCATTTTTTAACCCTCTATAACCTGCACTGGTCAGAGCTTATACCAGAATGCATTTTTCTTTGCTGCTGAATTAGCTACTGACTCAATAAAAAAACAAAACAGGAACATAACAAATGAAACGACCCTACATTTTAGCCTTGCTGCTACTTTTTAGTATTAGCACTTCTGCCTCGGCCAATACTGGCCTCGCCTTAGTGCATGGCACCGGAAACCCATCGGATGCTTACAACGATTATTGGACTGGTGATTTTGTAAACTCAGTGAAACAAGGACTGAGTAATCCATCACTGGTACTGGTGATTAACTGTAATTTTGACAAATACATGTGGGACAGTGACGCTGCTGGCTGTCTCGCTGGTGAGCTGAGTCAATTTATCAGCCAAAATCAAATCTCTGACCTTAAGGTGGTCACTCACTCAAACGGCGGTAACGTAATGCGTTGGATTTTAAGTAATCCTACATGGGACAGCCGTTATCCAGACATCATTGCTAAAACCAGCCGAGTTATCGCGCTGGCTCCTTCAAGTGGTGGCACACCGCTGGCCGATGCGGTTATGAACGGCAATGTTTTTGAATCGACATTAGGTTGGCTATTAGGTTATCAATCAGACGCTGTACGTCAGCAGCAAGAAAGCTGGATGGCCTTCTACAATGACAATTATCTTGCAGGTACCTCAGGTCGCCCTGCCTTACCCACTATATTTGAATCGGTTGTGGGCAGCGATGTCGACTCTGCAATTTGGGACGGTGATAGCTATTGTGCGGGTTACCAAAATCAGGTAGCTCTGGAGGTCACGCAAAATTGGTTAGACTCCTGCTCCGACGGCTTTCTGAATTGTTCATCGCAACAAGCGGCAGGCTCTTTGTGGTTTAAAGACAAGCAAAAAACCAAAGGCAGCGAACCATTAAGCCATCAACAAAGCCGCCGAGATTGCTTCAATCTCGATAAATTAGTACGAGACAGAATTTAGGAGCCCAACATGAAAAAGAGTCAATTAACAAAAATTTCCACTGTTGGTCTGTTGAGTGCTTTTATTGCAATAAATAGCCATGCTGAAACCCAGATGGAATTTAAAGCAAAGAATGTTGCTAACATTGCCTTGCCTGCGTCTGAACAAATGGAAACAGAGCGAGTTGAATACATCTGGCCAGCGGTAATGCAAGAAGCCCGACTAATGTCAGAGCAGCAGGAAGCATCCAGTGATGAATATTGGCAAACCATCACCGGCGAGCAAATCAATCGCGGCGTACCTGTTTATATCTCCGAAGAAGCACTGATCAGATTGGCCCCGAAGGCCCGCTATAGCTCTGGGGCACGCCAGGTATCTCCCGGCATCAATCTGAACCAGTTATCGATTACACAACCGGATGGTACGCCGGCCAAATTAAACCTGATAGCTGGTCAGCAAGAGATGCAAAACGCCGGTTTTAACGATGGCAGTGTGGCTGTTAAAATCAGTAATGTAAGCAACAAACCACTGCTTATTCAGAGCCAGAACAAACTGGCGGCTGATAGCGAATATTTGCTACACGTTAAAGAAAAAAACAGCCCCTATCAGCTGAAGCTGGCTATGCCCTCACATTTCGACGGCGAAACAAGCTTGACTATCAACGCCTCTTTGCATAATCAAAAGCTGGTTCCTTTTAGCACCGAAATAAAGCTGCTATCGCCCTCTGGTGAGGAACTTGATGCCCAACTGCGAGATAACCAGGTGATATTCAACAATCCCCTCACTGAGTTTGGAGCAAGAAATGGACTGTATCAGTTGGAACTTCACACTTCAGGTAATGCAGGTGGTAAGCTGGTTAAACGCTCGGTGAAACTGCCGTTTATTAACGTCGCCAAAACTGCCAGTTTAGGTGAAGTTCAAATTGATAAGCAAATAGCCCTCGATATCAATGTGTTTGATTCGGGCAGATATAACGTTAGTGCAACCTTGCAAGGAATTGATAACCAAGGCAATCTGCAACGCTTGCAAACCGCGGATGTCGCCGAGACTTTGTCTCAGAACAAACAATTGGTTCTACCTTTTGATTTGAGTAAATTCAGTCAATTCAAAAACTTTTCATTGGTGGATGTTAAACTCACTGATCAAAGTCGCTTGATGACGCTTGAAGTGCATTCGGCGCTATAAAAACAACCATAGCTTCGCTGGTGAAACACGACTTCACCAGTGAGGCTATTCTACTTCACTCCCGCAATATTGAGTTTGTAATTGCTCTTCATCTAACCCTTCCAGCCAAATACGAATTAACCTGGAACGAGCAATACCTGTCTTTTGCGCACACAAATCTAACTTTTGTTTTGCCTCAAGTGACAGTGAAAATGTCGCCCGTAGTTTCTTTTTACTCGCTTTTAGTTGAGTTTTCCCTTGCACTATCGGGTATACATTATCCAAACCAGCAGCATAACGCTCTGCCTCATCAATAAACGCATCCAGCGACAGATTTCGTTTTTCAGAGACAGGCAACTTGCGCTTTAGGCTGGTAAATGGCATGCACATTCTCCTTGGCTTTAAGGTCGATTAATTCATTAAATACGGCGCGGATCTCTCCTGCGGCTTTGCCATTGGGATCGCGTTCAAACACCGACATGCCATCCTCTTCACTGTCATCATATATGTTTCGGCTGTAAGTAATGGCATTTAACACTGCCAAATCATAAGACTCACACACCTCTTTCGCCTCAATGATACGGTTTACCATCGTCGGCAAAGCCGGGCACTGAGTCAAAACAAACGCCATATTCATGTGGGGGTTTGCCATCTTGCAGGTACTGATGATGTCCTCCATGTGGGCCACCGTTTTTAAATCGCGACGTTTAGGCCTGATAGGCACCAGAACATACTGCGCAACGGCAAGGGCTGAGCGCAGGGCCAAGTTATCTTGTCCACCACAATCAATAACCATGTACTCATAATGTCGGCTAAGGCTCAATAATTCCTCACGCACCTTACCGAACAACTGAATACAATTAATTTTAGGTACATCAGGATTGTCGTTACGCTCCTGAATCCAGCTGGAAGTGGTACGCTGCGGATCACAATCAACCAAAAGAATAGAATCACTCAGTGCATGCCGAATATAAACGGCGATGTTTTGTGCCAGGCAGCTTTTACCGCTACCGCCCTTTTCTCCACCTACTGCAATAATCATGGTTTGCCCCATCGAACTGTTTAAAATACAACCACATTTCAACCTTAGTCCTTATTGGAAACAATGGAAGTGCCGATAGGCATAGGTAAAATCTGTAAGGAATGGATTTGAATACCTTTAACGTGAAAGAATTCACAAAACACAGGAATTAAGTAGTAAAGAGCAGTTTAGGTTGCACATTGCGTGCAACCTTTTGGCTTTGAGTGCGAGATCTTTATTCGCCGCTACGTATCATGAGGTGCTGGATTTTTTGCTCGCCGATGTAGCAAAACACCTTAGGTATCACTCCATACAACAGGGTTAGAAAACAGATGCCCATTGCTTGCCCCAGCATTTTATCCATAATGATTTCATTTACATCTATAGCTACAGCAACTGCTCCAATGAGTAATCCCAACCACCCGAGCCACAAACAACTACTGCCTAATATGGCGTAAACGTGCTTGGCGGCCTGGAGCTCTGTGACTGTTAATTTCAATTCATTGTCAAAAAGTAACCTGAAGGCTGTTTTGCAGGTTTGCGCAGAACAAATACCTAGGGTGAGGAATACAGCGGGCGGTATGACTAATAAAAATGAAGGCACATTGATAAACATGCTGAATTCACCGCTCCAAAATAAAGCCATTGTCAGTGTTGCTATGAAAGTCAGTAGTCCCAAAATAAACATCAGTACACCTCGTTTGGTTTGCCATAAATAACGAATGGCTGTTTTAAACGCCTGGCGTTGATACCAGATGATGGCTGTAAATACATTCTCATACTCGATTTTTTGCTGATATTCTTCCGCCAAATCCCCGACTATCGGCTCTTTAAGTGAAGCAGGCAGACACCAGGTTAAAAATCGCTCTGATAATCTTGGTGGTTGAGCCACTAAAGACTGCGGATTAAGATCCATGGCTAACCTCCATTAGACTGCCTCTCAAGGACAAGCCTTGCCACATGAGCGTCAATGCATCTTTACTGCGTTTTAGCGCTTGTTGCCCTTTAGCAGTAATTTTGAAGTACTTCTTGGCACGTCCGCCCCGCTCTTTGGTAGGCTCACCCATAGTGGATGAAACCATGCCTTTAACTTCGAGTCGTTCCAGTGTCGCGTATAAAGCGCCCACGGTAACATCTCGGTTTAGTTGCTCGGACAATAACTCTCTGATGGTCTTTCCATAGGCATCAGTGCCCAAACGCATCACAGCTAATAATATGACTTGCTCAAATTCACCGAGATATTTTTGTTCACTCACCAATAAGCGCTCCACACCATTTCATCTATAATGTAGAGGATATTAGCAAAAGCACAAGATTTATTTTATTTTGTAGAATAAATCAGTATTGGTTAGAGGCAGAGCTCCAGTCGGGATCGTAGTAATGCATTGATAAACCATAGGATTGGTAAATTTTTGCCAGTTCACCACTGTTGAGCATCTCCCTTAATGCTTTATCCAGTTTAGATGCCAAGACTTCAGACTCTATGCCCTTCACTCTGCGTGAAATCGCCATGTGGAAAAAACGTTTGTCACTGAGCGGTTTTGGTAGAAACTTAACACTGTCTGCCTGCTCTGATTGACTCAGATAATAGTAAAATATACGTTGATTTGCCGCAACGGCCTGAACGCGTCCAAGCAGCAACAAATCAGTTAACTGCTTTATTTCACTAACCTGCACAGGCACGATATCACCAGATGAAACTGCATTATCAAACGCTTGCCCGATGGAATTGCCATAGACCACCCCAATGTGCCCTTGACCGTATAAATCTTCAATCGAATCAAAGTGAAATTCACTATCGCGGCGTACAGCCAGCCGATAAGTTGATGCGTGTAAAGGCTGTTCGCCAAACACTACATAAGGTGCATAGCGCGGCATCTTAAACAACACACCTATATCTATCCGCCCCTTAAATAAGTATTCGGTGGCACGCTTCTGTGGCAGTAGCAAAACGGTAAAGTCTACACCTATGCGCTTTAGTACAGCGCGAATAACGTCTATATCAGGGCCACTGGCATGGCCATCATCAACCATGTGGTAGGGTTTAAAGGTAACATCGATAACACCAACCTTTAGAGGATGAGGTGTGGTATCGGAATAAACAGGAAACGCGAAATAACAGACAAACAGCAGAAGATGTAATTTCAATACAACTTTGCTGGATACAGAGAAAGGATTGACTTGAAAAGAAAGCATACCCCGAGTTTTAAACAGGGAAGCAGAAAACACAAGCGGATTTGTATCGACTTATACTAAAGTTTTATCAGCCCAAAAAGAAAAACGGGATGCATCCTGCATCCCGTTTCCCATATAAGAACTTAAGCTAAATTTGTTAAAAAATTAAGCTAATGCGCCTTTAGCGGCGTTTACTAATGCTGTGAAAGCTGCTTTATCGTGTACCGCAATATCCGCCAAAATTTTGCGATCGATTTCTACAGAAGCTTTTTTCAGACCATTAATAAAACGGCTGTACGACATACCGTTAGAACGTGCTGCAGCGTTGATACGTGCAATCCACAATTGACGGAATTGACGCTTGCGCTGACGACGGTCACGATAAGCATATTGACCTGCTTTTGTAACCGCCTGGAAGGCTACGCGATATACACGTGAACGTGCACCGTAATAACCTTTTGCAGCTTTTAATACTTTTTTGTGACGAGCACGTGCGATAGTACCGCGTTTTACTCTTGCCATTATTCAGTCTCCTCTCTTACACGTAAGGTAACATGCGTTGGATCAACGCAGTATCTGCATCATGAGCTAGCTTTTTGCCACGCAAGTGACGTTTACGCTTAGAGCTCTTCTTAGTCAGAATGTGACGCAGGTGAGACTGTTTGCTTTTAAAGCGGCCGGAAGCGGTTTTTCTAAAACGCTTCGCGGCACCGCGATTAGTTTTAATTTTGGGCATGATTACATACTCCGCATTTTTAGGCTGATTACGCTAAAACATTTAAATGCGTAACAGCAATTTACTACATAGTCGCAAGGCGAACCCTCCGGGAAAACCCGGTGAATTACTTGCAGGCCTTACAACCTCTACTTTTTAGGTGCTAACACCATGATCATCTGTCGACCTTCCACCCTATTGGGGAAGGACTCGCACACAGCGATATCTTCTAAATCGGTTCTAACCCGTTTAAGAAGATCGATTCCGATCTCTTGGTGGGCCATTTCACGTCCGCGAAAACGGATAGTTACTTTAGCCTTGTCACCACCTTCTAAAAAGCGACGCAGGTTGCGCAGTTTTACCTGGTAGTCGCCTATATCAGTGCCAGGGCGAAATTTAATCTCCTTGACCTGAATTTGTTTCTGCTTTTTCTTTTGCTCTTTTTGAGCTTTACTTTTCTCGAAGATAAACTTCCCGTAATCCATTACTTTACAGACAGGCGGCTCAGCATTTGGACTGATTTCAACCAAATCCAAATTCGCTTCCGCAGCTTTATCCAAAGCTTCGTTTAGGGAAACTATCCCCGCCTGACTTCCGTCAGCTCCAATCAGACGAACTTCATTTGCAGTAATTTCGTTATTAATACGCTCTTTACTGCTGTCCGCTCTATTGTTACCTCTTTTAATAGGTTATTCCTCCGAGAAAATTAGCAAATCTTTTTCTGGTGTATTTCTTCGGATATTTTGCTGATGAAGTCATCTATTGCAAATTTACCCAAATCTTCACCTTTTCGAGTGCGGACAGCCACTTCTCCAGCTTCCACCTCTTTATCACCAATAACCAGCATGTACGGAACACGCCTTATTGTGTGCTCGCGGATTTTAAAGCCTATCTTCTCATTTCTCAAGTCAGACTTGGCTCTAATTCCATGTTTTTGTAACTTTTCAGTCACTTTTTTCACATAATCCGCCTGATTATCGGTAATATTCAGTACAACCGCCTGAGTTGGAGACAACCAGGTTGGGAATTGTCCTGCGTATTCTTCGGTTAAAATTCCGATAAAACGCTCCAGTGAACCCAAAATAGCACGGTGGATCATTACCGGTACTTTACGCTCGCCATCTTCAGCTACATAAGTTGAGCCTAAACGGCCCGGCATTGAAAAGTCTAACTGAATAGTACCGCACTGCCATGCCCTTTCCAGGCAATCGTATAACGTAAACTCTATCTTAGGTCCGTAGAAAGCGCCTTCACCGGGAAGCACTTCGTATTCGATGTCGTTTGCGGTCAGGGCATCTGCCAGGCCTTTCTCCGCTTTGTCCCACATTTCATCATCGCCAACACGCTTTTCAGGGCGTGTAGACAACTTCACAACAATGTTTTCAAAGCCAAAGGTCTTATAGGCTTCGTATACCATTTTAATACAACCGCTTACTTCATCCAGGATCTGCTCTTCTGTACAAAAGATGTGAGCATCATCTTGGGTAAAGCCACGTACGCGCATCAGGCCATGTAAGGCACCCGAGGGTTCGTTGCGATGACAGCTACCAAATTCCGCCATACGCAGTGGTAAGTCACGATAAGACTTCAATCCCTGATTAAAGATCTGAACGTGCCCCGGACAGTTCATAGGCTTAACAGCGTATTCACGGTTTTCTGACTGGGTGGTAAACATGTTTTCTGCATATTTATCCCAGTGACCGGATTTTTCCCACAACGAGCGGTCCATCATTAAAGGACCTTTAACCTCGTCGTAAACGTAGTCCACCAACATCTCGCGAACATACTTTTCTAATTCTTTGTAGATAGCCCAACCATCGTTGTGCCAGAACACCATGCCTGGTGCTTCTTCTTGCCAATGCCACAAGTCCAGCGCTTTACCAATTTTACGATGGTCACGCTTTTCAGCTTCTTCCAGGCGTTTCAAATAGCCTTTTAATTGCTTTTTATCAGCCCATGCTGTGCCGTAGATACGTTGCAGCATTTTATTGTCGCTATCACCGCGCCAATAGGCCCCGGCCACCTTCATAATCTTGAAGTTATGGCAAAAACGCATGTTGGGTACGTGCGGACCACGACACATATCGATGTATTCTTCGTGGTGATACAAACCGGGCTTGTCGTCTTTTTCGATGTTCTCATCAAGTATCGTGGTTTTGTAGCTTTCACCGCGACCTTCAAAAGTGTCTCTTGCAGTTTGCCAGTCAACTTTTTTCTTGATGACGTCGTAATTGGTTTTGGCCAGCTCCAACATTCTCTTCTCAAGTTTATCCAGGTCTTCCTGGCTCAGAGAATGCTCCATATCCACATCGTAATAAAAACCGTTGTCGATAACCGGGCCAATCGCCATTTTCGTATCTGGCCACAATTGCTTAATCGCATGCCCCAATAAGTGTGCACAAGAGTGACGGATGATTTCTAAGCCTTCGTCATCTTTGGCGGTAATAATGCGTAAATCCGCGTCTTCGGTGATCATATCGCTGGCATCGGCCAGTTCACCATTAATTGCACCTGCAATGGTGGCTTTGGCTAAACCGGGACCGATATCGTTAGCGACATCTAAAATGGAAAGTGGATTATCAAATTGACGCTGACTTCCGTCGGGAAGAGTAATAACTGGCATGAGATTTCCTTTTACAGTGGTGACGCCTACCAAACGCCACTTGCGATTTCAGTTTAATAGTAAGTTTTGCATTCTGTCTCACTCTATGAAATAACGACATCCATCAGAAGTTGTCAGAACGCGTCGCGAGTCTACCAACTGCCTAGACAATTTTCCACCCTGGAGTATCAGTTTGAGCCGGACAAATCCAGCAACGCCAAACTTTTTTAAAAAACTATTCTTGCTTTGCTGCTCAATCATCTTATTGATTGCATCAAACATAGCCTTGGCAACCAGCCCGGAGTTGGAATGGCGCATCGAATTTGACAAGCATGAAGTCAAGGTTTGGACTGCTCGGGATGATAATAATAACCAATGGGTTAAAGCCGAAACAGTGGTGAATGCCTCTTGGTGGAGTTTGTTGAATTTGTTACGAGACACGGATAGCGCTGTGGCCTGGATAGACAATGTGATTGCAGTCAAGGTAGTACCCCAGTCAGATCCATTTGTCGATCTGGTGCACACCGAATTTTACGCTCCGTGGCCGTTTCGCAATCGCATGATGAGTACCCGCTCAACGTTAAACTTTGACACAATACAAACCTCTCTCAGCATTGAGGTTGTGCAGCACCCTGCACTTTTCTCAGATGTAAAATTAGTTGCGATGGAAGACGTGGAAGGCGTTTGGCAGGCAACAAAAATAAACCAGAATGAGAGCAAAATTATT
The DNA here is from genome assembly GCF_056160305.1 of Planctobacterium sp. AWM4_229. Taxonomy (NCBI): domain Bacteria; kingdom Pseudomonadati; phylum Pseudomonadota; class Gammaproteobacteria; order Alteromonadales; family Alteromonadaceae; genus Planctobacterium; species Planctobacterium sp. AWM4_229. The sequence continues at coordinate 448,770 of NZ_JBSWWX010000003.1, read as the reverse complement.
TGGACTGGTACAGCGAAGCCCGGTGGCAACATTCCCAGCTGGCTAGCCAGATCTGAGATGAAGAAGTCCACCTATCGCACCTTTATTGCACTTAGGGACAAAATTTCGGAAAAAAAATATCAAGACAAACCATCAGCTTATCTATTATCCCAGTAAAAATGCTGAAACAAGACTAAAAATAAGTGGATTTTTCGTCATAATTAAAACACTCACTTCCTGTTTAAATGGGCGTGGGCAGGACAAGCTGGTCAGTAATGCGGCAATCAACTGATCGATTTGAGTAAGCAAAAATGTGGCACTTTATTAGTGAAAAGATTAGTGACTGCATCCATCATGACTTCATCTGTGACGACATAAGAGAAGTATCCGGTGGAGATTCTCATCGCGCCTTCAAAATATCCGATGGCCGTAAGCGCTTCTTTGTAAAAATAGACAACGAGTCCTCTCTCTCCCATTTCGAAGCTGAAGCAAGAAGCCTGGCACTTTTGCAAAATGCTGCCGATGTCAAAATCCCTAGAGTAATCTGTAGCGGCATAGCCAATAACAACAGTTATCTGGTATTGGAGCATCTCAACTTGAGTGATGGTGAGAGCACAGATTGGTATGAAATGGGTAAACAACTGGCAAAGCTGCACCTGCACACCGAGCAACACTATGGCTGCCATTTCAATAACTATATTGGCAAAACCGTTCAGGTTAACTCCTGGACTGATGATTGGGCAGGCTTTTTCAGCGAATTTAGAATTGCTAAATTACTGCAGCTGATGGCAAGCCAGGGGATCCACTTTGTAAATATCGATAAAGCCAGAGAGCAAATCTATACTCTATTGAAAGGCTACCAACCCAAAGCCTCATTATTACACGGCGATTTGTGGCGGGGTAATGTGGCTTTTTTCAAACATGCGCCGGTTATTTTTGATCCAGCCAGTTATTTTGGAGACAGGGAAACCGATCTTGCCATGAGCGAGCTATTCGGGGCATTTCCAAAACCGTTTTATCAAGGATATGAAGCTGTTTGGCCACTCCCAGACGGCTACCAACAGCGCAAAACCATATATCAGCTGTACCACATTTTAAACCATGCCCTGATGTTTGGCGGCCATTATATGGACTCAGCAAAGGCAACATTAAAACAAATACAAAAGCACTAACAGAGCACACCAAAGAGGAACTAATCTGATATTTATCAAACGAGGCTTAACATGTTTAACGACCATACATTAAAACACACCGACATAAACTGCCCTCACTGCGGGCATCCGGTTCACCTTGATTTAGATTGCAGCAATGGCGATCAGGACTATATTGAAGATTGCGCCAATTGCTGCAACCCCATTCATTTAAACTTGCATTTAAATGAAATCAATAGAACATTGGAGCTCAGTGTTAGCTCAGATAACGAACAGATTTATTAGAAAACGCAAAGCGCCAACCTATATTTTTTTAACAGCACTTGTATGCCTGTGGCTGGGTTTGGCTGCATGCGCTCAAAAGCCTTGGTTACACAATACCTTAGAGGAGTATCAGTCCAGACTTGCCAATATCCTGGAAGTAGATCCGCCCTCGTTAATTGCTTCGACAGTGATTTCCGCGACACCGAAGCAGGTCTATTACCCACAGAGCAGCGCCGGGCCACTTAACATAAAACTAAGAGAATTTTACAACTTACCCGACTGCGGTATTAAACCCATTATTGCCCAGCGCAACACTACCCTCGGAAAACTGCAGGCACCATCACAACGCTATTTGTATGAAGCTCGTTTGTTGGGCGCATTATATCAATGTATGTTGATAGTTGATGACGAGTCGCAGCAGCAATTGCGTTCAATAATCAGCCGTAAAGAGCAAGTCGTAGTGGAGAGTTGGAATAATCTGATTTTTAACAGTGATGAAATCAACAGTGCGCGCTTTAATAATTCGGCTCATTTCGATAAAAAAGAAGACCACCGCTCAGCCATCCAAAACTGGCATTCTCTGTTGCGATATTCACCACCAGAATTAAAAGAAAAACGTTATCAATTAGCAAATGAAAGCTCGCTGGAAATCTTACTGCAATCCATCAGCAAATTTAAAACTCCAGCTAAATTGCGTAACGACATGCAGATGCTCATCTCCACCCTGCCTCAAATTACAACTTACCTGGAGGCAAATATGACGCGACTCAATTGTGAATCCAATCCCGGTGACAAAATCAAAGCAGAGTATTTACGCAATGTATTTAACTTGTTTTTTATTCAGGAAATCCAACCACAAGCAGGCAAAATAAACGACTGGTATTATCAACTTTCTGTGATTTTTGATGCGTTGGATATTACCGAGCATGAAGACAACACGCTAAACAAATCACTACACAAACATTTTGTCTTCGCAATAAAGGACCACGTTGCCCGGTGGCAGGTGTTTTTCAAGCGCTGTGATATGGTGCCAGGCAACTGACGCAGAGTCAGAAATTCAACATTCCCCTCAATATAAACATGTAACCATCTGTTATGCTTAGCTTTATTTATATTTATTAAAGTTTTTTGCAAATTCAGGTTGCTTCAGTCTGGCTGCGATATAACGGAGCTATGTTAATTAAGAGCAGCAACACATGAACAAACTTCTACTAATACTACTGTGCCTGATTTCGTATAATGCCTATTCAACAACGACCAGTCAGTCACCACTAAAAGAACTTGAGAAAAAGCTCAGCAACGACCACTTCAAACAAATTACCAGTATCCTGGTTCAGGTTAATGACCGACGTATTTATGAATACTATGGCAATCAAATTAATGCCGATAGCCTGCATGATATTCGCTCTGCCAGTAAAACCTTTACTTCCTTAGCGGTAGGACTGGCAATTGACAATGCTTTATTAGCTTCTGAGCACACAAAAATAATGCCGCACTTATCTCCTTATCAAGTGCAACAGCATAATTTCAAAGGCAAGCAAGAAATGACTTATGCAAACTTGTTGACCATGAATCCCCCCATGGAGTGCAACGACTGGAACAGTTTTTCAGCCGGCAATGAGGAGCGCATGTATTTGCGGGCTGACTGGACGGAGTTTATGCTCAATTTACCTGAAAGAGGCATTCCTCCTTGGGAATCCAAATTAGCAGAGCGCTTTAATCAAATAGCTTTCTCTTACTGTACAGGTGGTGTATTTCTGGTGGGCAAAGCCCTGGAAAACATCACGGGTAAACGAGCAGATATTTATTTGCAGGAGCATCTGTTTAAAAAAATGAAAATCGACAACTTGCGTTGGCACTATTCACCCAAAGGACACGCCCAAACAGGTGGTGGTGTGCGCATTACTTCTCGAGACCTGCTTAAAATTGGGCAATTACTATTGGATCAAGGTAGCTGGAAAGGCCAACAATTGGTGTCTCAACAATGGGTTGAGAAAATGATGCAGCCGCGCGCCGACATCGATATCGAGCGTAATATTCAATATGGTTATTTGCTTTGGATCTACCAGTTTAATTTAGAAGGTAGAACCATAACGGCTTGGGCTGCATCAGGCAACGGGGGAAACTATTTATGGATTGTGCCCTCACTCAACCTCACCGCGGTGATCACCAGCACGGCATTCAATCAACCCTACATGCACCGACAGAGCCAGGCGATTTTTAGCGACCATTTGCTCAAGATGTCATCTCTTGTCACTGACGCTTCTGACTAATCGCCTGCAATTGTTCAAAAGCCGATGAAGCTCTCAGTTCATTGAGGGCCTGAGCTTGACTTATCTGCAGTTCTTTTAAAATTGCCTTGGTATGCTGGTTATCAGGTAGAAGCCCGCTCTTTATTAAAAAGCTTAGCTTCTCACTATCGCGATATCCAGTAATCAAGGCCTGCTTGAGATAATTAGGGTAGGCTTCCCCAGACAATGCAAAATCGCCCAGTGCAAGCAGTACATAATCATTGGGCCAGTGCCACTGTTTAAATTCAATTATGCGCATTTGATGCGAAATTTGCTCCGGCTTCTGCACAGCTTGCTGGTTTATCCAAAGCAGTGCCAGTAAATATTCTGGTTGATTGTCGCGACAAAAACTGTGTACCTGACTTTGAGAAACCTGTGTGCCAGTTTGTATGGCTAAAACTATCTGGTACAGGAAACTTGAACAAGACTGCTCAGACCACGAGGCAATTTGCTCTAACTGCGTCTGCGCATGCTGAAACCGCTGTTGCTTTATAAGCCAATCGACATAAGCGAATTGCTCAGTCAGGTTGTGCGGGTTTAATAAAACAGCTTGCTTAAACCAAAGCTCTGCATTAGCCGACATTCCCAGCAAATCATACCATAGTGCAAGTTGCGAATATCGAAACTCGTGGTTGCCCTGTAGACTGCGTAAATGATAATCAGCAGCTTCTACGAGCTCACCGCGGATTGTCAGCAAATAAGCAATATCACCGTACAGCGATAGTTCACTATCGCTGTATTGCAATGCTTCTCGATAGAACTGTAAGGCCCCAGAGATATCTCCAGAGACATCCTGAACTAATCCTGTTGCTTGCAATGTAAACGGATCATCCGGTGCCAGCTCAAGTGCATGTTGAGCGTGCTTTGCTGCTATATCCAATAAAGAATCGTCGGCTGCAAACTTGGAGACCTGATGTGCCAAGGTCATAGCTAAACCCGCCAAAGCCGGTACATTGTCTGGATGCACCAGTAATAACTCACGATAAAGTTCTGCGGCATGTTGCAACGAGCGTTCAGTAAACTGCTGCCGATATTGATGTGCTTTTTGCAATGATTCAGATTGAAACGCTAATGTTTCGATGTTATTTTTGAAGGGCTGTAACGCTAAGTAAAGCAGCAAAACTAAAAGTGCCAATCCTCCACAGGCAACAATGGTAAAGTGATTTTTTTGCTTAGCTTTGGGTAACTCGACAACTTCAAACATCCAGCGATAACCCTCGCCGCGACGATTTTCAATGCAGTTTTCAGCAACGCCAGCACTGCTCAGCGACTTCCGAAGTAATGCAATTCGCTGTACTACCGTTTCGTCTGCCACCACCTGACCACTCCAACACTGTTTTATCAGCTCATCAATGGAAACGGCATGAGGTGCGTTGAGAAATAACAGCTGTAACACTTTGAAGCTCAAAAACGGTAACTTCAAAATCTTGCCGTTCACCACTACAAGCTGTTGTTTTTGATCAAGTTCAACACCGGCAGAAGTAAGGTGAGTTATTACATTACCGTCCAAATTAGAAAGCATTAAAATTCACAACTCAAAATTCATCCCAAACTTCAGCGTGCTCTGCTACCGTCCAGATTTTGGCTTTTAAGGCATCCAGTGAGATAGGTTTTGACAGATAGTCCGTCATTCCCGCAGCGAGACATTTCTCTTTATCTCCCTTCATGGCATTTGCGGTTAAGGCAATGATAGGCACATCAAGATAGCGCTCCCCTGCCTCGCCTTCTCTTATCTTCCGCGTAGCTTCAAAGCCATCCATTACCGGCATTTGACAATCCATTAATACGTAGTCGTAGCGCACTGCAGAGTTACTCAGTTTTTCTATAGCCTCAAGGCCATTGTTGGCAACTTCCACAGACTGATTAAGCTCCTGCAGCATATAAATGGCTATGTCTTGATTGATGGGGTTATCCTCCACCAATAATGCTCGTTTATCGGATATATCAATCTGCTGGCTAATACCGGGGGCATCGTCAGCAAGAATGCTTTCTATACCCAAGACAGCATTTTTAAAATTGATGGGGGTTATAGGTTTAACACACCTGTCTACTTCGAATGGCAGTGCCGCTCTGGAAGACTTGGTCGCGGCAATAGAACTGAGCAATACTACTTGATCACCACTATCATTTGCGGTTTTGAGTATGTCAACCGTTTGCTCGGTTATGGCCATTTCATCTACCAGGATCAGCAGACCAGAATCACTCTGTGCAAGCTCTCTGACTTTTGCCAGTGCTTTTTCCAGCATGGCTGGTTTTGCCGCTAAAACTTTGCCATTGAGAGAACTTATATACTCCAGTAAAAATGGGGTTTTGACTTTATCGTGAAGATAAATGACTCGCTCATAAAGTAACGATAAGTCCAATCCTTCTTCAGGTGATTTTGCCATTGATAAGGGCATATCAATGATAAACCTACTGCCTTTGCCAATTTCGCTTTCTACGCGGATGTCTCCGCCCATCATCTGGCACAACTTTTTGGAAATAGACAACCCAAGGCCTGTTCCGCCAAATTTGCGCGTGGTACTGGCATCGGCCTGTGTGAAAGGGTCAAAAAGCGTTTTCAATTTGTCTTCGGGGATCCCTATGCCACTATCTTGTATAGTAATTGTAAACATGGCATTGCCATCGACTGCTTCACTGCTCGCAATAACGTAAACGTCACCGTCGTCTGTGAATTTATTGGCATTGCCTAAAATATTGGTTAACACCTGCCGTATCCTGCCGGGATCACCGACAACCCAATCGTGTTTTAATTGGTGAGCAGCCATTGCCAATTGATTGTTCTTATTGACGGCAGTAACGGCCATTGCTTCGGTGACATCACTGAGCAGCTTCACCATATCAAACTCAATGTTTTCGAATTCTATTTTACCGGCATCCACCTTGGAAAAGTCTAGGATATCGTTAATCAAACTAATTAGTGATTCCGCGCTTGAGCGCGCCACTCTCAACCTGCTTATTTGCTCTTGATTCAGTGGGGTGAGCTCTAATAATTCCAGCATGCCCAGCACGCCATTCATCGGTGTTCGAATCTCATGACTCATGGTGGCGAGAAACTCAGACTTGGTTTTATTTGCTTGTTGCGCTTCTTTTAAAGCGATTTTAAGTTCGCTGGTTTGTTCAAAAACCACATCCTCAAGGCTGCGATTAAGCTCCTCAAGTTCCTTGTTAGCCAATACCGCTTTTTTGCTGACGGTTTCCAATTCCTCTAAACTGTTTTGCAATTTAATGGCAAATCGTCTGACGATTGGCACAATTCGCTGGAACTCTTCGACGTTAGAGCTGGTCTTTATGTCCTTCAGACTTTGAAAATCGCCCGAGTCACTGATCTTTGCCAGCGCACGCGAAAAGCCAACAATAGGTTGACTGATTAATCGCGCGAGTTTTTCCACCCCCCAGAAACACAATAGCAATACCAGGGCTAAGATAGACAAAGACCACACCAAATCCATCGCGATCTTTTGATCGTAATGACTGCGAGGCAAAATGCTGATCACTCGCCATCCAGCACCTTCTACCAGACTGCTCTCCGCCAATTGATAGGCACCATTTTCATTGACGAAGGAATAAAATGGACGGTTTTCAAGAAAGTCCAGAATAGCAGAACCCGCAACATTTTTTAGAAAGGGATACTGCTCTTTGTCAGAGGCAAAAATCACCCGTGACCTGCCATCCAGAATAAGTAGTTCCTGCTCCGAATTCATTTTCTTTCTGTCTAAACTGGCAAAGCGGTTTAAATTTAGAGATGCTTCAGCTATACCCACAAACCCAGAGTCATCTGATTTAGGCACCGATAACGCGACAATAGGATCATTCCCAAACCCCCGCCCTTGAAACACATCCGACACATAGGGTTGATTTGTTCGTTTCACTTCATAAAAATATGGTCGGTCAGCGACACTAAACGCTTCATCATTTTTAGACACCGTTGCCATCAACGATTCGGGATAAGTCGCTTTAATATCGCCTTGTGCATCAGTTGCCAATAACGTCAGGATATCTGGGTAATTCACACCGAGATGGTTCAAAGATGAAAACCATTGGCTGTTATCGTTATGATTAAACTTTGCCGCCAGTTGCAAGGCTTTAACATGTTCATTGAGATAATCTTGTAGATCCGAAGCAGCGATCTCACTTTCCAGGCGCAGCTCTTCTTGTAAGAAAGTCAATGATTCTGACTGATAACGCTTTAACCAATAAAACGTATTGAGCAGCAAGCCACTAGTTAGAGATATGAATATTGCAATGGCGATAATGCGACTAAAGTTGATTGTTTCTCGCCAGCTGCTAACGATATAGGGGCGGCATAAGTAAGCCAGGATATAACCAAACATGACATTCACTACGCCATTAACCACATACTTAACCGTGATGGCGAATTTAGTGATGGCGAAATAATCGCTAAAACTAAAATACTGTATGGCGACAATCACCCAGCCAATGGATAACCAGTATCGGATACCGTACAGAAAGGCGTTTTTGTTTTTCTCCCTGGCCCAGGCCGTAATGCAAACTTCACCGATAAAGGGCAATAAAACATAGAAGTGTTGCCAGTTAAGCCAGGTAACGGCCCCTGATATAATACAAGCCAGCAGGCCATAACGCAGACCTAATAACAGGGTTAGTGCAACCACAATAATATTGCCGAGAATAAGCTGAGAGCCAGTGAAAAAATCGATAGGAAAATAGTTGGCGATTGCCGCCAGCAGTGTGCCGAAGCAGAAAACAATAGTGTGGTTAATGGTGGAATTTCTTTTCACGGCCAGGAATACTCGGTGTCCATTAAGCTCTCGTTAGCAAAATAACACAATGCATCCCGCCTGATAAACCTCAGTCCCCTCATTCTTTAGTCTAAATGGGTTTTCGAATCAGGTTAAGAGAGTTTATCAACCAATCTCTGGCTTCTTCGATATGGTTAAAATAACGGGTGTTTTGTTTCGCTAATTCCGGCGTACGTTGTTTGAGTATAGACTCCGTGACGACATCATCTATTACAATGGCTTTGGCAATTATCGGCTGGCCGCTCAGCCACAAGTTGTATTGTTGTAACACTTCATACGCCTCGGGCGTGCCACCTTCTACCTTGGTATCGTCAACCAGCATCGCAAAAGGCTTATCCTTTAAGGAAATCACCAGCGACTTTACTTGCTCACAATACTTGAGGATACCTTCCTTATTAAAAGTTCCTGAAAGCTTAACCTCGATAATATCGCCATTCAACGTTACCTTGGATTTTCCATGTGCCATGCCCAAATCGTTTTCTTCGCCATAAAAAAAGCCTCAATTAGCGAGGCTTTATATCAAATAATGCAAATAGCTTAAACTTATTGCTGCAACATTTTAGACACCATCTGTGTACACTGGTTAAAGTTCATATATCTTGGTACGGGGTAAAGATAGTGAGCCTCTTTCAAAGCGCCTTTTGCAATAGCCGGAATATCCTCTTGCTTGAGTTTATCAAGGGTAACCGGAATACCAATTTTCTGATTAAGTTCTTTCACTGAATCTACAAACTTGCGTGCCAACGCTTGCTCGTTGTCTGAATCACTGCCCAAACCAGTCGCTTTGGCTAACTGGGCTAAACGCTCGCTCGCCGCAGGTAAGGAGTAATCGAGTACTTTCGGTAATACAATCGCATTAGCAAGGCCGTGTGGAGTGTGATAAAAAGCGCCAAATTGATGGGCGATAGCATGAACATAACCTAGATTGGCTTTGGTAAATGCCGCCCCCGCATAAAATGAAGCCAGCGCCATTGCCTCTCGAGCTTCAAGGTTTGCACCATCTTCGTATGCTACAGGCAAATACTTCATGATCATTTTTACCGCACTCAATGCATAAACATCCGTATCTGGTGCAGCGTGTCGAGAAATGTAGGATTCAATTGCATGGGTAAGTGCGTCCATCCCAGTAGCCGCGGTTATGTGCGGTGGTAACCCTGTCATTAGATCAGGATCCAGTGAAGCTGCTACGGGCACTAACTTTGGATCGATTACCGGTGTTTTTTGATTGGTATCTGGATCCGATACCACCGCAGCAATCGTGGTTTCAGATCCCGTTCCAGCCGTGGTGGGAATCGTAAAAATAGGAACCGGGGGATTTTTGACTTTTAGTACGCCTACCAATTTTTTTATACTTACCGCGTTAGTCATTCTGGCCGCTATCACTTTGGCGGCATCTAAAGACGAGCCTCCACCAAAGCCCAAGACTGCATCACAATGCTCATCCTGTCCCAGCGTGACACCATCCTCCACAATTTGATAGCCCGGATCCGGTACCACTTTATCAAAAACCACATAACCAATATTGAGCTCTTCTAGCTGCTTTTTGACCGCATCCAGTAAGCCCATCTTGGACAGCATTTCATCAGTGACAATCAATATTCGCGTGACGCCCATAAATTTAAGGGATTCACACAACTTTAATGAAGAGCCCGAACCAGAATAAATCGTAGGTTTCGGGGCTGGGATAAAGACAGTGACAAGTTTTAACATCACCATGACAAACTTGTAGAGTACAACGCGTAGGGCAAAAGGCATGATTAATCGCTTCATTGTGGTTATATAGCGCTTAAGTTAGCAGACATTGCATTCCCTGGACAATGCTTGAAACAACAATTTTCAAACTATTGTTTAAAACTGCTGTATCAAACCATGAATACGTATCCAGAGTTCGGTTAAGACATCCTGTTTACCGAGTTCCTTCTTTTCAAAATGCGCAAATTATTTTTCATGTTTTCATTTGACGATTTAAATTTTCTTACCTAGCTTTTACCCGAAGGTAATTTTCTTCACTGCGGAACATAAGCATTTTTATTACCTTCAATGTCACACTGAGCCGCAGTCGTTAGCCGTGCAGTGTAATCTAGTGTAATTGTGGCAATGAACGCTCCATAGCTAACATTCCACGGTAAGACTTCTGCCAAAAGGAAATCCCTGATGAAAGTGCAATATAAGGTTCCCGCGTTAACCCCAAATGAAATCGCCACGATAGATAAAATCAACAAAGATGAACAAACCTACGGTGGCGGTAAGGCTCTGAAAATTTTGCAACAAACACTGCAAACCGCCGCAGAAGTCGAACTCGCTACTATCCCCATTTACCTGGGTGCTTATTACACAATCAATCGCACTCCCGGGAAAGACAATCCAGGATTACCCCATGCCTTTCCCAAAACGGATTTAAGCCGCTACGCTAATGAGGCTGGTGCCTTGATCATGAGTGTCGCCGTGGAAGAAATGCTGCACATGTCACTGGCCTGCAACGTCCTGTTCGCTGTGAGTAATGAGCCACCACTACTATACAAGCATGCGCCTGATAGTTATCCCGCGGCACTACCCGGCCACAGAGCAAATCAGGCAGATAACCCAAAAGATAATAGCCGCAATCAACCTATTCCTCTTGCGGGTTTTTCCTTTGATCAACTGAGTCACTTTTTAGCCATTGAGTACCCTGAAACCGCCGATGCTATGCCTGAAAGTGATGACTGGGATACCATAGGTCAGATCTATTCCTATGTACGCTGTCTCATTGAATCAAACTGGATTTCAGACAACGATTTCAATAAAGCCAATAATAACGGTCAGCAACTATCCTCAGGAGAATATTCTCCAAATAACATTGATACGGTTTACGCCAAAAGCGGTTTTAATTATCAAAACCCCATTCCCGCAGAGCAACCGGGTTCTGCGGCAGCCGTAGCAGGTTATGGCAGTGACGAAGACAGCCATGTGGGTCAAACCCAATTAATGCAAATAATCGATAAGAAAACCGCTATCCAGGCAATCACGACTATTTGCTTTCAGGGAGAAGGCTTTGCCCAAAGTAAATATGATGATGACAGTGGCGAAGAGCTTTCTCATTATTATAAATTTTTGACCTTGTTAAGTCAGTTGGAAGGCTACACCGATGTGTATAAAGAGATGGGGAAGCTTGGATTTAACAATGTGGCTCCCTCGCCTGAGGCACCCAATCAACCGGCGGAACAATTTAGTGCAAAAGACCTTGCTAAGTTCGTCTACTCTACCCCTGTTAATCCGAAGGTTAAACAGTTCGGTGGTGAAGGCCGACAAGATCTCGTCAATATTGCCGATGCCCTGTTTCAATACATGCTGGTCATGACTGAAACCATTTATAAAATACCAGCTCAAAAACAAAAGATATACTTTTACCGCACCATGCACCAATCCATGATTTGGGTGATGGATAAACTGTTTCAGGCGATGCGCGAAGTTTCTTCAGAAGACGGCAAATACAGTCTTTGCCCAACCTTCTCCAATATTGACTTGGGTGCAAGGGATGAGGCTTATGGCACTATGTGCCAAATGGTCATTAACTTTCAACAGGTTTATTGGAATGCCAGTGATACTAAAGCCAGCTGGATGAATAGTGACATCGAAAGTTACCTCAATGATATACTCAACTTACCAGATGTGAGCCAATACTGGCGCGCAACAGGCTGCACTGAAGAGCCGATTTATCTCTCCACGCCAGATGATTTACAAGGACTTGGCAGCAACGCTGATACACCATCGCCTGCCACCCCTATGGTGTACGCAGGCCCCTTCGCCGGAACGCCATTGTGGCCGCAAAACCCACCAAGTAGCGCAGAGCTACCTGAAGGTGCCGTAAGGCATGCTTGCATGGGCCTTAACAGTTGTAAAAATCAGGGTAGAACGCTAAGCAACGACTGTGCAGGGCAAGGTTATTGCTCAACGGCACAAGCCTATAACCCGGCCAATCCCTTTGAAGGCAACAGCTATGATCACACTTGTCACGTGAAAAATGATTGTCGCAATCAAGGGGGCTGCGGCTTATATGGAACTGAAGCAGAATTGGCAGAACCAGGACACAACGATTGCCAATCGCAAGGCTCCTGCGCAACGCCAATTAATGCAGAGCGCTTTCTCACTGACGGTGACAATCGCGGTAAAAGTGTTTGGATGCAAGCACGCGAAGTGTTTAAAGAAAAAGTGTGGCCAGATTTAAGGGCACAAAACCCAGATTTACCCGCTGAACTACCAAAGGTAAAAGGCCCATACAGTAATCCAAACCTATTTGCCCAAGGGCCAACCATAGGTTGGATAGAGTATGACAACGACGGTGCAGGTATGACCGCCTGTGGCGCGAGTGGTATGAGTGGTGCGGGGAGTTGCGCTTAGTGAAAGGCGCGACCGTTGAGCATTTACCAAAACTGGGGCTGGGCGTAGGCCTGCGCTCCAGTCACTTCAACCACATAACTCAGCATTGGCCAGATGTGGACTGGTTTGAAGCGATTTCAGAAAACTTCATGGATTCTGGTGGACGTCCCGGATATGTGCTCAAGCAAATTGCCGAACGGTACCCGGTGGTACTGCACGGCGTATCCATGTCTATCGGTAGCAGCGATCCATTAAATCTGACTTATCTGAAAAAGTTAAAAAAACTAGCTAATGAGGTCAATGCCGTTTGGGTCAGTGACCATTTGTGCTGGACTGGCACGCTAGGCATTAACAGCCATGACCTTTTACCAGTGCCGTTAAATGAAGACTCCCTCAAATATATTACTCAAAGAGTTTTGCAGGTGCAGGATATGCTTGAAAGACCGCTAATCCTTGAAAACCCAAGCACCTATTTGCGCTTCAAAGATTCGACGATGAGTGAGCCGGACTTTTTACGGGCGCTAACCGAGCAAACGGGATGCGGATTACTTCTGGATGTGAATAACGTTTACGTAAGTTGTTTTAATGCCGGAAACTCAGCACTAGAATACTTATCCGCTTTTCCATTTGAACGTGTTGTGCAACTCCACCTTGCAGGTCACCAACACTGTGGTACGCATATCATAGATACACACGACAAACCGGTTTCAGCTCAGGTTTGGGAATTGTTTCGTTACGCATGGCAACAAACACAAGGGACCTCTACCCTCTTAGAATGGGATGGCGATGTGCCCGGGTTTGAGGTTGTGCATAATGAAATCAACAAAGCGAAAGCCTTCATGCAAGGCGAGATCAGAGAAGATTGCTTGTCTGATACCAGCTCAGTGTCCGAGAGTGCTCTCTCCAACCCAGTGGATTTTCTGGTAGAGGAAATCAGAACACAAAGTCACTACGAAGCTTCATAGGTAGGATGTGAACTCAAATAACTCCACAGTGAATTCTGCGTTACAGCAGTGGATGCTAAAAGCACTCATTCATCCAGATGCCAATTCTCCTGGTGAAACAGAACGTCTAATAGCCTCAGGGGCCAATTTAAGCCCGGCTCAATGTTTGGGTATTTATCAAAATGGTTACATTACCCGATTAACAAAATGTCTTGCTGAGCAATTTCCAGCCCTCAATACCGCATTAGGTGAATCATTGTTCCAGCAATTCGCCCAACTGTTTTTAAAAGAGTACCCCTCCAATAGCTACACGCTTTACGATTTAGGAAAACGCTTTTCATTGTTTCTGGAAGCGAATCGACCAGATAAGGAGCAAACGGAAAAGGAAAGCTGGATTGACTTTATGGTGGAACTGGCCAGATATGAACAGTTGCACTTTAGCTTATTTGACGCCCCCGGACATGAAGGAAAAGACTGGCCAGCAGAAGATACACCAGACGAAAAGCTGATTTTGCAACCCTGCCTGGCATTAGCCCATTACCAATATCCGGTAGGTTGGTACTATCACAACTGCAAACAAGCCCCTGATTGTGCTTTTCCGGCTAAAGAACACTCCTGGGTTGTACTTGTGCGGAAAGACTTCTATGTAACAACTTATCCGCTTACCCAAGTCCATTTTGAATTTCTGCAAAAGTTTCAGGAATCAAGTTCAATATCAGACTCCTTAAAGCATATCAGTCGATTGACCGGAGAACCTTACGGCAAAGTTTATCAATCGTGGCAAAGTGAAGTAAAAGTGCGCTGGTTAAAATCAGGCTTTTTTATTGCAAAATAGCGGCTACCAATAAAACTGAGCAATTACTTCAGGAAGACAATGAGTCCTTTATTTTCTATTAAAGTGACTCTTGAACCACTATATATGAAGCGATAGTCGCTGGATTACAGAAAGCGAGTTACCAGCGTTTAAAAAGTTTCAGAAATAGCTCTTTTCTTGCTACCGAATAACTCATTGGGAGCGCTTTAACCCCCATACAGTAGACTTGCCATGATAAGGCAACTTTGCCTGGCACTGATAACATTAATGGAGTTTTGATCAGCAACACGAAGCCTACGTGTACAAGGCTGAGTGGCTCATAGAAAAGTGCTTTAAGGTAATTGTTTAGCGCAGTGCCAACAGATAGGGTTTTAATATATTCGCGATAGAGCACTTCATCTTGTTTTGTTTCATCCATGACTGCCATAACTTTCGCCCCCGCTACAACTTACGAGCACCAATATTAGCTCGCTTTGTTAAGGATTGCACTAGCAATTAGGGATAACTGTACTTTTTAAAGCCTGTACATGAGATATTTATTTGATTTTAAAGAATAAATATTGCGTAACAATTTGTACTCAGGACATGGATATTTTGTTTCACAAGGACCCAGTTATGGTTGGGCAACAACATCAATGATTTTTATTTGTATTGAAAACTTACCTGTTAAATTAGACTGCTTGCAGCTGCTCTACAAAAAATCTTTCGTAATCAATGCGATAAGTTCGAGCAGAGGTGGGCTCTGAAATTTCTTCGGAACGATGTAAACCAAGATCAATATATTTTTTGGCCAAAAAATGGTTGGAACGCGTAGAGTAAAAAGCCGTGACTTTGGGTCTGAAAACCATATCACTATTGAGGTCCGTGATTACCGCAATTTTTTCACTTTTTAATTTTACCAGTGAACCTATAGGGTAAACACCTATGCACTTAATAAACTTGCACACTAATTCCCTGTCATACTTAGACTCAGAGTACTTAAGCAACAATTTTAAGGCGTTGGCGGCCAGAATGGGCCTCTTATGAGCACGCTCAGAAACCATAGCATCATAAGCATCAACAATCGCTAGCATGCGACTGTATAAATTGATTTTTTCGCCATGTAACCCCAGGGGATAACCTGAACCATCCATGCGTTCATGGTGAGATCGTATGGTATCAAGCACCGTTTCGTTGACTTCTTTAAACGGGCACAATAAAGCGACTGAAACTTTAACGTGCTGCTGCACCACTTTTTGCTCTGCCGCGCTTAACTTGCCTTCTTTGTTTATGATCTTAGAGGGAATTTTCACCATACCAACATCGTGCAATAAACCGGCTAGTGTAAGGTCCTGAACAAGTTTTGAATCAAAGCCCATTGCTTTGGCAAAAGCCGCCATCAACACCCCACAATTTACGGAGTGCTCATATAAATAACTGCCCTTTTCTCGCATCTGAGTCATGCACAATAAAGCGTTAGCATTGCGATCAAGTGAGTCGCTGACAGCAGATACAATTTTCTGGGTAGCGTTGAGGTTGTATTCAAGGCCTTTATCGATTGCAGAGAAAAGACGTTTTTGAATATTTTTGGCGTTTTTATATAAAGATGATGCCCGTTTGATTTCTAGTTTGAAATCGACAGGACCATTTGAAGCTGTTTGAGGCTCTGAATCTTCCACCTCATCATTGGCTACATAGGAATTGTTTTGGCGAATACATTTGCTGGTATCAACCACCACTTCCAAAATGCCTTTGTCTTTGAGCCACTGTACAACACTGGCACTTTTGATGGTGCCCTGACTGGTTATTTTCAGATTGCCAGTTTGGCGAACAACAGCCTCTACAAACATACCGGTTTGTAGATCATCTATGCTGACTTTCTGAAAATGTGACATAACCCAAAATCCTTGATGGCTTTTCAAGGCATTATGGGACAGCTAATCAGTCAGTCAACGGGCCAAAATCGGGGAAAAAAAAGATGATCTTAAATGACTGGAGACACATGAAACATCATGAAAAAATGCAGATAAAAACACACATTTCAAATAAGATTTAATGCTTTAATTCAATGACTTAGATAATTCATCAAGCAATCCGGCGATTAATTTGCAAGATGCTCACCTAAAATACTGATGCTCAGTACGATTGTTGGTTTCAGGGAAATTCATCAATCTTCATAAAATCAGAAATAATCACCACTAAAGCGGCCGTTGTAGTAATGGATGCCGCAACACTGATTAGACAATCAGCACTTGTTTTATTTAGTGATGGCTTGTTTGGCTTTCGCCCAAGGATCTGCCGTCGCGGTGTGATGTGAGGATTTGCTCTGCTTCGTTTTCGCACCTTTGCTTTTGAGATACAGGCTTTCCACCTTTTCTCGCGCCCAAGGCGTACGGCGCAAAAAGGTAAGACTGGACTTGATACTGGGATTACTTTTAAAACAATTAATATTGATGCGAGCACTTAAGCCATCCCAGCCCAAAGACTGATGCAACTCTTCTAACATCATCTTTAGCGTAACCCCATGTAACGGGTCATTACTGCTCATTGTTATCCTCAATATTCACTCTGCTTTTGGCATTTTCCCAAACACTGCTGTAATCTTTTACCACCGTGTTTTCAGCTGGTTCTTCTTGACCTTCTGTTGCATTTTTCTTTTCCTGATTCGACCATTTAACACGGATGCGTTGGCCATCTATCTCAGTGGCATTAAGCGCTGCTATCGCTTTATCCGTTGCGTCAGCATCTGCCATCTCAACAAAGCCAAAGCCTTTGGTTTGGCCAGTCACCTTATCCATGACCAGGTCACACTTGCTAATCTCACCATAGGGCGTGAACAGAGCTTCTAACTCAGCCTCTGTAAAAGTTTTTGGCAAATTACGTATCAATATACTCACGCTTTAATTCCGGATAACGAACACAATGACCAATGATAGCAGTTTTGTCGTTGGTTAGTGAGAGCAATACTTGCAGCCCATGCAATTATT
Source organism: Planctobacterium sp. AWM4_229 (assembly GCF_056160305.1). NCBI lineage: Bacteria > Pseudomonadati > Pseudomonadota > Gammaproteobacteria > Alteromonadales > Alteromonadaceae > Planctobacterium > Planctobacterium sp. AWM4_229. The sequence continues at coordinate 431,224 of NZ_JBSWWX010000003.1, read as the reverse complement.
TGCCGAAATATTAAACAATAATTCGCTTTTATGTGCTGACTCCTGTATTCTCCCCGGCCCTTCGCACGTTGCGACGGTACCAAAACAATTTTGGTTCATTTACCTTGGTTAGATACTTATATAATGACATTTGATTCACTGGCACTTTGCCCCCCGCTCCTCTCAGCTCTCAAGCAACACGGTTATAAAACGCCTTCAGAAATTCAGCAACAGGCTATTCCTGCGGTATTGGAAGGCAAAGATGTGATGGCAGCGGCTCAAACCGGAACGGGAAAAACGGCGGCATTTACCTTGCCTTTATTGCACAATTTATCCCGCAGTAAAAAGCGTGCCAGCCACAATCAGGTGAGAGCCTTGGTACTTACACCAACGCGCGAGCTCGCCGCCCAGGTTGCCGACAATGTCATGAAATACGGTAAGCAACTGGACTTGAACTACAACGTCGTGTTCGGCGGCGTTAAAATTAATCCGCAAATGATGAAGTTGCGCAAAGGTACAGACGTGCTTATCGCAACACCGGGCCGTTTACTGGACCTTTATCAACAAAATGCCATCAAGTTTCAACAACTAGAAACCCTGGTGTTAGATGAAGCGGACCGCATGCTGGATATGGGTTTCATTCACGATATTAAAAAGATACTGGCGTTACTGCCTAAGAAACGTCAAAACCTGTTGTTTTCAGCCACCTTTTCCAAAGAAATCCGAGAGCTGGCAAAACGCCTGGTGAATAACCCCGTTGAAGTGTCTGTCGCGGCAGAAAACTCTACTGTAGACAGAATCGAACAATGTGTTCACCCGGTGGACAAAAACAAAAAAACACGGTTATTGGTACACTTGGTAAAAAGTGAAAACTGGTTTCAGGTGCTGGTATTCTGCCGTACCAAGCACGGTGCTAACCGCCTGACCACTGATCTGGTGAAAAAAGGCATTCCAGCAGCGGCTATCCACGGTAACAAGAGCCAGGGCGCAAGAACCAAAGCGCTGGCCCAGTTTAAAGACAACAAAATACAAGTCTTGGTGGCCACCGATATCGCCGCCCGAGGTATTGATATCGCTGAGTTACCTCACGTGGTTAATTACGACCTACCTAATGTCTGTGAAGACTATGTGCACCGCATTGGCAGAACCGGACGCGCCGGTAAAAACGGTCGCGCTATCTCTTTCGTGTGCCATGCTGAAAACGACCAACTGCACGCCATTGAGCGCTTCATTAAACTAAGAATACCGAAGCAAGTGATAGAAGGCTTCGAGCCCGGCCAAGCGTTACCTGCCAGTCCTTCGAAAAATACCAAACCTAATGGGAAAAATGGCAATCAGGCAGCTAAAGCCTCACCTTCAGCGAGAAAACGCCGCCGCCCGAATAAGGCTAAGACTGAAACCGGTGGAAATAAACAGGGCAATAACAGTCCGTGGCAGAAAAAGCCGAAACAGGACAATCGAACCAGTCCCTCGCAAGCTCGATAAAAATAAGTCTTATAACTTCAAATCCCCAAGAGGCCCTAAAATCAATCGATTCGGGCCTTTTTACTATTTTCAATTCAAAGAATTTTTTGCAGCGCTAAAAGAATGGATAAAAGAGCTTAACGGCATTTAATTTGACTTTGACCCCATTTATTTTTGACCCCATTTATTTTTATTTCCAAATCCCAAAGAGGCCCGAAATCAATCGATTCGGGCCTTTTTATTATTGTTCTTTATAATGCAAAGAATTTTTTGCAGCGCTAAAAGAATGGGTAAAAGATTTTAACGGCATTTAATTTAACGCTGACCTCATTTAGTTTTATTTGGCTAGTCAGCCTTTAACAAAAAGTATCCTGTCAAACGTGCATTTTGCCCCCAGTTACCCTCGCCAAAGCAAGTAGTAATTTGTTCACCAACATAATAAAGATAAACATTTCTATTACTAGCAAAAGCTAACAACGCCATTGATTCGTCGGAATTTGTCGGTAAACTTAACCAATTACTGGTATTGCCATCAGGCAACTTTAAGCGAATTGAAAATGTCTGAAATGTATCCCATTTGTATATATCTTGAATTGTCCCGGAGCACCCCACATCTGCATGAGTAAAGCCTGAAAAAAACAATAAAAACAGTGCTGTCAAATTTAGTTTTTTCATTAAATTTCCTTGTTATATGATTTTAATAATTTAAAAGGGCTCTGACCCTGAGGTGTCCCCACTGCCGGAAACGTTCTCAAGACTTCTTGATGTTACACACATTGTGACGCTTGAAACGAAAGAAATTATAGCGGAATAATTGGGGTCAAAGCCGATTTAAATGATGTTATAGATGTTCAAAAACAAGAAATGCAAAAGAAAAATATTGGTGCGTCTACCCTGACTCGAACAGGGGACCTCTACCATGTCAAGATAACGGCTTAAATTATCGAAACATCTATATAAAACAATACTTTACTGCGGTATTTCCTGTTTGAAAATTTATGGAAACTTGCGCATTTCGGGAAAATAAAGAATAGGCAAATCAATAACTTGGAAATTCAAACTACTGTATATTGGGACGCTTAATAGTCTACTTTAACCATTAATTTTTCTTACCCGATCCTTTCTTTTCTCAACCCAATGTCTAATTGTTGCATCTGACCGGATTGTGTATTTTTCACGCAGGCTGGCAAGAGGTGAAGTATGCCAAGAGGATTGAAAACAACTGACAAAAAGTTAATTGCTATCTGTAGTGCATTAGGCTCTCTGAGAAAGGATAACAACCTAACTCAACAAGAACTAGCGGATTATTTGGGATGGGACCGGTCAGATATCAGCGCGATAGAAAATGCGTATGCGAGCCATGTTGATTTTTTAAAGCTGAAAACAGTCTTTGCCTGGTGGGGAGAAACACGGCATAAGGCCAAGCCGCAAACCCAAGCCTCTTTCAAGGCATCTATTAATCATTATTTTGGGTTTTAGCGTTACCATTCACCCGGCTTAGGACGAGTCCCTATAGCATTCCAATCCGTTCCTCTCGGCTTTGTGGCAGTGTCATGACTATCAGGTCTTGGTCCAGTGGGCCGCTCTCCAGCCAACATAAAACATACAGTCACAACGGATACAAAGTAAACTAAGTATTTCATTTAAAGATATCCTTTCTTATTTGCTTGATAAGTGTACTTCTTGACGCTATTTTTTACCTACTTATCGCATAAAGTCAACACAGGACATGGATATGAAACGTTTAGCTTTACTATCATTGCTGGCACTTCCAGCGGTTGCCAATGCCTCAATCGAGGACTTGCTGGCCAAGATAACGATTAAAGATGAGATAGTCGGTGATGATTACGACAGAGATTCACATTTTGGGGATTGGACCGATGAGGATAACGATGGCTTTAGTACCAGGCAGGAAGTATTAGAACAGGAATCTCTAATACCGGTAACCTATGATGGTGATAAGGTTGTGAGTGGTTTCTGGTATGACCCATTTACCGGAAAAAATTTCACCTACCCTAATCGTCCGGGCTCTAAATATGCCGTTCTCCAGATAGACCACATCGTTCCTTTAAAAGAAGCGTGGCAATCTGGAGCCAAAGATTGGACCAAAGCACAGCGAGTTAAGTTTGCCAACGACATGACTAATTACGGCCATCTTATCGCGGTTCGCGGCGGCACTAATGCCAGCAAAGGCTTTAAAGACCCTGCTGAGTGGATGCCACCCAATGAACAATTTCACTGTGCCTACGTGATAACATGGACAGGCATTAAGGCTGAATGGGGGTTATCTATGGATAAGAAGGAGCATGATTTTATTCTGGATACATTGAGCAGCTGTTCGTTTGAGAGATAAGGAAGGTAAATGGATCGGCTGCAGATAAGGAAAAGGCAAAACCTAATGAAATGCTTGTACGAGCTATTTAGAACAATAAGCGCTGGATTTTCAGTCGCAGCAATTGTACAGTTCATTTTTCGTACAGAGCCTGTTTCATCGGCAGCTATCGGAGCCTTGATTTTTTTGATAGTGCTTTTTGGGTTTCTTGGGTTTGCATATACAGAACGTCTAGCCTATTACGAGGAAAAGTTAGAAACTTATGGCAATTGAATATTTTATTTTCTTTACTTCGGTAGGGTTAGGTGGCCTAGTATTCTATTTTTATGACAAGTTCATTTTCTCTAAAACGCTGGAACAACACCAAAGCGCCCGCAAAATAGAAGATAGTGATATATCAGACAAAAGAGAATCGTCAGTATCACCTTCAGAGCTTTCCGAAGTTGAACTTATTGAAGCACAGATAGAAAAATTGAAAACTCTTAATAGAAACACTGACGAAACACAATTGGCATATCTAAGAAGTGTTAGCGACAGCAATATTGAGCACTTTCGGGCTATTCAACGGGCATTGTCAATTAGGCCAACCAGAACAATGGTGGACGAGATAGAAGCTCATCCCGAAAGTAAATCATCAGGTGACAGTAAAGAAGCCGAAGTGTAGTGTACCAATACCGCCTCGCCTACTCAGCAAGTCACAAAATACACTCTCAGCATTCCAGGGAGACTTGCGCTGTACAACTCAATAAATCAAATTGGGAGCATTTCTACTGGATGGGGTTTATTGAACTTGAAGAAGCATTGGCTACCCAAACCGAAAACAGTTTCTTTGCCTGCTTCAAAGGCGGCGGCGCGTACAAATTAGAAAGCGCCGGAATGTTTGACTGGATTGAAACTGGTAAAAATAGTAGTCTCGTTGGATATTGTGTAGGAAATAAAGTTAAAGGTGTGCTTAAAGACGGTAAACCGTGGCTCGTTGAGTTGAACGACTTACCCCTTTTTGTGCGCGACCCAAACTATGAGCCGCCTACAGCGAACAATGTCGTTAATCTGTTTAAGGGTAACTGAATGAGAAAATCGACAAGCTGGGATAAGTTTCAGGACTGGTGGTATGCCTACGGGTGGATAGTGCTTATAGCGCTCGGTTCTTTTCCACTGCTCTACCACCTTGTATGGAACCTTCTTTATTCCACCTGATACCAGCGTTTATTGAACTGCATGACCAGTGACGCTTTTTTCTCCTCTATTGCGTCGAGCCTTTTTTCCTTTTCAGCCTCACTCAGTGTATCGTCACTTTCAATTCGATCTCGCCTTTTGTTGAGAGTGCGGAGGCGGTCGTAAATCCTCTCCATTTTTGTTCTTAACATTCGCTTAGGATTAAATTCTTTCAGGAATGCTTTCCGCTCTTCCCCCCTCAGAGTCTTTAATTCTGCGTTAATGTCGATTATTTCCTGACGAGCTTCGTAGAATTGCTGCACATCTTCGTAGTGCTTCACCTCGCCTTCCACAACCCTTCTGAGAGGATGTTCTGAGGCCTCAACTTCACTACCCTGAATTCTCTTGGTTATGGTATCAATGGTTCTGTCACCAGTACGGTAAAGGCCACCAAGTCCAAACTCCATCATGTGTTCTAGCTTATCAGGACTAATGTTTATTAACCCTTCCTGGTACTCACTGCCGCCTGTAAATTCATTCAGCCAGCTTGCAAGGTGTTTGTATGGTTCTTTGGTAGAGCGCATTGCAAGATTAGCTTCGGCTTTTTGTGGGCCATGATCATAGTTTTCACGATATATACGACCACCAAAGTGATTGGTGTTTGTCGCTATTTCAGCTATGGGTAATAACACTGAGGGAGAAGCGGCAAACAGCGCAGAGTCAAAAACACTATCACTTCCGTGGACTCCAAAGGGTGTAAACGAGGTTGCCAGAGCTTTAACAAACTCTATGGGGATAGCGGCCTTACGCTTGTTAAAATCACTTTGCGCAAAAGCTTCTGCGGCATCACCCATGTTATAGAAGATGTTGTAACCATAAGGAAGAGGAAACGTAAAATACTCTCCTGGCTCGCCAATACCAAGTAATGACTTCATCACTACCAGGTTGCGCTCACGAACATAGGAGGGCACCTTGTCATAATAGTTTACGCCGTCTTCATCTTCTCCGGCAGCTTCCCGATTTAACAGGGCCAACGCAAACGCTGATCCCATAATACCACCCGCCACTTTCTGCGCATCACTAAGCCCCGCCTCTCGCAGTCTATTAAGGCTTTTCCAATCGGAAATATCTCCCGATTTCGGGGTAACCATAGTCCTGGAAAAGTTAGCCGTACCCTGTACAGAGGCATTGAAGAACATAAACAGCGAGTTTAGACCGTTACTTAGTTCCCCCTTGCGATTAAAGTTAACAGTAAGGTTTTTGGCAAATGATGATGCCTGCTTGCGGTCAACGCCTGATTTTCTGGCTTCGATATAGGCTGATAATCTGACACCGTTCTCTACCGCTGTATTGTAGTGTTCAATGAAATCACTGATATTTTTCCTGACTTTAAGCGCTTTGCCTTTTAGGGAGCCCTTTTCAATGTCCAGGTTGTTCGCCATCTCTTTGGCTATTTGCTCAACGGTTTTACTGTCAAAATATCCGGTCTTTGCACCATCTGCGAGGAATTCTTTGAAATACCGCATTCTTTCTTTTTCGGCATCAGTTCTCAATTTCCCGTCCCGGTAAAAATCTCTGACAGTGAGAATGGCTGCAGGTGTTCCCTTTACCATCTTGCCTGCAATATCGGCACCCTTAATTTTTCCACCTTCAATGCTTTGCTCTGCTTTGGCGTTGAGGTAAGCCGTTTGCAAGTCTCGCACAAAGTTAGTTGCCATAAATACCGGATTAAGGCTTGTATTTACCTTAGCCAACCAGCGGGTGTATTTACCAATGCCGTTAATCATAGACTGCTGCGCTTCCGCACCGGTATTCTGCAAGGCTTCGCGCAAGCGAGTATCAGAAATTTTAATATAGTGTTGAGTTCCGCCACGCTTCACAGCGAAGTAATCCTGGTGGCGCTTCATGCTAACCGGCCTGTCTACTATCTTTCCATCAACTTCCACTTTCTGGGTGTCTGGACTTTTGTCGGTAAACACCTGCCACATTGCCGGTTCTGGGTTCTCCTCTACCATTTTGAGGAATGTTTGACCGACCTCATTTTTTCTGGCTCGTATAGCAGAGGCAGACAAATCCTGCATTGCGTGAAGCGTTGGTGATTCAGCCATTGTGCGGCGACCCATTGCGCGCATATCTTCACGCCCACGAATACTAAAACCTTGACCAGTTCGGGCTTTCTGCTCCCCCTCTGGATCATGAGCAAAGCCTTTTAGCGGAACATAGTATTCAAAGTTGGAATCCTCTACCCCGTCAAAGTCCTTGATGTCATTGCTCAAACCGGCTTCTTTCAAAAGATTCTGACGGCGATTGGTCATGCTGTAGACAAGCTCTGCTACTTCTTCCAGTTTTGCGGCTTTTCCCTCGGACTCGAACTGCGCAAGGATTCGATTTGCCTCTGCAGTTTTCATGCCTGAACCACCGTCCGGCATATCTTCTCGCTTCGAGGCTATGTGCTTGTTTCGCTCCTCAGCATGTTTGGCATACAAGAATAAATCCAACTCTTCACGCTCAATGTCACTTTCTGCCAGCTTCTTCTCAAGAGGCTTGAAAAACTCATCTTCGATAACCCGCAGATCTTCTTCCGTTTTACCGTAGTAGAGTTCTTCCGCCAGGTAAGTATCAGTATCGTTATTGATATCTCCGCCTGCCTCTTCAACCGCTTTTTGAGTGGCCTTTACACGATTGAAGCGGTCCTGAAATTTCCGCTGGTAGCGCTCGAATCTCCCCTCATCATTGAGCTGTATTTTTTTGCCATGCTCTGTTCTCAGAAAAACATGGTTTTGTCTTGAGGTGCCGCTTAAATCCCTTCTCGCGGTTTCGCCCCGCTTAAGCGCATCAGCTATTTTGTAAACCTCATTGCGCATCTGGGAATAAGTAATTGAGTCTTTGACAATACCGAGTTTCTGGAGAATAGACTGGATGGTAGATACCACTTTTCTGAAATACTTATCAGGTACGTTCAACTGCTCATGAGAAACTTTACCAAGAAACTCTTCCGCTTTTACAAGGTCGGTTTCACCATCATAGTTGCGGTCGATATTGTCCCAGATAGATTGGATTTTTTTGCTTTTAGAGTTACGCGTATCACTGATAGACGAGAGTAATTCGTTTACTTCGGACTCTGAGTAAATACCCAGCCCTTTATGAACAAGCAACTCTTCGTTTATTGTGGCTCTGAGGTCAGCTTCACTTTTGTGATTTTGAGCGAAGAAATATCCACGGTTTCTACCGGGGTCGAATCCTCCTTTGATACTGCGATTGAGATCGGCCGCTTTCTCTCCGAAGAAGTCTGAGGGGTTCTTATTCGTAACAACCGCTTGATAAATTCCATCATCCAAGCCTTTAAACTGTTTGATGAAATCATCATGCATCTGCTGTGCTTTTTCAAGTGGAACACCTTTACCTAAAACCTTTTTGTCGGTCTTGTTGAAGAGAGGCGATTCGGTGGGTTTATCAATAATGATTATTTTGGCGTTAACAGATGTCGGGTTAATAGCGTCCTTAAACGCACCTTCTGGTAAGTTCACCTCTTCAGCCCCTAATTCGTCCAGCCAATTCCTAAAGTCTTGATTTCGACGATTAGAGCGTTGCCCTGCCATGTTAGAAGTGACAGCAACCAATCTGCCACCGGGCTTCAGAAATTTATAAGCGTGTTCTACATGAGTGATTTCTTGATCCTTTGAGAAAGGCGGATTCATTATTACTGAATCATAAATGGGCTCAGGGGCTCTTTCCAAAAAGTCACCACCCGATACGTTGTAGCCCTTATCCTTCAAAAAGCCCTGAAGCTCATGTTTTAGTTCGCCGGTATCTACATTAGATTTTCCCACAACACTTGCTGCACCATCTGCCAAGTGGCCAACACCAGCGCTGGGTTCAAGTACTTTCATGCCTTTATCGAGGTTCGCGTATTCTAGAACCTGATCCACAACCACTTTCGTGGAGTTGAAAAAATCACTATCCTTGTGCTTGCCCATTAGTTCAGCATATTTAAGCTTTTCTGTTGTCGCGTTGTTGGTTTTTTCTACCTTTACCGTAGACTTGATCTGGTCATACTCAGCAAGGGCAGCGCGAAGCATGGGGAGCGATTCTATCCCCATTCTTTGCAGTCGTTGGAAATCCTTGGCAACTTCCTGAATGTATTCTCTATCACTGTGGCGCCGGACAAATTCAATCATTTTGTCAAAATACTTATTATCTTTGACATAAACTTTTTGCTTCGAATTTGCAGCTTTGTCAGCCAGCTTAGCAAATGCTTTGCCTGCCAGGGCATAACCCTTGGTGTTTAACATTCCTTTTGATATTTCAGAAAGCTGATGTTCACTCATAGATGTTAGCGGGTATTCAGCGAGGCGCACTTTATCCGATGTTGAGACATCTGCCTTCCATTTGTAGTTTTTACCCCAATCGCCACGACCATCTTCTTCAATAAGATTTTCACGTGTCCCTTTGTCTCTTTTTGCTTTATAAAATAAATCGTTCCAGAGACTGGCTATGAGGTCGCGCTCAGTTTTGGTTTTGAGGTTTGACAGGTATTTGGTTTTTCCGTCTTTGATTGCGGTGGCAATAGTTTTAAGCTCACTTGCAACATGAAGGTCATTTTCTGCATTCGCAATAGCACCAGCCGCCATACCTGCTCGTCGTGCAGTATTGGTTTTCCGATCTTGATTAAGCGATTCATTGGCCTTGGCTTCCAATCTATCCGCCACTTCAATCAATGTGTCGGTTTTATCTTTACGCTCTTTCGTTTTCTCTACATCGTCTCCGTTAATCACTTTGAGGAATTCTTGTCGAGACTCTTCCGTCTTAAACTGGAACCCAGGAATTGCACCCTGTTTGCTGTACGAAGAATAATAACCACCGAGTGCTTTTGCCTTAGTGTTTAATTCTCGATACTGTTCCCTGTCCAAACGTTCATCTAAGGAAACAATAAATAACTCATGCCCTTTTTGAGAATGAGTAGTTTGGTTTAGGGTGTATTTCGCATCCCCATCAAAAGCCTCAACTTTCCTGGTGTTGCGCTGTGTCAGCTTTTCGAGCCGGTCATTAGCATGAAGTCGGTCGTACTCCAACCACTGATCATTGGTGAACTTTGACGAAAGCCCGTATCGGGTAGCGTTTCTGAAGTCCTCAAGTGTTTTGGGAGACTTCATTCCTTCGATTTTTTGATCACGTTTTGCTAAGGCTTCATCATTTTTTGCTTTTCTGGTCTGAATAACATCCTGTAAGGACTCATCTGTCAGACTATTTAAATCTCGCTCAACCGAAGAGAAACGCATAGCCGGATCCCGCTTAGCAAACGGATCGATGGTTTCCGTAATAAAATCGTTTTTGGTTGCGAGATACCTGTAGCTTTTCATGATGTCGTCATAAGACGCTTCTACAAGGTCACTCTTGCGCATAGTATTGTCGCGGTAACCGTTATAATACTTCCGAATCAATTCGTCTTTAGTTAGCTTGCTGAGCTCTTCCTTTACCTGGTTTTCTTGAGACTTAAGCAACTCAAACTGAGTTCGTAGTTCATTGACCGAAAGTGCTTCATCACCTTTTTCTACTCTTTCCCAGAGATTGTCATACTGTTGCAGATTAGTCAGAGTTCCTTCCGATTCAATTAAATCAACTCTGGTTGAATCTGGCCGCTCAAGAATTTCGGTTTGTGCCGTTCCGATAACCGGTGCATTAATCGCTTCACTAACATCGAACATCGAGCTTTCTGGAGTTTCAATTTCTTGCGGTTTTACTTCCTGTTGAACTGGCACAGATGGATCAGCCGCATTATCCACTATTGAACTTGTTGTAAAACCGTACCCCCCAGGCACTTCAATCGCTTGCGGGTTCAATCCGTTGTTTAGTGCGTCTCGATAGGACTTGCTGATGAGCATCGACTTTTCAGTTTGATATGGCTCATTGTTAGGCTTTACGCGCACACCTTCGGGTATAGCTTGTGCGGGCTCCTGCTCGATATCAGCCTGTGACTCACGCATGTCCGGCGCATGGATCGTATTGCCAATTTGGGGGAATGGATCTGGCTCAAGTGAGTTGATGGCCGGGTCAAACTCCAATTGTTGCCCAAGCGGAACGCTATTTACCTCCGGGCCGAGAAACTCACCATCTTGAATAACAGGTTGTTGCGCCTCATCCGGCATTACCCAATTTGGTTGCCAGTCCTGCGCAGTTTGTCCGGCGATAGTATTCAGGGCATTTAGTGTTTTAACCGCTTCGCCAAGCTGGGTGTACTCTTCAGATGCGGCTAGTGTTTGTTCAAGGGCATCTCCGCCCTGTTCGGCTACTTGCTGACGTCTTGCATCAGCTTGCCCTGTTAACTTGTCAAAGGCATTGCTAAACAAACCATCAGCGACTTTATCAACCCCAGCGGTAACACCTCTTACTGTGCCACCGACCGCTGCGCCGCCCACAAAAGCCTCATCAAGATCACGATACGTATTAGCATCGTCAAGGTCATTTCCTGCGCCCCAACGAGACAGCACCTCTTGACCGGTTTCTGTCAGCCCTTCCCCCATAGCAGCAGCAGGGATTTTCATAAGCCCTTTCTTGGGCGTGGCCATTCTCCCGACAGATGAAAGCGTACCCAGCTTTTCAAGGTAAGACTGGCCAAAACCTGACACCACTGCCCGTGCAGGATCCTTCTTATCTTCGGGCTGCGCGTCATAAGCCTGCTGAGATAAACCAGCCCCCATGACCAAAGCACCACCGGGGATCACTGATGCAGCCATGTAGGGCAATGAGGTAACAATCCTTTCACCTACATATTGAGCAGCGGAGGAAATGTCATGTACGTCTTCATAGGACTCTTGCCCAAACTCAAACTTTGCCTGCTCTGCAGTTGCATTGTCGATTCCTTCCTGGGCAGCACCACGCAAAGCCGCTACAGCCAGATCGTTTCTGGCAACTGTTTCATCGTGAATTTGTGCTTCTTGCTCACTAAGATTACTTGAACCACCAGGGTTTAACCCATGGCGGCGCTCAATTGCCTGACCGCCGCTTTTCATCAGGCCAGTAAGACCTTTGGCAGCGCTCAGTAATAGGCCTTTCCCACCTTGATAGGCATTTTCAAATGCACCAACCGGGCTCTCTTCGATGGGATCGAACTGGTCAAAGAAATTCTGTGTTTCAGGCTGGTCGAACTTATCAAAATAATTACTCATGCTTTGTTACCAAGGTCTGTAGCCGTATTTAGCTTCGAATTCAGGCATCCGTGAGGGGTCTTTCTCAAGGGCATCAAGTGCAGCTTGAGGGGCATTTCCCTCTGCACCTTTAGTCTCGGTATCATTAGCAGAAGGTGTTTCCCCATTGAATAATCGCTCAAACTCTTGACCAAGTAACTCTTGATGCTTTTCCCTTGCTTTTGGATCTTCGCTGATAAATCCTTCCATTTGTGAATTTATATAGTCAAAGCGCATTTTCTGCTTAAATTCGGGATCAGTTTTGGCCTGCAAAGTCCTATTCCAAGCCTCACCCTCACTTATATTCATAGCCTTCGCCATGTGTTTAACTTCCGCTACTTTTGCAGGGGTATTGACATTATTTAACGGTTTAGCCGCCAACTCTTTCAAGTTGTTTTCATGACGAAGATTTTCCAGATCCTTACGACCTTGAAGTTCTTGCGTAGCTAAGTCCCTTTTGAAGTTCTGGTCATCTACTCTTGCATCATTTTGAGCATCAAGACGCTTGTCCAACTGCCGCGCCTGAAAGTCTCTATCTTCTTTTCGTTCGGCTTGTTGCATTGCCCAGCGCTGATTGAGACTTTGTTGTCTCATTCGCTCCAGCGCCTCTTGTGTAATGGCATTGCCGACACCTTGCCCCAGCGCCATCAAGCCTCTACCTAATCCAGCATATAAAGCAGCTTTACTCATGATGACCTCCCACATTCATTAGTCCTCGGCGCTCCACTTCCTGATTGGACATCACATTCATGCCCTGGGGCTTTTCCGGGGATATACCGAGGGCTTTTAAATCTTCCTCAACGACATCGGTGTCAATCGTTCCTCGCTGCTCAGCATCTTCCTGATACAAGGCATAAGTTCTGCCAATGACCTTTTCATAGAAAGCCTCGTCCACTTCCCCTTGACTCAACCGTTCAGAATCAATCATTAGCCCAATAAGCTCATCAATGATGTCTTCTGCCAGCTCCAGCTTAACCGCATCATCTAATCCCTTTTGGGATACCTCAACTCGCCGAATGACAACAAAAGCCGCTTTGGCAATCCCTTCTATTGGCGTTTTAGCATTGACGACATTCTGGAAAATAGCATCAGCGGACTTGCCTTCATGAATCGTTTTCATGGCGAGCTGAACCGCTTCTTCGTATTGGGCTTGCTCCTGCTCATTGGCAGGTTCGGAATTAATGTTGGCGTTGATTTCTTCTTGCATGACTAAACCTTAAGCGTTGCCAATAGGAGGGGTGTATTGATAATCCATAAACTGTCTTAAACGACTGTTCCCTGAGTTAATGGGAGAGCGAGCGGGATTCATCAAACCAAGATTGTCTGTGGTAAAGTTTACCTGTCGGTCACTCATGTTTTGACGTCTTCGCTCCAGGGCCTCTTCTTCGGCTTCTTCCTGAGCTTTGGCTGACATGTACCCGCCTATCATTTGGGTACCAGCATTAATTGCAGCACCATAGAGCATTGCCTTTCCGGTGGACATGGCAGGCGCGGCTGCTGCGCCCGCTTTAGCTGCTGCACCAGCTCCTCCCATTAAACCACCACCGTGCGAGGCCAGTAATGCATCTCCGGCATTAGGGGCAATGCTCGCCATAGTGCCAGTACTGGCACCAGCACTTATTGCGGGGGTTGCAGCACCAGCATTTGTAGCGACAAAGTTTTGCATAGCCTGCCCGGTATACCCCGCCTGCGTAGCACCCAAGGTAGAAGAAACCGCCGTAGAAGCGGAGCCACCGACACCAGCAAATGACGCGCCAGCGCTCAAACCGCCAGCGATGGCCCCGGAAGCTTGTGCAGCACCTGCAGCGCCCGCAGTACTCCAGACATTTCCAAATGTTGAAGCTGCAGTGCCTAAGTTCCCAGATAGTAAGCTACTCCCGGCGGAAGATAACGTCCCCCAGGCTGACCCCACCCCGGTTGCAAAGCTCCCTCCCGATGCCATTGAGGCAATGCCGGCACCACCAAAAAACACCGCGGCACCAATTAGCAATCCTTTAAACAATTTGGACTTCATCACTTTCTTAAGCCCTTTGCCCACGGCTTTAAAAACTTTCTTAATTGGTTTGGTGATTTTCTTGAATACTTTTTTGACGCTTTTCACTATGCCACTCATAGTCTTCTCCAATAAAAAAGCCCGCTAATTGCGGGCTTCTGAGTTGTCTTGTAGCAGGGAGTAAATACCCCCGACTTTGCTAAATCCGAGGTTTTGATACATTCGTCCTGTTCGCTCATCCTTATCCAGACCAGACGATATGCCCAGCATAATATCCTTCACCCTTTCATTCGCGCGAGCCCATTTCACAAATCGTTTGATCATGGGCGGAGCGTAATTACCATGTTTAGGATCAAGGCAAAAGCACACATCGGTAGCATAAAGATCCTTGCTAAACCACTGAGCATCAATCATGGCCATGAAGAAACCCACGATTTTCCCGTTGTGCAGCGCTACCAACATCATGCACCGTTTATCATTGATAAACTTTCTCATGACTTTTTTTGCTTCAGCATCATCTAGGGTTGAGCCGTAAGTGCTGCGGGACAATGTTTCTCGCCCTATCTCAAGCGCCTCATTCACATCTTCGAATTTTGCCAGGCGAACTCCCATTAGTTAAACGCTCCTGCTTTGGCGAACATCTCAGCGAATACATCTGGATTGATCCCCTTACCTGAAGAATTCATTCTTTTTTCGAAATCCGCCATCGTTTCGCCTGCCTTAATCGTCCATTGACCACCTAATACAGGTGTATCTTTTGTTGCGACTTTACCAGGAGCCCAAGACATCAAGCCGCTGACATTACTATTACCGTTTCTCGGTGTAGTCGTTGTGCCGGTACCAGGATTACCGGGATAACTTCCACCATACCCCCCGCCAGAGCCTGAACCTCCCGGCGCAGTTGTTCCGGTAGTCGTCCCCGTTTCTGCCCCGGTGTTGCCGGGGTTAACGTTCGCATCCGGCACATCCACATCAAAGCCGTAAATAGTATTAAAGTTATTGATTTCCTGAGTCAGAAATTGCTGCATTTGTCGCTGATAACTACCAAATGTGGCAGAATCCATCTCCGGGTTTGCCATGGCATTACCCAATGCAGCTATAGCGTTCGATACTGCATTGCTTACACTATTGCGGTACTCCATTTGGGCCTGAAAGTCATTGGTCGAGTTATTAATGGCAATCTGGCCAAGCGTTTGCTTTTCAATCTCCTGAAAGCGATTGGCAAACTGAGTGTTGATATTTTTTTCTTCAAGCGCCTGAATGAGTTCGTCACGGTCTTTTTGTATCACCGCGTTACGTTCAATTTGTGCAGAGTTCTGTTGATGCTGTTTCTCTAACTCTTGAAGCCTTTGACTTCCCTCTTGGCTTAATAAGCCTTGTTGATTCTCCGCTCGCAACATTTCCATCTGCTTTTCCAGTTCGGCTTGTTGCCCCTGAAACTCAGTTCTGAATTGCTGATCATCTTCCTGCTGATTTGCGGCGAACTGCTGCTGACTTTCCAACTCCTGAAGACGCTGCTTGCCTTCCTGGCTTAATAAACCTGATTGATTTTGGGCGCGCAGGTCTTCCAGCTCCTTCTGGGCGGCAATGTCTCTTTTTTGAAGGTTCGTTTGTTGTGTGCGGTCAAGTGCGCTTTGATCCGCAGAAAATTCCTGCTGGCTTTCCAACTCCTGAAGGCGTTGCTTTCCTTCCTGACTTAACAAGCCTGACTGATTTTGAGCACGTAAGTCTTCCAGTTCTTTCTGAGCGGCAATATCTCTTTTCTGGATATCGGTTTGCTGCTTGCGGTCAAGTGCACTTTGCCCTGCTGTAAATTGCTGCTGACTTTCCAACTCCTGAAGACGCTGCTTGCCTTCCGCGTCAATAAGCCCTAAAGAGTTGGCATAACGAAGGTTTTCAAGCTCTTTGGTCAGATCCCGATCCAGCTCTGCTTGTCGTTCTTGTGATTGCCGGTCTAAAGCCGACTCACTGGACTGGTGTGTTTGGGCATCGTTTTGGAGACGAAGAGAGCTATTAGTTTGAGCTTCCAGCTCTCTTAATCTTTGCTGGCCTTCAGCATCCAACAACCCAAGAGATTGTTTGAATTTCAGGTCTTCCAGTTCTTTAGCGAACACTCTGTCTTTTTGTGCTTGCTCCCCTTGGAAAGCTTGCTGATCGTTTTGAAGTTGCAGTTGCCCCGCAGTACTTAAGTCCAGCATATTTAAATCATGCTTTTGTCGCGATGATTCCAGAGTTGATTGAAAATCTCTGTCTTTCGCGGACTCGCTTCCGGCGAATGCTTGCTGATCATCTTGTAAGGTGGTTTGTTGATTTCGGTCTAATTGGTTTTGGCTGGCCTGAAAGTTTTGCTGGTTATTTTGTAAAGACGTCTGCAGGTCACGATCTAGCTTTCTTTCCCCAGATTCAAAAGCTTGTGAGTCATCTTGTAGTCGTAAACTCTGATCCGTGCTGAACTTGTTTTCTTTCATTCGGTTTGACGATTCCAGATTCATCAATCCAACCTTGTCTTTGTGTTGCTTATTATCCAGGTCCATTTGGAATGATTGTGCAGCGTCTTGTTGAGCGATTGGCATAGCATGATTAAACATGGCGTTCATCGCCCCTTCCTGGGCGATTGACGATGATTGAAGCCCTCTTTGTGCTGAGGAGTTCATTGCCTGAACCTTCAAACGCTTGTTGATATCCCGATTGGGATCCATTAATCCACTAATGCGGTTTTCTACGCTTGAACCGGGACTGATTTGTGGTGTCTTGGGCTTTTTACCGTTTGGGTTAAATGTTTGATTGGTGGTGGTTATGTTCATATTCACTCCGCTTACTCTTGAGGTGCATCAACAAATTGACCATCCACATAATGCTTACCGATAAGTGAGCCATACAGATCGGCAGAAACCCGGACCATATTCGGCGCATCAACCTCACCGGCCAACTGAGATTCCCCCTCAACAACCAAAACACCATTTTCATTTGGTTGTAAATCTGCATAGTAAAAACGTTCAGACATTTTCGTCTACCTCCCAAGATGCTCTTAATTGCACTGTGTCAAATGCGCCATGCGTGTTGAAAAATCGGACTGTTGTACTGTCAATCAGTTCATACGTGATCCAATTGCTCAAATCGGATGAATAGGCTGTGCCGGCATACGCTCCTAAATGCACATTCAGCTTTGCATTGTTCATATCCACTGCCGAAATAGTCAGATCACGCGTACCGTTTTGCGCTATTGTTGTGACCAGCCTGCCTCGCTGAATTGGCTTACTGACAGTAAATTCCCGATTGTTGTGAATGTAGTCCCTTGCAGAGGTTATTTCAGCGCTTAGTAACGCGAAAAGACTACCGGCAGTTGTCCGGATCATTTCACCGTTGACCGCATCTCGAGCATCATTGACTGCATTGATAATTACTGCCCGCTCAGTATCGGTATGCCCGTTAATGTTGTTCTGCGCTGCTGTGATTTGGGCAGGGGTTGCGCGACCATTTACCAGATCGTAAACATCTGTTAAGTCCCGGTTGCTGGTACCCTCCAGCACTTCACGGGCAGTTGTGATGGCAGTTTCAATTTCGGTTTTCGCTGCTGTGATTTGGGCAGGGGTTGCGCGACTAACGACTAAATCATAAAGCTCTGTCAACGTCCTGTTGTCGACACCTTCAAGGACGTTTCTAGCAGCAGTTATTGCATCTTGAATATTGGAGCTTTCACTACCGATAGATACATTCAAAATGTCTTTAGCATCATTGACAACAACTTCAAGCAGATTGAATAAACTACCAGTGGTTGTCCTGGTGATTTCATCTCGCGTAGCACTCCCCTCTGATGTAACAGAATTGACTATGGCAGTTTGCGCATTTGTCACATTTGCCGGAGTTGCTCTTGCCGTGATTAAAGGAGAAAGCGCATCAACCAGTAGATTATGGGCGCTACCCGTGCCTGTTTTCAGTATCTCGGCTATTACCTCTGCCGTTTTAGTGTCCACATGGTTGGTCAAATCACTGGACTTACTATTAGTGTTTCCCGTAATTTGATTTATGGCATCCGTAATAGCGGCAACCAGCAAAGCATACAGGCTCCCGGTGGTTGTTCTGATGATTTCATTGCGAGTCGATTCAGCTTCTGCACTCACATTACCATTAATGCTTGTCTTAGCATCAGTGATATTTTCGGGTGTAGCCCGGCTGTAAATAACAGAGCTCAACGCGCTATGAAGCAGTTGATATAAACTGCCAGATGAGGTCCGTACTATTTCATCAAGAATTGCCGTTTCTGCGTCCGTTAAATCTTGCTTGGTCGCATCGGTAATAAGTTCGTTAAGGTTTACTGTCATGTTTTATGCCGCCTTAATTAAAAACGCGTCCCATCTATCGTTTGCGGATTTCTCCAGAACCAAAAGGAGTTTCAGGGAAAAGCTAACGGAAGTGTCGAAGTTGGATTGATTGAGGTAGATATTGCCGGTTGATGTCGTGATCGTGATGAGCTGATCGCCACTGTTTGAAAATATCTGCCTGTCACCGATTGAAAAGGTGCTATTGTCAATTTGCCAGGCTACATCGACACCGTTGGAATGAACATAATGTTCTTCTTGTGCAGTTCGGGTAGCCGTGCCACCGGGCTGATTGGTGTGAGTGATAGTAGAGACGCTAACCGAAGATAAGGCGGCGATCGTCTGATTCTTGTAGTTTTCAGTTAGAGCCTTATCTTCTGCCACCTGAGTGGCCGCATCCTCTGTGGCCTCTTGTGCGACAATAGCCGCATTTTTTGCTAACTCAGCTGCCTGATAAAAACCCTCAGAAGCGGTTGCATGATTTGCTGACTGAGCCTGACTGTATGCCGCATCGTTAGCTGCCTGCGTTGCAATGACATCTGGCTTGTCCCAGACACTGCCATTATAAAACCTGAGTTGATTGTAGTTCGTATTCCAATATGAGTTTCCGGAGACTAGCGCCCCACCTTCATTATTTAAAACGGGATCCTCAGTAAATGCCCCAAGATGTAAGTCCAGATACTGATTAAATATGTTATCAACTGCTTGCTTATCAAATGCAACTTGTGAAGCGAGTCCAGAAACAAGTGATTGTGTTTGTAAAACTTCATCCCTGACATCTTCTGTGGCTGTTTGAGCATCGAGAGAAGCATCTCTGGCACTCTCAGCCGCTTCTTTAGCGTTAATGGTATCTAGCTCATGCTGCGCCGTATTTTGTTCACTCAGTAACGCATTACTGGCTGCTGTACTTGCCGCTGTATCCGGTAACTCCCAACTAATACCATTCCAGACCCGCGACTCATCGGCGACATCATTGTAGTAAACCATACCAGTCTGAAGTGGATTACTGTCATTATCCAGCGTTGGGTCCGCACTTTTTGCACCAAGATATCTATCCCCATACTGGTTAAAGAAATCCTCTATCGCTGTTCTATGTAGCGCCACTTGAGCAGCGTGATTTGCCACTGCGGTTTCTATTGTAACCGTTTCATCTCTGGCGGTTTCACTCAATTCCTGCGCGTCCACAGACGCCTGTCTGGCTTGTTCTGATAGTAATCTTTCTGAATAGGAATCATTGGCAGAGTTCTGTGCTCGGACCGCTCCATCTTGTGCCAGGGTGACTTTTGCATCAATATCAATGCCTTCAATATAGTCCTTGGCTGCAACTGATTCGTTTCGGGCAGACTCTGATGCCAGTCGAGCGTTTTCAGAGTCTGTAGCATGATTACCACTTGTCAATGCCGCCGTCTCCGCCTGTTGCCTGTCGTTTTCTACCTCCACTTCTGCAATAGCGACACTCTGAGCCGCATTGACCGCGGCTGTAGCAGCCTGGCTAGCGGTAGCTTCCGGCGATTCAAATGCCACCCCGTTCCAGAAGCGGCGTTGTTTCAGGGTAATGTGCCAGTAGTTCGCGCCTATCTGAAGAGGGTCGCCATCATTATCCGTGGTCGGATCCTCATCTTTGGGGCCAAGGTACTGATCACCTAACTCATCGTATAACAACTCTATGACTTGCCTGTCTTCTGCAGTGCTTGCGGCATCAATAGCAGTTAACGTTTCGCTTTGCATCGCGGCCAGCATGGCTGCTTCGCTCGCATCTTTGGCAGTAATGGACTCATCCCGAGCCTGACCTGACACGACACTTGAGTTGTATGAGTTTTGGGAATAAGTAAGCGAGTCCTGTGCGCTTTGAGCCGCGTTTTGCTCACTTGTCCCGGCATTTGTTTCAGACTCGCCAGCTGCAATGGCATATTGCTGTGATTGTTGCTTGTACGAGTTCGATAGAACGGCCTGATCTTGCGCGTCAGTCGCGGAATCCTGTGCCGCCTGCGCATTGTTAGCAACATCCAGAACCTTCTGGTCAAAGTCATCCATCGAATAAACATCAACGTCTCCATCAACGTTAATGTAAATCATGCTGTTGGTGAGCGTTTTTTCCGGGATGGCGCTCTCACCCGTAAAAGAAGCGGGAAACTTGATGCAATAACCCAGCGAATATTCTACATTTTCAAAGCCAGTCTCAATTCCCTGAAAGTCGCTGTTGTATTTTGCTGCGCGGATGGTTGAGCCAGCAGCAACAGGTTCTGAATGGTTAAAGAATGAATTAGACATTATCGACGCCTGCCCTTAACAGAGAAATGAACAATCAAGGAATTAAGTATGTGAGGGGGTTCTTCTTCCGCGTCACCGGAGATCACCGGACTCATATTGCGGGCTACCCCATCAATGTAGATGTCAGCGGTATAGGTTTGTGCTGCGCTCCAGACAGTTACATCAAATACCGCCTGGTCCCAAAATCCGCCACCACCTGTTGCAGTAAACTCGAAACCTGCGTGGTAAGGCTGGTCCGGATCGGAATAATCGAACTCTGGGATCACAAATAGCTGCGCTTGATCCAGTGCATCAATTTCCAATACGACTTTTCTGAAGCGTTTTTTAACTTCTGAATTCCCCAGATTGTTGTAGGCGGGCCTGCAAGCATGGGGGATCGTTCCACCATCAAAACTGAAGCCTTTTTCAGCCTGATAGATAAAACCATCATCACTGCCAAACAAGACAACTTCATGGCCATTTTCATCTTCACCAGACCAGGCGCAGCGGATCACCTTGCCATAATCGAAGGTCGAGAAACCGGAAACCTCTGCCCCAAAGAACGTAACAATTAGGCCGGTGCCATCATCAAAACATAGACGGAATTGGTTCTTTTCCTTTATGACAAAGCTGGCTGTTACGCGCCTGATATATCGCTGCAATAAGGGCTCTACTTTCTGGCTGATTGTTGCAGAGTCAAAGTTACCAAACTGCTGGACGCGGTTAAGCCTGGTTAACCCCCTATCATCAAGGTAGATTGAGTCCCCAAGAGACTGCACAGCCCATTCT
The DNA here is from genome assembly GCF_056160305.1 of Planctobacterium sp. AWM4_229. Lineage (NCBI taxonomy): Bacteria > Pseudomonadati > Pseudomonadota > Gammaproteobacteria > Alteromonadales > Alteromonadaceae > Planctobacterium > Planctobacterium sp. AWM4_229. The sequence continues at coordinate 409,759 of NZ_JBSWWX010000003.1, read as the reverse complement.
GTAGCGCCTGTCGTTTTGGACAAATCCTGCAATTGGAAGTCTTGCTTGGACGTGCCGTAGAGAATGTAAGTACGGTTACGACAGAACACTGCCATTGCATTGTTAGCCTGCAAGTCAAGCGCCGTGATTTCATCACCTACGCCTATCTCACCACCACCGATACTAAAATCAGCTGGATCGCCAACACTACTGAACACAAACGTACCGCCTTCATAGGCATTAACCATCACCTGGGAAGAAAGGACTTCAAGATGTGTCGGGTGCTTGCCTGTGATTGGTCCGGTTATCTGGTTAAACGTTGTGCCATCAAACTCGAATAGCGGATTTTGACCGTCAACGCCATAGAGCTTTATTGTCGAAGATGAGGCGCCAAAGTTAGCAATGCGAAATTCAAAACGACCATCTGGCGCAAGCGCCGGTGTAGCAACCTGCTCCCAACCAGTAACGGTTGAACGATACATATTGCAAGCGGTTGAATCTGCATTGTTTCGAAAGCCATAAACCACGCCCTGATAGATAACAACACCAAGTACCGGACCAGAACCAGGCAATGCTGTTATCAGGGCTCGTCGTGCTTCTCTTTCAGTCTTTATGGCTAAGTTGCGCGATTCATCATCTGGGAATGGATAGCCTGGCAATAGTGTTTGATCGACTTCGCTTGGTGCGGGTTGACCATCTCTGCGTTCATAACCCAATATTCGCTGGTAGCGACTGAGGGTGTTTACTTCGTAGTTGAAAAGTTGGATACATTCGCCGGGATTTAACTCAAGTACACTGGCAGCAAGGTTTAATCCACCACTGAATATAATCGGAACGGTTTGCTGGTTAGCCACTAAAACGCGCTCCCTTCAAACTGAAACTGAGGCAAGCAATCACGAGCCAGATTTTTGAAGCAACGCGCGTATTCAATACTTGCCTTTTGCCATAACGCATTATCTTCCTCGTTGATTGCGTAATGCATGATGGCTTTCCAGACTATCACCCAATGATGTTCGACCGGGATAGGTGACACATCAGTATTGCTCGCCATTGGCACAGGCTGGCGGTAATACGTGATATTTACTGACACTGCTTGAGATGGTGTTGGGTATACCTGAACATTTCTTGCCGGATCGACAGAGAGATAATCCACCCCATGAGCCTGTAAAGGCTGCGTACCATGTGTGTATTGGTAAAACGCTTGCCATGGAATGATTTCAATTTGTTCCCCGCCAACAATGACAGATTCGAAATTACGATGGTTTGCAATGGAGTTCATTCCCAAATCAGCCGGGAGATAACTTTGCTTACCCGAAACAAAGCTACTGCTAACGTGGGACCATAAGAACGACCACCGATCAGGTTCGTTTTGAATTTCCAGATCAGACTGATTCACCCAGGACACAATGCGCCCTAGTATCCCAGCTTGGTCTGTAACTGATGTTGGCCCCCGGCCAGAAACGCCCGCCTCTTCACGGACTTTCTGGCACAATTCAAGGTAGTTCATTAGAAAAACTGAATTGAATACTTAGGAACTTGTACAACTCTTGTCCCTTCCTTATCCGTAACAGCAGAGGGGCGCGTGGCGCGTTGCCATATCTCCACTACAGCACGAGGCACTGTTACTTTTTGGCCTCTGACAGCTCTGTAGCTTTTGCCATTCAATCCTGCATAAGCAGGTTGTTTGTCATTTTCGTCCATGCCAACAATGACGCTTACCATGTCAGTATCACCGGATGATGCAACTTCTTCAGTATTTCCTTGATCAAACCCCATCTTGTGCTTGATTTTGGTTAGTAGCGCAGGTCTTCCAATATTACTGCGATAGTCAATCTCCAAAGCGTCTGCCTGTTGCTTTAACTGGTCAATGTCCATTCCTTCCAGTTCATTAACTTGCGATTCACTCATGTGTTTACTCCAAAAGAAAAGGGGCTTTCGCCCCTGTTTATTAAATTACAGCTCTGACGCTGCGCATTCGAGGCGGCACAACCAAGCCTCGTTCAGGATCATGCCCTGCCAGTAACATTTCCAGCCTACAGTTCCGTTCTGACCTAACGGGTCTGATTTGGACGCGACACCGGGTTGCGTTACCATTACCTGCACTGACTCTTTTCCTTTCATTACGGTGTGACCGAATGAATCCTTAGCAACATAGACCACTGGATAGATATCTGCAGAAGTACCGGAATCAGACAGTACACCCGTTGGCGTCGCCCCTGCGTCGAGTACTGGTGCAAATACGGGCGAGCAGATATACCGCACATCTTCTACCTTACCGATTTCATAAGGTAATGCCTTCATTGAGCCGTATTTTTCAACTGGCACAAATCCCGGCATGTCTCGAATATCCGCTTCCATATTGGTGTGTGAGAATCCCAGGAAAGCGGCATCAATCGGTTCAGTCCCATAATTGGCTGTTGAAGCGACTTTCTTTGTCATCTTTTTAGCGCGCTCGTTCTTCAGATGACGGGTAATGGCTCGCTGCTTAGCAAGCGAGATTTTAGTGTTAACTCCCGCGCGGGTTGTCCCGTTCGCGTAGAACACATTTGAGCCGCCAGACACGGTATCCCAAAGCAGTGACTCAGTGGTTTCAGCGGCTTGCTCACCGTTTAGTTCGGTGGCATCGGCCAAAACCGGATCTTCTGCCATGTCATTCACTACATCCGTAATTTTGATGTAACTTCCGAGCTGCTGCAAAGTGACCGTGACATCTTCATACTGCATCGCTAAAGCAGTGGGTGGAACACCTTCAGTCAACGCGGTTTTTGCCAGCGGCAATGGAACAGGCCGTCTGAACTTTAGTGTGTTCGTTTTGTTTTTAGGCATGGTTTTTGTCATGCCGTATTTGCCAAGCACAATAATCGGCTCAGCGTGGTCCAGGTGGTTTTTAACCGCCCATGCGTTGGTGCGCGGTGAAACACCGCTATAAGTAGTGGTAGTCATAATAACTCCGTGAATTAATTAAAAAGTGTGATGGCACCTGATAACCAATTACAGAGGATGGAATGCCATTTCAGGCGGCTGCGGCGGCCCTTCTGACACGGTATCGTCTGACAGTTTCGGTGTTAGATATTGACTATAAAAGCGGCTTGACGCGGCTATTTTTCGTCTTTTGTGTAGTGTTCCCAGGCTGCGTCAAAATCATCGGCGCCAGGGTTGTTGTTACCTTTGCTTCTGGTTTTAGAATTTAACGTCTGCGCACTTTGAAGCTGCTTTTGCCTTTTGTTTTGCAGTTCAAGCGTTTGCGTATCTGCGCTGGCGGACTCAGGCTGCAGACCTTTCTTGTACAGGTCCAGCAGATAAATATTGTCATAAGCATTCATCGACCCGCCCAATTGCTGAACAGAGGGGTGCTGTTGTCCCATCCACTCTCCAAACTCCTGAGACTGTGACACCTTCTGGTAATCCGGGTGCGCTTTCGCCAATTGTGTAAGTTGACTGTTAACTTCTATATCGGTGACAGTACTCTGTAAGGGGTTCAGCTTTTGGGATAATTCTTCATAGCGATTCTGGTTAGTACCCTCAAGATTACCCATCATTTCCAGCATTGCTGCGGCTATATCGGGGTAGTCCTGCTGCATCTGCTGAAACTTCTCATTTTTGATTTCAGGCTTTTGGGGGCTTTCCTGCAGTTCTTTTAGCTTACGCTTTAGCTCTTCATTTTCCCGAGTGGCAGCAGAAAGACGACCTTGGTTAGAATGATATTTGTGTTTCCAGTCATCCTGGTCATCAACAGTATTATTCTCAACATCGTCCGCTGATTCATCATACTCGCTGGCCTGCTCTGTTTCCTGCTCCTCTTCAGCAGTTTCCTCTGGCTCTTCTGAGTCATCAGATTCTGATTCGCTAACCTCTTCAGGTTTATCCCCGTTAAACTCAGCAAAAGCATCATCAAACGTTTGCTCGCTATTATCTGCGGGCAGATCTTCTTCTACAGAATCAACTGCATTCTCATCTTGTGGCATAGGTTTCTCCAGCGGCCTGAATGGCGGCTTAGTCTATGTAGTTATCGGTTACCTGAATGTCGGGCTGGTTGCGCTGCGATTCAGGCAGTTTTAGGATGTGGTCAGCAAGGGCGATGGTGCCACGGTGCATGTCATCGTTTTCACGGGATTTGAGAAGCTTTGACAGTGCCTCGTCTCTTTTTTTCTCAAGCTCAGCTTTAATATCTGCCCATGTATCGCTATTGGTATCAATCATCAGAATGTATCGAATCCTTTGACGAGATTTTGCGCCTGCAATGTCAGTTGCGCTTGACGCTGATTAAGATTGGCGGCAGCGGTTTCCCTGGTAGTTTTATCTTTCGCCAGTTCAGCTTGCAGCTTAGTTGCAATCTTATTGTTTTCAATCTCGCCTTTCTGGCTTAGCTCAGCCAGTTTCAACTCTTTGGCATTTATGGCTTTATCTTGTTCGAGCATAAACATTCGTTCATCGTTTGCTGACTTCAGCTGAATGTTTATCTCGTCCACTTTGGCCTTGTGTCCAAGCTCCTGCTGCTTCAACTGCAATTCCTGCTTTCTGAATTCAAGCATCGGTTCTTGAGGGGGCTGTTCAGATGCGGCCATCTGCTGGCGCTTCTGCTCGATTTCTTCATCGGAGAGCGTGATATTGTCATACGGAACTTCAAGCGATTTCGCCATCTCCTTGTCCAGCCCCTGCCAGTCTCTACGAATGGATAGCTCTGGATTCGATGCAGAGAGGTTCGCCAGAACCATCAGGTTTTCTTGCTGTTTCTCTCTGACAAGGAGCGCAGAGGAACCCCGTGCGTCCACGCTATAATCGCCTTTAATGGCGTTATCCTCGTTGAATTGCATGTTCCAGTCATAGAAACGGGTGATCAGCGGACTGGTAATGTCATCATCCCAATTTTTGATTGCTGTTCTTAGTACGATGTTAGAGGAGTTCATTAACAGCGCCATACCGCTGGATGTTCTTGTTACATGCGCCGCCTGCTCGCCCTGGGCAATGAGTGGCATATTGGTTTCTTCATCGGCATGTTGACGCGCCAGTTGGAAAATATTGGCGTATTCGGCCTGATGATTTCGGGTTTCGAATGTGGCGAACACATTGTTAATGGGAGTGTTCGCATCATTGAGATACCAGAGCTTTTTACCGCCCAGTGTGTATTTCCCATCTGCAGGGGTGATTTTATCCTGATTGATAACCACCTGGTCACTAACCGCCTGACCGCCGTTATCTATCATCATGCGCCATGATGCATTAATGATTTTCTGAGCGTTACGCATCAGATAAGGCACACCGAACCCGAATATACATACCTCGTCCTCTTCCCAGTTCACGACACTATAGGGACGCTCTTCAGTATCTAATGGATTAATGGCAACTTTAAGAATGGTATTGCCAGAGAAGAACACAACGGCTTCTATTTCATCGTTTAGCTCGTCAATATCTTCCTGCCCAGGCTCTTCACCAGCGCCCATCATGGCGTCAATGTAATCGCTCTTACTGATAGGGCCGTGATATTCCCAGACTTCAAAACCTTTATTTTGAGTGTCGAAGTTATTCACGCCTGTGATAGCGCGTATATCCTGAATATTGTTCTTTGCTATCTTGTCCGCACCGTCATAACCGCCTGCGATGATTTCTCGCACACCGTCTTGCAGTACACCGGGAAGTTTTGCAAAATCACGCAACTGCTTTTTCGTGAATAAATGGCGCTCAAAGATAAATTCGCAATCCTCAAGACAGCTGGCAGACATGTCAGGAAAGAAATTCCATGGATTAACACGGTTAACTGCGGGAGCCAGTGACTCCTCAACACCAAGCACATAACCTGCATCTGTTTGTTGCCAGCGCTTCTTGCTGCGTCCGACAATGACCGGGCCTTTCAAAATGCCGGGACCTAACATCACCATATCGTGTATGGCGTCTCGGGCCTGCGCCTGATACTTTGACTCTTTTAGTTGGTCGTCAATCTGCTCCTGCATTTTTTCGGAGCGTTTTTTAGCAATCAGCTCCTGATAATGGCGAATAGCCTCAGCGTCTCGCCCCTGTGCTTCCACAGAGTTTGGATCGACTTCGGGTACAGGAGTTGGTTTAATCGCCCAGCTTCTGTCATCCGTTGGGAATAACATGTCCTGAACCCGCGCCTCAGCAGCCTTAGTCTTGTTGCGAGTGATGTTGACAAAGATTTTTGACCCGCTTTCTTTGTTATCCAGCCGGGATTGCTCAGCACTGGAGTACTTGCCATGGTACTGGCGCATATCTTCCAGCCAGCGAGATTCCACATCAGAACGCGCATTGGATTGCTCCTGCGCCAGACGTGAGAGTTTGCCAGCGAAACCAGACAGGTTTTCAGCCAGTTGCGGGGGTAATGTGTTCATTAATATCCTACGTCAGTGTCGGCGATGGCAGAGTCATCAACAAGTAATGGCTTTTTCTTTTTCTTAACTGGCTCGGCGAAAGTTAACGCCAGAGAATCACCACGGTCCGGGCTTCTCCCGACACGTTTTTTCATATCCTCTTTCTTCTCCAGGACAATGCGCCCTTTGGAGTCGTAGTGGTATTGCGGTGTTTCAAGGTCGGTTTTTAACTGGTCGTCATTGACCATTGACACAGGCAATTTCTCGTCTTCCAGCCAGTCTTTGATCTCGCCCCACATTTCGGAGCGTTTGTTGAAATACTTCTCAGGGTCATTTGCGGTAGCACCAAAATTCACAGCTACGACAATATCGCCATACCCTAATTCAACCAGGCGGTCGTAGGTTCCAGCGCCCACACCACCAATATCTATTGCCACCTGAGCGGGGTTTTCGTTTTTGATGATGTTGACGACAATCCCGGCAAGCTCCATTGTGGAAAGCTTTTGCCATGTCTTGAGCTTGTATGCCACTCTATTTCGGCGGCGAATGATAGATATCTCATCATCACCGAATCGCGCACAGTCAACACCGACTATCAGATCGCCAATAGCAAGCTCTTTGTTTTCTGAAGCTCGCTCTATTGCACCGGTATCAATCAACTGATTTACATCTGAGTTGGGAAACTCACCACGTACACGTACACGGAAAAAGTCAGAATCAGCGCCGTGATCTTCTTCCCACTCTTTCAACTTGCCTTTGTTAGTCATTTTGCAGGTACGTGAATCAATCTTCCTGCCTGACCAACGGTGACGGTACTTGCGGAAACACTCACGGAATCGCCCGGTGTTTCGCGTGGGGTTACCGTAAACAAACCACATTGCCCGAGGGGTGGTCATTGCCCCCTCTGACACTTCCCAGATTACATCTGCAACGGCGCTGGCCTCGTCCATGATCATCAGGACGTGCTCAGCATGTAGTCCCGCAAAGGCTTCAGAGTTATGTTCTGACCATGGAATTGCATCTAAACCCCAGGTGGTTTGATGTTCAACGTGGAAAAATCGCGTTGCTGTCCACTCAAACCAATGTGAGTTAATGGCTCTCTTGTGCCACACGCTTAGCTCACGCCATGTTTTGGACTTGAGCTGTGATTGTGTGTTGGCTGTAACCCATCCGGCCAGATGCGGCCTTGTGCTCATTGCCCAGAGTATGACCCAGCTGGTTTCGGCTGACTTTCCTATGCCGTGGCCTGAAGCAATCGCCTCCTGAATATTCGCATCGGGGTTAGCCTTGATAGCATCACCTACACGTTGCAGTTGCTCACGTTGCCAGTCATCGGGACCCGATTCATTTTCTAACGGACCGCCTTTCTCTCCCCATGGGAATGCGTATAACACGTATCCAAGCGGATCCGCGTAGAACTGAGCAATATCATTTACCAGCTCTTGTTCCGGGTTTTCAATTGCCTGCATTTTCTAATCGTTTTCTTGCAGCAAGTAACGGAGAAAGCATGTCTACCTCGCCCTCCATCCGCATTTGTTCTTTATAAGCGCCAACATCCACATGTTTGCCTAGCAACTCAAGATTTCGGATTTTGTCGGGCATTTTGATTTTCTTCAGTAAACCGGACAGTTCTTTGGTGCCGTCCTGATATTCAAATAACTCTGATACATCAATGCCACTTATCGATGTACGCCATGCTTTGGGCCATTCACTGATTGGACGAATTGCAGTCATGTTTTCAGTGAAAATGTCCAACACGTCCAATTCGTCTATTTCTTTGTGACGCTTTAATACATAGTCTGCGTCAATCTGTGTGCGCTCTGAGCGTTTAACTTTGGCTTTTGAGATGGCATTTTGAACCTTAACATTGCTTAACAATCTTGAAGCTTGCTGCTCTGCTGTTTTCTCGCTATAACCAACCCTGATTGCAGCCTGCTTAGCATTCAGATCTATCAGGTACTCCTCAACGAATGCGGATTGTTTAGCTGTCAGCGTCTGGGTCATTCTTTTTTAAAACCTTAACTAGTTTTGTTGTTTCTGAAATGCTTTGTGGGAGATGCATAGCAATAAAGACCATCGCGAGAGATAGCAAAATTGCCACTGCGCCAAACACGCCTGTTAACTCAATCGTCGTTTTGATAATTTCTGAAAGTGATTCCATAAGTACCCGCCTTTAGTTAGTTCAAGCGGATACTAATTTTTCTTTATGCGGGTTATTACCCGTAAAAGTAGAATCTTGGCATCCGCAACTTTCGTTTACGGATACTTATCTTACACACATTTTGAAATGCGCAAGCAAGTCGCTGTTATGTTGCACCACCTATGGTGCATTAAGCTCTATTTTCTTTTCATCGGGTATCCGCAAGCCGCGAATACTCTATTGTTCACACAAATTTTCATTTTAAAAATAAACCCCTTTTTTTGAGTAAGGGGTTTTATGCTTACTAAACAGTTGCGCTATTTTCAGATGTGATAAACTGAAATGTTTACCCAGGCAATCGGCTGTTAATGATATGGCTCAATTGGTAGATGGTTTCTTTTTTAAATACCGCACTGTGACCGAGAGCCCATGATGAGGTATTAATGTTCGTCACCCTGGTATCATTACCCTGGTAACCAGTGTTGCCCATCTCTCCCCATAGAAACTCTTTACCGGGGATTATCCGGTTAAACCATTTGGCTGCTTTTACAGCCATATCGCCCTTATTGTGGAATACGATGACTTTCTTGATTGAATCGGGAAATTGAGCATCTGTTCTTAATGCTGGATTAATCAGAATCAATGTATCGAACTGTGCGCCATACTGAGCGGCTTTTACTAATAGCGCACAACCATTTGAATGACCGATGCCGACAACGCCTTTGGGTGTCATGCCCTTAACCAGGCGAGCAATGTTGTCGTTATACAGTAGAACAGAAATTGGACCAAACCAGCCGTAATCAGCTTCAAGGAATTCCAAACCAGAAAGACAGCCCTTTAACTTGTCTACGGTTGCCTTTCCTCCGTCACGGACATTAAACCCGTGGGCCAGTACAGCGGTTTTCATCTGAGTTAATCCCCGATTAGTGAGTGAACGGCTTTTCGCTCTTCGCAGTAATCGATTAAATCATCACTATCGTGAATACCTAGTTTTTTCAGTGCGCCGGTTGCTACCAGGCGTTGAGCAATTCGCTCGTCAGGTGTTTGTTCGCAGTACTCGTCCACCTTGGCTTTGATTGCCTCGTATTTTTCCTGAACCATGGCGCAGCCAGATAGTGCAATAGCGAGAATCATCAAAGTGATAAAGCCTTTTGCATTTGCAATTTTCATTCTGTTTCTCCAAGTTCGGTTATCGTTGTCGTGTCGAATGATTCTTGTGACATGAGCTTTTCGTGCATTTGCTGCTCGCGCTCGTCTCTTCGGCGCTGCATTTCCAACTGCTCCTTTTGGAATTCAGCCTCTCTACGCTCTTTCTTTTTGTTGAAATACAGAGTTGTAAGGTAGGTCAGAAGAGCTATGCCTATACCGACATATACACCTATCTCTTGAGCAGTAGCGGCGCCGTAGGCAACGTTTCCACCACTTGCAACATAGGAAGCTGCTGCGGTTTTTTCAGATGTCAGACTAGTCATTGATTCTCTTTTTCTGGAAATGCGGCATATCTACGAAGTTGCGCCAGTGACCACCCCACTCTAACGGCACGCCTAATTCACTCGCTGCGGCCAGGATGGCAGTAGCGACTTGCAATAAATCATCCTCAGCCCAACTTGCGTTGCCGTCCACGTATGCAAATACGTCAAAAGCCTCGCCTGATTGGTGTCTTGATTTGCGGCGAACGCCATCTAATTGAGACTTACCCGCTCGATACAGGGCTTGTTGCTGCTCTACCGTTCTTAAGCCGCCAGATGCAGGAATGCCAAAATCTACCTTGGTTATTTCAAGAGCCCTTTGAATTACGCGCACGCAATCGCTATCCACACCTGCCAATCTCTTTTTGCTGGTAGCGGATAGTTTAAATTTCATGGGATTCCGGAAATAAAAAAGCCCCAATGAAGGGGCTTGAAGTCACAAGGAAATAGTTTTTTTGTTATTGAGTGACCCGCTGCAGGGTGCTGTTCTTGTGGGTAGCAGAGCAGGTCTATTTCGGGCAACAAAAAAAGCCCTGCTATCTCTAGAGGGCTTTCTGGTACAATACATATTTAGGGTTATTTTATCCCCAAAGATAATATTGTTCAACTATTATCAATTAAAAAACTTCGATACTAATTGATATTTTTTGGATTGTATCTTTTAAGCATTTCTTTTGGATTCAATTGTTTGTGTATGGCCGTTCTAAAAAACAAAAAAGCCGTTTTGATATGCATCAACTGTTCTAAAAAGTGCGTTGAATCTGCGAAAAAGTTTGGGTAGGCAGCTTTTAATCCTCCAACATTAGGCGTAGCCACCATCGCCACAACAACTTCGTTCTTCGAAGCGTTCTTTTCCTCTTCAATATAAGCTGCTTCAGCGTTCTCGTGATCCTCTTGAGGAAAGATAGTCATAGTCATTTCGCCAGACTTTATATTAATGACTATTAATGCATATCCGTCTTTTTCCGACTTGCTATGCTCTTCTTCAACCCACTGCAAGGACGATGCAAATCCCGCCATCAATGTTACAACTTCTAGCTCTTCGCTCAACTGATAGCATCTTCTAAGACTCCTGTATTCGTCTGTGCTGATATCTAACAATTTTTCACCGTGCATTTTAATAAGCTGTTTTAAGTAAACTTTTGACTGCTTTTCCCGCAACAACGTCGGAAACAGTGCAATTTCATCCATCACTGAAAAGTGATCTCCAATCACCCTGAAAAATTCGGTCCAGGTTTTATCTCCCTGGTTAGTTTTAATCGACTGCCTAGTAAATAAATCGACTATCTCGACTGAGGTTGCCCAATAATGCTGCACTGGAGTCCTAATCTGCACCTCGATGAATCTTAACTTTCCATGCGCATCTGGGAACTTACCAATGATATGAACACTTCTGTAGCCATCGTTTTTCGGCTCCGTAATGTAATCATTTATTTTAACTCCCCCACTTTTAATTTGGAACTCACCTCTTTGCTTGAGCTTATTCAACACCCTGTAAAGGACCGCCTTGTTCTTAACGACCGCTCGGCACCCGCCAATATCCTGCATCTTATGCAACCCCATAGTCTCAAAACGCATCAATTTGAAATATATAGAGTCAACACGCTTCATTCTTTTCGCAAATAAAGCATGCTTATCAAATTCTCTGGTGACGTCTTGGAGGATGCCTAAGGCTTGATTAAGGGGCTCTTCGTGTATTGAGCGCCAATAAGAAAGGACATTTAAAGTTTCTTCAAATTCATCGGCATTCAAATTTTCCAAATTTCGAAGTTCTTTGCCCGCTTTTTGTACTCTTTCACCTGAGTAGGTTTTTATCACTTGATTAGTTTGATTTACTTCTTTGTTCAATTTGTCTTCCTTAACACTTTCTAATTTTCAAGCGCGGCTGTTTTTTACTTCATCGAAAGCTAAATTAATGCGAATCAACACCTGTCATATTTCGAGTTATCTTTTTTGTTCCTGCCCGCTCTTTTTTTAATCGGTCCCAATGCCCCATCAAAAAAACATACCTTTCCCCGTTTGCCCATTTTTCAAATGGGAAAGCGTAATTCTCATTATAGTGAGTTGCACCTTCAGGCGCTTCAGAACAATCTTGCCTAAACCTGTTCATGCACTCCCCCTCATAATATTGCGGTTAAAATTGAGTCACTATTACCTAATTATATACCTACAGCAACATTTATGCCTGTTTTGCTATTTTTCAATTTGTTTCATTTCAGATTTATTGCCCGGTAACTGTGGCAAAATCCTTAGTGAAGCTGCTGTATGAACATCATGAAGAATTGAATCAATCACTTCTATATGTTTGCCGTAGTCTCTATTGAAATTCCTTGTTCTAAGTGCACACTCCGTGACGATTTCGGCACCGCTCCACTTTTCTCTTCCTGAGATATACTTGGATCTACAATTATCAATTAACATTGGCAAAGCCCGGTACACCCCTGCAAAAACTTTTTCACTTGGAATGTTGCCGCTACTAACTAGTACGTAACAATATTTAGAATGGATGCTAGCTATAAAGTTTTCAATATCTCGCTTGCTCAGCCAGTTAAGATCTGGATTGGCGAAAGCGTAATACAGCCAGACTCTTTGTATCTCGGGCAGTGAATCAATAGCATCCAGAATTTTTGCCACATCTAGGGCGTGCAGATGACGCGCATCGGAGCTTTTACGGCTGCGGTGGTTGGTAGCATGTATCTGGCTTTCTTTTAACTGCCGACGCTTCTTTTCGTTCTCAGCGATTTGCTTTTCGGATAGCTCGATAGCCTCTCGTTCCTCCTTGTCCAGTTCGGCCAGTTTCTTTTGTCGCAGCGCTTCACGCTCAGCGGCTTCTTTGTTGATTTGATTTATCCGTGCTTGTGCTTCGGTAATTGATTGAACAGCGGTCTGCTTTGGCTTAGTGGCTTTATTCTTATCTCTGGCGCGAGAACTCACGTAGTCAGATAACGGGGAGCTATTCAGCCACCCGGTATCAGTAGCCTGTGCAATTGCAATTTTTACGTTTGTTGTTCTGATCATACCCTACCCCTTAACTGCTGCTGACCGGTATTGAATGCGCTCGTTACCTCGATATGTGATTACAGGCTTACGGGCTAAACGTTTTATTTTGTTGACGAACTTAACCGGATCGAAGTAACTTTTTTGCATAAATCACCTGTTGTTATGTTGTACCGCTTCTTAAGCGTCGGCTTTACAGCTTCTGCGGCTGTTTAATCAGTTGCGCACGGTCTTAACTTGTTTTTTTATCCAACTCAATAACATCATTGACAGACTCGATGAGCGCCCACTCCCCGCGCCACAAATCTCTGAATTGCTGCTCGCCTTTAGTAAGCTTTCTGGCGCTCGGCATCTTGGTTCCATCTTTTATTTCTACCGCAATTGTTCGCTTTGCTTTTGCAACAAAGATATCGCAGCAGTTTTTCAACTGGCTTATGTCCAGCACGGTGTACCCAAGACTCTCAAAGGTAGCTGAAATCTCATTGTGATTATCATCCTTCCTTGCCGCGGTTCTCATGCGGCCACCTTAATCAAACCCTTCTCAGCGAGCTTCATTTGAGTTTCTTGTAACGCCCTCAACTGGTCGTATGCGTCCACTTTGTTGGCGTCAAGTAGCTGGTGACAATGCATGCACCCGTATACGCCGAATAAGTCTGGACTTTTAAGGCCGACACCTCTAAACCCTGAGTTCAAATGGCAGAAAACAACCGTCTCACCATCCTGGCAATCGGGGCTAACTCTTAGTGTGCAAGATTCACCTTTAGCCGAGTTGCGGATTTTCTTGCTAACTATTTTCATGCCGCCTCCCGGCTGGGCCATGGCACGTATATACCGAAGCTTTGGCCCAATGCCTTGTTTAATGCATCATAGATTGCTGGATAGTCCTTGGTGCTGGCCTGCGTTGTGGAATGCTTGCCGTTGTAGGCTACCTGAGTCGGGCGCCATAAATGCTCTTTGACCGCGGCGGCGGTCCATGGGATTTCTTTCCGCTTTGAATTACTCAATACATCCCTGACGTCCAGATTCATATCATTTAACTGATTGGCCACCATGTCACAGTAAAGGTGCAATGAATTATTCTGTAACAGGCTCCTTTGCTTCTCATTAGCAACTTGAACCTGCAACCACTTGTGCTTTTCCCAATCGCCCCTTAACTTCCTGATGAAGTCGTTGAGCGACTGTTCTGAGTTAATGGTGTGGTAGTTTCCCTGCATTACAGTCCCATCACTTTTCTGGCTTCTTCAAATGTGCAATCGTTTTCCGCTTTGTAGCGCTTAGCCATTTCGATTAACTCAATCTGTCGGCGCTTTTCAACTTTGCCCTGGTTAACATCTGATTTAATGGATTTTGACCAGTTTGTGCGTATGTCTAGTGAGTTCATGCGGCCTTTCTCCCTCTGTAACTTTGCCAGTTGAAAGTAAGTACGCCGCCGCCCTCGGTGATGCGGTCAACGGAGCGCTCACTGATCAGGCTTGCAACTTCTTTCCGGTCAAGGTTTGAAATAACAATGGTAGATTTGACGTTTTCATAGCGGCCATTAATGATTTCAAACAAAATGTTTCGCTCGTTCTCAGTTCCCATCTGCGCACCTACTTCATCAATGACCAGCAAGTCGCACTCTGTGAGCTGCTTCATTACTTCCCGCTCCGCCCCCGGTGCCGCCTCCCTGTCCCATGTTTCACGTACTAACTTGATGATATTCATCACGTTCATGTATCTGGCAGCAAAACCTAAGCTGACAACGTGCTTTGCAATCGAGATGGCAAGATGGGTTTTACCCGTTCCCAAGCTACCGCAAAAAATCATCCCAGCCCCAATATCTGAGAGTTCAGGGAATTTTTCAGCAAATCGCTTGCATGTTCCCAATGCTTTGGACTCGCCGCTACCTTCTGGCGCTTGATAGTTATCAAAACCGGCCTTGCCAAAACGTTTCGGAACATCGCAATGCAGTTGGTTCACACGGCGTTGTCGCTCGTATGACTCTGCTGCGGCTTGACTGTTTTTGGCAACTTCGTTGTTTATCGCTTCGCATGCAGGGCACTTGCTTTTGCATATCTCGCGACCAAACAGTTCAATGTAATTTGCCTGGTATTTCCCATGCTTTGCACAGGTCATGGTTTTAGTCTGAACTTCACTCATTACCGCTCTCCATGAAAGCCACTGACGATTCGCCGTAATCGCGCTGTTCGAAGTTTTCAGGCTGTAACTGGCGTTTAATGGGCCCAAAGTTTTTAGGCTCGTAAATATCCGACCAGCCAGAGGTGATAGCCTGGTCAATGCACTCAATCACGTCATAGCCTTTACCGTGGAACCTTCCAACTTTTTTCAAAAACTTGGTAGCGGCAAGTTCAGATAAGGGTTTTTTAATGGTCTTTCGGTGGTATATGAATTCGAGCCAATTCTCTCTTGGCAAACAACCAGGCAAATCGATGTTTTCGATAGCCCCCTTATCTTTTGTATTATTATCTTTTGTATAGTTTATTCTTTTGTGGGGGTCGTTTTTGACTGCTATAGCAGTCGTTTTTGACTGCCCGCCAGTCGTTTTTGACTGTTCAACCAGTCGTTTTTGACTGTTTTTGTCACCAGTCGTTTTTGACTGTTTAGCAGTCGAATTTGACTTGTCGGACGAGTTATTTTTGACGGTTTCCCATTCTGAAACAATAGGGTTTACTCCTATCTTTTTACCGTCCTCGATGAGGATTTTTTTGTTGAGCAAACCCTTTTTAATCTTGCTGATATTTGATGTGCCATCTAACTCCATAAACTCAGCAAACTGCTGCTCGCTGATCCAATCCATTTTCTTTTTGTAGCCAAAAGTCTTTTCAATAACGCAATCGATAAAGCACCGCTCTCGCCCGTTAAGGCGATATAAGCCAAACTTGCCTAAGTGCCTGTTTAACGTGGTGGCGAGCATGATAAAACCATCGTCAGTATCAGCTTTCACGATACCACCCCGCTCTTTAATTTCCTGAAGGTTGTACACCTCCGCAGTATTTGTCATAATAACCTCGTCTGTATGACTTAACCCCGTTGCTTTACCAGAGCGTTAACGGGGTTTTGTTTTTTAAGCAGCCCCTAAAGGCTCGTAGCCGTCTTTCTTCGCCATCTTAGCCAATGGCATTACATTGTCTTGCGGCCCTCTCCCATCGTCATTGGCGGCGGCTTTACAGGCCAGTTCGCGATTAACTGGCAGTAAGGCCAGGCAACCATTTGTATTAACGAAACACTCATGCTGTTGCATAGATACCTCCTGAGAAATTTGCTTCCCGTTGTTTTGTAGATATATACTCTGATTCACATCTAAGAATTGAATTGAAAAAGGATTTGAAATGATTGAAGCGACACTCCAGTACCACGCCGAAAAGGAAGAACAGCCAATATGCGTTATTGGTAAATTTGAGCGGCTTCCTCTTCGAGGTGATGTCATTTCGTACAATGCAGCAGGACAAAACCTGAACGGTGTTGTCATGGA
This sequence comes from Planctobacterium sp. AWM4_229, assembly GCF_056160305.1. NCBI lineage: Bacteria > Pseudomonadati > Pseudomonadota > Gammaproteobacteria > Alteromonadales > Alteromonadaceae > Planctobacterium > Planctobacterium sp. AWM4_229. Next base: position 393,379 of record NZ_JBSWWX010000003.1, on the reverse strand, counting down.
TATTAAGCACATCATTAACAACCCGACCCAGGTTGCTAAACCAAGAATCTATCTTGATATCGTTAAGGCGTTCTAAATTATGAATTTCAGCAACGCTAGTAAGCCCGGAGGAAAGCGCGATTTCCTGAAGTTCTTTTCTCTCGGAGGCGGTAAACAGCACCCCCCTGTTCTCGATATTCTGGTAACAGGTAGTGGTAAACAGAAGCCGCCCACGCTTGAAGTAACTGGCTCCAAACAGAAGCAGCCATACATTGATGATTTGATTACAGGTGGCAAGAAAGACCCGCCAACATTTGAAGTTGCTGGCGGCAAGCAAAAGCCCCCTATCGGTTTGTCTGTTGGTTCTGGCGGTGAAAAGCCTCAGCGATTTGAACAAGTCAGCTCTGGCGGCGAAAAACCTACCAGAGAGCAGATTGGAGGCGGTGGCGGCAAAATGCCCGATAAAGTTATTACGGGTGGAGGAAAAGCGCCAGCTACCATTCAACAAGAATCTGAAAGCTCTGTTAACACAAACAGCTTTATTGATTCGGCTGCACCAATTCTCATATTGCTGATCATTGGCTTTTTTATTTGGCTGAAATGGAAGAAGTAATTCCGTTTTAAATGAGTTCCACTTTGCGGTAAGCTGATTAAGCCATTCTTTAAGCAGCCGATTTAAGACATACGCTTCTCGAAGACCAGGTAATGCTGACTCGCAAGGGGTCTTATTTCCGCTTTCCTTGAATAATGGAAGAGATGCTAAACCGGGCGTCCATACATCATTGGTAGTGATGTATAGAGAATACAGCTTTCCAATACGGGGGGGTTGATCCAAGGGTGGTACCCGTGGCATGACAGTCTGGGACTTGTTATGAATTTTACCCGCGTATGAGTTAGCGCCATTCTCTTCAGGCGAGCCCATTCTAGACAGGGCAGACCGAACTGCCATCCGTACTTTGGCAGTATAATCCAAACGGTCTAATAAAGACCTAACGCGTTGGGTCGTTTCGAAGGTACTAACTTCAATGAAACATTCCAACATCCGCATTAAAGTGAACCTTGATGTGGCTAAGGTGATTGGCGCACTTACCGCGCTGCTAGTTGCCCTAGACACGATTGGCATCCTTTGATGTAGAGGTGGCTTCGGCCACCTCACCCCTTGATACTCGAATCCCGATCAATAGCTCCAGCCTGAATTTTCGCTTTTCTTTGGTATCCAGATCTATACAGGTGGCATTATTCTTATTGCCAGAGATGCGTTGAATTCTGAATCTACCGGAAAAATGACGGTGCCGGACTTCCTGACCTTCAGCTAATGGAATGGCACGGTGTGAGATAAGACTTTCGAATTCAGGTGCCAGCCATTTGGCAAATTTACGCTTTAACCACTTCACGCCGCATCCTCCTTTTCAGGGGGGAAGACGTCGTCAAATGATGGTTTATTACCAGCCTGCGTCTTGGCTCCAAGCCTTAATAATGCAGAAGCTATTCGTCTCGCCGTTTCCAAGCTAGGAGCTCTTGCCTCCGTCTCATAACTGGAAATTCGACCTTGTTTTAGGCTGCAAATGCCATCCAACTTTTTTTGAGTTATTTTAGGCGAGGTGCTGTTTCGCAATTCCCTAATTCTATTCTTCATTTGATTACCACGTACACGGTTTGCGATTTATAATTACGCATTATGCACACTAAATCAAGAATAAAAGCTTTTTGCTAACCTAAAATTTACTAAATGGAGAGGAGTTTTATTTGTGTATAGGGTGAACTACTTATTAGATTTACAAACTGAGCGGTTCCCCACATTTTTCGCAGAGAAGTTTTTCTGGCTTTTCATAATAAGCGGCCCCACAGTTTCCGCAAAAATTTTTAGGGTAGCCATTGCTAGCAAACCAGTTTGCATTTTGACAGCACAAATCTTCTCCAAACACTTCTGAATTCACTCCGTATTCAGGGAGATATCTAGTCCTATAAAACTTTACCTCTCTGAAGTGCTTGGAAGCATTAATTATTTGAATATCTAGATTTGCCTCAGCTTCTTGGCGGTTATCATAGTTTCTAGACTTATAGACAGTTAACATGTTACTAGTCATTTGAGTCTCAAAGCATTCATGGTAGCAATTGGCGTATATTTCGTACCCATAACTGTGTGAAGAAACGTAACAATACATGTGCTGAAGAATAAGTTTTGAGGGTTCTCCTCCATAGGTGTGTAAAGCCCTTTGCATTCCTCCTTTCAGCGACCTGCTAAAAAATGCAAATATATTGCTAATCATCATGGTCGGGCAATCCTTTTTAGTTAAGGTTTTTTTAATTCTGTTCTGAATTTTTAATGGCAATAATATTGACTCTATTGTAACTGTAATATTTACAGAGTGTGCGAAGTTATGCAACAATATCCGCACTACGCAGACTATAATAAGCAGGCAAATGCAATCTTTAGCTGATAGAGTAAAAAGAGTGAGGAAGTTAGCAAATCTTACTCAAGACGAACTTGTTGCCATAACTGGGTGGAAAAAGTCCAGAATATCGAACTATGAGACGGGATACAGAAAGCCAAAGACCGATGATTTGGTGTATCTTGGTGAATGTCTTGAAAGTAGGATTGGTAAAACGGGTGTGTATTTCCTAATAACAGGGAAAGAGATCACCAGTTTATTAGAGGAGTCCAAATCCCAAGCGCCTTTCATTCAGACTCAGGAAATAATGGATATTATTGAAAATCAATTAGACAAGGCCAAAGAGTTTGGAATTGTAACTGAATCTCGTGAAAATGGGTTTGATGATTTTTTAGCTACTATATTTAAGAAGCTTTGCGACCGCCAACAGCCTTACGATGAAGCTCAAGCTGGATAACGTTGGGTAACTTATGTCTATTAACTTTTTTCAGGGCATTGCGATAAACCCTGTTTTTTCTCAACTTCTCATATATTAGATCCTGCTCTTCACTAAACTCTGAAAAGCTAGCACAGTGATTCTTTAAATCTAAGAGCTGATCTACTAAGACTTCAACATCTTCAATGCCTTGGTTGCGACTCTTTATCTCATCTAATTCAGATTTACCCTTAAAGTATAAGTAAAACCTCACAACCTCAATCACACCAAAAATTGAAGCGAAAAGAACCAGTATTAAATTTAAAAAAACCGAAATATCGTTCATGCCAATAACCTTACCACTATAGTTTCCATAGCATTATTGTGTTTTTGCTCTGCTCAATAGCCCTTGCACTAAAAGAGCAAGCCATCTTTTGAGCTTGAAATAACCAGCCTCACACCTTTTATAAGTGCTTGGGGAATACTTGGACCATAAAGTCAGAGAAAGATAAATAATAACGAAGATTGTCACTAATGAATTTATGGTAGGAATCGCGCTTTTATAAAATGCCCCCAACACATCTGTCTCAAGAATGATTCTATCTAAGTATCTCGCTATCTGAATGAACCCAACAACTAAATAACTAAAAAGTACTAAAGTTCCGAACTCACCTTTCGTTAAATCGTGCCTAGCACAATACTTGACAGCAAGCCTGACCATATAAAAATCAGTGATTGCGAATCCCAAGTACCACAAATTTCTGACCAGTGGCTTAAACTGGCCACCTTCCCCTTGCTCCCCCAGCCATCCTAAAAACCACTCCCATCCAAAATGGAAAAAGTTCAAGATCACTGAAAAAGTCAGTATTGCAACAAAAGCAGTTCTTTCAGATCTAACTAAGTTAAGGACAAAAAGAGCCACCATATCAATGATCAGCCCGATTTGTCCCACTAGGTAAAAAAGTTGTTTTATCTCTTCTGCCGTCAACTTACTCTTTAGGCTCATCTCCATTCCCATTCCCGCCACCTGATGCCAATAAGCAAATAGAAGGGAATGACTTACAGATGCTGAAACCTTCTCCATTTTCCTGGCTTGATCTCTTTGGTGGCTCACCACCATTACCGTTGCCACCTCCGGCAACAGCAGAAAAACCAAATCCACCAATTAAAAGTACGATTGCTATTTTCTTTAGTGCGCTACAATTTGCTTTCATCTCTAATTCTCCAGTAATTTTGCTCTTTAATAACTGTACTTGTGTACAGTGTTATGCAATTTACCAGAGCTTTAGACCTGCTAACACTCCGCAATCAAGACAAACAAAAATAAATACACACTTTGACTTGACATAATTCCGCGTAACGCATACATTTAATTGTACACGGTTTGCGATTTACATCAACATCATATTGCAAACTTTATCAAGGTAACTAATCAACGCATCACTTTTGATTAATTACTAACTATTACATTTAACTAAATATGGGGAATGTCACAGTGAATAACACAGCCCAAAATATTGTTAATTCCGTCCCACATAATAACAGTTCAAAAACTGGTGTCTGTAAGCAATTTCCTACAGGCATTGCTGCTAAAGGGGATATTAAACAGCAAGTTAACACCACTGCACATTTGGGGCAAGAAAAAGCAGGTAAAAAAATTCTTCATTCCGTGGTGCACATCCCACAGGTTCATATGTTTGTGGTAAATACTCCACAAATAGTATTGCCAACCCCTGAATTTCAAATAGACGAATGTGACATTGAGGACAATTTAACGCTTTTGGCGCAATCATTCCTCGATAGCCAGGCCCTTACGGTAAACGGCGTGGACATAGATTCGGAAGATTTAACCGAAGAATGCACGCATGAAGACATCGAAAAACTTCTTTTCAGAAACAATTCAGAAACAATTCTATCGGTGATTGAAGGGATTTTGAGTGAATTAATCCCGAAAAAACTCGAAAGAGCAAAGATTGAGGGGGCAAATCCACTGAATTACTGACCATTCACATGGTGATTGCTTTACTGGTTTCTCTTCGGACCAAGTAAGGGCGCATCAGTCACCAGCTGAATGGTTAAAAGGCCCCCTTTCGGGAGCCAACCAAAACAGGCTAACAACGTTTTTGCGGAACCTGATTAGCCAATATTAGCAAGCACAGGAGTGTATCAGAATGGGTAACGAAATAAAGGCTGAACAAGCCGTATTAGATATTGATAACGCATGTCGGGCAATTAACAACATACCCGGCAAACGCGCAAACTGGTGGCTTAGCGGCCTTAAGAAAGATTCCATCAACGTAGTTGTTTATGAGGGTTTTCATACAGAAAGCCCGGTAAGAACAATTAACCTCGATACTGAGCAAGAGCGCATCCCCGGTTTACTGGCCGACCTCGCCGCTTATTGCTCTGACGATTTACCTCCAAACCACTACCTGGGTTTATCCATAGGACAAGGACGTCCGGCTTTTTTGGAGGGTATGTAATATGACTACAGCATTAGCACAAGTCGCAAAGCGCCTTTCAGTTAGCGAGCAAGAGCTTCACAGCATAGTAATCAATACCGTCATGCCTAACGGTGGTAACCAGGTTACCAATGACCAGTTTGTCAGCTTCATGGCCGTTGCCAATGAATACAAGTTAAACCCTCTGGTAAAAGAGATTTACGCATTCCCGGCCAAAGGGGGCGGCATTCAGCCTATCGTGTCGATTGATGGCTGGCTCAAAATTATCACTAACCATCCCGAGTTTGATGGCATGGAGCATGAGGATATTTTAGATAACGGCCAATTGGTTGCTATCAAGTGTTCCATCTACCGAAAAAACACCACTCGCCCGGTAACAGTGACTGAGTACATGAGTGAATGCACTCGCAATACCGACACCTGGAAGAAGTGGCCTAACCGGATGTTGCGCCACAAGGCAACTATACAGGCCGGGCGTTACGCCTTTGGTATTTCTGGAATTGTTGACCCCGACGAAGCAGAACGTTTTGAGCAAACTGGCGCCATCGTAAGGGAAGAAAAAGACATTACTCCGACATTGCCCGAGTTCACGCAATCCATGCTGGATCACAATGCAAGCGCCTGGACGAACTCAATCAGACAAGGCAAAGACCCGGTTGACCTGCTCAACATGATCAAGAGCAAGTACACGGTATCAGAAGATATTGCCAATCAAATTTTAAACCTTAACGCAGAGGCAGCTTAATCATGAAAACATTAAATCTAGTGCAAGGTAGTGACGAATGGCTACAAGTCAGAAAAACACACTTTACGGCTTCTGAAGCGGCGGCAATGATGGGCGAATCCAAGCACATGACGCGTTCGCAACTGCTTCACACAAAAGCCACCGGAACCGCCAAAGAGTTCAGCGACTACGTTCAGAAAAACATTCTGGACAAAGGTCACCAGCTGGAAGAACTGGCCCGCCCTATTGTAGAGCAGATGATTAGCGAAGAGCTTTACCCGGTCACTGGAGTGAATGAGATTGACGAACTACCGCTGCTCGCGTCATTCGATGGCTTAAACATGCTTTGGACCATCGGATTTGAGCATAAAGGCTGGAACAAGGAATTGCCGCAGACGGTAATCGACAACAATATCGGTCCGGACTATTACTGGCAGATGGAACACCAGTTATTAGTTTCCGGAGCTGACCATATTGTTTTTGTTGTTTCAGATGGCACGGAAAATAACTTCGAACACCTGAGTTATCACAGCGTACCAGAGCGCAGAAAAGCGCTTATAGCTGGCTGGAAGCAGTTCCAGAAAGACTTGGCAGAATACGTACCTACTGAAATCAAAGAAAAGCCACAAGCCGAAGTTAAAAAAGGCTTACCCGCGCTATTCCTTGAAATTACCGGTGAAGTTAAAAACACTAATATTGTTCAGTTTAAGCAGTCGGCTGAAACTTACATTGCTGAAATCAATACAGAGCTCGAAACTGACCAGGACTTTGCTAACGCCGAAGCTGACGTAAAGCTATGCAAAAAAGCCGAGGATGAACTGGAAGCGGTTAAAAAATCTGCTCTTGCTCAAACAGCCAGTATTGAAGATGTCATGCTGACTATTGACGCGGTAAAGGAAAAGCTTCGTCAAACTCGACTGCAGCTGGATAAAAACGTTAAGGCCCGAAAGGAAGAAATTAAACGGCGTGAAATTAAGCGTGGCTTTGAACTATGGCAGGAGTTCAGCGAAAACCTTAGTCAATCTGTAGGTGTAACACTTGCTTTTACCAACCCCGACTTTGCAGGTGCAGTAAAAGGCAAGCGCACAATGTCCAGCCTGATTGATGCAATCGATACAACGCTAGCTAAGGCCAAGATCGAATTAAACGAACTGGCTGAGCTCTACCGAAAGAACCTGTCACTTATCCCGGCTGAGTTTGAATTTTTGTTCAGTGACAAAGTGCAGATTTTAAATAAGCCAACTGATGACTTTGCCAACCTGGTTAAATCACGCATTGCTGATTATGAACGCCAGCAGGCCGAACAAAAAGCCCGCGAAGAAGCTGAGGAACGCGCCAAAGCCGAAGCATTGCGCCAGCAACAGGAATTACAAAATCAGGACACGGCAATCAATTCTGAGACGCCTGTTTTAAGTTCTGCGCCAATCACACAGCAAACAACCGTTCCGGCCACCAGTAATGCGCCATCAGCTATCACTTATGAGCCATTAGATTTATGGCCTTCAGACTACGATATTAGCCAGTCAGAAGAACTTGAGAGAGTTTGTAACAAGCTTGGCGAAGCCGAGAACTACATTCTCGACATAGAGAAGCAGTTAAGAATGGCGAGGGCTGCGTAATGGCTAACCGTTTAATACTCGCCGGAAATGTTGGCAAAGCACCAGATGTACGATTTACACAAGATGGTAAAGCTATCGCCAATTTCTCTCTAGCTACTCAAGAGCGCTACAAAGATTCGCAAGGAAACCGCCAAGAAATAACAGATTGGCACAAATGCGTAGCCTTTGGAAAGCTCGCCGAGTTAATTCAGCAATATGTTACCTCTGGTACGAAGCTTTATCTGGAATGTAAAAGCAAGACCAGAAAATGGCAGGACAACAATGGTCAGGACAGGTATGTCACGGAGGCAATAATTGAAAAAATGGAATTCATAGGCGGCACCAAGAGCCAAGATGAATCCAATGCCAATAACCAACAACGTCCATCGAATCAGAATCAGCCGGCGCAGCCAATGCAAGAGCCTGGCTTTTCGTTTGATGACGACATCCCTTTTGCGCCCATCGGGCTGCAATACCCTGCTCTACTTAACTGCTTGTGAGGTAGACCATGGCAATTCTCAGGCTAGCTGACGTAAACAATTCTGAAGTCAAGGTTGCAGAACTGGAATCGAGACTTGAGGAAATTTTCACAGAGCTAACCGGGATTGAATACGGAGTTGTAATTAATAACGCGGAGTATGACGGCTTTTCAAATGTTCTGGAAATCCGCCCTGCTCCACTGCACCCGAAAGAGTTTGAAAGCTTTGGCCATTACGACAGATTTGGCCTTTTTCATAAAGATGAGAACGGTGAAAGCGATGAAAAACAACTTCAGATTTGAAGCCTGAATAATAGGTAAATGAACCTTTTCCACAAGTTTAACTGAGTAAGTGAGCGCAGAGAAAAGGCCAACAAAAACAGTAAGTTTGGATATTTAAGATGGCAATACCACAACATTTATCAGTCAGAAAAATAAAAGCTTTGGCGCTTCGTCAGACACGAAGAACCAATGTTAATGATGCTGCGATGATAGCAATGTGCGGTTATTGCTACTGCAGTAAGTTAGAGCTTTCTCTTTTAAATGTTGAGGACGTTCTGACCGAAAGCGGAATGATTAAGCCAGAAGTTATCATGCCGAAACGAATTACAGGCCGCCAGGACAATCGCTATTTTGTTATTGGCAAGAAAGGTCTGGTGTTCGACTTGCTAAACAAGACCATTGAATGGCGTATGGAGAATGATTTTGAACAGCTGCGCAATGTTGGTCTGTTTGGTGGACTTAAGCCCGACTCAAGACTGTTCAGAAAGCCAGATGGCGAAGTTTTCAAAACAAGAGTCAACAACCGGGATAATTTAGAGCCCTATACACTCAACAACTACTTAAAACGAATTAACTTCGGTGAGAGCATCGACACCAAAGCGCTGCAAGAGTCCTTCATAGTTAATACCTGGAATAACTCTATGGGCAGAGGTGTCCCAGAGGTTGATGCGCTTAAATCACTTCATGCTATGACCGGGCTTCAGGTTTCCACTATCAAGCCCAAAGTTATTCGCTCAGACGAAAGAGTACGCACAGTTTTAAAAAACATGTACTCAAGCATAGGAGCATCCAACTGTGCCTAGACGTAGACGCATTGACCGCTCCAGAACACTTGAGGCAAAGGGCGCAAGCGCTCCGACTGATGCCCAAATTAAAAGCTTGTTGTTCTGGGCCAGAGAGGGTCGCAATCCAGAGCGCAACGAAGCAATCCTGTTTTTCCAGTTACTAGGTTTCAGGATTTCTGAAACTGCCCAGGTAACCGTTGAAATGCTCATGTGGCCAACTGGTAAATGGCGCGACATCGTTCACCTGCCGGCGGCAATTTGCAAAAACGGTCACGCGAACCAGATCGTCTTTGTTAATCGCAGAGCGAGAATCGCTTTTGATCAGTACGTTGAACTAAGGCTCAAGAAAGGCCAGCGCACCACTAAAGACAAACATGTATTCAGGGGCCTTCAACCGCACTCTCCTTTCATATTATCTGAGGGTGGTCGCGGCTTTAGCTTAAAGAAAAAAGAGCGCGAAACGGTAGACGGCGAACCAGTTACCTATTGGGCCGCTGACACTCTGCAAAACCTGTTCTCTACCTGGTGTAAAAACGCTGGCTGGAATGATGAATTATCCAGTCATTGCGGAAGAAAGGCTTTTGCAACTCGCCTTTCTCAGAATCCACACACCAGTTCTGAAGACATAATTTCTACTCTGGTCAGGCATGAACAGAGCGACTTAATTTACTTGTATGTGCACAGCTCGGGCAGTACCCAGGGTGCACTACTCGATCTTTATGAAAGTTTATAAGAGGAAAAAAAATGGCTTCCAAATATCTTGGTTTCGACCTGCAACAAATGCTTGGCTTTTTAAGGAGCTACTGCAAAGAGGTGCTTATCGAAACTGAATCTGATGGGTGGCGCGTCTATGTGCGTAAAGACAATAACGAAGAGTTAGAGACCAAAGGGCATGGTTTATTTTACGGAGTTAGTCGAGCCTTTAAGCCTTTCGCTCAACGCGCAAGAGAAGATGTGGCGAGAGCTAAGAAGCAACTTAAACCCTATTTATAGGAAGGTAAAAACAACGATGGCAACAGTAAGAGTTAAGTATAACGTTGAAGTCGAGCAGGAAATTGATTGGCCTGATGATGAGATGGACTTTTTTAATCACGATAGTTTAGTCGCGAATTGTGACCCCGAAGACTTTCTATCGATGGGAGAGCCTGAGCTTATTTCTGTAAAAGTTAACGGCAAAAACCATAATTTTTAGAGGTGAACAGACATGACTAACGAAGAGATATTAAACAACGCACCAGATTTAATGGATAGCATTGAAGGTAAGTGGTTCTTTAGTGAAAAGTTCCATCAGTGGTATGTGGAGCAACCCATTCAGTACCCAGGCGAAGAGCCGAGTGTGCAGCTTTGCAGTTATGACGTAGTTGACGGAACTCCAACACTGGTGTCTTCCTGTGCTGATTTTTCAATGCGATCTTATGACGATATTAAAGCAATTGTGGCGCTAAAAGCCCGTCAAGATGACGCATTGGAAGCCCTCTATGAAGAATCTGACGATTCATTATATAACGCCACAGAAATACTAGAAGGTAGGGGGTAACAACGTGAGTCCCGAAACTGAACACTTACAAAATGCTATCCGTGAAGCTGTAGAGCGCTCACAGACTGAGGGGGACTTCTTTGGCTTTATTTGCGGCATTGCGAAAATTGAAGAGCCAGAATTCACAGAATTATTAAGTCAAGTAGATACAGAGGAATAAACGTGAATAACAGAACTTGCGGCAGAAATTTACAAAACACATCAATTTGCGCCGATTTCATTTATCTGCGCAGAAAACACGAGGGTTAAAACGTGAAATTCGAAACTGTAGTGAATCAAGTAAACGAAGAAATAAGCCGTGCTGTTGAGAAGTTTCCAACGTGGCCGACAGACCCGCTACATGCAAGCGCTGTGTTGGATGAAGAGGTTGGAGAATTGAAAAAGTCTGTACTCCAGCTTTGCTATGAGCCTCACAAATCTTCGCATGAAGATGTTAAAGCAGAAGCACTACAAGTTGCGGCAATGGCGATACGTTTTTTAATGAGCCTGGACAAGTATCAATACGCTCCCGGCACTCAACATAAGCAAGGGTAACAACGGGATGAATATTCTGATATTGGGTGAAGACGGTGAACTACTAGCCGCCGCTTTAGAAAAGCTCTCCGTTGCTATCAAAAACAATATTGAAGTTTTTCAGGACTTTGATTTGGCAGTAAATCAGATTCCCGAGTTATCAGAATTACCTGTTCTCGCATCGCCAAGGCAGCCGAATCAGCCCTACTACAAGCAATTCGAAAAGCGCAATAAGCGCCAAAACTATAGAAGGTAAAAAGCAGATGGCTACTAAACAGGATGCTGAAAAAGCGGGTTATGACGACTTCTTTGCAAACTACAAACGCGAGAATAACCGCTATCAAATTGAGTCTGAAAATTACGAGGATTGGTTGCGGGGCTATGACAAAGCAAAAGCTGAATTTGACTTAATCCAGCAAGAAATGAGAGAGGAATAAATTATGTTTTTAGTTTTAGCAATAAGCGCAATAAGTATGTTTTGGGGCGGTTTCGTGGCATCTGTTTTATGGGGCTGGTTCATAGTGCCTCTGGGTGTTCAGGCAATCACAATGTTACAGGCCGCTGGTATTTCATGCGTGATTTCAGTTTTCATGGGGGCGCGTGGTTTGGACATTTATAACGAGCAGGAAACCGGAGCCGAACAGCGTTTAAAAGCCTTGATTGTAGCTGTCGTTCTTCCTTTAGTTGGCCTGATTTCTGGCTTTCTTATTCACAGTTTTTCACAGGTGTAACAACGATGTCGGATATTCCAGAAGGTCACTTACCAGATTTTGAAGGAAAGCCAGTTTTAGCAAGCTGTAAAAATTGCCGTCACTGCTCTGATGATTCGGACGGTCCCGAATACGGCCCATCATTTTACATATGCGAAAAAGAAGGTCGTCAGCACATGTCAAATTTAAACGGGTTCCCTTTTTCAACTGCTCAAGAATGTTGCGAATTACATATCGCATTCATTGTCGATTGGGCTGCTGAAGCGGCTGAATATGAAAAAAATAACTGTATTAAAGCGGAGTGAAAAAACGTATGTCAGATAACGCAGTATTTTTGGAAGAAATAGACGATCTCAAGGAAGAAATCGAAGAAGCAACAGGCCGAGTAAATGAGCTAAGTGACGAGCTTAAAGACGCTGAATTTGAGTTGAGCCAACTGGAAGCGAAACTCAAAGCTCTACTCAAACAATCGGGTGAATAAACGCATGAAAGTAAATTGCTTTACTAATTTGGATTTAGGTCCTGCTGAAAAGTGGCCAAGCCAATTTCCAGTCCTTCCCAATGTAGGCGATCACATTCGCTCTAAGCAAAAGTGGGAAAATGATTTTAGGTTGACCCTAGAGGTAAAAAAAATTACTTGGGTGCCGCGTGAAGCGATGGGGCAAACGATATGGGAGCCAGAGATTGAGCTTCATTTTCCAAGTCATTGGAAGCTTTCTATCAAAGAGTTCTACGAGTGGTACGCGCCTAAAGTGGGCCGCTCAGTTGGTCATTTTATTTAGGGGTACAAACGATGTTTACAGAAAATCTTGCTGAACAGATGAAGACTCGCACCGGTGAGAAATACCGCCCCAGTAATGGCACTGAAGGTCATATTTTCGAAAGTGAATTTTGTAGCCAATGCGCAAAATTTGACGGTTGTGAGTTGGCAATGAAGATGCACTTTTATGACACCGACGAGCCTGAGTATCCAGCGGAAATTTGCTATGGCGAGGACGGCCAACCCACGTGTACGCAGTTCGAATCAACCGATAAACCACCTTTTTGATTGGAGTAAGCAGCAATGTTAATGAATCAGCAAGAGCAGCTTCAATTTATTATTGCAAATAATATTAGAAGCGCCGCTAGAGATAGCAACAATTTCGAAGAGTTCATTGAAAGAGTTTGCAGGGCTGGCGACATTCCTGAGCATGAATCCGCCGCTATTTTTCAAACTATCAGCTCTAAATTAGAGCAAAAGAAACAATCAGATGCATGTAGAAAAGCTTAAGCCGTGTCCTTTTTGCGGCGGGACTCCTGAATATCCTCACGGAAAAGGCACCCAGTATGATCTTGAATGTGATTGCGGTATGGCTTCGTCCTGCGTTCAAATTTGCGACCTCATGACGATTGAGGAGCGTATGCAAGATGGTGCTTGGAGTGATGAAGGTGTTTGTTATGCGCCAGAGTTCGTAGAGCGAGCTAAACAGCATGTAACAACTCAGTGGAACAAACGATTTAACACAGGTGAATAAACGCATGTTTGAACTGCAGCACGGCGATTGCTTGGAATTAATGCCGAAATTAGCAAAAAACAGCATAGATATGGTTCTTGCTGATCTCCCATTTGGCACAACTGTCCAAAGTTGGGATAAATGCATCGACATGAGGGCTTTGTGGCAGCAGTACAGACGAGTAGTTAAACCAAACGGTGCCATTGTGTTATTCGCAAAGCCGCCCTTTGACAAGGTTCTGTGCGGCACTAATTTGGCCGAATATAGGTATGACTGGGTTTGGGAAAAGACTCGGGCTACCGGACACCTAAACGCCAATAGAATGCCGTTGCAAGCCCACGAATACATTTGTGTCTTCTATCGAAAATCACCGAAGTACAACCCGCAGAAAACCAGCGGCCACAGGCCCGTGAATAACTATTACACAAGCCACTCTGGTAATTGCTACGGTTCCGCAAAAACAATGTCAGGAGGAGGAAGCACAGAGCGCTTCCCTCGCTCAGTCATTAAGTGCGCTCCGGTGCCTAACTCAGAACGCCTACACCCAAACCAGAAGCCAGTTCCCTTGCTTTCTCAACTAATAAAAACATACACAGACCCAGGCCAAGTCGTGCTTGATAATACAGCGGGCGTCTTCTCTTCAGGTGAAGCTTGTTTAGAAACCGGTCGTGGTTATATCGGGATTGAAAAAGGGTTTAACTTTTACACTGCAGGCGTTAACCGTTTGCACGAATTTAGACAAATTGCATAGGGGTAACAACCAATGCTTCGCAAACTCAATAAACTATTTTGGATACTAGCAGCTGTGTACTTTTCAGTTGTGTTAGTTGGCAAATTAAACGGGGGTTAAAAACACATGACCTTCAGAGAGCAACTTAGAAAATACATACGAGCCGCATTCGATAATGAGAAAGAATTTATAGATTTGTTCTTGCCCGGTGGTGTCGATGAAGTAAGTGAAGTTTACATGGCCTCACGCCAGACTCGCGTGGCGTTTGTTGCTAATAACGGAATGGAAATGTCAACAACCATTAGTACATGTGATTTTATAGCCTGGACTGAATCAAAAACAAAAGGTGAATAAAGCGATGTTTGATGAGCTAACCGAAGAAGAGAATAAGGCATTAACGATGAGCAACTGTTATGAGTCGGCTGGCAAATGCTGGGCGTTACTGCTCGAAGGGAGCGACACTGAGAAAGAGTTTATCAGCGAAATTAAAACATTTTTTAATACTGATGAACACGTAATAAAAACAGCCAGAGTTTTCTGGCACGGGGCGCAGTATTTACTAAATAAATCGGCAGAGAAATAAACGTGGCTATCGACTCAAACGGAAAATTACCCAACCCTGTAAAGGCATATTGCCCCAAATGGGAACCCGATAAAAACAGGCCAATTGGTGATATCTGCTCAGATAAAAGATACAACTTTGAGTGCCAGAATTTTGTGCCTGAAGGTAATCAAACTGGTTGCCTCTATTGTAAAAACAACCCTGAAAACGGGAGTAAACAAGTAATGCCAGCCAAACGCTCCATGTATTTGCCTTTGGTGGCAGGCGGAGAAAATCAAAAACGAATGGAGAAGCTATTAAGCATCACTCGATTCAATGAAAACACAAAAAAGGCGCTAATCGCTATTTATTGCAATGGTTACGATGTTGAAATGGCAGCGTATACATTTGACATTATCTGCAAGAATTTAAAGCGTAGCATACTAACACTGGATGAACTTAACAAAACCATCCATGAAATTGGCAACATGAATTAGTTAGCTCAGTTAAGTGATGCTTTTTAAAGGTATCAGTTAAGTGAGCAAGGGGGAGTTATGGAGATATTAACAGAGCATACTATTGTCATTATGACCGGCTACACTCGCAAAGCCGACCAAGAGAAGTGGTTTAAGGAGCGCGGCTATACCTATGAAACTGATGCTCATGGAAATGTTTGGACAACCGATGATTGGCTAAACAATCTAGACCGCCCACTTGAAGACCAGAGTCATCTAGAGCCTTGGGAATTGGAAGGAATTGCGCCTATTGAGTGGGTTGATAGGGTTGCCGGGAAGTATATTTTTACTGTTGATGAAATTCTAAATCTTCCGCAAGAAGATGATTACCCTGCTATCGCAGTGTATTTCCTAATCAACATTAATAAAATTGTATACGTAGGCCAGTCGGTTGAAATGAATGTCAGAATTCCGACGCACCAGGCAGAAGGAAAGGTTTTTGATTCTGTGAGAGCGTTTGGGTTGCCCCATAGGTTTTTACTAGATCACATTGAAATGTTTTACATTCACAAATTCGAACCAGAATTGAACAAGAAATATCTGCCCGTTAGTGAACCATTAAGAAAGTACCTGTGAGCCATCATGAATGTTTACAAACCCTCTGAATTCGCCATAGTAAAACACGGCGGCGCCGTTACAGCCAAGACGGTTATTAACTGGTGTAAAAGCGGTGTTTTGGCCAAAGAAGGATATAGAATTGAGCAAACACCGACTGGTCGCTATCTTATCTATGAAGAGTCAAGGGCCCCATCGAACATAGACAGGCAATTTGAAGAAATCATGGCAAGACGCAATCAAAGGAAAGTTTCTTAATGGCACCTCGTAGGCGAAGCGATAAAAAAAAGCACTGGCCAACCGGCCTGTATCAAAAAAAGTTACGAGGCGTTGAGCGTTTTTACTATCGCTTCAGGGACAACACAGAAGAATACTTTCCCACTGATTACACGGCAATAGAGGCCATTGAATTAGGTCGAAGACTGGAAGCTGCTGATCGCGATCCCGAAGTCATCAGGCAAGAAAAACTATTCGAAAAAGATCCGTTCAACATCAAATTGTCTGAGGCAATTCCCCGGGTAATTGATTGTGTGGAATCCAACAAAGAACTTGGCAGAGAGAAGCTAAAAACCTTCAAGGCCGACTGTGAGCGCTTTACCCTACTGCTGGGCGATGTCTGGTCCAAGCAATACAACGAACATCATGTAACACAGTACCTGCAAACCTATGTAGTTGCCGCAGGCAAATCCAACGGCGTCTACAACGCAAAACTGAGCTTTCTGAGGAAGGTTGAAAAGTGGCTAAGAGATATGTCGCTAATAAACGGGCTCTACGCGAAAGATAAGGCAAAATTAATCGAAGAGGAAAAGCAGGAGCAGCCCTTGCAGTTGGAGCAGTTTAAAGCGATTTATGAAGCTGCACCCTTTTTCCTTAAAATCGCTATGGCATTGTCTTTCCAGACCACTCACGCCGTACAGGAAATGCACAAAGCGCGTTACAAAGACTGTACTTATATGGATAAGCCCTTTATTGACGAGGAAACCGGGCTCGAAGTCTTGGGGTACATGCGTATTCACCGCTTGAAAGTCGAAAAGAAGCAGGCTTCCAGGGTGGAAATCCCCATCACTAGAGAGCTAGATAAAGTGATCCGCTTATCCAGAACAGACAACATAGCGAGTCCCTACATCGTCCATGACATACCCAAGGCCGGACAAAAGCAGGCCAAAGAGTGCAGCCACATTACACAATGCTCTAGGGACAAGATCAGCAAGAAGTTTTCAGAGGTACGGGATAGCCTAGAATTAGACCTGCAGATCCCCAACCCGAAAAAAACAGCCAGAAACCACCTACCCGATTTTATCACCGTGAAGATGTCAGAAGCCGATCCAAAATATCGCCCGGGCTTTCACCAGATCCGCGGGCTGGCTATGAGGATGCTGGAAGAAATAGGCATTGATTCAGGGGATCGCGCTGGTCACACGGACAAACGTTCGAAGCAATCTTATCTTGAAAATAAAGTGCAGTGGACTCGGGTTATCGCTGCAAACATCAGCTTTTAGGAACTACTGTATAATGGGACGGATATGGGACAAAAATGGGACGCTTTTTATTGTTCTATTTATTCGAAACTCTGAAACCCTCGTATTTAAAGGGTTGTATTGGTGCGTCTACCCTGACTCGAACAGGGGACCTCTACCATGTCAAGGTAGCGCTCTAACCAACTGAGCTATAGACGCACTGTATTGAGATTTGGCATGAACTGCCTGTATCTCGAAGCGGCGCGTATGGTAGCGCTCTGATGGTTTGGGTGCAAGCGATTTTTTATTTGTACGGTGAGTTCGAGCAAGTTTTAAACAAACAGCATTGCCTATGGTCAAACCAGCACTGAGCATCTCGCTGCATGTGGAATCTTTACTTGCATGTCAAAATCTTCAGGTTTATAACTCGCTCACTTCCCCGTAATTAAAGTTGTGAACATGAGTCAATGCCTGGACTGCCATGAACTGGACCTGGATGCCATTTTAAACCAAGTGCGCCCGCTCTTGGGCAAAGGTGCGGTGGCAGATTACATTCCGGCCCTGGCTAAAGTCAGCGGCAACAAGCTGGGTATGGCCATCTGCGATATCCATGGCAATATCTATTCCGCAGGTGACGCCAACGAAGCCTTCTCCATTCAGAGTATTTCTAAAGTGCTAAATCTGACTCTGGCTTTTAATATCTATGGCGAAGCTTTGTGGGATAAAGTAGGCCGTGAACCTTCAGGCCAAGCCTTTAACTCCCTCATTCAGTTGGAGTTGGAAAAGGGTATTCCGCGTAATCCCTTTATCAATGCAGGGGCGATAAAAGTCTGCGACTTACTGACAACCCGTCTCTCAGCGCCGAAACAACGGCTTAAGGAATTACTCTGGGATCTCTGCGGTACCAAAAGTATCACCTCCAATCGCATCGTGGCTAAATCAGAAAGAGAGTTTAGTGATCGCAATGCTGCCATGGCGCATTTGATGAAATCCTTCAACAACTTCGAAAACGACGTGCAACAGGTGCTTAAGGTATATTTTCATGCCTGTGCGGTGGAGATGTCCTGCGTTGAACTGGCCAAGGCGTTTTCTTTTTTAGCCAATCAGGGAAAGTCCGCGATTACCCAAAGCCAAGTGGTCAGTCCGCGGCAAAGCAAACAACTCAATGCCCTACTCGCCACCTGTGGCTTATACGATCAAGCTGGCGATTTTGCCTACCGGGTAGGATTACCCGGTAAAAGCGGTGTCGGCGGTGGCATCGTGGCCATCGTTCCCGGCGAGTGCAGTGTTTGCGTCTGGTCTCCAGAGCTCAACCACTTTGGTAACTCACTGGCAGGCAGCGAGGCGTTGTCGATATTCACCAGCGAACTGGGGCGCTCTATCTTTTAACTCAGTTTAAAGGGTAATGGTTGCAATACACTTTGCAGTTGAGCCGGGTTTTGCAAAGCCAGGAACGCCTCGCCGAGCCTGTCAGTTTCCGATAAAACCGTTTTCCAATAGGACAATCTTTCATTAACGGGGATCTTGGTAAAGTCATGGCGATCCGGGATCTTGCCAAAAGGCAAAGAAGCCACAAAATCATCAGATGGCACTACCATCACCACATTGTCGTAACTACTTCTGTGTGGGTGTCGCCAGGGTAAGGACTTGTCGAACCATCCGGGCTTGGGAACCGCAAAAAAATGCGGAAACAGCACTAAATCGTTATTCACTTGTTGGTGAGCAGCTGTGTTTTGCTCATCCGGTCTCGCTGTCGCTTTAAACTTCAGGTCGAAATGATAATCGGTGACACCGCCATCGCGGAACATGCCTTTGCCGGCGCCTTCAATATCTGGGATACCCCGCAATACACCAGGAATAGCTCCCGAGGCCAATAGCGCATCAATAATGTTGTTTTCGGTCAGCTTGACGTGTCTGGTATTCAAGTCAGCTGGGTCTTCAAAGCTAAGCGGCTGCTGGTTGCCTGAAAAAACAAAACGCTCATAAAATTTATTCAGGTAGCGTCGACTAAGGCCATTAGCCACCGCGCTCACCAGCAGTCCCGGATATTGTATTGCTTTGCGTTCCGGCGCCAACAGGCCACGACAACGGGCAGCAATAAGATGGGCAACAAATATCGGGTTATTGACAACATGCTGGCGATTTTCCTTCGGCAACATGTTTTCTAACAAGGCTACCGCTTTATCCGATATTTCATCAATGGTTGGGTTGTCACTGTAAACCGTTTCAGAATAATCTTTGGCTAAGCGATTAATCGCGCTCACTGGATCCGGCTGAGTCAAACAAGCAAAGCGAAATGCACCTGCTGAGGAGCCCACCATATTGAGAGGCTGCTGTCTGTCTCTAAAAAACTCCGATATCAATACTCTATCGATACCTGCCAATACAAACCATTTTGGTCCCCCCGATGCACCAAGCACCGTATGAAATAAATCCGGATTAAAGCCATAAACTTTGAGCATTTGCATGGCCCGGGGACCAGCGTACACATTTAATACAGTTTTCATTAAATCTCTAAGCAAACTATTTTGATACTGATCATACCCTTTTAATCAAAAAACAAGCACATTGATCATAAAAAAAACAAGACATCTGTGGATTGTTTAAAATCACACCAGAACAAATAAACCTTATATTTCAACAACTTGACAAGTTAAACAGTGATTACCCCCAAAGTTACCCACAAACTTTGTGAATAACTACACTTATCCACTTAAGTTATTCACAACTGAATCTTTACTTGAACTCTGTTGCAAGGTTGCGCACAATCTTACAAGATTCGCAAAGGACATGTTATGCCAAAACAAACACTCGCCACATTACCACAAGTATTTACAGTCCATAGTTTGGCTGCTGATGCAGAAGTACCTCGTCAGGTATTCAATGCTTCGGTATTCTTTATTGGTAAAACCAATGATGAACTGTCAATTGTAGTGCCTGAAACCGTTAATGTGGATTCCGAGGAATCTGATGGCGATTGGAGAGCTTTAGAGGTACTCGGCCCTCTTGAGTTATCAATGGTGGGTATAATGGCACAAATCGGCAATGTTCTGGCTAAAGCAAAGGTAAGTATCTTTGTAGTTTCAACCTTTGAAACAGATTATTTCCTTGTGAAAGAGCGCGACTTAAATAACGCAGCAGAAGCACTGGAAAAGGACGGCTATAAAGTTATCTTATGAATCTGCTTTTTGGGCGACTGATCGACTCCGAAGATGATGTTGAATTCAAGAAACACATCCCTGTTTTGTCACCCGTAAATGGTAAGGTTTTACCGTTAAACAATTATCCTCAGAAACTCTATACTCAAAGAATGTTTGGCGAAGGCGTGGCACTGGAGCTTAGCGGTTATCAGGTAGTGGCCCCTTTTAACTGTGTAATCGAGCAGCTGTACCCCACATCTGAGCAATTGCGAATTAAATCTGCACAAGGTATTCGCATGCAAATCCAATTGGGACAAAACCCAGAAATCATGATGGGCAATGGTTTTAAACACTATGCCAAAACCGGAGACAGTATTGCTGCCGGTGAACCAATTTTAGATTTTAACCTGCGAAAAATGAAAGACACATTGAAATCCCCCCTTGCCGCCATCACCATATTAAACAGTGATCGCCTCTCAGGCATTCGTCCCCACTACCGACAGGTGAGAAGCAGTGAGGATGTTTTGATGGATCTCTATATTTAAATCCCAGTAGTAATTAACAGGAACCAACATGCTGACCATATTCGGTATTAAAAACTGTGACACCATAAAAAAAACCAAAAAGTATTTTGAACAAAGATCGGTTGATTTTAACTTTCACGATTATCGCGCAGATGGTCTGGATAAAGACTGGTTAGAAACGGTACTAAATAAGCTGGATTGGGAACAAGTGCTGAACAAGCGTGGTACCACCTGGCGACAGTTGAGTGACGAACAAAAAGCCGCCGTATCGCGCGACAATGTCGCTGAGCTACTACTGCAACACCCGGCAATGATAAAACGCCCTATCATTGAAGTGGATGGCGAATTCATTTTGGGCTTTTCAGTCAAGCAACTTGATGAGCGCTTTAGCTGATGAGCGATGTCATTAATCTCACCAAAGACCTGATAAATCGTCGCTCTGTAACACCGGAAGATGCTGGCTGTCAGGAAATGATGGCGCAAAAACTGAGTAAACTCGGTTTTAATATTGAACAGCTGGTATTTGAAGACACCACCAATATGTGGGCTCGACGTGGTAGTAAGGGCCCGGTGTTTTGCTTTGCCGGGCACACCGATGTGGTGCCATCCGGCCCGGAAGCCAATTGGCAACATCCGCCATTTAACGCCACTGAAGACGGTGAATATTTATTTGGCCGTGGTGCTGCAGATATGAAAGGCAGTCTGGCAGCCATGCTAATTGCCACTGAACGCTTTGTGGAAAAATACCCTGAACACACAGGTTCTATTGCATTCCTCATAACCAGTGATGAAGAAGGCCCCTTTATCAACGGTACCACGCGGGTGGTTGATACCCTGGAAGCGCGCAACGAAAAAATCACATGGTGTCTGGTGGGCGAACCATCGAGCACCGAACATGTAGGTGACATCGTCAAAAATGGACGGCGTGGCTCCCTGACAGGTGATCTTATCATCAAAGGAATTCAGGGCCATGTGGCCTACCCTCACTTAGCTAAAAATCCGGTGCATATTGCAGCCCCTGCACTAGCAGAGTTAAGCGCAACGACATGGGACGAAGGCAATGAGTTTTTCCCGCCAACCAGCTTTCAAATTTCCAATATTCACGCGGGTACGGGGGCGGGTAACGTTATTCCCGGTCATCTGGATATCTGCTTTAATTTTCGTTTTTCCACTGAGGTTACCGATCAGCAACTCATCGCCAGAACCAGAGAAATACTGGATAAGCACGACTTAGAGTACGACATCAAATGGACCTTTAATGGTCAGCCTTTTTTAACTTCATCCGGGGAACTGGTAGCCGCAACGCAAAAGGCTATCCAGTCGGTGACAGGAAAAGCGACACAACTGTCTACGGCAGGTGGCACCTCTGACGGCCGATTTATCGCTCCGACGGGGGCGCAAGTCATTGAGTTGGGCCCGGTTAACGCCACTATCCACAAGGTCAATGAATGTGTGCGTATGGCAGACCTTGAGCAATTGGCTCTGATGTACGAAGCTATTCTGATGGAACTATTATTAGACTGAGCCTGATGCAATTACTGAATAACCTGCCCTTAGTCACCATTGATGGTAAGCATCAGCTGCACGAGGCGGTTGTAACGGATTTTCTAAAACTGCAGCAAGCAGCTAGCAATGCGGGAGTCAGCCTGGATATCGCCAGTAGCTATCGCTCAGTGGAGCGCCAATTAACCATCTGGAACGAAAAATGGGATGGCATACGGCCGGTTCTGGATCGCGATGGTAAGCAATGCGATATTGCTCGGCTAGGCGATCAACAAAAGTTAGAAACCATCTTGATCTGGTCAGCATTGCCAGGTTCAAGTCGTCATCACTGGGGAACGGATATTGATATCTATGATGCCCCGGCAATTAAAGATAGTGGTAATTCACTGCAGTTAGTACCGCAAGAGTACGAAAGCACCGGGCCGTGTGGACGCCTGAAAAGATGGATGGACGCCCATCTCGAGGATTTCGGCTTCTATTGTCCTTTCACTGGAAAAAGTGATGGAGTCGCCTTCGAACCCTGGCATATTAGCCACAAAGTTCAGGCATCCGAGTTCCAGTCGGCACTTACCCCTTTGGCCATGAGTGAGCTGATAAACTCACTGGAAATCCATGGCAAAGAGATAATACTGCAAAATCTGGACTGGATTTATCCCCGCTTTATGGTGAATTGACCTTCAGCAGCTGCGTTATAGCAGCTCTTTAATGCCGTTACTTATGCCAGTCAGAGTTAATGGAAACATTCGCGCTTCCATAATCTCGTGCATGATTTTCACCGAGGCATAATAGGACCAGTATTGCTCTGGCTGTGGGTTCAACCAAATGGCATTGTTAAAGTGTTGCAGCAAGCGATTCATCCATACTGCCCCTGCTTCTTCATTCCAATGCTCTACACTGCCACCTGGATAGGTGATTTCATAAGGCCCCATGGTGGCATCACCGACAAAAATCACCTTGTATTCGTTGCCATACTTATGAATGATATCCCAGACAGAAATCGTCTCTTTACGGCGACGGCTATTGTCCTTCCAGACGCCTTCGTAAATACAGTTGTGGAAATAGAAAAACTCCAGATGTTTAAACTCGGCATGGGCAGCTGAAAACAACTCTTCACAGGCCTGAATATGGGCATCCATCGAGCCGCCAACATCAAAAAACAACAGCACTTTAATAGCATTGTGACGCTCCGGCATCATTTTAATATCCAAATAGCCTGCGTTTTTTGCAGTGGCACCGATAGTGCCAGCCATATCCAGTTCTTCCTGTGCGCCGGTTCTGGCAAACTGGCGCAGCTTGCGCAGTGCCACTTTCAGATTACGGGTACCTAATTCAACGTCACTGGCCAGATCTTTAAATTCCCGTTTATCCCAAACCTTGGCCGCCGAAAATTGGCCATTGCCCTCCTGACCAATACGTACGCCTTCGGGATTGTAACCGCCTGAACCAAAGGGAGACGTACCACCAGTGCCTATCCACTTATTGCCACCCTGATGTCTTTTTTGTTGCTCTTCCAGACGTTTTTTCAGGGTTTCCATTAACTCCTCAAGGCCACCGAGCTTTTTAATTTGCGCTTTTTCTTCATCCGTAAACAAACGCTCAAACTCTTTGCGCAACCACTCTTCAGGTATTTCCTTACCTAACAAGTCAATCGATTGTACGCCTTTAAAATAATCGGCAAAGGCTCTGTCATACTTGTCGAAGTTGGCTTCATCTTTCACCAGACACACTCGCGCCAAATGGTAAAATCCATCCAGATCGGCAAAAGCCAGGTTATTGTCTAAGGCATTGAGTAAATCCAGTAGTTCCCGCAAAGAAACTGGCAACTGGTATTCCCGCAATTTAAAAAAGAACGGAATAAGCATTAGCGACGGGCCATGAAAGCCAGCTTTTCAAACAAGTGAATGTCTTGTTCGTTCTTTAACAATGCGCCATACAGCGGCGGAATGGCTTTTTTGCTGTTGCTGTCATGCAGTACGTCTTCGGAGATATCTTCCGCCACTAACAGCTTTAACCAGTCCAATAACTCAGAAGTTGAAGGTTTTTTCTTTAACCCCGGAATATCCCGTAAATTAAAAAACGACTCCAATGCGCGGTTTAACAAAGATTTTTTCAAATCAGGATAGTGCAGTTGCACTATCTGACGCATTTCGTCTTCAGACGGAAAACTAATGTAGTGAAAGAAACAACGACGCAAAAACGCATCCGGTAGTTCCTTTTCATTGTTTGAGGTAATGATGACGATGGGACGTTGTATTGCTCTAATGGTTTGCTGAGTTTCATAAACGTGAAACTCCATCTTATCCAGTTCCAGCAACAAATCATTGGGAAACTCAATGTCAGCTTTGTCTATTTCGTCAATCAGCAAGACGGCTCGTTGTTCACTTTCAAACGCCTGCCATAACTTGCCTTTTACAATGTAATTGGCAACGTCGTGTACTTTGTCATCACCTAGTTGTGAATCTCTCAAACGAGAAACTGCATCATATTCATACAAGCCTTGCTGTGCTTTAGTAGTAGATTTAATGTGCCATTGCAGTAAAGGGACATTCAGGCTATTAGCCAACTCTTGAGCCAGCACGGTCTTCCCGGTTCCGGGCTCACCTTTGATTAACAGCGGCTTTTCCAGCGTAATGGCGGCATTCACAGCCATTTGTAAGTCTTTTGTAGCAAGGTAGTTTTCTGAACCCTGAAAGGACATCTTTTCTCCAAAGAATTTTAATTTCAAAAAATTTAACAATAAGTTATAGCAAAATACACTTTCGTTTTAAGCAAATCGGCCTAATCTAGTGCTTAATCGTGTTCAGGTGTGATAATAACCTGTGCGCCTGCAAATTATAATTGCCAGTATTTCAAGGACATATTATGAAGTTTTTTGAAGATAATTCACAATCTATCGGTGGTACGCCGCTAGTTAAGCTTAATCGCGTTACCCAAGGTAATGTTTACGCAAAAATGGAATCCAGAAACCCCAGCTTCAGTGTTAAATGCCGTATCGGCGCTAACATGATTTGGGATGCCGAAAAACGCGGTATTTTAAGCGAGGGCAAAGAGCTGGTAGAGCCAACGTCCGGTAACACGGGTATTGCTCTGGCATTTGTGGCTGCTTCCAGAGGCTACAAACTTACACTAACCATGCCAGCAAGCATGAGTTTGGAACGTCGTAAATTATTAAAAGCGCTGGGTGCAAACGTAGTATTAACTGAGCCACCCAAAGGCATGAAAGGCGCAGTAGCAAAAGCTCAGGAAATTGTTGCTTCGGATCCAGATAAGTATGTCTTACTGCAACAGTTTGATAACCCAGCCAACCCTGAAATTCACGAGAAAACTACAGGTCCTGAAATCTGGGAAGATACTGATGGCAACATTGATATCTTTGTCGCAGGTGTGGGTACCGGCGGTACAATTACGGGTGTTAGTCGCTACATTAAACAAACTAAAGGTAAGGCAATTACAACTGTTGCGGTTGAGCCTACTGATTCACCCGTTATCACTCAAGCCAAAGCGGGTGAAGAGTTGACCCCGGGACCTCACAAAATCCAAGGTATCGGAGCAGGATTCATCCCGGGTAACCTGGATCTGGATTTGGTTGACGAGGTAGAACAAGTCAGCAACGACGATGCCATTGCTATGGCCCACCGTCTGATGAAAGAAGAAGGCATCCTGGCTGGTATTTCTTCTGGTGCCGCAGTGGTCGCTGCTCAACGAATCGCAGCGCGCCCCGAGAATGAAGGTAAAAACATCATTGTTATTATGCCAAGTTCGGCCGAGCGTTATCTCTCCAGCCCGCTGTTCGCAGGCCTGTTCTCAGAAAATGAATTAGAGCAGTAAGACTGCTCTATTATTAAATTTAAGGGAGGTGCTATACCTCCCTTTACTTTTAAGAGAAAAACTCAGACTATATGTGCCTGAAACTCACTGACAGCGTTTTTAGGTTGTATGAAAAAACTGGCTCTCATCATTCCCTTTTTAGTATTTCTGTTGACTGCGTGTGATAACGATTTTGACTCTTCAGAGATCAATAACAGCGCTGACATGTCGGCACTCATTTTTTTCGACAGTATCTACAATCGCAACGACTTTCAAACTGCTCTAAAACACGCATCTCCGCGTATGCAACGCCTGATGAAGTCTTACCACACCTCCACCAATGTGGCGCGACACTTAATCAATTTGCGCTATGACGGCGAAGTGATTATGGAAATCGATGCCGGAGACTCAGTGGGCCGTTCTGAATTCGCCACCCGCCAAAAAGTTTCGGTTTTCTTCACCGGTAACTATCAGGGTAATGTTGTTGACGAGTTACGCACGGTTCAGATGATCAAAGAAGATGGCAAGTGGGTGGTGGAAGCCATATTAGCGGATAAATTTGGCTGACCCATTTTTACTTCAAATCATCCAGATGCTGTTTCAGTGTCGTTAAAAAACTGCGGGAAACTGGGATCAGTGTCTCTGTACCAGCGAGACGGACAAAATGACGCCGGGACTGAGCGGTTAACTGAAGAATTCGTGCGCTATTGATAATATAACTGCGGTGCAATCGATAAAAAGCATTCTCCGGTAAGCGCGAGCTCAATTCATCTAACGTCATATCACAAATAATAGTTTCACTATTGTGCAATTCACAACCTGGCTCAGTGAGATGGATACGCCTGTAACGACCAATACCTTCAATAAAATTGATATGAGAATGTGCAACTACCTTTTGCTGTTGATAATCATTTAAAACCAGATGACCACTATCCTCTTCATTCTCATGTTTATTTAATGCAACATCTTCCTGACGCAAAATTTTGTTGATACTTTTTCTGATTAATTCTGGACGAGCAGGTTTCACCATGTAATCGATGGCATTAGTCTCGAATGCCTGTAAGGCATAATGCTCGTAAGCTGTTAAGAATACCAATTGGTAATCTAAATGCCGAGTTGCCTTTGCCACATCAAAACCATTGATTTCCGGCATTTCAATATCGAGAAATACAATATCAGGTTTGAGCATAGTGATTTGCTCTATAGCTGACTTACCGTCACCGAGTTGCGCAATCACCTTAAGTTCTGAAAAATCATCAATTACGGTTTTTAAGCTGCGTCTGGCGGCGGGCTCATCATCAACAATAATAATTGTTTTACACTTCATCCCCATTCCATTGATTAATCTGTACTACTCAACTCAGGAAATCCAATGCGCATACTCGCACCTTCATTAGTTGATAGTAATTTCACATCAAATTCATCACCAAAATGCAGCCGCATCGTTTCATTCAAAATCCTCAACCCCTCTCCTTGTTTAACCTGCCTGGTATCGAATGGCTGCCCGGTATCAAGCACTTCTATTACAAGATGTTTTTTTTCCAATGCGACATGAATACTGATATGACCGGGATGTGCGAAAGGTGCTATGCCATATTTAACGGCATTTTCCACCACGGGTAAAAGCATCAGTGAGGGGACTTTTTTATAATTTAAATCCTCTGGGCTGTCGATGTCGAAAGTCAGGCGATCCTCAAAGCGCTTCTGTTGCAAAAGTAAATACAATTCAGCCAGGTGCAGTTCTTGTTCTAAACTGACCCACTGTTGCTGGGATAATTGCACCGTTCTTCTTAGCAAATCTGATAAGTCAAAGATCATTTCTTTGGCTTTTTCAGCGTCCTGGGTGACTTCAGAAGCAATGATATTGAGGGTATTAAACAAAAAATGAGGATTAGATTGCATTTTTAACATTTGCAGTTCCGCTTCTTGTGTTCGCAATCGTGACAAATAATAGCGTTGCTGTTGATGTAATATATACATGACAGCCATATAAATAAGTGCTTCGAGAGTAATTAGAATAAGGGGAATAAGCTTCGCTGTTGGAGCGGTATGTTCAACTGGCACATCGACCACGGGCGCAAAAAGTAAAAACAATAAGATGACAAAAAAGGGCCTGAATAACCAATCTCGCTCGATATATCGAGCAAATGTCAACTTCAGAAGTACTTTTTCAATAACATAAAATGCAACATAAGCAGCGGCAAAGCACCCCCAGATTTTGGTAGCAGCATTGAGAAAAATGTCGAAACTCAACAATTCCTGAAAATGCAACGCCACTGTCATCAAACAAATGTTTAGCCATGGCCATACCAACAGGAAAATCCACAACTGAGCTTTGTTGCGATATTTAACTAAGTGACCGGACTTTTGCGTGTTATCGAATTGCAATATCTATTAACTCTCTCTTAATGTGAGTGTGTATATTATCGACATTCACAAAAATTGAATAGCACTCGGGTGTACCGCTGATACCGCAAAATTCACCATCCATACAGACTTAGCTATAGGCAATAAAACCTTTGATGTTATCCATAGTCTCCATCAAAACTTGCAGCCAAAAACTCAAATTAGAGGATAAATCAAAAATGAGTGAATTACCTTTAGCGTCAAAGATGAACGCGACACGAAACAAATGGAAACTGCGTAAACTTGCCTTCGCGTGTATGCTTTCGGGCTTTCTTAGCGCCTGTGGTTCTGACGATACAGTAGAAACTGTAGAGGAACCAATCACGAGTCCCCCCGTTGTTGATACGCCTTCTGATACCGGCCCAGAAAGTGAGGCATGCACAGCAGCAGAGAATACACTGCAAACCACAGAATCTGGCATCGAATACCTTATCACGCCAGAAGCCTGTTTTGACGGCTTACCGGAATACGACTTTGAAGCGAATTACGTGAACCTGAATGGCCTACGCATGCATTACGTGGACGAAGGCCCGGAAGATGGTGAAATTATATTAATGTTGCACGGTCAACCTAGCTGGTCATATTTATATCGGAAAATGATCCCGGTACTTGCCGATGCAGGCTATCGCGTTATCGCGCCAGACAACCTCGGTATGGGGAAATCAGATAAACCAACTGACGTAGAATTCCATCAATACGAGCGCCATGTTGCATTGACCAAAGGTTTCATTGAGCAATTGCAATTAACCGATATAAACTTATTTGTACAAGATTGGGGCAGTCTGATTGGTCTTCGTGTCGCGGGTGATATGTCTGAGCGCTTTGCCAGGGTGACTATTGCCAATGGCGACTTATTCTTGTTCCCCCAAGATGGCAATCCTTACCAATATCCAAGTTTTGAAATAGATGAGTCTTTACCCGATGCCAGTACCTTTTTTGCCAGTAAATCAGAGGATCCTGTAGAAGGTTTTCAGCAATGGATAGATTATGCTGCAGCGGCACCAGATTGGTTGGCAGGAGATGTGTTACAGTCGTTAACCGAAATTACACTCACCGACGAAGAACTCGCAGCTTATAATGCGCCCTATCCGAATATGGATCACAAAGCCGCAATCAGAGCTTTTCCATCTATGATGACTGGCATAACCATGCAAGGCTTGCGAGCGTGGCAAACCCTTGGAGCATATCACAACCCCTTTATGATCAATGCAGGCATCCACGATGACGGCTTTGGCAGTGAAGAACATCAACAAAAATGGATATCACACGTACCTGGTTCCGATGGTAATGATCACCGTCGATTCGATGCAGGGCACTTTATCCAAGATGATGTAGGTTTGGATCTGGGACTGCATTACCTTGACTTTCTGCAAACCACAACTCCTGATGAACCATTAGCAGCAGGTGGAACACAATACAACTTCCGCTACTGCGAGATCTTACTTTCCTATTCAGATGGTGCCAATTTCACCGCCGAAATATGGGGTACACCTGGTGCTGGATTTTGTCCACAAGCACAGTGGGATGCCATGGATTTTGATGCTATTGCACAACAAAGTGGTGCATTGAGCGCAATCCCTAATGGTCCGCGCTTCTTCGTCGTAGATGAAAGCATTGGCGGAGATACTGTTGGCGTGAGTGACGACGATCAATTTCAACAATTTGGTGCAATCAACATGCGTCTGTTAACCACCGTTGATTTAACAGCGAGTGAAGGTGAAAGTGAAGCCTACATTCCAGGTGCAGTGTCCAGAAGCAATACCTGGGTGTTTTATCCAGGCAGACGAATTTACGAGATAACCGACAGCGATGGTAATCAATACGTCATGCAGTCTTTTAGCCGTATTTCAGCTCCCGAACTCCAGATGGACGATTTGAAAACATTAGGAGAGCAACTAAACCTGCCGGGTGGCTGGACATTTAGTAGCCGCATAATAGAAGAAACACTGCAGGTATCTGCCGTAGATGGCATCGCCATGGTATTGCAAGATGAGTTGGGTAACAGTTATCAACTAAACCCTTGATGAAATGGCGCGTCTGGTGACAGACGCGCCACTTTTAAAGACTATGATTTTTGGCGTTTTGCAACACCTAAAAAACTAGTGGGACCGCCCGGCAAAGTGGGATCCATATTGAAATCCAGATCAATAATCTCCCAACCGTCCTGTCCCAATTCATTTAAGTAAGCCTCTACCGCTTCCAATGTGCGTCCTTTGAGAAAACCGGCTTTTTCAACACTGTTAGAGTCAATTATTTTATATTCCCACATAAAATCTCCTTGTTAAGAATTGTACTGCATTTGCACTATTGCCCTACAGCAATGCCTTCTCTTCTTGGGTCAGCCCCACCTATCAGTCGCCCGTTTTTAATCTGAATTCCGTGTAAACCACTATTTAAATCGATAACTTTAAGTTTTTGGTGGCCTTTTGCTTTGAGCTCTTCAGCCAACTTTTCAAGTGCAGTGCCCCTTTCAAGCGCGGTATAGTCATTGCGATTAGTAAATCTAGGCAAGCTAATCGCCTGTTGAACATCCAGTTCCCAATCCAACACCGCCATAATGGTGTGTGCCACATAGTTAATAATACGACTGCCGCCCGGAGAACCAATAACTAATACCAGGTTATCTTTCTCATCAAATACCATGGTAGGTGACATGGAGCTTCTGGGGCGTTTGCCTGGCTCTACCCGGTTTAATACTCTGTTTGCCCCGTTAGAAGGTTTAAAGCTGAAATCCGTCATCTGATTATTCAAAAGAAAGCCTTCCACCATTAACCCCGAACCGAAGGCATATTCTATACTGGTGGTCATGGATACCGCGTTGCCTTCCTTATCAACGATTGAAATATGGCTGGTATTGGGTAACTCGTAGGCACCGTCATTCTGTAAAAATGCCTCTGAATAAGCGGGCCCCGGCCGTGCATAACGTATATTGCTGTCCAGCGATATCTGCTCTGCGCGGCGAGTGAGATAGCTTTGATTAATCAAAGCTGCGACGGGTAAACGGGTAAAATCGATATCAGCAATGTAGGTATTTCTGTCGGCAAATGCCAGTTTCGATGCCTGCGTGAACAAATGAATGGCTTCAACGCTATTGGGGGAATAATTTTGCATCTCAAACCCTTCCAACATCTTTAAAATCTGCAACACTGAAATACCGCCTGAGGCCGGTGGTGCCATGCCACATATCTTAAAGCGTTTGTACAAGCCACAAATGGGATCCCGCTTAAGCGCCTGGTAATCCGCGATATCTTTGACACTCAGCTTACCTGGTCTGATAGAGGAGTTCTGCACAGTTTTAGCGATGCGATTTGCCAGCTCTCCTTTATAAAAATAGTCTGCACCTTCGAGCGCTATGCCATGAAAGGTGCGAGCAAGCTTGGCATTTTTGCGCTTAAAGCCAGCTTTAATCGGTTTACCACCGGGGTAAAAATAAATATTGGTATTGGTGAATTTTTTCAGTCCCGGATGGATATCCAGCCCCACCAATTTTTCCAGTCGCGGCGTAACCTGAAACCCTTCTTCAGCAATGGCTGCGGCATCTAAAAAAAGTCGCTGCCAATCCAACACACCAAATTCATTATGAGCCAATTCCAAGGCTCTTAAAACACCGGGCACGCCAACCGAACTGCCGCCAACGACGGCTTCTTTCCAAGGCATGGGTTTGTTGCCCCGCATAAATTCTATGGGGCTAATGGCCGAAGGCGCTGTTTCCCGGCCATCAAAGGTATGCAATTGTTTGTTTTTATTATCCCAATAGAGAATAAAGGCACCACCGCCTATGCCGGAAGATTGAGGCTCTACCAAAGTCAGCATGGCCTGGATAGCTACCGCTGCATCTATGGCACTACCGCCTTCGTTGATGATTTTTTTGCCTACCCAGGACGCATAAGGGTGTGCAGCCACCACCATATATTTTTCACCTGAAACCGCAGCTTTGGTTTTATAACCCGTTGCGGCTTCAGGCTCTCCGTCTTCTCTTGGCTTTTTATTGGATTGTGCAAAAGCGAACTGGCTTACAACAATCAACAATAAAACAGGCAGGATGGTTTTCAACAAATCAACAAATCCTCTAAATGCAGGTCATAATTTGACGCCGAATTATACAACACAATCGTTAGTTAAAGGTCTTTTTGAGGCTAGCGATACCTCGAAGGATCCGGCTTGCGCTTCTCCAGGAAAGCTGAAAAAGCCTCTTTCGCCGCCTCAGACTTGAGCTGTTGTACAAAAACGTCAATTTCAGTGTCTATTTGCAAGTTTACTTTATCTGCCGAAGATTTCATTAATGCTTTCGTCTGCTTTAGCGCCATTGCTGGTTTTTTGGCCAAACTGGCAACCACTTTCTCACAGGTACTTTCTAAATCCTGTGTCGCCACTACTTTATTGACCAAACCTTGGTTTTCCGCTTCAGACGCATCAAATGACTCCCCAAGCATCAACCATTCCGACGCTTTTCGGTGCCCCACCAATTCGGGCAATAGTAAACTTGATGCATACTCCGGCACTAATGCTAAATTAATAAAGGGCAGTGAAAAAATTGTCGTGTTATCGCAGTACACGAAATCACAGTGTAAAAGCATGGTGGTGCCTATCCCCACTGCCATGCCTCTAACTTGCGCGATCACTGGCATGGGAAACGAGGACAATGCCTGCATAAAGGCCAAAGTAGATGCCAACTCATCTTTTCCTTGTACTTTAGCAAATTGGCTCAAATCATTGCCCGCGGTAAAATGCTCTCCAGCACCAGTAATCAGTACCGATTTGATCTGTTCATTATCGCGATGAGCATTCAATGCATCAGCCAACTGTTGATACATCTCAGAACTCAGGGCGTTGCGTTTTTCTGGGCGATTCAAGGTTAGCACCAGACAGTGCTGTTGTATTTCTATCAAAATCAGTGACATAGGGATCCGTTATTCTGTTAAACTGAAGTTTAAATTAGAGTATGCCAACATAAACCCTGCAACGCTGTGATGCAATTGCTACCGAGATAAAATCGATTTTATGTCCAGATTTCAGTTACCCGTGCAAATGGAACATTGGTTCATGTTCTTGCAAATCGGTATCTGTACCACCGTCTTATTCATGATAGATGAGTCGGTACATCATTTACTGAATTACAATAACCTGATGATTACAGCTGGTGAATATTGGCGAACGATTTCCGGCCATCTGTTACATACCAATTTTTACCACTTGTGTCTTAATCTTGGGGGCCTGTTTCTGTTGTGGGCATTGCACGGTGAATATTATCGCCCTGCCCTGTTATTAGGTTTGTTCATTAGCATTGCAGCCGGTATCTCCGCAACCATGTTGCTGTTTTCAGATATTACCCTCTATGTGGGATTATCCGGTGTTATTCATGGGTTATTCGTATGGGGAGTGATTCATGACATCAAACATAAGGATCCAACTGGCTGGCTATTACTCATCGCGATAATCGCTAAGATTGTTCATGAGCAAATAGCCGGAGGAGATGCACATACAGCGATGCTGATAGAAGCCAACGTTGCTTTTGATGCTCATTTATTTGGTGCTATTACCGGAATGCTATGTGCTTTCATTTTCAAACCTGCAACAGAAATAAAAAAGGCACCCGAAGGTGCCTGAGTTGGTCAGCTATTTCGCGCTCTATTTCACATGGGTTTCCATGAGCTTATAAATGCGTCGATATTCATCCAGCCAGGAAGTTGGCTCTCTGAAACCATGAGGTTCTACCGGATAAATAGCCGTTTCAAAATCTTCCTTTTTCAACTCAATCAAACGCTGTACTAAACGCACAACATCAACAAAAAAGACGTTGTCATCCACCATCGGAGCATTAATCAACAGTGGTTTGTTCAAGCCTTCAGCAAAGTAGATGGGGGAGCTGCGCTCAAATGCGATGGGATCGACATCGGGAATATTCAGAATATTCGATGTATACGGCGTATTGTAATGAGCCCAATCAGTTACCGGACGCAGCGCAGCACCCGCCTGGAATAATTCAGGCTGAGTAAACAACGCCATAAATGTCATAAAGCCACCGTAAGAGCCACCATAGGTACCCACTTTGTCTCTATCCACTCGGGCATTTTCCACTAACCAGTCAACGCCATCTTGCAGATCCTGAATTTCTGGGGTGCCCATTTGGCGATAAATAGCTGTGCGCCAATCTCGGCCGTATCCCATTGAAGCGCGGTAATCCATATCCATCACTATGTAGCCTTGTTGTACAAGGAAACTGTGGAACATAAACTCCCGGAAATAACCAGACCAGCCTAAATGGGAATTTTGTAAATAACCCGCTCCATGATTAAAGATAACTGCCGGATATTGCTTTTCTGAACTCAAGTGTTTGGGCATGTAAACACGCGAATATATCGGACTCTCAACGTGATCTGATGCAACGGGCACTATTTGTGGGGCCACCCAATCGTAAGCCAGAAATTCATCACTCACAGTATGAGTCAAACGCGTAACCATGGCTTGAGGCTGTGCTGATTGTAAATACAACTCTGGCGGTAAGGTTAATTTGGAGTGATGCAATAACAAGGATTTTTCATCCGGGCTCAGCGCGTAATAGGTTTGGCCATTGAGGTCGGTCATGCTTTCTATCTTGCCAGATATCAACGCCACTCGATAAATCTCATAGATACCGGGGTGCTTTTTGTTGGCCTGGAAATAAAAATAGTTGTCGTCTTGGGTAAGCGTGAGCTCGTCCACTTCGTAACTACCCGGCGTAAGGTTGTTCGCTTTGCCGTTCAGCGGCTTTGTATATAAGTTGGCAAAACCGGTTTCTTCAGACAGGTAATACAGTGAATCGCTGTTATTCAACCAGCCAAAACTATTAAATTTGTAGTTTATCCAGGCATTATCATGCAATCGATGTTGCTGTTGCAATACCTTGTCCTGCCAGTCTACTGTCGCTATCCAGCGGTCTTTGTTGTCCCAAGCCTCCAGCATGATCGCCACGTTTGTGCCTTCAGCATTCCATTGAATGGCACTTTGATCCCAGTACCAGTCCACCATTAAACCAATAGCTCTGGGCGCCTTTTCACTCTCGTACTCTTCACCTTTACGGGCGGCATTTTCTGCCTTAACACTGGCTAATACATCCTCATCAAAACCATCAAGCGCGTCATACTCCAATTTGTGTTTTTCTTGAGTGTTGAGATCCAGAAACCAGATTTGATGCTCAACCGGTTCGGCATCTGCCACTCTGGCACGCACAGATTCGGCTTTAATACGGCCATTATCTTTGATGTAGTTGGGCATAATATCGTCATCGGAGCGAGACTCACCCGATTGGCGATTAACTACGATAGCTTTGCTAAGATCTGGGGATACGCTGACTTCCACCAGTTCCATACTGCTATCAAAATAGAAGACGTTTTGGTTTACCGTGGGGTTCGACTGCTTTACCGCTTTATTGTGTTCGAAACGCTGTTTGCGCTTATCTCGCTCTGATGCGACATATTGAATAAGTTTAATTTGCTCTTCAGCGATATAATCTGCTGGCTCTTCTAGCGCCTGAGGCTCTTTAGCATAATGCCAGGCCAACAATTGTGATACTTTTCCACTCTCCATGGCAATCAGGTACACCGCACCCGCATCTGAATAAATCAGATCGCCTGAAGAACTGAACTTTAGATCATAAGGCGAGCCCAGGTGCTGCGTATGCTGCTGCACTTCTGCTGTTGCCAAATTTTTACTGTAAACACTATTATTTGCGATCCAGGCTACGATTGTTCGATCCGGTGAATAGACCAATTCATCACTGATAGAAAAATGCTCCTGTATTGCTACCTTCTGGCCATTTCCTGCTTCAGAATTTAGCGTGTCTATGGACCAAAGATCGTGAATCGGGGTGCCTGCTTGCTTTCGACTGTAGTACACAGTACGAGAATCATCGGCCCAAAAATAATTACCAGGCTGACGCCCTAACCAATCAGGATCCGACATAATTTTTTCTAAAGTAATGCCTTTTGGTTCAGCCTGATTCGCCATTTGCGCAATAACAGGTGGCACAGATGTAGGCTGCAGAGCCATAGCAGAAGCGGAACCAGCACTATCCGCCGTGGCACCGCAGGCCGTTACTAACACAGCAGTCGCTGACAAAAGTGTTAATTTAAATTTCCTGGAGAACATAAATATTCCGTCGTTTATTGATTTTTTATCGCAGCTAATTAAAGCTGCAATCTAACGCAGTTGCAAACGGTCTTATACCAATTCCAATAAACATTTGCACACTCAGCGCAACCTCAGGGACATTAGTTCGAGGCGTGCGAATGAAAGAATACTGGTGGTCTTGTGAACTTCGCACAACAAAGACAAAAGTTTCGGGAAAACTTTTGAACAGCTTTCGCTGGTCTGCGAAGCAGGTGATATTCAGGGATGAATATCATAAATAATGTTTCTGAGGCGCGTCTTCGATGGGGCTGAAAAGCATTTATACGGTGTTGGATGTTTTTGATTTATCCCTACATGGATGTAGGTGATTAGAATAACGCAGGAGCAGTTATCGAGCCCCACTAGACCTTTAAACATCCGTCTTGTCTAAATGCTTTTCATCTCCCACTGAGTTGGGTAAATGTTTATTGGAATTGGTATTATGATAATTACAAATTATCTAACAATTGATCCGACATTGGACAAATGAAGTACCATTGCTAAACAAAATAAAGAGAACTCCTCAATGAAAAAAATACTCGGTCTTATTTTATTTTCCGTTCTTTCGGTCAGTCCGGTGATGGCCTCAGATTGCGCAGCTCCACTTAAGCACTTAAAGCGCAAATTGAATAGCCAGGAAACCGTCAACTTGTGTGCAGAATTCGGTAATAAAGCCGTACTCATCGTTAACACTGCCAGCTACTGTGGCTTTACCCCGCAATTTGAGGGTTTGGAAGCGCTATATTCAGAATACAAAGACAAAGGATTAGTGGTGCTGGGTTTTCCTAGTCACGATTTCAATCAAGAAGATGAAGACGAAGCTAAAACGGCGGAACTGTGTGAGTTGACCTATGGGGTTAAATTCCCGATGTTTGAACCGCTGCATGTTAAAGGCGACGATGCTGATCCCCTATTTCGCCAGTTGGCCAAAGCTACGGGTACTGAACCAAAATGGAATTTTTATAAGTACCTGATAGACAGCGATGGTAAAACCATTACCAGCTATACCTCCTATACCAAACCGCAAGATCAAAAATTTATTGACGATATCAACAGCGCCTTGCCCAAGTAAGCTTATTTTAGAGCAAAAAAAAGCCCCGTTATATACAACGGGGCAATAAGCACACTCAACTTGGAACACACTTTAGCTAACGGAGCTGTTATCGGGGAGATAACAACGTCAGCTTTGCTAACTGCAATAGTTTAGGCACCTCTTTGACCAATTAGTTCAATAATTTTTTCATTTGCTTTTGCAAAAGCTTCAGATGCTGACTCTTCCCCCATCGCCAACCCTTCCGCATAAATGAATTCCACATCAGTTAAGCCAACAAAAGCGAAAAAGTCTTTCAGGTAAGTTGTCTGAGTATCTTTTGGCGTACCGGCATACATGCCGCCACGAGCAGCCAACACATATACTTTTTTATCGCTCAACAAACCTTGAGGGCCATTTTCAGTATATCTAAAGGTAACCCCTGCTCTGGCAATGCGATCGATCCAAGCTTTCAGAGCTGAAGGAATGCCAAAGTTATACATGGGTACGCCCAGTACCAAGGTGTCGGCTTTTTTCACTTGTTCTACATAATTATCAGAGATACCAGCCAACTGATGTTGCTTTTCGCTGCGTTGCTCAACTGCTGTCATCCAGGCTTGCATTTCTTCAGATGACAAATGCCCCAATTGTTCTTTATCTAAATCCAGTTCCTTAAGGGTAATCTCCTCTTTCGCAGCCAGAGCATCAATAAAGCTCTGCACAAGTTTGTTAGAGTTACCCTGTTCACCATTAATACTGCTGTTCACCACTAATACATTGCTCATAATAAGGTCTCACTGTGTTGTTAATTTCAGTAAGATTATTATTAGTTACATTTTTTAGATTTAAAATCGCAATAAATTGCAGCTAAATACCTATTTTTTAGAAAAAAGAGCTATTTCCGGTTTTGTTTTGATGTTTCCTGCCAATTTAAAACCAGATTATTGTGGGATTTATCCTCCGTTTCTGACCAAAGGGTTAATTTTCCGTCACAAAACCGCTAGTTTTTGTACGATTTGTACATATCAGCAGCAGTTAATAAATTTGTCATAAAAAGGGGTTGACCTGATAAAGGGAGATGAGCATAATACGCGCCACTCGACGAGAGGTCGGGTTAAAGGCTAAGTAGCTCAGCTGGTTAGAGCACATCACTCATAATGATGGGGTCGCAGGTTCGAGTCCCGCCTTAGCCACCAAATTCTGCGGAAGTGGTGAAATTGGTAGACACGCTGGATTTAGGTTCCAGTGCTTCACGGCGTGAGAGTTCGAGTCTCTCCTTCCGCACCATACATTGTTGGGGTATAGCCAAGCGGTAAGGCAGCGGGTTTTGATCCCGCCATTCGTTGGTTCAAATCCAGCTACCCCAGCCACCTTTTTTAGATAGCAGCGTTTGCTGTTATCTATTGGGGTATAGCCAAGCGGTAAGGCAGCGGGTTTTGATCCCGCCATTCGTTGGTTCAAATCCAGCTACCCCAGCCAAATAAGAACGCCAGACATTGTCTGGCGTTTTTTATTTCTCAATCAAAAATCTGTTCTAACCAGTTTCGTCTGGACATCTCCTTTCACAGAAGTCAGTATTGTTGCCAAAAAACAATAAGGTCAAATATTTTGGTAAACGATATTGTTTCAGCCATCAATGGTGTGCTTTGGGGCAGCACCATTTCTCTCCCCGGAATTGGCGGGGTCCCGATTCTCATTCCCATGCTGGTTTTTGCTGGTTTTTGGTTTTCCGCCAAGTTGGGATTTTTGCAATTCCGTCACTTTGGTCACATGTTTTCGGTGATGAAAGGCAGTACCAAATCCGACGAATCAGGTATTTCTTCTTTTCAGGCACTCTGCACGAGTCTCTCGGCCCGAGTGGGCACGGGAAATCTGGCGGGTGTAGCTGTCGCTATATCTCTAGGTGGTGCAGGTGCCATCTTCTGGATGTGGATGATTGCGCTATTAGGTATGGCAACCGGCTTCGCGGAAAGCGTTTTAGGACAGTTGTATAAAGTCAGGGATGAAAAAGGCGAATTTCGTGGTGGTCCGGCTTATTATATTCAGCAAGGTCTGAACAAGCGCTGGTTGGCTATCGCCTTTTCCCTTTGTCTGTTT
This sequence comes from Planctobacterium sp. AWM4_229, assembly GCF_056160305.1. Lineage (NCBI taxonomy): Bacteria > Pseudomonadati > Pseudomonadota > Gammaproteobacteria > Alteromonadales > Alteromonadaceae > Planctobacterium > Planctobacterium sp. AWM4_229. The sequence goes on along the minus strand of NZ_JBSWWX010000003.1, from coordinate 353,557 downwards.
CTTGGTTATGGATTTATCTTTAGCGCAGTACAAGCCAATACCATTACCGACGCACTCAATAATGCCTACGGCATTCCCACTTTTTATAGTGGTTTAGTGATCATCTTAGTGGCAGGCGCTATCGTTATTGGTGGGCTCAAAAGAATCGCCACCTTTGCTGAATACATTGTGCCTTTTATGGCTGTGGCCTACGTCGCAACCGCACTGATTATCACCTTACTCAACATTCAACATGTTCCTGCTATCCTGGGTGACATTATCAGCTCGGCGTTCGGCTTACACGAAGCAGGTGCTGGTGCCTTAGGTGCTGCAATAAAAAATGGTATCCAACGAGGCTTGTACTCCAACGAAGCAGGTTCAGGCAGTGTGCCGCATGCGGCCGCGGGCGCTACACCAAACCCCAACCATCCGGTATCACAAGGATATGTACAAATGTTGGGGGTGTTTATCGATACCATGATTCTGTGTACCTGTACTGCGGTTATCATTCTTCTGGCAGGCGGCTCGCAAAGCGATCAAATGGAAGGCATTCGTCTGACCCAATCGGCAATGGAAAGCCACTTAGGTGAAATCGGTGCTGATTTTGTCGCCGCAGCAATAAGCCTGTTTGCCTTTACCTCAGTTGTAGCTAACTATGCTTATGGTGAGAGTAACTTGCACATGTTTAAGCTTGACCACAAGGTAGGACGAACAATCTATACAACAGGCTACCTGGCCATGATTTTATGGGGCTCCAGTGCGGCCTTACCGGAAGTATGGGCCATGGCGGATATGGCTTTGGGTATGATGACGGTTATTAATATTATTGCCATTGTTATGTTAACCCCCACCATAGTAGCAATCAGTCAGCATTATTTTGACAAGCGGGATGCCGGTGAGAAACCGGAATACAAAACCGGCGAGTGTGAAATTCAAGGCGAAACTGAAAAAGGGATCTGGTAGTAATTATTGCAAGTTTAATGCTCTGAAGCAGGTGTAAATCCTGCTTCAGAAAAATGCCATATTAAGTAGCTGCAATACCAGCATAATGCCCACCAATGGCCATATCCAGCGAGTGATCTTGTTTAATTCTTCTGGCGTGTGGCGCTTACCGTGCTTTTCCACCAGGGGCACCACAATAAACAGTGCCAGGAACAGCAACCCCAATATTATAAAAACTGTCATAACGTTGTACCTATCCCTAAAGCCCGTTTAAGTGCAATTGTTTTAAGTGGACCACTGCGCTCTGCCAAAAACAATCCCACATTTCGTATGCCTTTTAATATTGGATTGGAATCGCAAAATGCAAGGTTAAATGCGTCCATTGCTGACATCATCAAAGTATTTTCCTTGCGCCGCGCCTTTTCATAGCCAGCCAATTGCGCCTGTAGCGGTAAATTTGGGTTGACCTGTAATAGCGCTTTGACGTCTTGAAAACCAATATTAACCCCCTGCCCGGCTAATGGATTGATATTGTGGGCAGCGTCTCCGCATAGTACCACTCTTCCCCTGTAGTATTGATTGGCATGATTGCGTCGAATCGGAAAACTGCCTTGCTGTAATATCTCGAAATCACTATGCAATGCTGGGAACGCAGCAAGCAATTGCGCCTTTAATTGTGGCTTGTTGAGTTTCATTAATTCATCTACCCGATTAGCATCGTGGTACCAAACCAAGGTAGCGAAGTGATCAAACAAGGGTAAATAGGCCATAGGGCCATCTTCACTAAACTGCTGAAAAGTATGTGCTAAACTAGGCTCATGAGTCCGAATATTCACTGACAATACTTTCTGTTGGTACTGCCATCCGGTTTCACCTAGTTCCACACTGCGTCTGACTGCTGAAAAGCCTCCGTCAGCGGCAATCACCAAAGAAGCAGATTGCTCTTGACCATCAAGATTACACAGCCCCAAATCGGCATCAATAACCTCACCTGAAGTAAACCAGGTCAATTGAGTCTCAAAGTTTTGCAATGCTTTATGCAATGCCAGTTGCAGGTTGAGGTTCTCCATGATGTGTCCAAGCCAACTCACTTGTACCTGTTCACAATCAAATTGTGTTTTGGCCTGCGGCATTTCCCACACAGAAAGCTGTTTATACGCCTGCACTCGTTGGCTCAACAGATACTGCCAGGCTCCCAGTTGCGTTAACAGTTGTTCAGATCCAAGGCTAATGGCAGAGACTCGAAGTTCTGGCTCTGTGCCAGCTTCGATTTCCTTAGGTAAAACCGGTTCAACGATGGCAATTTTGTAGCCCTGTTTGGCAAACCCCAAGGCAGCTGCAGCCCCCACCATGCCACCACCAAAAACCACTACATCAAAATCATGCCTACTCATATTAAATCCATGTTTGCTCTGCTAAGGTTTTAGTCTGCTCCGTGCTATGTGTTCCAGTATGTTGTGTGCTTTTGGGTTCCAACATCATGAAATGCGTCTCTTCATCAGCTTCCGGGCAGTGTTGCATGCCTTGAGGAACAACAAATAATTCACCTGGTTTTAGTACTACGGTATGCTGTGCCTGATTATCAGGTCGAAGATGCAGTTTTAACTCACCCTTAAAAACGATAAAGAGTTCGTCTTCATGATCATGGCAGTGCCACACCAACTGCCCCTGCCCTTTGGCAATTTTAATCAGCTGCTGGTTAGCTTCTCCTAAAACCTTAGGTGCCCATAAATCATCAAATAATGAAAACTTTTCAGCAATATTAATTTTCTTAAGCATGCTCGCACATCTCAATTGGGAGGAAACAGGAAAGCTCAATTATATCAAAGCTTTGGGCAAGTGCGGCAGAATCTTTGTAAGCTCCTATTTTTCAACACCCATGGCAAAGTCTAGTTGCGCTAAAGCGCTAAAGAAGTCGCCTCTGGCGGCTAACAAATCATTGCGTGTGCTGGTTAACAAGTCTTGTGCATCCAATACATCATTCGCAGTGCTCAATTGCTCCTTGTAACGAATCTCCGTTACCCGGAAGTTTTCTTCGGCCTGATCCACCGCCTGTTCCAACACTGCTATGTTTTGCTTTGCCTCCTGCAATGCCAGCCAGGCATTGTGGGTTTCCTGTTGCACCAACTCTCTGGTTTGCTGATGGCTTTTTTGCGCGATTTCAATCGCATGAAGGGCATTACGATTCTGATTGCGGACGGAGAAGTTGTCCCACAAGGTCCAATTCATGTTAATACTTAGCTGGGTATTTCTCGAGGAGTCAGCAAAATCAAACTGGTCTGAGAGGTGGTTTTGCGTCAACCTCGCCGTTAGTTTGGGAAAATACCCAGAACGCGCACTTTGCTTTTCGTTGCGAGCAATTTGAACAGCCACTTGAAGCTGTTTAAGATCGGGCCGATTGGCCAGTGCAGTGGACAAACTCTGCCCTAGTTCCGCTGCCGAATTCACCTCGTAAGTTTCCTCTAGCGGCTGGATATCAACCAGAATATTTTGATTCAAAAGTACGTTCAGATTGGTCAAAGTTCGTTTTACTGTATTCTCGGCTATCAACCTGGCCTGTTCTCCGCGTGCCACGCGCACATCAGCTTGCAATAAATCATTGCGCCATATCTTGCCATTCGCATACAAATGTTGAGCATTATTGCGGTGTTGTTTCAAGCGCTCAAGCGAAGCCTTAGCTTCTTTTGCAAGCGCTTTGTCAGTAATCAATTGAAACCAGGCCTGCTTGACGTTAAACACCAAAATTTGTTTTTGTCGCAAGTATGCCAACTCAGCAGTCAATGTGCGCAGCTCACTCACTTTCCAGGCGTGCCACACGGCAGGGTCATACAATACCTGGCTTAACTCAAGTCGAGCGGAATAATCACTACTGTTGAGTAGCTGCTGATTATTACTTAGTTGCTCGTTGCGATTTGCCGTAAGGTTAACGTCAGGAAACAGCTGCCCAAAGGCAGTTCGCTCATTATTGTAGGCGGTTTGCAATTGCTCCAGGGCAATTTGATAATCTAAATTCTGCTTAAATGCCTTTTTTAATACTTCCTCTAAGGTCTCGGCACTGGCCAATTCAACTATCAGCAAAACGCTGAGCACCAAAAACCTGACTAACCTTAAAACCATGCTTTAAGCTCCACATAACGTCCCGAAATCAACATGGTTTCATCAGTTTCCACAGTCCAGATGACCCTGCGCAAACCGCTGGAAGGTTGTAAAAGAGGGAATAAACGCTTTACTGTCGCGGTACCAATTGCTTTACCAGCAAATAAAACAGTTGTGCTGTCTCCGGGAGATAATGTTTCGGTATATTCAGGAGGCACATCCAGCGACATACTCAATGCTCTCAAGGATGCAAATTCCAATATCGGATCACCAGGCTGCGCCCACTCACCGATGGAAATCTTGCTATTGGCCACCACACCATCGAAGGGAGCAACAACGATTGCTTGCTCTACGGCCAGTTCTGCCAGCTCCAATTTCGACTGATTTACCGCCGCTTTCGCTTCAGCGGTTTTAACCGAAAACTCAGCTTCAGTGAGAGCGATATCAGATAGTATATTCTCCTGCACCAAACGGCGGCTTTTTTCCAGGCTGTGATTTGCTGCCGCCAACTCAGCGAGTGATGACTGGTACATGGCCTGTGCCTGAATCATCTCTGCATTCAGCTTCGTAGCGTTAATTTGAATAAGGGTTTCCCCTTTTTTCACTTCAGTGCCATCTGGTGCTATCCACTCCACCTGTCCTTGCTGCGCTACGGATAGTTTGGCCTGTTGCGCGGGCACCACAACCCCCCTGAGATGCACTGACGTTAGGGCATCGCCTAGGGCCAATTGTGTAATTAAAAGCAGTGCACAAGTGAATACAAATTTCATCACAACCATAAATCCGCTCTAAAGAACTTTCTTATTTTAAAAACAAAATGCTGCCACAGAGGCCGCTTTTCTCCGTATATCTTAGCTTCACCGCTTATTCCCACCGGCAGATAGTCATCACCATCCCATCCATCTATCACCATGCGCACCAACACTTTTTGCTCTACACCATCAGATTTTGCCAGTGCAGAAATCACCTGAATCTCAGCATCTAATACGTCACTTAGCTGAGCATTAAGTTTAATTTTAGCTTTATCTCCCGGGGACAGGTAGGACACATCACGCTGATCAACAATGGCATCAAAATAGCGACTATCCTCTGACAACAGCCTTAGCACTTCTTGTTGCTCTGAGAAAAAACGCCCTTGAATAAGATCAGGTGATAAACCTTCCACAGACCAGTTACCCTCAGGTGCATTCACCTGTAAAGCTTGCAATTTCTGTTCTGTGGACAGTAGTTTTTCTGCCACCAGCCCGAGCTCAATAGCCAATCTCGCCTGAGGTGAAGATTCATTTTCCAGCATGGCTGCAACCTTTTGGCCCTGCAACTCCATCTGTCTCGCTTCTAGCTCCTGCTTTAAAATAGTCAATTCAGGCGAGGCCATTTGCAGAAATGGTTCCCCTGTCTGTAACTCCAACTTTTTTCTATCTGAATAGTTTGCATTGACCACAAAGGCATTTGCCGGGCTATAAACAACATGAGTATCGGCCGAGATTTCTCCGTCGGAATACAAGGTCAAGTTGGGTTGCCAAAAAATCGCAACCAATAGAGCAACCAAACTACAGGTTAAGGTTCTAATTTTCCTATTCCGCCCCTGCCACAGATGTAGCCGGGTCCATTGCACAATTGTCATTAACCAATTTCCTGTAATGGATTTAATCAATCTATAGGCAAGATATAAAAAGCCTATAATGGCGAAGAAGCCCAACTGAGCATAAACAAACTGATATCCTAGCCAGGCGATAAAGGACAACATCAGCGTCATATATACCGCCACAGCCGTACCGTAAATCCAATAAACCCGTCTCTCCCTTGGCGTCGGATTAAGGGGTTTTTCATCGTCACTATTGAAAAGTGTAGTTTTAAGATTCCATGAAAACCAGGCCAGAGAGTTTTGTCGTAAATTTTGCATTTCCAACCAATCTGTCAAAATGTAATAACCGTCAAATTTGAGCAAAGGATTAAGGTTGATCAATAGGGAACTTGCTGTGCCAATAGTCATTAACACGAATGCGATATAACCAATGGGGTTGTAGACATCCACCAGCAGCCAAATCATTGTCGCTAGCGCCGCCAATAAGAGTTCCACCCAGACACCGGCAAGGGCCACCTGAATTTTGTGGGTTTTGTTTTCGAACAGCCATGCATCGTTGACATTGCAATACAGGCAGGGCTGAAAACACAGTAGAAGAAATCCCATTTCATGCACGTCACCGCCATAATACTTGCAAGTGAGTCCATGGCCGCATTCATGCAACGCAATGGCGCAAAGTGCGATCATCCAGATATAAATCACACCGCTTACCTGGGTTTGCAGATAAACTTGGGTAAAGTCTTGAGCAAAACGTTCAGCATTAAACAATATCGTGATAAAGGCCAACAAAATAAAGCCCGCTTGTAATTTTAACGCTTGCGGTGACCACATAAATCGAATGGATTCGATGATATTGTCAAACCACTTATTGGGATTAACCAGCTGAAAACGCATCATCAAGACACTACCCTTTGCCTGAATTAGCGACTTCTTTCGTTCATCTCTGATGCGCTCCAATAATGCGACATTTTCTTCTTGTTTAGTCCGTTTCAGTATTTGGTAATCTTTACAGGCGTGATATACCGATTCTGCAGCATCCACATCAAATTCATACAACTCTGAAGTTTCATTAAAGCGCTCAACTATGGCAGTGAGATCGTGCACGCCATCAAATAACTTGATCAGCTCCATCTGGGGCACACTAAACCGATAATACTCTTGCTTATCCGGCTCTTTAACCACAAAGCTGACGTCACCTTGCTGCACAAAGCGACGAACTTTGACTTCTTCTCTCAATGGCGCGGGTATGGCACTCAAGGATTACAGCCCAAACGTATAAATAAAGAAATTGCGCAATCTTCGCCAGTAGCGCTGCACTACTGATGTCTCTGGCGTATATATCAGAGCTTGTCCGGTCATCCCTGGCAGTACTTTGTAATCAGAGTTAGTAATCAATACCTCTGCCACAAAACCGGTTTTAAGTTCACTGGTATCTACTTCCTCTTCCGTTTCGAGTATGGTGGTGGGAACTTCGTAAGACCGCCCTACATGCAGGACTTTGCCATACACGTACTCACCGGGACGGGCTCTCAGTACCGCTCTGACATCTTGCTCCAGTTGCACATCCATGATGTCTTCTTCAGCAACATGTACCACGAGTCGGAATTTATCGGGATTGGCGATGCGAAAAATCTCTGTACCCTGCCCAAAGAAGCGTCCCATCAATTCGCCAACATTGGTGTTTAGCACGACACCTGAGATGGGAGCAACGATTTCTGTATTGCTTAAATCACTTTGCAATTTGACCACCTTGGCCAGAGTGGATTCACGTTGAATAATGGCATTGGATAAAGCGAAACTGTCTTTTTCAGCCCGAGCCTCAACAATCTGCCGCTCCGCTATCGCCATTTGTGCCTGAGCCTCAGTCAGTGCAAGCCGTATGGCAGTTTTATCCAGCTCGGCCACAACGTCGCCGGCATTTACGGATTGTCCTTCACGTACAAGAATGTTGCTGATCCGACCGTCTACGGGAGTGAAAATACCTCTGCCTAATTGCGTTTCTACCGTTGTGGGGGCAGAAACCCACCGCAAAACCGGTAGAAAATGAAAACTCAATAACAGAGTGGCAAGTGTGCCAGCAATAATAGCTGCGCGCTGACCTTTGTTTTTAAACCACTTAATCGTTGCGTCTTTTAAACCCTTTAGCGACTTGCGATTGGTGATGCTGTTGAACAAGCTAGCATTGCGCAGCGCGACTGTCGCTTGTGACGCCATAATATGCAACAAATCCCCCTTGCCGCCGTCAGCAAAATGAGGACTTTTACTTTCAAACCAAAGTACCCCTAAAACGCCTTCCTCATCTCTAATAGCGATAGACCAAAGACTCTGTACGTCCTGTGCTCGCATATACTTAACCCAATCGTTCAGTTTGCCCTTTTGACTGGCGATGTAGCGTTCGCGATCTGCAACATAAACTGAGCGTTCAAGATTTTGAACCTGTTTCATTAATGCCAGCATTGCAACTTGTCTGGCATCTGCGGCATCGACTTTTTGGCCACCGGATATAACACTCATAGAGAGCGTTTGATCATCATTCAATAGCGCAATAGCACCAAGGGAGAGGTCCACTAACTCATTTGTACGGTTAACTACCAGATTAAGTACCTGATCCATATCCAGTGAGGATACCACCTCATTGGAGATACTCATCAGCGCGTTCATTTCCTTGACTTTGCTTTCCATCTCCATCAATCGGGCGTTCTTTACTGATATTGCAGCGCTTACCGCCAGGTCTTTCACCAGTTCACAGTCATTGGTATCAAACTGTCCATCGACACCGTGTTTTTTGTTGACGATTTGGATAGCACCATAGGACTCACCATCAATAATCAAGGGAACACAAATCATGGAATGCGTAACAAAACCGGTTTTTTTATCTACCGTTTGAGAGAACTCTTTGCTGCGGGCGCAATTAAGAATAATTTTTGATTTTTGGGTTTCGATGACGGTACCAACAATGCCGACTCCAAAGTCCAGCTTTAACCCGATTACGCCATTTTTAACCGGTCCTTCAGCGAGTAAACAAATATTCTGTTTAGTTTTATTATCTGTAATCCAAAAAGAGCCAGCCTCTGCGTCAAGCGCATTTAAAATACGGTCAAAGACAATTTGCATTAGGTGTTTTACGTCATAGGCTTGACCGATGAACTCGTGGGTTAATTTTCGGGAGGTGGACAGTATTTTTATTTTGCGGTTTAACTCACTAATCTCTTTACTGGTATTATTCGAGCTCTGCCCTCTCGTTCTGCTTGCCATGCTAAAACCCTGTTACCCCACGCTTGTTAGATATGCAAATTAAGTATAGTGGCTTTAAATCAAAGTAAGGGGTTTTATCTGACATAATTGCCATTTTTATCAAGGCAATAAAAAGGCGGGTAATTAACCCGCCTGATTATTAGAGCCTGTTAATCTTTACTGGGCATTGGCTCGGGCTTTCGCTGTCTGCGCTCTGGCAGCCAACTTATAACCGTTAACCTTCGCGCCAGCCACTGCTGCTAATGCTCTTTGTTTAACACGATCAGCTTTTGTTACTTTAGCCATAATATATTCTCCGTTAATTAAAACATTCAGCCAATTAAGGCATTTCATCAAACACTAAGGTGACGGTGCCATCACCATTATCGATTACTTCCGCAACAGGCCAACTCTGGATGGTATAATTACCATCGGCATCAGGGCCGGTTGCTTCTGGTGGAATACCACCTTCCCATTCACCCACCATATCGCCAGATATGACAAAGGTGCTACTACCTAAATCAACGTCGCTCATGTCGATGGGTAAGGTCCAACTGGTGGGGCCATCTTCATCGTAATCGAGTCCCCACTCGGCAGGATCAGAGCCTCCTTCAAACAAGGGCAAAATGAACTCATTGACATAACCGTTGGGATCCGGTGGCGTCGTACCATGCACTCCGCCATCTGATGGTTCGCCATCGCCAGGCTCAGAACCATCACCGTCAAACGGTGCTTCGCCCGCATCCCAGGTATCCACCGTACCATCTGGGTAGGTTACGCTGCCCGAACCGTCTGAATTCATCACCCAGGTAGTACCATCAGGGTCAGTGTGTGTGCCTGAACCATCGGCATTCCAACTACCATAACTGCCATCGGCATTGGTATATGTCCCAGAGCCATCGGCATTATAGGTACCGAAACTGCCATCATCAGAGCTCCATTCTCCTGAACCATCCGCGTTCCAGCTACAGGAATTACCTTGACCATCATCCCATGTACCGCCGCCCTGGCCATCCCAGGTTTCAGTTGCACCATCGGCATAACTAATGCTGCCTGAACCATCGGCATTCCAGGTTTCTACCGTGCCATCAGCATAAGTGACTGTACCGGAACCATCTTCGTTAATTTGTTCATCAACGATGTCACCGTGATCATCCATTTCACTGCCAGGTTCCATCCACTCATCGTCGGGGCCTTCGCCTTCCGGACCTTCATCTCCTGGGCCGTCACCAGTCCAATTTCCATCCGCATCCCAAGTGTCTACCGTGCCATCAGGATAGGTTATCGAACCAGAACCATCTGCATTTTGCTGATAAACGGTTCCGTCCGGATCAGTATGAGTGTAAGAACCATCACTATTATAGGTACCGTGGCTGCCATCACTGTTGGCATAGCCACCCGAGCCATCGGCATTGTGATAGCCACTACTGCCATCGGAGGAAGTCCAGGAGCCAGAGCCATCGGCATTCCAGGTATAGGTATTTCCTTGACCATCATCCCAGGTACCACCTCCTAAGCCATCCCAAGTTTCCGTTGCCCCATCGGCGAAAGTAATGCTGCCGGAACCATCAGGATTAAGGGTTTCAACCGCACCATCAGAATAAGTAATGACCGTTGCACCAGCATCATTAACATACTCATCCACAATTTCAGGCTCAGGATAGCCACCATCATCACCGTGTTCACCTGCGGTGCCATCATCACCTTGCTCCCCAGCTGTACCGTCGTGAGTACCGCCTTCAGGGTTGCCTGAAGAATCCCATGTCTCAGTGGTGCCATCAGGATATGTCACTGAGCCCGAACCGTCAGCATTGAACTGGTAAACTGTGCCATCAGCCTCAGTGTGTGAGCCAGAGCCATCGGCATTCCAGTAGCCATAACTGCCATCAGAGTTAGTGTAACCGCCAGAGCCATCGGCATTGTGGTAACCGCTACTGCCATCTGACGCCGTCCAACTACCAGAACCGTCAGCATTCCACTGTGCGGTATTGCCCTGACCGTCATCCCAGGTACCGCCTCCTTGACCATCCCATGTCTCTGTAGAGCCATCCGGATAGACCATAGAGCCGGAGCCATCTTCATTCCAGGTTTCAACTGTACCATCTGGGTGTGTTGTCGTGCCCGACTCCGGTTGTTCTTCCGCACCTTCAGAAGTGCCTGTATCACCACCTTGGGGATCGCCTATTGGATTACCCTGCGAATCCCACTCTTCGACTGTACCGTCAGCATAGGTTATCGAGCCTGAGCCATCGGCATTCTGTTGATAAGTTGTGCCGTCTGCTTCTGTGTGAGTATAAGAACCATCAGCGTTGTAAGAGCCATGACTTCCATCGGCGTTGGAGTAGCCACCAGAGCCATCGGCATTGTGATAACCACTGCTGCCGTCGGCTGATGTCCAGGAGCCCGAACCATCGGCATTCCATGTACTGGAATTACCTTGGCCATCATCCCAGGTGCCACCGCCTTGTCCATCCCAAGTTTCCGTTGAGCCATCAGCATACTCAACGCCCCCGGAACCATCTGCATTCCAGTTGTAAACCGTGCCATCAGCTTCAGTATGCGAACCAGAACCGTCGGCATTATATTCGCCGTGACTGCCGTCGGCATTACTGTAACCGCCAGAGCCATCAGCATTGTAGTAACCACTGCTGCCGTCAGCATTGTTCCAGGTTCCAGAGCCATCGGCACTCCAGGTGCTGGAATTACCTTGTCCATCATCCCAAGAACCACCACCTTGACCATCCCAGGTTTCAGAAGAACCATCTGGATATTCCACTGAACCAGAGCCATCTTCGTTCCAGGTTTCTACAGTGCCATCGGGATGGGTGGTTGTGCCTGTTTCGGATCCTTCTTCGCCGCTATCACCTGCCGGCGGTTCACCGCCAGTGTCCCCCGGGTCGCCACCAGAATCACCACCGACTGGATTACCCTGCGCATCCCAAGCTTCACTGGTGCCATCGGGATAAGTAATCGAGCCTGAGCCATCGGCATTGCCCTGATAAATGGTACCGTCAGCTTCGGTATGACTATAAGAACCATCTGCGTTATAACTACCGTGACTACCATCGGCGTTGTTATAACCACCTGAACCATCGGCATTGTGGTAACCACTACTGCCATCTGATGAGGTCCAGGAACCCGAGCCATCGGCACTCCATTGAGCTGTATTGCCTTGCCCATCGTCCCAGGTACCACCGCCTTGACCATCCCATGTCTCCGTCGAGCCATCGGGATAAACGATGCTACCAGAACCATCTTCGTTATAGGTTTCTACGGTACCATCTGGATGAGTAACAGTGTTACTACCATCGGACGTTTCACCCTCTCCGCCAGGAGGAGGATCGCCACCTTCATCTCCTGGAGGGTGGTCGTCTCCTCCCGGAGGTGGATCGCCATCATTATCTGCAGTGGGGGCATCATTTGATTCAATACCGAGATCGCCAACCAAACCGCCTATACCACCGGGGGCAATGCGATCTTCAAGTTTTTCGATTGAGGATTCGACTTTTTGTTTTTTCGGACCTTTGTCATCTGTCATAACATTCTGCTCCTGAGACAGGTTCTTTAGGGTAAGTCACGCTATTTCCATGAGAATTAGAGATTTTCCATCACCTCTTTTTAGCGCAATCAAACCACCTGGGAAGGCAGAAGACATTGATAAATTTGCGCCATGTTTTGTTTCAACTCTAGAACAGAAATCGCACAATTCAACTTCATATTTAGAATTTACTGGTGGTTTTGGGAATCACTTCACAATATTTATATCCTTGTATGAAAAAACATACCCGATACTAGTTTTTGCTGGCTTGTTTCCATGGTTAAACGAATGAATTGAGGGTAAAAATACCGCCCTGAACCGACAATGTTCAAAGAAATAAAAATGGCCCCCTGTGCCAATGAATAAATCCCTATAAAAATAAGGGCTTCTATCGAGAAAATGATTCTCACTAAATAACTGGCATCTGGCGGCAATAGCTTATAAAATACGCGCCCTTTTTTTGAGTACAATCTCAAATCAAACGGGTAAAATGTGTAATATTTAAGAGCTGAGTGAGTGGACATGAGTAAGAAGCTGTTTATCAAAACATGGGGCTGCCAAATGAACGAATACGATTCGGAAAAAATGGCGGATTTGCTGGATAGCACCCATGGTTATTCCCTTGCAGAAGAAGCGGAAGACGCAGATGTCATTCTGCTCAACACCTGTTCCATTCGCGAAAAGGCTCAAGAAAAAGTATTTCATCAGCTGGGTCGCTGGAAAAATCTGAAGAACCAAAAACCGGAGCTGGTGATTGGTGTCGGTGGCTGTGTCGCCTCTCAAGAAGGTGATGCCATACGCCAACGGGCACCCTTTGTAGATATTGTCTTTGGTCCGCAAACATTACACCGCTTACCCGAAATGATCTCTCAAGTGCAGGCTGGTGAGCAAGCGGTAGTAGACATCAGCTTTCCGGAAATAGAGAAGTTTGATCGCCTTCCCGAACCTCGTGCTGAAGGACCGACCGCGTTTGTGTCTATCATGGAAGGTTGCTCTAAGTATTGTAGTTTCTGCGTTGTTCCCTACACTCGTGGCGAAGAAGTGTCTCGCCCGGTGGACGATGTCATTTTTGAAATTGCTCAGTTAGCAGAGCAAGGCGTACGAGAAGTCAATCTACTGGGTCAAAACGTGAACGCCTATCGCGGTGAAAACTACGACGGCAGTATTTGTCGATTCGCTGAGTTACTGCATCTGGTTGCAGCTATTGATGGCATAGATCGGATTCGCTATACCACTTCTCACCCGGTGGAATTCACAGACGACATCATCGATGCCTACGAAACCATCCCTGAATTGGTAGATCATTTACATTTACCAGTACAAAGTGGTTCAGACCATATCCTGGCAATGATGAAGCGCGGTCACACTGCTATTGAATACAAGTCTAAAATTCGACGTCTGAAAAAAGTTCGTCCGAATTTGAGCATGTCTTCAGACTTCATTATCGGATTTCCAGGCGAAAGCGATCAAGACTTCGAAGACACAATGAACCTGATCCAGGCCGTGGATTTTGACCTGAGTTTCAGCTTTATCTACAGCGCCAGACCAGGTACGCCTGCGGCCGATGTACCTGACGATGTCAGCGAAGAAGTGAAAAAACAACGATTACACCTGTTGCAACAGCGCATTAGCCAGCAAGCACAACGCATAGCTCGCAATATGGTAGGTACGACTCAGCGGGTTTTGGTGGAAGGTCCTTCTAAAAAGAACATCATGGAATTGTCTGGCCGCACAGAGAATAATCGCGTTGTAAACTTCGAAGGCACACCTGATATGGTGGGCAAATTTGTGGATATCGAAATCACCGATGTATTCGCAAACTCTTTGCGAGGCAATGTAGTGCGTACCGAGGAGCAAATGGATTTGAGAATTGCCACAACCCCAGAAAGCATTCTTGAAACGCGTCAGGATAAAACCGACAGCCTTGGCGTTACTCAGTTTCAACCCAATTAAAAAGATAAGCCATTGAGTAGTTTACTAACAACTAAAGACATTACCCTTGAACCAATCGACAACCGTCGCCTGTCCAGCCTTTGTGGACCATTTGACGATAATATCAAGCAAATCGAGAAACGGCTTGGTGTCGAAATAAGTTATAACAGCACCAGTTTCAAAGTTACCGGTAAAGCATCTCAGGTGGATGGTGTTTTGCAACTGTTGAAAGACTTGTATGTGGAAACCCAACCTGTAAAAAGTGAGTTTCCCGAACTGGAACCAGAACAAGTGCACCTGGCAATCCAGGCCAGCAGCGTGCTGGAGCAAAATCGCAGCGAAAGTTGGGGCAAAGAAGTCCACATTAAAACCAAACGCGGCGTTATTAAGCCACGCAACCCCAATCAATCGCAATACCTGATGAACGTGGTGCAGCACGATATCACCTTCGGTATTGGTCCGGCAGGTACTGGTAAGACTTACCTCGCTGTAGCTTGTGCCGTCGAAGCGCTGGAACGTCAAGAGATACGCCGTATATTGCTCACCCGCCCGGCCGTGGAAGCGGGCGAAAAACTGGGCTTCTTGCCTGGCGATTTATCACAAAAGGTGGATCCTTACCTGCGCCCACTGTACGACGCTTTATTTGAGATGTTGGGCTTTGAAAAAGTAGAGAAACTTATTGAGCGCAATGTTATCGAAGTGGCGCCACTTGCCTACATGCGTGGGCGCACTCTCAATGATGCGTTTATTATTCTGGATGAGAGTCAAAATACCACAGTAGAACAGATGAAAATGTTCCTCACGCGTATCGGTTTCAATTCCAAGGCAGTCATTACAGGTGATATCACTCAGATAGACTTGCCTCGAGGAGTCCGCTCCGGACTGCGTCATACCATTGAAGTTTTAAAAGACGTGGATGATATTTCCCTCAACTTCTTTACCGCAAATGACGTTGTACGTCATCCTGTGGTAGCTCGTATCGTTCAAGCTTATGACAAGTTTGAACAAGAAGAAGCGCGTTTACAAAAAGAGAAAAAAGAGCAAGCACGTATTGAAAAGCTAAACGCAACCGGCAGTGGAGAAAAAGAGCAATAATGACGATGCAACAAACTGATGAAAATCGTCTTATTGCCAATGTGGATATCCAGCTGGCGGTAGAACACCCTCCAGAGGAAGCCTTAGTGGCATCCTTTAGCGAATGGATAAACAGAACACTAATTAACGTGCAAAAATCTTTGCTGGCTAAGTATCCTCAAAATGAGCCTCTGGAGCTGACGGTTCGCATTGTGGATGAACAAGAGAGTCAGTCTTTAAATGACACTTACCGCGGCAAAGACAAACCCACTAATGTATTGTCATTTCCTTTTGAGCAACCTCCAGGTTTAAATTTACCTTTGTTAGGTGATCTGGTTGTCTGCCAATCGGTTGTTGCACAAGAAGCAAAGCAGCAGAAAAAAGACATCTCAGCCCATTGGGCACACATGTTAGTGCATGGTACCTTGCATTTATTAGGTTATGACCATATAAACGACCAAGAGGCGGAAGAAATGGAACGCCTTGAAGTTCATATTTTAAACAGTTTAGGTATTGACGACCCCTATCAAGATCATGAATTATAGGGCGCCAGCCAACAAAGGAATTATGTCACAGTCATGAGTAACGACGACAACCCACACTCTACCAACGGTTCTTCTGGTAAGAGTTGGTTAGAAAAAATCATTCAAACCTTCACAGGAGAGCCCAAGAGTAGAGAAGAGCTGGTTGAGGTTATCAACGAGGCTGAACTACAAGAAGTAATCGATCCCGGTACTCGCGAAATGATCCACGGCGTACTGGAAGTTGCCGAAATGCGGGTAAGAGACATTATGATCCCGCGAGCACAGATGGTGACCATTGATATCAATCAATCGGTTGCTGAGTTTCTCCCTTTAGTCCTGGAGACGGCACATTCTCGCTTCCCTGTTGTATCCGAAAACAAGGATCACGTCGAAGGCATTTTATTAGCCAAAGACCTGCTCAAGTACGCTTTTGGTGAAATGGAGCAATTTGAGCTGAAAGACATTTTACGTCCGGTGGTTATCGTACCCGAGAGTAAAAGAGTTGACGTATTACTCAGAGAGTTTCGTCAACACCGCTATCACATGGCTATCGTTATTGATGAATACGGCGGCGTATCTGGACTTGTCACCATTGAAGATATCCTGGAACTCATTGTGGGTGAAATCGAAGATGAACACGATGCCGATGATGAAGAAACAGAAGATATCAAAGCACTTAACACCTACACCTACTCCGTAAAAGCGCTGACTGCGGTAGATGATTTTAACCGCTACTTCAATACCGACTTTGATGAAGAACAAGCTGATACCATAGGTGGCATTGTGCTTAATAGTTTTGGTCATATGCCCTCCAAAGATGAAACCATTGTGATCAATGAAATTGAGTTTAAGGTGAATAACGCTGATGGCAGGCGCCTCATACAATTGAAAGTGACGTTACCTAGAGTACCTGCCAAAAACCTTGCCAGTGCTTAAAAAACCTTATAGCCACTATTTATTAATCCTTCTGGCGGGCATAGCAATGACATTTGCTTATGCCCCCTTCTCTATTTGGTTTATCCCTTTTATCAGCCTTTCGCTGTTTTTCTACTTGCTACTTATCAATCCTCAGCTTAGTGGTTTTAAAAGCGGTTTTGTATTTGGTGTTGGCTGGTTTGGCGCAGGTGTCAGCTGGGTGCATGTAAGCATCGCCAATTTTGGTGGTTTACCCTTGATAGGTTCGCTGGCACTCATGGCATTACTGGTGGGCTACCTGGCTTTATTCCCTGGCATTGTTATATGGCTCTGCAACAAGTTTAAAAACCAAGGCATTCAACCCCTTATTTTCACCGCGCTTTGGTTTTTGATTGAGTGGCTGCGTAGCTGGTTTTTAACCGGTTTTCCCTGGTTATCGATAGGCTATTCTCAATCTCAAGGCCCACTGGCTGCCTGGTATCCCCTCATCGGCGAAACAGGCGTAAGTTGTGTGCTGATTTTATTTTGTAGCTTCATTGCCAGCCAACTTGCCAGTAAAGCAAGTGGCGCTCCGATTCCAAATAAATCGGCTGTTGTCGCCTCACTCGCCTTGGCTGTTATTACATTAATATTGAACAATTTCTCTTTTGTTAAAGTGCGTGACGATGTGGTAAACATGGCGATGGCGCAAGGCAATATTAAACAGGAACTGCGCTGGGTGCCTGAACAAGACCAGCCCACCATGCAAAAGTACCTCGGGCTTAGTGAGTCCCTATGGCACAACGATATCGTGCTTTGGCCCGAAGCAGCCATCCCGAAACTGGAGCCATTGGCTCAAGACTATTTAACTGAGTTGGACAAACAAGCCTTTAATAGTGATACAGGACTTATTACCGGTATCGTCAATTACAACTTCGAAACCTCAGAAGCCTTTAATAACCTGATAGTATTGGGTAAACGCAATGCTGAAGCTGATGCACCTGAATACCAATACCTACATCACAATCGCTACGCAAAACACCATTTACTTCCGATTGGAGAATTTATTCCCATGGAAGATTGGCTGCGAGGACTCGCCCCAATATTCGACTTGCCCATGTCGTCATTTTCCAGAGGGAACTATGAACAGGCGAATTTAGAAGTCAACGGTTACCATTTTTTGTCAGCTATATGCTTTGAAATTGCCTTTCCACGTCAGATTGCAGCGAATCTGCGAAAACACACTGACTTTATCGTTACTGTAAGCAACGATGCTTGGTTTGGTGCCTCCCATGGCCCGGCACAACATCTGGAAATAGCCCGAGTTAGAGCCGCTGAGTTTGGTTTGCCTTTGTTGCGTGCCACGAATAATGGTTTAACCGCATTTGTTGATCACACCGGAAAAGTCATTGCACAAGCACCACAGTTTGCCGAGGCGACCCTTGAAGCTCAGTTGCCCAAAGTGGAGGGTATGACCCCTTACCGTTATTGGGGAGACCTGCCTTTGTGGATATTTGCGTTAGTTATCCTGTTGTACTCTGCAATGGCACAACGCAAAGCCCAAATCAGCCCAGAAACATCCACATAAACACTTTTGCAGTTGATTTTAAGCAACTGTTTTGGAAGTATTAACGCAGATCAACCGCCGAAAAAGCGCGATCTAAATAACGACGTGGAGAGCGGTAATGAATTACGAGAAATTACGCGAAAGTAAGCAGGGATTCTGGTTCGTCGTTGACCTGTTTATGATGGGCCTGTTGATCATTAACTTAATTCTGCTTATTTTCGATGCGCTGTACTCTACGGCAGCGCTGTTTGACTTTCTCACCGAATATGCTCCCGGTGTCATTACTTTTTATCAGCCGATACACGACAACTTTTTATTTGTCGATTTATGTTTTATTGCCATCTTTCTCAGTGAATTCGTTGTGCGCTGGATAGTGGCAGTAAAAAATAAGGAATATATGCGCTGGTATTTTTTCCCCTTTGTTCATTGGTATGATCTTGTTGGTTGTATTCCCGTGGAATCCGCCCGAATTTTTCGGTTTTTACGCATTATTTCCGTCATCTATCGCTTGCACAAATACCAGATAATCGATTTCAGGAACTGGGCATTTTTCCGTTTTTTTACGTTTTATTACAATGTTTTGATCGAAGAGCTCAGTGATCGTATCGTCGCTAAAGTAATTACCGACGCGCAGGAAGAAATCGCTAAAAGTTCCGGCCTACTTGATGACATTGCCGATCAAATTATTGCACCACGCAAAGCGGTTGTGACGCAGTGGGTTTCTTCACTGATGCAACATTTAGGGCAATCCATCAGTCACCCGGAACAAGGCGAAGTAATTCGGCAACATATTATCAAAAGTGTTGAAAAAGCCGTGCGTCAGGACAAACAAATCGCTATGCTGAATCTTGTGCCCGTTTTAGGTGGTGGTCTTGAAAAGCGCCTTGAAAACACCGTATCCAATGTGGTTATTCAGTCTATAACCAACATGCTAGAGGATATGGATAACGCTACGGTATCGGATGTCTTTGAAAAAGGCTTCAATCACCTCACCAATGAAGAAAAACAAGTTAACACTGAGTTCCTCAATCTGATTGTGGAAATACTGGAGTTGGTGAAGGGGCACATTGGCCAGAAACGCTGGCAAGAACACTTACACGAAAGAGATCGGTTAAAAAAGGCTGGCAATTTAGAGGACGGTACAAGTAATTGAAAACTATGGCTATACTTAGGCATCGACCGTCGATAAACGACTTTTGCACAACGGATAAAAAGCAACGAAATGGATAAATCTCACTGATGGTAAACATCTCCTGGAGATTATCAGGTACATTTATGCCTTACTGGCTGTGCCTTCTATTGTTTTTAAGCTGCAGTTTTAATGTAACTGCTGAGGATGACTTTCGCGTCCTGAACGGTTTAAAGATGTTCAAATCTATACTCCAGGCAGATCAAGACATTAGAGATAAAAATAATGCAGACAATGCCTTGGACATCGTTTTTCTTTACAGCCGAGACGTCAAACAAGCTGAAAAGTTAGCACGCTCATTTTTGCGCATGGGGCGCGGTGACAAAAAAGGCCGCATCAGGGATATGCCAGTACTGGTTCATCTGATGACAGACCTGTCGCAAATTTCCGCACAAAACATTTCTCCCGCTGGCGTTTTTGTATTAGATCGCCTCAATACCCAACAAATTAAGGCGGTGGCCAGCTACGGTCAGAATAGCAATATTGTAACCTACTCACCTTTTCCCGGTGATGTTGAAAAGGGCATTTTCAGCGGATTAACCATTGATACCAGCCCTAAACCTTTTATCAATGCAGCAGCAATGGACAAATCCGGCATCAGGATCAAATCTTTCTTTCTCAGAGTAGCGACCCTTTATGAGCCAACACGATAGAAAGTACCTGAAACGCACCCCGAGAGCGATATCAGCTATATTTGTTATGCTGGCAATATCTCTGCAACTATCGTTGGCACTTTATTGGACTGAGGTATTACAACCTAAACTGCGCACAGAATCAGCCGCAGACGCCAAACTCCTGGCAGAGTCGCAAAGTTTGCAATTGATTTCCGCCTTGCAATCCTATGAAGAAATTGGCAACAGCGATGAATTGGAACGCACCATTAGTAGTTTAATGCTTTATCAAGAGCCCAATCTTGGAGAGCCGTTCTTCAAACAAATCATGTTGGAACTCGACATAGAGCAATTTCCTCAACTACCCAATATCGTCCGTGGAGAAGCAAGTTGTGGCACTTGCTTTGATGTAGAGGTGCCCCTTTATTCACCCGATACCTTCGCGATTATTGGCATAGCCCACTTTAAAGTTTCTGATGAGTTTTTCCGTCTGTTAGCGCGCGATATTCGCAACCAATTGGTTATCCAGGGTGCCATCGCACTATTCTTATTACTTATTGCATGGGGTACGTCAATATATCTCTTTCGCTCTCTAAACAAAGAAATAGAAAGACGTAAAGCGTCAGAAATGGCGCTGACAGAAAACCAGCGCAAGTATCACCGCCTGGTGAGTAGCTTGAACCAATACTTTGTCTACACGCGTGACATTGATGGCTCCATTAAATGGATCAGTGAAGGTGCAACGCAGCTTTATGGTCATGCCACAACGGAATTTAAGGATATCGGTAAACTGTTTACTGACAGCCCCATAAACCATGTGGCTAAACGCTACTTGAGCCAGATAAATCCAGACCTACCACAAACCGAGTTTGAAGGTGAGATCACTGACGCTAATGGCAACCGCCGCTGGATATTGTTTTCAGAGGTAAACCTTTTTGATGAACAGGGCCAACTTATCAGTGTTGAAGGTTTAGCACGAGACATAACCAGGCAAAAACAAATTGAAGCTGACCTCATTCAGGCCAAAGAAAATGCCGAAGTAGCCAGCAAGGCCAAAGGACAATTCCTGGCCAATATGAGTCATGAAATTCGCACCCCTATGAACGCCATCATTGGCAATACTTATTTAATCAAAAAAACCGCGCTTGATGGCAAGCAGCAACAATATGTCAATCGCATTGACTCATCCGCTCATGTGCTTTTGGGTCTGGTTAACGATGTATTGGATATATCAAAGATTGAAGCGGGCAAAATGGAACTGGAAACCATCCCCTTTAACATTGATGAATTGTTAACCAACCTGTCTAACGTCCTGATAAGCCAGGCACAAATGAAGTCCCTGGACATTCTATTTGATATGGCACCGGATATTCCCCAACCCATAAAAGGTGATCCGCTGCGTCTTGGTCAGGTACTTTTAAATCTGGTCAATAATGCCATCAAATTCACCGAACAAGGTGAAATAGTGGTCACCGTTTCTGTCAAAGAGCAAAAGGGCTCGCGCTTAAATCTCTATTTCTCGGTAAAAGATGACGGTATTGGCATCGATGATGATAAGCAGGATCTGCTATTCAAGTCCTTTAATCAAGTGGACAACAGCATGACACGTCGTTTTGGCGGTACGGGACTTGGCCTGGCTATTTGTCAACACCTGGTGGAGATGATGGAAGGTTCTATTGCTGTTAAAAGCCAGTATGGCAAAGGCAGTACCTTTTATTTTGACGTTTGGTTGGAGACCGAAGCAAATTCAGCAGTGGTGCCCTACCCGCACTTTGAATCTAGCCATAATCCCTATGTCATCATTGTTGACGACAGTGATGTCTCTGCCACTATCGCCAGTAAATTGCTGCAGCAGTTTGGCGTGTCAGCTCACATTTACCACTCCGCCAGTCAACTGTTAAAAGCCCTGTCAAAACAAGAAGGAAAGATGGATTGCGATGCGATAATCATCGATCACAACATGCCTGACATTGATGGTCTTGAAACTGCAGAGATGCTGTTGAAAAAGGGGCTTATTGGCAATACAAAGCTGGTACTAATGACCACAATGGGGGCTGAAGAAAAGCATCAGGAAAATATTGATCAACTGTTTCACAGCGTAATGTACAAACCCTTGGTAGCAAGAGAGACATTCGATAGCCTGACACAAGTGCTGCGCAGTTCGGACAAGCGAGATAGGCATACTGAAAGTTCAAAAGCACAGGCCCTTCCAGATTTTAGTACTAAACAGATTCTGTTGGTGGAAGACAATAAGATTAATCAAGAAGTCGCAATAGCGTTACTTGACGACATTAATGCCACAACAACCATTGCCAACAACGGCCAGGAAGCAATCTACAAGCTAAATGAACAAAGCTTTGACTTGGTATTAATGGATATTCAGATGCCTGTTATGGATGGCTTAACAGCAGCAAAACTGATCCGCAATGATCTCAAAATACAAACTCCCATTTTGGCCATGACGGCACATGCACTGGAAGAAGATAGAGAGAAAAGTCGTCAGGCTGGTATGAACGACTACATAACCAAACCCATTGACGTGAAAGAATTCTATGAGACGCTTGCCAGGTGGTTACCCACCTCAGAATTAAAAGCAAAGACCACTTCTGAAAAGGCAAAAACTGAGCTCTCGCTGCCAGATATCGACGGTATTGAAATCAACACCCTATTTAAACGAATAGGAAATAAAGCCAGTTTGCTTGATGAAATCCTCTATGAGTTTCAGCAAAGCTGTAGTTCGTTCTCACAAACCCTCAATCACGCCATTGATGAACAAGACCAAGATAAAACAGGACAAATTCTGCACCGCATGAAAGGTGAAGCGGGCAATATTGCCGCCAATGATATTCACCAGAAGACGGTGGCATTAGAGTTAAACTTCAAAAAGAAAGACAGTCTTGACCACAACCTGTTAACACTCTTGCTGGAAGACGTTTCCTCAATGGAAAAGACACTGAATCACTATTTCACTCAAAAAAGTGAGCCTGCTAAGCAAGAAACAGCGCTTGAACAACCCCGTTTATTATCAGTTGAACGATTAGCTGAAGTACAAACGCTGACAGACAACATGGCTAAGTTACTAGAGAAACAATCACTGGATGCATTGGAGCTATCGGAGCAAATCAATACTGCTCTGGCTGGACAAGTGGATCCAGACATATTAAATAATCTTGATGCTGCGATTCATCACCTTGACTATGAATTGGCAGTTCGCCACCTCAATCAAATCCGTAGCCAGCTGAACTTGCACGATGGAGCCAGTTAACATGTCTGAACAGGCAAGTAGTGAAAAACAAACAGTCTTAGTTGTAGACGATGCCATCAGCAATATTAAGATGTTAGGTGAGATCCTTCGTGAAGATTGCGATATCAGTTTTGCCACCAATGGCAAAAACGCGTTGAGCCAGGCATTAAAATTGACTCCGGATTTGATTCTGCTCGATGTGGTAATGCCTGATATGGACGGCTATGAAGTTTGTCAACACCTGAAGCAAAATCCGGCAACAACGGATATTCCAGTTATATTTATTACTGCCCTTGATAGTATTGAGGACGAGGAAAAAGGACTGGAAATGGGGGCAATTGATTACATTGCGAAACCTTTTCATCCTCCTATAGTAAAAATGCGGGTGCGCAATCATTTAGAACTGGTGCGCCATAGAAAAAGACTCAATATGTTGTCCACTACCGACGGTCTTACGGGTATTGCCAATCGTCGCCGCTTTGATGATTTATTACATAAAGAGTGGCGACGAGCTTTGAGAGAAGAAGAACCCCTTAGCATTTTAATGATCGATATTGATAATTTTAAGAGGTACAACGACCTTTATGGTCATCTCAAGGGCGATGAGTGCTTGAAGCATGTGGCCACTGTCTTACAAAACAGTTTCAAAAGAGAAACCGATATATTGGCCAGGTATGGCGGTGAAGAGTTTGCTGCCGTATTGCCCAATACTGAATTAGCGGGTGCACAGCAGTTTGCACTGCAATTGATGGAAGCGATTGAAACAGAAGCCATTGTCCACGAAAACAATGGCGAGTTTAATATCGTAACGCTGAGTATGGGTGTTACAGCACTTGTTCCGGCCAGCAACATCGAACTATCTGATGCTTTGTCCTTTTCCGATGGTTGCCTTTACGAGGCAAAAAACGCCGGCAGAAATCAATGTATTGCGAGGTTATTTCCTGGCAGCCAGTGAATCACGGGCTAATATCCTGGTTTGAATAAAATCTGAGTGGGAAAGATACATCAGATCTGACATCTTGCGGATCAAGTGCTCTTCATGAGGATCAACGTTGCCGTCAGACATCGCCAGATGCCATAGCGATATAAGAATGTTGCGCTTTTGCTCAACAGTGCAGTTTTCGTGAATTAATCGGGTAAACTGCATGTAATCAACAGCGTGATGAGCTTTAGCCTCAACTTTTTTGAGAAATGGCCTTAGCTGCTCCTGAGTTAATTCAAACTCTACAAATACCTTTTGCTCGTACAATTCCAGTTCATCAGCGCTAAAGTGTTCATCAGCGCGCACCACTTCGTAATACAACACGGCCGTAGCCAGCGGCACCGTTAGTTGCTCGGAGGCTTGCTCAGACGAGGCACCACTATCTAAATCCAGCCACTCAAATAAAGCTTTAAACATAAATATTGCGGTTATCTATTTCCAGATAATAAGCATGGCATCGAATTAGTTTTTTTAAAGGTTGCATTTGTAACAGAAGTTCAACTTACGGGAATTTAGCAATATAAGAATTTACCCAGCAACGAGCCAATAACTACACCTGAGGAAACAAAATACAATGTTGCATATCAAAGCGAATACCAATGTTATCACCTGGCAAATGATTGTGATGAGCCGAGGCGTAACAATGCAATCGATATCCGCGACAATCCAGTTCAAATAAAAATTGTGCGCCTTTGAAATAGCGCCTGACAACTTTTGCTTGTAATTGACTTTGATCATCGTGAATAACGTCATCGGGGCGCACCAGCAATTGCGCTTCTGTCCCCTCTTGCCAATCGCAAGTCAAAATCGATTGGGAAAACTCTGCAATAGGCGTAATCAATCGCTGCTCAACAAGGTTCACAGGTAAATAATCCGCAACCCCCAGAAAGTCGGCTATCTCGCGACTGTTAGGCTGATGGTAAACTTGATAGGGACTGCCTGTTTGTTTCAATTGCCCATGACTTAACACAGCAATTTTGTCCGCCATGGTAAAAGCTTCGGCATGATCATGAGTTACCAACAAAGCCGTGGTGTTTTCTTGTTTTAAAATGTTTCGGACTTGTTGCCCCAAATGCTCCCGTAAGTCTTTGTCGAGACTAGAGAAGGGTTCATCTAATAACAGTAAATCGGGTCTTGGGGCCAATGCTCTCGCTAGTGCAACACGCTGCTGTTGTCCGCCAGACAATTGATGGATCATATCGTTTTCCCGACCCTGTAAGCCCACTAACTCCAGCAGCTCATACATCCGTTGGCCCTGACTGGCTTTGTCCTGCTTCTGCAATCCAAAGGTAATGTTTTGTCCAACATTAAGATGAGGGAACAGGGCCAAATCCTGGAACATCATGCCAATATTTCGTTGCTCTGGCGCCAATAATTGTTGCACCGAGCTCACCGTATTTTCTCGAATAACAACCCGCCCTTCAGAAACACTTTTAAAGCCAGCGATGGCTTTGAGTATGGAGGTTTTACCAGAGCCGGAGTTACCCAATAAACAGCCGATTTCTCCGGCCTCTAAATGCCAGGAAACTTGTTGTACAACAGTTTTACTTTCGTATTGAATACTTACCTTGTCTAGCTGCAACATAATTTATTGTGACTTGATGTTCCTTTGTATAATCCAGACAGGAAGCATACCTGCCACTACAATTAATAATGCGGGCAATGATGCGTCGGTTAAGCGTTCATCAGAGGCCAGCTCATAAGTTTTTACCGCCAGTGTATCAAAATTAAAAGGGCGCAAAATTAAGGTGGCGGGTAGCTCTTTCAATACGTCCACAAATACCATCAATCCGCCCACTAATAAGGACGACTTGAGGATTGGAAAATGAATCTTGCGCAATACACCATAATCGCGTTCACCCAAGGTTTTAGCGGCCTGATCCAATGAAGGTGAGATGCGATTTAAACCATTTTGAACATGCTGGAATCCCACCGTAAGATATCGAATACAGTAAGCAAACAACAATGCCACCAAGGTACCCGAGAATATCAATCCGGGCTGCCAATTAAAAATTGCTCCCAAGATTTCGTTTAATATCATATCGGCTTTACCCAATACCATTACCGTCCCTACCGCTATCACTGCCCCGGGAAACGCATAACCCGCAATGGCGATGCCTGATACAAAACGAAGCGGTCTATTGGGTTTATCCCGCAGCGCATAACCAAATAACAATGCAATAAACATGATCACAACAGCTGCACTGCCAGCCACAAGGACACTATTGGCCACCAACGACAGTAATGTGCCAAATTCAGTGGACTGTTTTAGCACCAGCCAGGACCAGCTAACTAAGCGCAATAACGGCACAAAAAAACTCAACGTCATGATCAGCAACAAAGAAGATACCAGCAAAAACGCTTTCGCCTTGGATGTCGGTCTCCTAAGCAGCTCCCTTTGGTGATTGGTCTGGTAAAAACGCTGACGCTGTCTGACGCGCTTTTCCAGCCAAAACAAAAACAACACAAAACAAACGAGCCCAGCAGAGAGTTGCGCAGCCACCAAGGGTTGGTTCATACCAAACCAGGTTCGGAAAATACCTGTGGTAAAAGTCGCGATGCCAAGGTATTCCACGGTTCCAAAGTCAGCTAAAGACTCCATCATAGCCAATAACACACCGGTAATAATCGCGGGTAATGCCAATGGTAAACTGACCTTATTGAAGTATTGCCACTCGTTGAGCCCATGATTTTGCGCTACCTGCAAAAAAGAGCGAGATTGAGAAGTGAAAGCCACATAAGCCAGCCCATAAACATAGGGAAACAACACTAAAGAAAGGACAAAGATTGCGCCGGGCATCGATTGCACATCCGGAAACCAATACTCGCCATAGTTGAGTCCGGTTAAATCGCGAAACAACTGCTGTATCGGTCCGGAAAAGTCCAGTACGCCAGTATACAGATAACCCATTATGTAAGGCGGGATAGCCAGTGGCAGGAATAACATCCAGCGCAAATAGCTCACCAGTGGAAACTGATATTGGCTAACGCACCATGCACACCAGGTGCCTAACACTCCCGAGGTTATCCCTACCCCTAAAGCAAGTACCAGACTGTTTTGAATGTAACCAGCCAAAACAGTATCCGTCAGATGAGCCCAGCTGTCCCATTGCGGTAACAACCAGGAACCCAGCACCACAAAAGCGGGTAATGCCATCAATAGTGAAAGCAGCATTACCAGATGGCGCAGTTGGAACTTCAGCGTCATTATTTTAGCTGGCAAAAATACAGAAAAAGTCGCGAATTACTGCCAACCCGCCCGGTCCATCAACTTAATGGCCGCAGCATTTAGCTCTCCCACTTGTTGTAATTGCACATCTTCTGCTTTGAATTCACCGAATCCAGCAAGCAATGCGCTCATTGCAACACCCTCCACTACAGGATATTCGTGATTGTTATCGGCATACCACTTTTGGCTTGACTCACTGGCTAAAAATTCCATTAAGCGCAGAGCGTTTGCTTTGTTGGGCGCATGTTTAAGCATTGCGGCACCGGAGATATTGATGTGTGCCCCACTACCCTGTTGATCTGGCCAGAATACTTTTAACTGTGCTGCGATTTTGTGGTTTTCTGAGTCAGTATCCGCCAACATTCCCGCAAGATAATAAGTATTGGCTATCGCAATATCACATTGTCCTGCAACGACAGCCTTAATCTGATCTCTATCACCACCTTTGGGTTTACGCGCGAAGTTTTGAACAAAAGCGTTAGCCCACTGCTGTACGCGTTGCTCACCAAATTTAGCGATCATCGAGGCAATCATAGACTGATTATAAATATTGTTTGAAGAGCGAATACAAACACGCCCTTTCCATTTTGAGTCTGCAAGGTTCAATATGGAGCCAAGTTCATCTGGGTTTACGCGCTCAGGATGATACATGATAGGGCGAGCACGCTTGGTAAGTGCAAACCAGAAACCTTCTTCATCTCTTAAATTTGAGGCAACCTTCTCTTCCAGCACAGTGGAATCCGTAGCGGCCAATAAACTCATTTCCTTAGCCCGTTGCAATCGACCTACATCAGTAGTCAACAAAACATCCGCCGGACTGAATTGGCCCTCAGAAGCCACACGGGAAATCAACGCATCCGCCTTACCAGTAATAAGATTAACTTTAACATTTTGGGCCTTCTCAAACTCGTCCAATAGTGGCTTGATCAGCTCTTCTTTCCTGGCCGAATAGACATTAACTTCGGCAGCGATAACGGGTGACAAAGTGCTGATCAATAACGAGGCGGTAAGTATGATTTTTTTCATAAAATTGATTAACTTAGCTGTGAATGATGGGGATAGTATTCTAATTGAGAATTATTCTCAATAAAATAACTAAAGTTGTTAGATTTTTTGTCAAGACTGATACAAGTGGCGAAGGAACAAGCAAAAAAATCCTGTCAGCATTCGACCAACAATACTTGTTTTAAGTTACCAACAATCTTGATCAATCAGAAATTTAGCGATGGCAACAGTACCGTTTTGCTGGTATTCAAAATGATCACATAACTCATTGACCAGGGCTACGCCGCGACCATAATTTTCATCAGAATCCACTGTGGAGACGATGGAGGCAGTATCAAATCCTGCACCGCTGTCCCGAAGCGTAAACTGCAATTGCGGAGGCTCTACGCTGTATTCCACTGATAGTTGAATGTGTCCTTCTGTGAGGTTACTGATGCGTTCTTCCCGTTGACTAAAATATTCCATGAATCCATCAGGGGAGGTTTTAAGTTCTGAATCAAGCTTCAAGATACCGTGGTCGAGGGCGTTGTTATACAATTCGCTGATAACGGTAAAAATGTTAGAGCGCAATCCGTGAAATGCGGCTTGTCCCGAGAGTAAATCGATAACTTCCGAGACCGGATTGGCGTGTGCGAACTGCGTGTATTCAACTGATACACTTAACTGGAAAGGCGCCGCTGGTAAGGTGGCGATTTGTTTTTTAAGACCAAGCTCCTGGGCTTTGTAAATGAACATACTGATATCATCATCCTGTTCCCCTACAGCGCGGTATTGTTCAATTTTTTCCATCAATTGTGCCGTCGATATACCCGGCACACTCTCTACCCATTGCTCTAATCCCTCTTCAGAGAGCATCACACCGTCGGCATTACTTAATTCAATCACCCCATCGGTATATCCCAAGATTTTATCGCCGTAGTCAGCTTCATAACGCTCTACGTCATTTTCAAAATCTTCAGGCTCCAAAATACCCAAAGCCATGTGTGCTGACTCGAAGCGCTTTTTGATCTTGCCCAAATCATCAAATAACATCAGATGGGGTAAACCGCCATTCCAGATATCCAGTGTTCGACCGTTTTCATTTATCTCGATAATCGCAGCCGCAAAAAACATCCCTCCCGGTAAAAAATCCAGCAGTGTTTTATTCAGAGTTTCAGCCATTTCCCCTACAGAAATGCCTTTTTCTGCCATGGTCTGAAAGGCTCGGGTTACCGGAAGTGCCCCAATAGCCGAAGCCAAACCATGGCCGGTAAAATCCCCTAATAAAATATACAATCCGGCTCCAGGAGAGCGCTCAATCAACAGCATGTCACCATTGAAATTACTGGCAGGTGCCAGATGACTATCGATGAATTTTGCGAGGCGTTGATTGAGGGTCAACACATTGGAGAAGATATGCTCTACTATTGCATGTTCACGTTCTATGTGTTGCTGGTGAAACTGCAATTCAAGATTCTGCTTGTGAGCGCGTTTACTCAACATTCGAATTCTGGCGTGGGCCTTTAATTTTGCAGAGAGAATCGTTTTATTGAAGGGTTTACCGACAAAGTCGTCACCGCCCACAGACAGGCATTTTACCAGGCTCTCCTCATCATCCAATGCAGTAATAAAAATGATGGGGAGATAGATATCCGTTTGCAAGGCTTTGAGCTTTGGGGCCACCTCATGACCACTCATTCCCGGCATGACAACATCCAGCAAAACAATATCCGGTACTAACTCTTCAGCCATAGCCAAACCTTGTTCACCGTCCTCTGCCTCGTGGCAGTCGGTAAAGCCATTCTCTTCTAACATGTGACTCAAAAGAAAACGGTTTACCGGCTCATCGTCAACGATAAGAATGCGCATGTTTTGCGGCCTTTGAGAAAGTTACTTAATGGTGAACTTCTTATCGAATCGCGAAATCTGCAAAATCTTTGCAACCGAAGGACGGCTGTTGACGATTTGGAATTCAGAAACCTGCTCTTTTAGCGTTTTTTGCATATTCAACAACATACCCAAGGCAGAGCTATCCATGTACTCAGTATTTCCTAAGTCAACCACCACGGTTGTCACATCATCAATGTCATCACTGTAAGTATCTCGAAACTCTTGCACTTTGGAAAAGTCGAATTTATCGTCTAATACAATTGTCAGGGTTTTACCGTCACTGGAAAGAACTCGTTCTAAACTCATGAAAATACTCCTTACTTTATACTTTGGTCGTATAGTTTGTTCTGAATTAATGGGTAAGCTTGGGCTTGTTCCTTAAGCTAATAACAAAAAAGCCAAATTAACCATATAAACAATAAATATTTTTGACTAAAATCGAAAATAAATCTTCGACGACTCTAATCATGGCAGAAAATCAACTAGTTTACAGTACCGACTTTGGTCGAATACAGGAAGCAAAATCAGAAAAGCAAGCACCGCAAGGTGATGGCATCGTGCGTATCCGCCGGGAAACCAAAGGACGTAAAGGGAAAGGAGTAACAACGGTTTCCGGTCTGTTGCTGCAAGACGCAGAATTAAAAGCCATGGCAAAGGACTTAAAAAAACTGTGCGGCACAGGCGGTGCGGTAAAAGAACACACGATAGAAATACAGGGCGACAATCGAGACAAGATTAAAGCGTTTCTGGAAGCAAAGAATTTCACCGTCAAGTTAGCTGGCGGCTAAAAAACTAAAGAGTACATCATGCAAAGACTACAGATTTCGGATCTCAATATTCTACTGATTGAGCCCTCTGACACCCAACGTAAAATCATTACATCGCTGTTGATCAAAGAAAACGTGGCAGAAATTGACGCCGTGTCAGATGTTGCAGGCGCTAAAACCGCGCTCATGTCTCATGGCGCCGATCTGGTGGTGAGCGCCATGTACTTTGCCGATGGGACGGCAATAGACGTGCTTAAATTCATCAAAGAATCTTCTGAGCTACAATCCATCCCTTTTATGCTGGTGTCCAGCGAGAGCAGAACTGCCAAGCTTGAAGAATACAAGCAGGCGGGAATCTCGGCGATATTACCCAAACCCTTCAAGCCTGTGCATTTAACCAAAGCACTGAACGCCTCATTGGATTTAATTAACGAAGATGAAATTGAGCTGGAGTACTTTGATATCACCGAAATTCGGGTGCTGTTAGTAGACGACAGCATGCTGGCACGCGGACACATTCGCCGCACCCTTGAAAAAATGGGGGTGAAAAACTTTGTGGAAGCAGAAAATGGCGCTATGGCCCTCACCTTCCTCAAAGATCATGAATTCGATATCGTGGTCACCGATTATAATATGCCAGAAATGGACGGTAGAGAGCTGTCGGAGTTCATCCGCTTTAATCCTGAAACTGCGCATATCCCTATCATCATGGTGACCTCTGAGAGTGCCGATAGTTTGCATATGTCTAACATTCAGCAAACCGGGGTTAACGCCTTGTGTGACAAACCTTTCGAACCTAGCATGGTTAAGAAGATGCTGGTATCACTGTTAACTGAATAACTTATTGGTATAACACACTATCAGGCGACTTAGGTCGCCTCTGTTATTCCAATATCATTGCCGCCATTCCAAAATATGCAGTCTCAGGCTGTTGACATTTACCCCTGCTGGATTTACTTTCGAACTATGAAAACACGCAACTCACTCTTTTTCTTTTTTACCTCATCCTGACTCGGGAGGTATGCGTGTGAATACGAATTACTGAAACCTCCCACCAGGGAGGTTTTTTTTTGACTTAAATATTTAAAATAACCACCAGGAACACAACATGGATTTGCAAGCTTTACGCACTCAAATCAGCGAAACCGACGAGCAGCTGTTACAACTCCTTGCCAAGCGTCAAGAACTCACCAAAGCGGTGGCGGAAGACAAAATTCGCAATCGCAAAAATGTCCGAGATACAGACCGTGAAGAAGCCCTATTGATGCAATTGGTTAGCAAAGGCCAGGAATTCGGATTGGCCCCGCAATACGTAAAATCCTTGTTTCACCTGATCATTGAAGATTCAGTGCTGAATCAACAAGCGTTGCTTACGCAACACGCAAATCCGGACCGTCAAACCAGTATAAACCGAGTCGCTTTCTTGGGTGACAAAGGCTCCTACAGTTACCTGGCCACGCAAAAATATTTCACCCGTCGGCCCGGCATACTGCAAGAGATTGGTTGTCAAAGTTTCGTAGAAATATTTCAGCATGTTGAAAATGGCACTGCTGATTATGCGGTATTACCCATTGAAAATACCTCTTCAGGCAGCATCAATGAAGTCTACGACCAACTGCAGCACAGCGACATCGCTATTGTCGGTGAACTTACTCAGCCTGTGCGCCACGCGATTTTAACCAAAGATGAAAAAGATCTGAGTAACGTCAAAGTGCTCTATGGGCACCCTCAAGTATTTCAACAATGCAGTCAATTTTTGAGCACACTGGGCAATGTGCAAAGACAATTCTGCGACAGTACTTATCACGCCTTAAAGCTCGTCAGTGAATCAGAGCGCTTTGACATAGCTGCGATTGGCAGCGCTGAGGGCGGAGCACTATATGATTTATTCCCCATCAAAAATAATATCGCCAATCAACAAGAAAACCATAGCCGCTTCATTGTCATAGCCAAAGATTCCTCGGTTGTACCGTTGCAAATCCCGGCCAAAACTACCTTTGTCATGTCAACAGTGCAGAAACCGGGCGCCCTGGTAGAAGCCTTGGTGGTATTGAAAGACAATAACATCAATATGACCAAACTTGAGTCGCGCCCCATTACTGGTAATCCATGGGAGGAAATGTTTTACATCGATGTCGAAGGCAACATTCAAGACGGACCTGTAGAAAAAACCATTGAAGAGCTCACTAATATTACCCGCAACCTGAAAGTCTTGGGATGTTACCCCAGTGAAGATATCGACCATACAAAAGTGCCTATGGTGAAAGCCATCACAAAAGAATAAAGATGTAACAGTTCAACATTAGCGCTCAATTGAGCGCTTTTTTTTTGCTTAAAAATCAGGGAACAAGAGTAATTTTGAGGTTTTTGGAGAGAAATTAGCTTGATCAAAATGCTAAATTGAATCATAGTGATATCACTTTGATATCACTTAGAGGTTATGTATGATTACTGAAAAACGTGGATTTTCTGTAAATGGTTACGCAGTTTTTGCTGTTCTGATGGCAATTGTGGTCTGGATAGTTTTAAGCATTGCTAATGCTAGCAGCCATGTTGTGCCAGTCAGCATTATCGCCAAGGTGGTTATTGCTGTTGCTATTGCACCAGGTTTTTTTATGGTGCAACCCAATCAAGGCAAAGTGATGACGCTGTTTGGCAGTTATGTGGGTACAGTAAGAGAAAACGGCTTGCGCTGGACCATCCCGCTATTTATCCGCAAAAACATATCGTTGCGTATACGCAACTTCGAGAGCGCTAAAATTAAGGTAAATGATAAAAATGGCAACCCGATTGAAATTGCCAGTATTGTTGTTTGGGCCGTTACAGATACCGCTGAGGCGGTGTTTGAAGTAGACGACTACGAAAGTTACGTCAGTATTCAAAGTGAAGCAGCCATTCGCAACCTGGCCAATATCTACTCTTACGATCCCAGTGATGAAAATGAAATAGGTCTGCGCAGTGATCCAGTGGAAATCGCCGAACGACTTAAGTCTGAAGTACAAGACCGATTAGAGCGCGCCGGAGTAACGGTGCAAGAAGCCAGGATCAGTCACCTTGCTTATGCCCAGGAAATTGCCAGTGCCATGCTGCAGCGGCAACAGGCTGAAGCGATTATCGCGGCCAGAGCCAAAATTGTTGAAGGTGCTGTTGGCATGGTAGACATGGCTATTTCAAAACTAGCTGAAAAGGACGTGATCCAACTGGATGAGGAACGCAAAGCGACTATGGTCAGTAACCTGTTGGTGGTGTTGTGTGGTGATAAGGCGACACAACCTGTAGTTAACACCGGAACCTTGTATTAGTTATGGCTAAAAAAGCCTATCCCCTGCGCATTAATGAAGACGTCCTCGCTGCCATGCAGCGCTGGGCGGATGATGAATTGCGCAGTCTGAATGCCCAAATTGAATATGTCTTGCGTGATGCGCTGGTAAAAAATGGACGAGTAAAGCTGGTGCAAAAAGTCATCACGGAAGTTGAAGATAAAGAGCGATAAGGATTGGATTTTTACAGTATGGAAGAACTAGCAAGTTCAGTTTTAAGGCCCTTAATGGCGATAATCCGTTGGATAATTATCGAAGCTTTTATGGAAACCATACTCTATTGGAGTGGTCGGGGTGTTCTGAAACTATTCAGTTTTGGTGGATACCCCAAACGCGATGACGAAGCAGAAAGTCGCTGTATACTGGCTGGCGCTTTCGCGCTGGCTATTGGTCTTTCCCTGCTTTTCTACTTGTGACTGATAGCATTAATTAAGTGAATGGCTCAACCCAAGATCACATCAAACACCAATCCCAGCGTTGCCATATAAACAAAATAAATAGCGCCAGATTTAATCACCGTATTCAGTATTGATTCTTGAAACATAGTTTTAAACGCGGCTAACACGTACCAAAGAAAATAGGCGCCGGGAAAAACCTGTAAAAAAACAAAGAGTGCAGATCGCTGCTCCATTGTTTCCAGGCTACCAATCAGCAAAAGAGCCAGGTAAGCGATAGTGTGCAGGTGCATTGAAAACACCAAATTTGCAAGAAAATAACTCTGCCGAAAAAACACTCCGACATACATTGCAAATACCGGGAATAAAACAAACATAATACGAGAGTAGGTTTCAGTGGTGCTCGGGTTGCGCAGTTCCCCATCAGGCAGAATATTGTTAAAGGAGCCTAAGACCAGGAAAAACAATAAACTCACCACTAAATAAAGACGCAGTGGCGGTGTATATTTGACCTTTTTCCCCTGAGAAAATTCGAAGGAAGCAAAACCTGGCCTAAACAGTAGCGTTCTTATGGTGAGCATGAGTCTGCCATCAATATCCAGCAACTCATGTAGTGAATCACGTAAAAACTGCCAGAACGGCTGCCGTAACTCCTTGGTGCTCTGACCACAATTCCCGCAATAATTAGCATTATCCGCGAGGGATTGCTGACAGTTGGCGCACGTACTCATAGGGCATTTATCTTTTGCTATCGGGAAAGGGTTAATTTTGACAGAGAAGCCAAGTCATTGAAATAAAAATGCAGTTAAAGAAAAAAGCCGCTATGCAGCGGCCTTACAGTTTCCTATTCGAGATTGGCTAAACCCCGGTCTCGAGGGTTCTGTCATCGTCTGCTTTTAACAGTAACTTTTTACTGTCAGCCAGACATTGATTGGCGTAATCACCAAACCACTGGGCGATGTCATTGAACTGATTGACGAACTGCTGCTTGTCACCTGATTCCAGCAACGCCATGGCCTCGTCAAAGCGCCCATGAAAACGCTTGAGTAAGGCCTTACCCGTGTCGCTGGAGAATATGATATCGCCGTATAACACCGGATCTTGGGCAAACAGTCGTCCTACCATAGCCAATTCAAGTCGGTAGATAGGTGAGCTGAGTTGCAATAGTTCCGTCAAGCAGGGATTCTCTGCCGCCAGATGCGCACCGTACACAAAGCTACTGAAGTGGCGCATTACCTGAATGAAGGCCATCGCTTCGTCGTGCCGTTGAGGTTCACTTTCGATGAGCGCCGCTCCCCAGATACGGAACTGCTCTAACAGCCATTCATATTGCACAGCTTCGCGACCGTGAGATACCACAACGACTTGCTTCACCAACCCCGGTACATCAGGTCCAAACATGGGGTGAAGTCCTACTACAGGTCCTTTGTGGGTAGCTAACATCGCCTCAACTGGTCCGGTTTTAACACTGGTTATATCAGCCAGCACACAATCCTTCGGTAAGCTATCTAAGGTGCGGATCACCTGCTCAGTTTGCCGAATAGGCACCGCCACCAAAACCAACCCAGCAGTGCTAAACAGCGCTTCAGCCTCGTGCCAGTCTTCTTTATCAATCACGTCGACCCGGTAGCCACTGCGCTCAAACAGGGTGACAAATTTTGAGCCTAACGCCCCTCTCCCGCCGACAATCACGATATTTTTAATATCAGGACGGGTGCACAAATACTGTTTATTTTGAGTTTGATAGGACTCGCGCATGACGCGGCGCAATACATCTTCAATCAGGCTCTCAGATAAACCAACCTCATTAGCCTGGGCTTTTCGGGAGTCCAGTAATTGCGCCTCTCTACTAGGCACATAAATGGGTAAGCCAGTTTTACTTTTAAATTCACCCACTTTGCGAGTCAGCACGGAGCGTTTTGCCAGTATTTGTACCAATTCACTGTCCAGGGCATCAATTTGCTGCCTTAACTCGCCCAAATCTAGCTGTTGCTCATTATTGCCTGATTGTTGACCATTTTCAGTTTGTCGCGTCATGCCACCATCCTAGCTCGCTTTGCTCATACGGTTTAATCGCAAAGGTAACACAGTTATTAGTTTTTCACGGATATCTCTGAGTAACTTTTCCGTAGTTTCCCAATCGATACAAGCATCAGTAATTGACAAACCATACTCTAATTCGTCTTTAGTTTTGCCAGAGCTGTTCTGGTTGCCGGATTTCAAATGGCTTTCCAGCATAATACCAATAATGGATTCGTTTCCTTCCAGAATCTGATTAGCAACATTTTGTGCCACCGGAGGCTGACGGCGATAGTCTTTTCCGGAATTTGCATGACTGCAATCCACCACTAAGCCAGCTGTCAAATTGGCCTTACTTAGTTGTTCTTCACAATCAGCCACACACACTGAGTCATAATTTGGTTGTTTGCCGCCGCGCAATATCACGTGACCGTCAGGGTTACCCTGAGTGCGGATCATCGCTACCTGCCCTTGCTTGTTGATACCCATGAAGCTATGAGGTGAAGCCGCAGAGCGCAACGCATTGATGGCGATATCCAGGCTACCATCGGTACCATTCTTGAAGCCAACTGGCATTGACAGACCGCTAGCCATCTCCCGATGAGTTTGCGACTCAGACGTGCGAGCGCCAATTGCCACCCAACTAAAGAGTTCCGCGAGGTATTGCGGGCTAATTGGATCCAGTGCTTCAGTTGCCACCGGAATTTCATGTTCAGCCAACCAAATCAATAATTCACGTGCCTTACGCAATCCCGTATCAATATCAAAACTATCATCAATATGTGGATCGTTGATCAGGCCTTTCCAGCCTACCGTCGTTCTGGGCTTTTCAAAGTACACCCGCATGACGACGTATAGGCTATCCATGCAAGACTCCTGAACGCGTTTAAGCTTTAGTGCATATTCTTTAGCAGCCTCAACATCGTGTATCGAGCAAGGGCCACAGATCACTAGCAAACGGTGATCTTTACGATGAATAATGTCACTAATGATTTGGCGCGACTCGCCAATTTTAGCCAGCGCTTTTTCACTGACCGGCATTTGCTGTTGTAATTGTTCTGGGGTCACTAACACGTCTTCTGCTGAAACATGGACGTTATCTATAGAATCCTTATGCATACTGGTACCTGGTTGTTAAAGTGTAAAAAGAAAGATAAAGGGGTCAGCTAATAGAGAATTAGCAATAATAATAGAAATAGGTGCGGTAATAGCCGAGCTTGCTATTGAAATAAAAGTTTGTGAATGTTTTTACTTGCAGCATTTGTAATTAAATCGTTACAGCTAAAAAACAATTAATTAGCGTTATTTATTGACTTTTTAACATCTCAGTATCTAAAGAACAAGTAAAAAATACGTTGAGTGAGAAAACTAACCCTTGTCTGTTTGAATTATGTTGTTACGCAGCGACTTTATTGGCGCGTTTCAACACATCAAAGTGATGTGCAGCCAGTTTACTGAGATCTTCATCTCCCCCTCTGTCGGGATGATTATGCAATTGAAATTTAAGATAGCAGCGTTTAATTTGTGTCCAGTTTGCATCGTCATTTAAAGTAAAAAAGGACAGTGCCTGTAAGACTTGTTCATCTGCCGGAACAATCCAATGAGCCACATTCCCAAACGCAGACCAGAAACTATCCAATAAAGCTTCTACATCTTGCTCCGTCGTCTCAGTAAAGTGCCGCCAATCGTTGTAGTATGCTTTTATCTTTTGTTCACCATCATCGATTAAGTTCACCGAATCTTCAGACATCAGCTGAATATGTAAAGCTGAGATTTTAAGGTAGCCCTCACCCTCTGATAGCCAGATATCTTGCAATTGATAGAGACAGTGAAACAAGGTGAAGTGAGTTTGAAAAAGTTGTAATTCGCTGGTTAGGGCATTCTTTGCGAAAATTTCCCAAGGTGGCTCTTGTAAGGCTTGCAGTAATTCAAACTCTTTGCGTGATTGGCCATCGGCAAGAATAACTTTAAGGGCATCTAAGAGTAACGTTTGCTCAAAACGCATAGGTTGCGCCTAACCAGGTCTCACGTCCGTAGCCGGGCATCGCATTGTTTGCGAGGCGCGGCTCATAAACCCAATATGCTTTGTCGGAGAGATTACTAACGGTAAGTGCCAACGACCACTTTGCAGACATTTGATAATGTGCTTTTACATTCCAAAGTGAATAACTGCCGTGCTGGAACGCATCCTCAACCACCAGCTCTTCTCGCCACAGGAGCTCTGAGCTAATGCGAATGAGCTCGCTTTGCCAAACCAAACCGGCACTGAGAAAACGTTTGTAACTGGGGTTAATTGGCTCATCAAACAGCGAAGTTAAATTAACAAACCACTCCAGTTCATTACTAAACCTGGATTTATGGGCTAACTCTGCACCAGAAATAGACTTTTTAATCACGTTTTGAAAGGTAGATTGCCCTAAGGCATTATTCAGCGGAACTTTATTCACAAAAGCGTCCAACTCGTTGTTGAACAATACAAATTCTGTCCTGTTGTTCTCAACTTGACGCTGCCATACAAGTTCTAACGTGGCAATTTCCTCAGGCTTTAGATTGGGGTTGCCTATGGTCACCAAATCTTCAGAGAATAACTCATTGGTCACAGGCGTCCTGAAAGCCGCACCATATTGCAACTTAATGCTATTTTGCTCATTGAACTGGTATTTAAATGATGCCCTTGGAGATAGTTTTGAATCTATGTCAGCAACATCGTCATAGCGTCCACCGAGATAAATATCAAAAGCATCATTTATTTGGTAACTATATTGTAGGTATACGCTGCGCGTATTTTGTTTGGAAATCAAGGGGGATACCGCATTAACTCCTTGGGTAGCAAAAGACTGCGGGCTACCTAAAAAGTATTCCGGAGACAATGTCAGTAAGTTACTGTCAAAATCCAGATAATTCGTGACGGTACCAGCTTGAGTTTGTCGCGCCCTGCGAGTCTCCAGCCCGATATTTAACAATGACACATCTGAAATTTGATGAGTGATATCCAGTGATAATTGTAGATCATCGGTTATCCAAAAAGGGCCGGTTAAAAAGTCGTCATCGATAAAGTCAACGTTATCGGCATCCAGTACTTTGCCACCGGATTCAATCTCGTGCTCAGTGTATTGCGCTTTAACAGACAATAGTGTCCTGGCGGTCAGTTCACCTTGCCAGGCAAGTGACCAGGCAATGTTTTCGGAACGATGACTATTATCGGGATGTACCCCACCCAAATTAATAAACTCATCTAACTCCGAACGATTCCAACGCACATTTGCTTGCAAGCCCTTAAATTGCAGGCCAGCGCTTAAGAATTGATGTTCAGATGGATCTTTGTAAGCTGAAGGAGACAATGAGTTAAAGGAATTACCATCATTGCTGCGAATATCAGCCAATAAATTGATGTTTATTTCGTCTGATTGCCAGCTGATACCAGCGTTAAACTTAGTGGCATTGTTTTCACCTAGCGCTAACTGAGCCCAATTATCACTTTTTCGAGTGATGATATTTACCACCCCCATAAACGCGTTGCTGCCGTAAATTGCCGATCCTGGACCGCGAATAACTTCAATTCGCTCCACCAGATCCAGTGCCATAAAGGGCATGTAAACCGATGCTTTGCCAAAGGACAATTCGTTGACCCTTTGACCATCAATTAAAAACAACAGATAACCATTGTCCAGATAAACACCGCGGGCATGTTCTTTAGGCACCGCACCAACCCAATCGCCACGGGCCAACTGGAACCCGGGCACTAAATTGAGGATTTCGTGAACATTTTGAAATCCCAAAGCGTCTATTTGATTACGAGTAAAAACGCTTACAGTGGAAGGCGCATCATTGATTGAACGAGGTGTGATACTCGCAATACTGATTTCAACATCAAACAGTTCGTCGAAAGACAGCTCCATCAAGCTATCTAGTGGGACATCTTCAACATCTTCGGCGTGTGTAAGCGGAACAATCAATGCTGACAAAATACTTACAAAGTGAAAAATCTGTCGCTTTACCATATTACTCCGCTGGAAGCTGGCGCCGGTTAAGCGCCCGCTTCAATCATCAAGGGGCCGGGTAAACATAACTCGACTGTAAACCCAACGGCAATCCTAAGCCCCAATAAATCAATAAGAATACCGTCCAGATACAAATAATAGTCACAGAAAACGGTAACATCAATGAAAGCAGTGTCCCGATACCGGTATCTTTCACATAACGTTGACAATAAACCACCACCAACGGAAAGTACGGCATCAGCGGCGTAATGATATTAGAAGACGAATCCCCCAGACGATAAGCTGCCTGAGTTAAATCTGGTGAAATATTCAACTGCATTAACATGGGCACAAATATTGGCCCTAATAACGCCCATTTAGCAGACGATGAGCCGACGAATAAATTCACAAAGGCTGTCAGGAAAATCAACCCAACTATGGTCACCATACTTGGTAAATTCATGGCTTTCAGAAATTGCGCCCCTTCAATAGCCATTAAAGCGCCAAGATTAGACTTGCCAAATGCGTCAATAAACAACGCACAGAAAAACGCCATCACCACATAATAGGACATACTCCCCATGGCCTTTGACATGGCCCCAATCACATCTTTTGTGGTTTTAAAGGTACCTGCCATATAACCGTATACAACACCCGGAATGACAAACAACAAAAAGATAAGTGGCACAATCGAAAGCATTACAGGAGCGGCATAAGACGTCAATTCACCGTCAGGTGCTCGCATTGGAGAATTTTCAGGGATGAGGATTGCGACTAATAAAGCAATGCCGGCCAACATTGTAAACGTGGCGAAACGCAAGGCTTTACTCTGCTGCGGGTTGAGCTCTTCAAATTTAGGGATTTCGTTGGGATCACCGTCTACGGGTGTATTTTTCAAGCGAGGCTCGATTACCTTATCTGTCAGGTACCAGCCAACACCAATGATCAACAAACTGGAAGCTGAATTAAAGAACCAATTGTTTAGCGGATTAACCTGTACCGATGGATCGATAATGTGCGCTGCACTTTGCGTAAAGCTTTGCAACAAAGGGTCAATGGCAGAAGGAATAAAGTTGGCGCTGAAGCCGCCACTCACACCAGCAAAAGCAGCAGCAATCCCCGCTAGAGGATGTCGGCCCATGGCGTAAAAGATAACACCCGCTAATGGTATAACCAGCACGTAACCCGCATCGGTTGCCGTATGGCTAACGATGGCAATGAGAATTACCGAGGGAGTCAAAAGCATTTTGGGTGTTGAATCCAACATGCGTTTCAATCCTGCATTGATGTAGCCAGAATGCTCAGCGACTCCTACACCCAACATAGCCACCAAGACTACGCCAAGAGGGGCAAATCCAGTAAAAATTGTCACCATACGCGACAGAAAATCAGCGAGCGACGCCCCCGTTAATAAGTTGTTGACTACAACAGCTTCGCCAGTTCGTGGATCAATGGCATCAAATTGCATTCCTGAAAGTAGAGCTGAAAGCAGCCATACAATGACCAGACTAATTAAAAAGATTACAGCGGGATCAGGGAGTTTGTTACCAACGCGCTCTACTTTATCCAGCGCGCGGGTCACCCAAGTAGTGTCAGACATAGGAGTTCCAATATTGTTTTAATAGTTCCGTGGCAAATTTTGGCACAAAGCGCCCCATTGTTAAAACCTATACGGCGCATTTATTCACTTTTTCCACAGAAAGCCTTGACATGCAACCAACGGGTTGCATATATAAGTTTACAGAATGGCAATGTAACTCTTTTCGATGGATATATTTCAAGCAATAGCCGACCCGACACGGCGCAATATAATTAAGCAACTTAGCAGTTATAAGGCAGCAAAAACGGGATTATCTATCAAAGAGTTAACCGCCGATTCAGGCATTTCCAGGCAAGCTGTAACTAAACACCTGAATGTTCTGATTAAATCCGGTGCAGTTAAAGCTGAGTTTAAAGGCAAAGAGAAACGGCACTACTTAAAACACTATGCATTTGATGAAGCCTGGCAATGGTTAGCCCCCATAGCTGAGCA
Source organism: Planctobacterium sp. AWM4_229 (assembly GCF_056160305.1). Lineage (NCBI taxonomy): Bacteria > Pseudomonadati > Pseudomonadota > Gammaproteobacteria > Alteromonadales > Alteromonadaceae > Planctobacterium > Planctobacterium sp. AWM4_229. Next base: position 310,550 of record NZ_JBSWWX010000003.1, on the reverse strand, counting down.
GTGGGACAAACGTCTGATTCGATTAAAACAGCATCTGAATAAAGGAGACATAGAATGAGTGATATTGATTTTATTAAGCGTGAATTGACCTTTAACCAGCCAATTGAAAAAGTCTGGGATGCGATCACCCAGCCAGATCAAATCGCGAACTGGTTTGGTGACACGGCGGCATTCGAACTGCAAGAAGGTGCCGAAGGTTATTTTGAGTGGCGCACAATGTGTGAAGGTAAATACGCCATGAAAGTAATTTCAGTTAACCCGATGAACTATTTCGCGTATATGTGGATGAACGATCCTGATGTGCCATTTGAAGCGTGCGACGCCACACTGGTGGAATGGACATTAAACAGTACGGTCAACGGTAAAACCCACCTGGTCTTGATTGAATCTGGCTTTAAACAAAAGCAACATCGCAAAATGAACATTCAGGGTTGGCATCAGGAACTCGCACACCTGCTGGAATACCTTAGCTAAAACAGTGATAAAAAGTGAAACATCAGGCCGATGTTGCGGCCTGATTTGTAAAGTGATTAGCCTTTGAGTTTATTGATTAAATCAACGTATTCCTGCATGGCGTCGTCTGATGATTTACCCTTTTGTTCTGCCCACGCATCGTATTTCGCACCGGCGACAAAATCAAAGATACCCGGTCTGTCTCCCGTAACATCCCCTACCGTTGCCTGTTTAAACAAAGCATAGATTTTCAACATATCCTCATCGCTGGGACGCTGTGGTAGCTGTTTCGACTCAGTACTGGCTTGTTCAAATGCTTCTTGTAATGACATAGTTGTATCCGTTTTTGTTGATTCACTGATAGCAATCCTAGACAACAAAACCAGGGGTTTCAATGTTGTCTGAAGCAATAAAAAAGCCCTCACCAAATTGATGAGGGCTTTATTCAAAAAACACTAAGTGTTAATTAGAACTTGTAAGCGCCTTTCAAGTAGACAAAACGCCCTTGGCTACTGTGAATGGTATTCACAAAACCAAAGAAGTCATGATGGCTGAAAGGAGGCTCTTCGTTGAACAAGTTAGTGCTACCCAAAGTAAATACGGCATTATCAACGCCCATGTAATTTACCGTCAGGTCAACAGTAGTCATAGAGTCTACAGTTTTGTCGCCAAAACCTGAATCGGCGTCACCGTCGAACTCACCGATGTAGTTCACTGCCAACGCAGCACTCCAATCATCTTTAGACCAATCTACAGAAGTCGTCCAGCGCAGTTCAGGTTGTTCAAATTGTCCTTCTGACAAGGCAACGCGCTTACCGCCATCGGCGTCAGGACGCAACTCTTCGTACTTCAATACATAGTTCATCACGTAACCGAAACGGAAGTCACCCATCGAAGACTGAAGTGAGTACTGCAGGTCTAAATCCAAACCTGTGGTTTCCAGGTCACCGATGTTTTGGAATGAGTCAAAGATCTGTACCACTTCACCTGGATCATTTGGATCAGCGGTAGGCAAACGGGTAACTACGTTTGGATCATCACCAAAATTGGAGAATACAAACTGTGTGTCAGAGTCGATGATGTTCTCAATATCATAGCTGTAATAATCTAGAGAGAAACTCAAGTCTTCTGAAATCTCATAAATCAAACCCAGGTTATAACTGGTAGATTCTTCTGGCCCCAGATTTGGGTTCCCTTCAAATACTGCGGTGTATTCTTGTGGTGCACAAGAAAGGCCCACTGCGTTACAACGGATAGTATCTACCAGGTTAGGAGATTCATCGGTACGACCCAAACCTAACTGATGCAGAGACGGCGCGCGGAAGGCCGTTCCCCAAGAACCACGTAACGACAAGTTATCTAATGGTGACCACAAGAACGATACTTTAGGATCGGTAGTGGTACCAAAATCGCTGTAATCTTCATGACGCACCGCAATTTGTGCTTCAAAAGTATCAGTGAATGGCAAGGCCACTTCGGCGAAAATAGAGGTGCTGTCGCGCTCACCATTGGCTTGTGTTGCTTCGGTACCGAAGACTTCACCGCGTAAAAATTGCTCATCCGGGTTATCCGAAATCGACTCTTCGCGATATTCAACACCCACTGCCAACATCACATCATTTCCTGCCAAATCCATTACAGGACCTGAGATCACACCGTCAATGGACTTGTTAGTGGACTTACCCACACGTGTCGTATTGGTTTCGATATAATCCAGCGCTTCTTGAGTATTTGAAGAAGGTTCAAAGGGGTTCCACAGGCCAGAATCAATGGCATCCTGGATGCGTATAGAGTTAGGGAAGCCATCAACACCGCGTTCTACGGATTCACTCTTAATATAGCTGTATGCCACTTCCCAGTTCCAGTCACCGAACTCACCCTCAAGACCTAAAATGGTGCGATAGTAATCGGTGTCTACGCGTTTTTCACGATTACCGATATCTACGGTACGACGACGCATGGTCAGGTCTTGCCCGAAAAACGGATGTGTCGGGTCATCGGCAAATGGGTGATTGGGGTTGTCACCAGACATGAACAACTCGTTAAAGCTTGGACTGGCTGCACCGCGCACGATTGATTTGGAGTTTTGGCCGTTAAGCTCAGCGAATGCAGTTACCGTATCAGTTAACTCATACTTACCCATGTAATTAAAACTAAAACGCTCTGAATCTGGCACAGAGGTCATGTGAGGAGCATAGTCGTAACGACATAATGTCCCTACGATATCTTCTGGCGCACAGACATCATTGCCAAAGGTATCAGGCATGCGGTTGGTAGGATCACTGGCCAACGCGATAGTACCAGGAATACCTGAGGAGCTTCTGAAATCAACCGCATCGGGGTCGTTAGGACGCAATGCAGTTTGGTTAGCAGTGCGGGAATAATCACGGTCAGAATACATGATTTCTTCGCGATCAAAATAATCTAAAATAAAGGTGTGACTGGCTTTGTCACTGGAAGTACCGAATACGACACTGACGTTTTGTTCTTCACCACCGCCATCGGCAGTGTCACCGTATTTGGCTGAAATTTCAAAACCATCAAAATCATCTTTTAAAATGATGTTGATTACCCCAGCAATAGCATCAGAGCCATAAGTCGCTGAAGCACCATCTTTGAGAATATCTACGCGCTTGATGGCCGCCAGTGGAATGTTATTGATGTCCACAAACGCAGTATCTATACCTTTAGCGAACGGTGATACTGACACGCGGCGTCCGTTAACCAGGATCAAGGTAGAATCGGCGCCCAAACCACGCAAGGAAACACTGGAGCCACCGTTAGCAGTATCGTCACTGCTATTGCCTTGTGTTGAGAATGTGCCCTGGCCGGAAATAGGCAACTTGGAAAATAGTCCGATTAGGTCTGTTACACCGGTATTGGCAATTTGCTCGGCATCAATACTGGCAACGGGTGATGGCCCTTCCATATCTGTGCGACGAATGTGAGAACCCGTTACCGAGATTTTCTCAATGCTGTCTTGCTCCTGGGCTTGTACCCCGGTGCTAGCGAATGCGGCAGATACAGCCACAGCCGCCAAGGTTAATTTGACGTTCTTGTTGTGTGTCATGTTGTTTCCTTTTTATTTTCGCGTAAGCCTTCTCAGAGGCAAATAGCGGATATTTTATTGCACAGCGTTAGCTGCGATGGAACTTATAACACACTGAAGCGGTAAGTAAATAAGGCGAAAGGTATCAATTTTTGTCAAAGGGTTCGAACAAATGCAATATTGCGGAAAATTTAAACACCCAAAGAGTCAAAAAAATCGACCACTGGTAGTTTTATATCTCACCAATCTCGCTGATTTAGCGGTTCTTTGAGATAAACAGTATTGAGTTTAGAAAAATTACCGCTGCAATTTATTTACAATTTGTAACCAGCAGTGGAAGGAAATCTTAACGGATGTATCTATTTGTTAACTGAAAATAATTTGAAGCTGAGGAAATAGGGGCAGACAAATACAAAAAAGCCCGCGGATGCGGGCTTTTTCGAAGTTGACGATAACATTATTGGTTTAAGCAGAAATGTTAGGTTCTGCTGATTCACAGTTTGCTTAGTTAAGCTTCTCTTTGATACGAGCAGCCTTACCAGTACGACCACGCAAGTAGTACAACTTAGCACGACGAACCGCACCACGGCGTTTCACTTCAATGCTATCAACTTGCTTACTGTGAGTCTGGAATACACGCTCAACACCTTCACCGCTAGAGATCTTACGAACGGTGAATGAAGAATGTAAACCACGGTTTTTCTTAGCAATTACAACACCTTCATAAGCCTGAAGACGCTCTTTATCACCTTCTTTTACGCGAACCTGAACAACAACTGTGTCACCCGGGCCAAAAGCAGGAACGTCTGTTTTCAGCTGTTCTTGCTCGATGCGCTTGATGATATCTTGACTGATTTTACTCATCTTTTCCTCGCTTACTGGTATAACTGTCATCTTGCTGCAAGACTTCTTGTTGGAACTCCTTAAGGAGTGAGCCTTGCTCCTCAGTCAGAGCCAGTTTTTTAAACATATCGGGACGTCTTTGCCAGGTTCTCCCAAGAGACTGCTTTAGACGCCACCGTCTTATCTTTTCATGATTGCCACTTAGCAGTACCGCTGGCACCTGCTCGCCATTCAATACCTCTGGTCTGGTGTAATGGGGACAATCCAGCAAACCGTCTTCAAATGAATCACACTCTGCTGAAAGTTCATGCCCTAACACACCCGGGATAAGTCTTGCGACACTGTCCACTAAGGCCATTGCCGGGATCTCACCACCACTTAAGACGAAGTCACCTAAAGAGATCTCTTCATCCACCATGGACTGAATCACTCGCTCGTCGATACCTTCATACCGACCTGCCACCAAAATCAGCTTATTGCTCTGCACTAACTGCTTCGCTTTTTGCTGATTCAGGGTACTACCCTGAGGCGAAAGGTATATTACCTTGGCATCGCCTCCTGCTGCTGCTTGCGCAGCGTTAATCGCATCTGTTAATGGCTGCACCATCATCAGCATGCCGGGTCCGCCACCGTAAGGTCTGTCGTCAACTGTACGATGTTTGTCATGCGTATAGTCGCGCGGGTTAAAACACTGTGCGTGTATGCGCCCGCTTTTGACAGCTCTGCCGATAACCCCTTGTGTTAAAAATGCGTTGAACATGTCTGGAAACAGTGTAACGAATCCAAACCAATGCTGTTCATTCATCAAAAACCCGGGTCCCAGTCAACTGTGACAGTTCTTGCCTCACGATCCACATCCAGAACAACTTGTTCATACAGATAGGGGATCATGCGTTGTTTCTGGCCAAAAGCATCTTTCACGTTGGCTTTCACCACCATGACATCATTAGCACCGGTTTCGAACATCTGTTCGATTTTGCCGAAGTCATAACCTTTGGTGTTCACCACGGTCATGCCAATCAGCTCGCGCCAATAAAATTCGTCTTCGTCCAATTGCGGTAACACTGCTGAATCGACACTGATTTCCAGATTTTTAATGGCTTCCGCCGCATCCCGGTCATCAACACCTTCCAGTTTAGCCACCAAACTTTTGTTATGGTGCTTCCAGTGTTCCACTGTGTATTCCTTTACTTCCCCACCTTGCAACAACAACCAAGGGGAATAATCGAATATTCCATCTAACTCTTCTGTGTAGGATGTTACTTTAAACCAACCTTTCACACCGTAAGGTGCGCCAACTTTGCCTAATGTAACCGTTTCAGATGCCATAACGCCCTACACTATTCGCAGATTAAGCTGTCGCTTTACGCGCGTCTTTAACCAAACGAGATACGCGGTCAGATAAACCAGCGCCCAGACCTACCCAGTGCTCAACACGGTCAAGGTCTAAACGTAGTCTTTCTTCTTGACCACGTGCAGTAGGGTTGAAGAAACCGATGTTTTCGATGAAACGACCATCGCGCTTCATTCGGCTATCAGCCACTACTACTTGATAAAAGGGGGCTTTTTTAGCGCCACCACGTTGTAAACGAATAGTTACCATAATTGCCTCAAAATCGTTATTAGTTCTGCCTTATCAACGCAAAGCAGAAGCTACTAACGTTAACGTCAACTTTACCTTCGTTCCATTAGTCACCGGACCTGAGTCAGGCAAATGCCGGAAAAAAGGCTCGCGAATTGTACGGATTTTGGGCTTGATTGCAAGTTAATTATTGAAATAACGGGGATTTACAATGCTATTAAGCGTGCGAAATTCTCTTCCGTGAGATAACTTCCGGAAGTCCAGCCCAAACGAACCAGCACCAGTTGTTTTGAAGGGACAATCATCACCACTTGTTTGCGGTTGCCCATCATCATGTAAGCATCGGGCGGTATCTTACTCCAGCGAATATCTCCGCCGCCCTGATTCAACCAAAACTGATAACCGTATTTTTGATAATTCTCCGCAGCGATCGGCTTCTGAGCCGCACTCACCCAACCTTTTAGCAAAAGTTGTTGTCCTTGCCAGGCCCCGTTTTGCAGCATCAAAAGCCCCAGCTTCGCCCAGTCTCGCGCTGTGGAAAATATATAAGAGCTGCCAACATACAAGCCACTGGGATCCACTTCGAAGGTAGTATCCGCCATGGTTAAAGGCTGTAAGACCTCCTTGTGGAAAAAATCTATTAGTGCCTGATTGCCGCCTAGCTCATCTCGCATCCAACGCATTAAAATATTAGTCGTACCCGAAGAGTAGGAAAAATGACTACCCGGTGATTTATCAGGTGTTGCCGTTAAGGCGATATCTGAGGCGCTATGCGCAGTGAATAACATGCGAGTAGAGTCACTACCCGGGGCATAGGTTTCGTCAAACTTCAGGCCCGATGACATGGTTAAGAGCTGCTCAAGGGTTATTTCCTGTCGAGCATCATATTGCCATGGTGCAAATCCAGCTTTTTGCTGTAAATCCACCAGTCCCAGTGCCTGCATGCGACCTAGCATGATGGCTGTCAGGCTTTTCCCCATCGACCAGCCGAGCAGTTGAGTCTGGTTGTCAACTCCTTCAGCATAAGACTCTGCCACCACCTGTCCGTCTTTCACCACCAATAAGGCGCGGGTCTGCAATCCGGTGTGATTGTCCTGGCGCAGAATCTGGTCAGTTAAGCGCTGATATATATCCTCTATCGAACTGACTTGATTGCCTTGCGGCCAGGGAGCGGCTTCAGCATGGACTTTTTTCACCTGCAAAGCATCAAGCGGCGTCGTATCACCAATTTCTAACGCACAACCAAGGCCATCGCGATATTGTGCGGCATAACTGGCAAGTCCCAGCATGTCTGCGGTAACGCGCTTTTGCGCATCATCATAAGTAATTTCCAACAATCGAGTGGCCGGAGAATAAGAAGCCAGGTCTTCTACTATCAGCGATTCATCAAACCCGGAAACATAACGGGCCGAACAGGCTATTTTTGCGCCCAAACTGGCAGACACATCCAATGCATCACCAAAACGATAAATGGAAAACCCAAGGCTGTAGCGAGTAATAAAATGCAGTGCTACCAGCACAAGTACCAGGGTGAGGAGCTTTTTCAACGACAAATCCCTTTAAATATGATTACTGTTAATATTGATAACTTATTATTTTTACAGCCATTTTAAATTTCGGCAACGATGCTCGAATAAACCTGAATATTCCCTCACAAAATTTTGATAAACTACCGCCGTTATTATTGAAGTGAGTATGTATGGCGGTTGTCAAAAAACCTGTTGAGCGCATGAAAGCTGAACGGGGCTTGTTTTCTTTTCCAAAATTCTGGGCGTCTTGTTTTGACCCTGCTCCTTTCCTGCCTATGACAAGGCATGAAATGGAGCAATTGGGTTGGGATAGTTGCGACATCATCCTGGTAACCGGTGATGCTTATGTGGATCACCCCAGCTTTGGTATGGCGGTTATCGGCCGCACATTGGAGGCTCAAGGTTTTCGCGTCGGTATCATCGCCCAGCCCGATTGGACATCCAAAGATGCCTTTATGGCATTGGGCGAACCCAACCTGTTTTTTGGTGTGACCGCCGGCAACATGGACTCCATGATCAACCACTATACAGCCGACCGAAAGTTACGCCACGATGATGCTTACACACCGGGCAACGTGCACGGTAAGCGGCCCGACCGAGCCGTGACAGTGTATACTCAGCGCTGTAAAGAAGCCTATAAAAAGCCAGTCATCATTGGTGGTATTGAAGCCAGTTTGCGCCGTATTGCCCATTATGACTATTGGTCTGACAAGGTAAGACGCTCCGTTTTGTTTGACTCCAAAGCCGATATGTTGATGTTTGGTAACGCTGAGAGACCACTGCTAGAAATCGCCCACCGGCTTGCCAGTGGAGAAGATATCAACGCAATGCAAGATGTACGCGGTACTGCAATAATCGTAAAACAAGCATTGCCCGGTTGGCTAGGGGTAGATTCCACTAGTGTCGATAAAATTGGAAAAATTGATCCCATCCCCAGCCCATATCAGGAATGGGAAGAGAACTGTAGCACCCAAAAAGAAGCGGATGCCCAGCAAAATAGTGCCCAACCTATTAGCGTACAACCCTATAATCCCCGTGCAACACGCCGCAAGCCATGGGATAAAACCTACGTAAAACTTCCGGCCTTTGAGGTGGTAAGGGACGAAAAAACCCATTACGCTCATACTTCCCGTATCTTGCACCAGGAAACCAATCCAGGTTGCGCACGAGCGCTAATGCAACGCCATGGGGACAGAAGTATCTGGATCAACCCTCCCGCGTATCCGCTGGAAACTGAAGAAATGGATGCGGTATTCGACTTACCCTACGCACGTGTACCCCACCCCAGTTATGGCAAGGAAAAAATCCCCGCCTACGATATGATCAAAACCTCGGTAAACATCATGCGTGGCTGCTTTGGTGGCTGCACCTTTTGTTCTATAACCGAACATGAAGGGCGAATTATTCAAAGCCGCTCAGAAGAGTCCATTGTGCGCGAAGTGGAGCAAATTCGAGACAAAGTACCCGGCTTTACCGGCGTAATCTCAGATTTAGGCGGCCCCACTGCTAATATGTATAAACTGCGCTGTAAAAGTGCTAAAGCCGAGCAAACCTGTCGCCGCTTATCTTGCGTCTGGCCCGATATCTGTGGCCACATGGATACAGATCAAACACCAACGGTTGAGCTGTATCGCAAAGTTCGCGATGTGAAGGGCATCAAAAAAGTACTCATTGCATCAGGCGTGCGCTATGACCTGGCCATTGAAGATCCCAACTATGTAAAAGAGTTAGTCACTCATCACGTTGGTGGTTATCTGAAAATTGCACCGGAGCACACCGAAGAAAGCCCGCTCAGCAAAATGATGAAACCGGGGATGAGCACCTATTACCGCTTTAAAGAACTATTTGATAAGTTCTCCAAAGAGGCCGGTAAAGAGCAATACCTCATTCCCTACTTTATTTCAGCTCACCCAGGTACGCGGGATATCGATATGCTGAATCTGGCGTTGTGGCTGAAAGAAAATAATTTCAAACTAGACCAGGTACAAAATTTTTATCCCTCGCCTATGGCGAATGCCACAACCATGTACCACACGGAAAAGAACCCTATTCACAAGGTGACCAAAAAAAGCGAGGGCGTCAGTATTGCCAAAGGTGAGCGTCATCGTCGCTTGCATAGAGCCTTCTTGCGTTACCACGACCCGGCCAATTGGCCGATGCTGCGTGAAGCACTGAAGAAGATGGGCAAAGCGCATCTGATTGGTAATGGCCCCAAGCACCTGGTACCGCTGGAGCGCAAAGGTGAGTTAAAGGGTAAAGCGCAAAAAGACTATGAACGCAAATCCGTTAACAAAGCTCATGCAAAAGGTAGAGGTCGCCCACAAAAAGCATTAACCCGCTTTAGCAGTGACCAACCTTTTAATAAAGGTAGGAAGAAGCGTTAAACTTCTTTAGTCGCCGATTCTATTACTGGCGGCTAACCTTTGCTTTAGTTTGTTTTCTAACATTACATCCCAAAACTGTTCGAAAGCCAGTTGGATTTCCGGAATTTTATCCTGATGCTTTTTATTCAAAATATGAAAGCCGCTAAACTGCTGCAATTGCACACTATTTAGCCCCTGTAACTTGCTGCCTTCACCAAGCGCGTTATTAATTACATCAAAATAATAATCCACTCGCTTTAAATGGAAGGCTTTGGTCAATTGCGGATAGGTATTAAATTCAACTTGCCGAACCCTTGTGTCAGTTAAAATGTTGTAAAAATAAGTATTACCTTCAACACTTCCAAGTATCTTATTGCTTTGTTGTAAGGCCTTCTTATCACACTGTAGTCCTGGTTGACAGATCATCACAAGCTCTGCACGGCCTAACTCCCATATCGGAACCAGTTCAGGGTTTTTCTTGGTTACTTCCAGCATTCTGGCGATATCCCCGTCGATATCACCATTTTGCAGCAATCTTAGCGAACGCTCTTCGGGAAGTGTTAGTATCTCAATTGAGTATCCGAGTTTCCCATATATCTCCTCTACTAAAGGCGCAATGACTAGCTGTATTGCCTCGTGAGAGCTAGCACTAAAAGTTAAATCGACCGGCTTTTCCGTCACATCAGGTGCATGAGCGAAGACCTTAGGAACCCATAAAAAGCATAAAAAAATCGAAATTGTTCTGGAAATCAAAAACTGAAACTCTTTAACAGAAACCAAGACCTCGATATTCTAACAAGAGTAACCGGACTTATGTAGTTTGCTTCACAAAAACTAAAAAAGGCCCGATAACGGGCCTTTTTTAATTGCACTTGCTCTCATTTAGTCAGCAATGCGTACCAGACGTGAATATACAAACGCGTCTTTTTCTTTCAACGAATTACTGCTGTTAAAGAAAGCCACCACCCAAGACATCGTGTAATCATTGATGGATGGCGTGCTGCTCCAATAATCGTCCGAAGTAGTTTCCGGAAAAATGGTCTCATTAATGGAGGGACGCACACAGGTTTTTTCTGTAATACTGATGAGCTGCTTCACATTGGGTAAGCGCCAATCATTATGTCCAGCATAGGAATAACCGTAGGCCATTTGCAGTGCTTCTTGCCAGGTCATTGCGGTCGCATCGCCTGTGCAGGTAGCATCAGTTTCATTCCAGGTTTGTCCAATGCTGCAACGCATCCACATAAGACCTGTGGAGCTGTCGGTTACCGTACCATCTTCATTGTCGGTAAAATTTGACTCTGGTGCCGTTTCCGTCAAACCTGAAAAACAGGTTTGTGCCTGCGCCGAACAGGTAAAGGCAAACAATGTGGCTATGAGCAGTTTTTTAAAGTTCATCTTTCTCTCCTTGTTAGCGACCAGCGCGCACTAAACGCACGTGATTTTCAGTGGACTTCAGCAGGAAGTTATCGTTACCGGAACTAAAATCAATGGCCCAACTATTTTGTAGCACCTCTCCACTGGCTCCATCCACGTTTTGAATTAGGGTCCAGTACCAGGTTTCTGTTGTTGTATCGGGATTATTGAAAGGGAAATAATCGCTATCAATAAAAGTATTGTTGGTTTCACCAAAATGCAGAATAGATTTCAGCTCGTTGTGAGTTGGCAGGCGCCAATCAAAAAAGCCACACAAGCCTTCAGCGTTAACCGCTTCTACAAAAGCTGCCGTATTGCAGTTAGTGAGGGTACAGGAAGCGCCGTCATTCTGATCTTCGTCGTCTGATGTAGTGCTCTCTACCCAAGAGTAAGTATTGTCAACGTCATGCAAACCCGCGTCGTCGGTTTTCAGCTCCCAAATTAACCCGGTCACATTGTCACGGACACAGCTCCATTGGGTTTCAGTGGCGTCAATTTCATCACCAAATTCATCCAGCTTGGTAAAATCGAAGCCCTCATCACCGGCTCCGGCTTTTTCCAGTACATCAGATTCGTGCATTCTGTCACGCCCAACATCCGCATCTTGTCCGGGAAAGTCGTGGCTGGAGCCATTGATCAATCCGGTATTAGACACATTAGCGATAACACCTGTGTCATTTACATAGGTAGCTGGCATTTCTCTTACGGTAACAACAACCTGATCATTATCTTCATTGTTAAACTGATCAACCACTCTCAAATCAATGGTGATTTGTGTGTCTTCGGTTACTGCGGGGGCATCGGCATAAGTGGTTTCGTCTGAAGCATCAGCAAACTCGGCTAGATCGCTTGAGTTATTTGTCCACTCATATAAAAACGGCTCTGCGTCTTCACTTAAAGACGTAGCTGAACCTGAAAGCAAGAAACGTTCACCTTCCATTATTGTGATGGGGTCACCCGCTTCTGCAATAGGATGAGTCTGAGTCACATCTAGCACCACAATTTCAAACGACTCGGAATCCGTGCCACCTTCATTGTCTGTTACGATAAGTTCAAATGTCAGTGTTTCTGATGTGGTAAGCGCCGGTGTAGTAATAGTTAAGGTACTAGTGCTCACATCCAGTCCGGTTAACACATCTGTGCCTCCGGTTTGCTGCCACTCATAGCCACTGATAGGGTTGTCCGCATCAATGGGATCTTCGTCAGTTCCGCTGCCTGTAAAAGTAACAGACAATTCACCGCCGTAGGTGTTTTCATCAAATCGACTATCTTGTGAAATACTAACAGCGGCCACAGGATCAATATTTACCGGATCCACTGTTAATGTGAAAGTGCCACTTGCAGTTGTATTATCGGCTGTAGTCACTGTTAATGTCAGAGTGACCTGTTCACTGCTTGTGCGTACCTCAGGTGTCGTTAATGTCGCTGCGACCGCGGCGCTATCTTCATGCTCGATAGTATAATCAGCATCACTAACAGACCAGCTATAACTACTGATATCACTGAGCGTGGTAGAGCCCCCTAAAGTGACTTCGGTTTGCTCATTTACCGTTGCGCCGCCAGAAACGGTAATACTTACGGTTTCCGTATTTTCATCGTCGCTATCACTAGAACCACACGCAATAAGCGACGCTGTCAGTGGTACTAATAACCAATGCTTCAGATCCATGTATTTACTCTTTTATTGTTTAGAAATAAAGGCCAGGTGCCCGCCAAAAAGATGGCACCGCAATAGTGTTCAAAGGACTTATGCAAATTCCTTGCACAAATTTTCCTGGTTACACAATTTTTTCCAAATTTGTTGTTTAACTCTATATTTTGCTTGCAGGCTTTTCCAGATACCAGGTCTCAGTATTTGGCATGGGTCCCGGGTATTGGGTGTGCTTGAAGCCCATTGTCTGATATAGGTTAACAGCCACTTGATTAGACTTGTTCACAAACAAGGAAAAAAATTGCGGACTAAATTTGCGCTGCCCCTGTGCCATTAGACAGGCAAGTAACTTTTTACCATAGCCCTGCCCTCGCCGGGTTGGATTAGTTGCCACACGAACAAAATGACATCGCCCGTTGTCGAACATCATTTGGCCAAATCCCAGCAATTGGTTTTCACCCTCGGAGATTAAAGCATAAGCGGGAATTTGCGCCAGTTTAAGTTGCGCTCTGAATTGATTGGCATCGTCTGTAAAGACAAACTTAAAACCACTCCAAAAGACAATCTGCTCAGGAGTATGGAACCAGGATTGTAATTCACCACATAAAGCAGGGTCAAAACTCTTAAAACACAATGTCTCTGTCTTTTTCAAAGTTACTGAAGCACTTTTAGGTGAAGCATTCAATGGAAGGCCTTTACTTGCTGCAAGGAGTGTTCTATCAAGCATGCCAATGATTGTCTAATGTTCCAAAAAAAAGGCCCTCTCGTTGGCAAGAGGCCTTTTATAACTTTTGAAATCAAGCTCGAGCGGTGCACCATTTTTGACGCGCCATCTCTAATGAACGCCAAAGTTGCTGAAACTCATATTTGGCTAATCGTTTAATACGCTTTTGCACCTGTTCGGCCAAACCTTCGTGAAATATCACTAATGATATCAGCGCACAGGTGAGCGTGATCATTTTGCTTATCTTAAAGATAGACAGGGCTGAAGCAATTAGAAGAAACAAGCAAACGATAAACCCCAAACTGCCAATTGCTAAAAAAATCCCTTTGTGCTCTTTATTGTTTTTCAATTGGTGTTCCTCAGAATTCTTATTACCTTAAACTTTAACAAAGCCCGACTTTAAATATCTGAAAAAATTGTCAGTTTTTGTAACTGGCAATGACCTTGGTTAACTTATCTGGGCGGGAACATACCACCTGGCCCGCCCGGCGGCATCATGCCCTGCATGTTGCGCATCATTTTCTTCATGCCACCACCTGACATCTTCTTCATCATTTTCTGCATTTGTGTGAATTGTTTGAGTAAGCGGTTCACATCCTGAATCTGTGTCCCAGAACCGGCTGCAATTCGCTTTTTACGTGAACCTTTGATGATGTCAGGTCGAGCCCGCTCCCCCGGAGTCATGGAATTAATAATCGCTTCCATTTGGTTAAACTGCTTATCGCCAGCCTGATCTTTTATTTGCGCAGTCATGCCGCCCATTCCGGGTAGTTTATCCATAAGCGACATCATACCGCCCATATTGCGCATCTGTTCCAACTGCTCTTTGAAGTCCTGCAGATCAAAGCCTTTGCCCTTTTGCACTTTTTTGGCGAGTTTAGCGGCCTTGTCCTTGTCGACTTTGCGTTCAACTTCCTCAATTAGCGAAAGCACGTCGCCCATGCCCAAAATTCGCGATGCTACGCGTTCCGGGTGGAAAGGCTCCAGAGCATCGGTTTTTTCACCGATCCCAAGGAATTTAATCGGCTTACCTGTAATGTGTCGTACTGACAGTGCTGCACCACCTCTGGCATCACCGTCGGTTTTAGTTAAAACAACCCCCGTAAGCGGTAAAGCTTCATCAAACGCTTTTGCCGTATTAGCTGCATCTTGACCTGTCATTGAGTCAACCACGAACAGAGTCTCAACAGGATTGATGGCGCTGTGAAGTTGCTTAATTTCCAGCATCATATCTTCATCTACGGCAAGTCGACCTGCGGTATCCACCAATACCACGTCTACGAAAGCTTTGCGGGCGTGATCCAGCGCCGCGTTGACAATATCAATCGGTTTTTGATCTACAGATGAAGGAAAGAATTCAGCTTTAACTTCGCTGGAGAGCGTTTCCAATTGCTTAATGGCCGCGGGTCGATAAACGTCAGCACTAACCGTTAATACTTTTTTCTTCTGGCGTTCGATTAAATACTTCGCCAGTTTGGCAACGGTTGTGGTTTTACCCGCACCTTGCAAACCCGCCATAAGTACCACTGCAGGAGGTGTGGCGGCAAGGTTCAGCTCTTCGTTAGCCTCGCCCATAACAGCCTCAAGCTGCTTTTGCACTACCTTGATAAAGGCCTGCCCCGGATTAAGGCTTTTACCTACTTCCTCACCCAGCGCATGTTCTTTTACTTTTGCAACAAACTCTCGTACTACGGGAAGAGCGACATCTGCCTCAAGCAGCGCCATGCGCACTTCGCGCATAGTGTCTTTAATGTTGTCTTCGGTAAGTCTGCCTTTTCCAGAAATATTTTTAAGCGTCTGACCTAATCGTTCGGTCAAATTATCGAACATGCTTTTGCCTTATCATCTATTTCAATGTTAGTTGACCCGATTATACCCATAGCTTAAGCCAATGAGTACCCGTTATTTTTTAACTGTAATATTAAGCAAAGACTAGTTTAAGACAATCGGGTTATTTATACTGCCAGAATAACTCATGGTGAAACGTTAAAATATTGATAGCCCTCAATCTAATTTGTATCTTACTTTACCTGGTGGCCACGTTATCCGTCACTACCCGCTGGTTCCATAAAGAAGGCCCTATGGTGAAGGTATCCTTAGGTGCGGCCAGCATGGCGGTGTTACTGCATTTCGCTGCGTTGATGCACAGTGTCGTGACTGGCGATGGGCAAAACCTCAGTATTATGAACGTCGGCTCTATCACTGCGTTACTGATAACTTCGGTTATCCTTCTACTATCCCTACGCAACCAGCAAACATTTTTACTACCTTTGGTGACAAGCTTTTCAGCAATCATGGTATTGCTAGCCACCATTACTCCCGGCTCTGTGATTATGCACATTGAATTGCATCCTTCACTGCTCGCCCACATCAGCCTTGCATTGCTCGCCTATGGCTGTCTTAGCATCGCCTTTCTTTACGCTTTGCAATTGTCCTACATAAACAAAAAGCTTAAACAAAAAAACAGCGCGATTTTACACTCTTCATTGCCACCATTGATGCAAGTGGAACAAAATCTGTTTCGACTGATCAACTTGGGAACGGTCTTGCTAACCCTCTCATTGGCAAGCGGTTTTTTCTTTCTCGAAGACATGTTCGAACAAAGACAGGTACATAAAACCCTGCTCACCACAATTGCCTGGTTTATGTATGTCAGTATGATTGTTTTACACAAACGAAAAGGGCTTCGAGATAGCACGCTAATTAGCTTTACCACAACTGGCGTAATCCTGTTAACCCTTGCTTATTTCGGTAGCCGTATCGTCAAAGAGTTCTTTATTGGGTGACAATTATCCTTAAAAAGCGGCAATAAGACTTGAAGTCGAGTTTATTAACCCCTAAATTTGCATCTGTCACACTACATAGGATTGACTAGTTGGACGATATATCAACCAGTACGCTGTTAATTATCTTAGGCGTACTCATTGTTCTCTCTGCATATTTTTCTAGCTCTGAAACAGGCATGATGTCGATTAACCGATATCGCTTGAAACACCTCAATAGTGAGGGGCACAAGGGAGCCAAAAGAGTTGAGAGATTATTAGACACCCCTGACCGCCTGATAGGGCTCATACTCATCGGCAATAATCTGGTTAATATCGGCGCCTCAACTGTCGCCGCCATCCTGTGTTTGCGGTGGTTTGGAGATTATGGACTCGCCGTCGCCTCCACGATTAACACCATTGGTTTAACCATCGTCCTATTAATATTCGCTGAAGTAACGCCAAAAACCCTGGCGGCACTCTATCCTGAACGTATTGCCTTTCCAAGTTCAGTGATCCTCTCTCCCTTGTTGAAGCTGTTTTACCCTTTAGTTATCGCGCTAAACACCATAACCAATGGTATTTTGCGCCTGTTTCGGGTCAATCCGGATGAAGTCGAAAATCACTCGTTAAGTAAAGAAGAATTACGCACCGTTGTACATGAATCCAGCGTTATGATCCCCAAACAGCACCAGGACATGTTAATGGGAATATTGGATCTTGAAAAAGTTACGGCGGAAGACATCATGATCCCGCGTAATGATATTTTTGGAATCGACATCAACAATGACTGGAAAATCATTCAAAAGCAGCTTACTCATGCCCAACACACGAGGGTATTGTTGTTTCGAGACAATATAGATGATGCGGTCGGGTTTATTCACGTCAGAGATGCGTTGCGCTTGTTATCCAAGGATGAGTTTTCAAAGGCATCATTATTAAGAGCGGTTCGAGAAATTCACTTCACCCCCGAAAAAACACCGCTACATACCCTGCTCTACAATTTCCAGGCAGCCAAAGAGCGCATAGGACTTGTGGTAGATGAATATGGGGATATTCAAGGTTTGGTGACGCTTGAAGATATTCTGGAAGAGATTGTCGGCGACTTTACTACCAGTATTATTGAAGAAAAAACTGACAAAGCACGTCTACAACAAGATGGTTCTTTTCTGGTGGATGCCAGCAGCAACATACGAGATGTGAATCGTGAAATGGACTGGAATTTGCCAATTGATGGGCCTAAGACATTAAACGGCCTGATTATTGAGTACCTGGAAGACATACCACAAACTCACCTGAGTTTCAGGTTGGCGGGTTACCCGGTTGAAATTGTTGACATCGAAGACAATAAAATTAAAACCATTCGCGTGATGCCAGAGTTTTACATTTCCCCATCGGAACAAGACGACTCCTGAATATCTACGACTTCTGATTGCTAAGATTGATGCACTGTGAATCACAGCGTTTTATAAAGCCGAGGCAAAGGCGGTTTGTTGCCAATAAAGGCAGCTCCGCAGCATAGCCCCGCTTTAAGAAGTGGTTTGTTTTGCTTTACGATTTTCGAGTATCTTACTTTTCACTTCTTCAACAGACTCATTTAATGCTGAAAGCCTGTTAATGATGCCTTGCAACTCGTCGTCGTAAGCAATATCTTTCTGCGCCAGATGGCTTTGTAACACCTTCTGTAATTGCGCAGGTAAACTATTACCTGACATTTCCTCAATCCTCCCGAATTCTATATCGGTTGACTGGCGATTTTTCTACAGTGTTTTTTGCAAAAACTTCTGTGGCTAAATGCAATATACGACAATATCCCAGTTTTACCAGAAAAATACCAGAAAAGCCTCAGCTTTCGGGTAAATATAACTCCCCAAAGGCGGCTTTATTCGCTTCGACGTCATAATCGAGCCTGGCAATGGAGGCTGTGGTAAACAGAACTGAGCGCAATTGCCCGCAAAAGCTGTCGACCAAATAGCTAACAAGAGGCATGTGACTCACCACTAAAAGGGAGTTCAGGTTTTGCTCCTGAGCAAGTACTTGAATGTAATCATGAACAAGGTTCACATTACCAGAAGGAATAATGTCCTCGCAAAACTCAGTATGAGCAACCGTTGTAATGGACTGCACCATTTCATAAGTTTGCCTGGCGCGCTTGAAAGGGCTGACTAAGGCATAATCAATATGATTAGCAGTATCATTGAGCCACACACCGGCTTTTTGACTCTCAATAAAACCCTGTGTAGTCAAACTGCGTTGTGCATCATTGCTAAAACTATTTTCTGCTTCGCCGTGACGCATCAAAAATAACTGCATAATTTAATTATTGATTTTTTGTGTGTTTAGCAACGCATAATAACAAAAAAGCACTGTAATTCTACGAATATATGGCTATGCTTTAGCAACAATTTCCATTCCAGAGCAGTTTGAACACATGGTCTTCACCTTTGATTAAATCACCGTCGGATACACTTCAATACCAGCTTCACAAAACAGACAAGGGTATAAAGTTATTGCATGTTTTGGATGAGGATGGACCATGGTGCGCGTTGGCATTTTCAGTGTCCTCTGGCAGTTTTTGTGATCCTGTTGATTGTCCGGGGTTAGCCCACCTTCTGGAGCACGTTCTGTTTACAGGTAGCGAGAAATACCCTACCGACAACTATTTGCTGCATTTTCTCGATGAGCATCAAGGCAAAATTAACGCCTGGACTTCTTCTGAGACAACCACTTTCTATTTCAAAGTCCACCACAAATACTTTGCCCAGGCCTTGGATATCTTTTTCGATATGCTTATGGCTCCATTGTTTAGCCCTATCGGAATCGAAAAAGAAATCAAAACCATTGACGCCGAGTTCCACAATAAAATTAGTGAAGAACAACGTCGAGTCATGGAAGTACAAAAAGAAACTTGTAATCCAGCTCACCCCTTCCACCACTTTGCTGTAGGTAATAAAGAGATATTTGGCGGTTTCACTACTGAAGAAATAGCACAACGACTCAAAGCATACTGGCAAGAGCATTTTGTGGCGGAGCAAATCTCAGTTTGTGTTTTGACCAACTCAAAGCAAGCACAGAGTATCACTAATATCAGCGAACGATTAAACGGTTTTCCAACGGGTACGCAATATCGTCCTGCTGCTGAACTACGCCATCTTTATACCGATACTCAACTTAACAGAGATATACGAATACATACTCAACGTGCCCATAACCGACTCATGCTGATATTTCATCAAACGCCGGAGTTAGCGCAGGCTGCCGATGTAGAAACCATCGTCAGCCATTTATTTGGTTATGAGGGTGAAGGCAGCTTAATGCGCTATTGGAAAGCGCAAAAATGGGCGACACAAGTCATTGCTGGTCCGGGATTAAAGGGCTCAGGGTTCAGTGATTTCAACTTGTATATCGAGTTGTCTGACACTGGCCTTGCCCACATTAATGATATCATCAACAGTGTGTTTTTTTATGCACAACTCATTAAAGAATCGCCAGACATCTTGCGCCACTATGAAGAAAAGGTGCAATTAAACAAGCTGGCATTTGAGCACAAAGGAGCGCTCAATCCTCTTGATTTAGTGCAGCAACTGGTAAAAAACCTAAATCGCTACCCCACCGAGGAGTTACTCACCGGTGACTACTTATTAGGTGAGTTCCAGCAAAGCAAGCTCCATCAGTTTTTGGGCAACCTGTGTCAAGAGCGATTGCGCGTGATTTCTATTTCAAACTCACACAAAGGCGAACACTTAAGCAAGTGGTATAAGGTTCCATACAATAATGAGGCCTTATCTCTACATGTCTCATCGCCTGAGCAACTAAGGGAATTTCAAAGCCAGATTCAACTTCCCCAGAAAAACCCTTACATTCCCGAAATAAAGGCTCGGGATAAGGTCTGTGAAGAACTTCCTCAGAAGGCTGAGACAGCATTTAACAATTTCTGGTTCGGAAGCGAGAACCGAGAGTCACAGCACAAAGGCGAATGCTTTTTTTCCTGGCACAAAAGCACTGTTGTTAACGACATTAAGCAGGTGGCGCATCGAAAATTATATGCCAGCACCCTGGAGGCAAATTTTCATCAAAATTTTTATCAAGCGCAATTGGCTGGATTACATTTTCATTTTTATGCCCATCAAAACGGTATTGGCTTACATACCAGCGGTTTTGCCGATAAACAGCTGGCGCTGGTAACGCAGCTTTTGCAAAAGGTTTACGCAACTCCTCAGCCTTGCCCTGATTTTGAATTGCACAAGGCTGAATATTTAAATAGTTTACACAGCAGCAGCCAAAACAAACCACTCAACCGTCTCTTTACTGCACTGCAAGCTATTTTTGTTCCAGCCTCTTGGTTACCTGAAGACCTGGCCAGCGTGGTGGAAGAAACCGAATTGAGTGATATACAAGCCAGACATGATGCGTTTTTTAAAAGTTGTTACCTTGAAAGTCTGATTTATGGTGACTGGGCGCCTGCAGAGCTGAAAGGATTTGTTGAGCAACTAGACGAAATGGCACAAAGCCAGGTGACTCGCCAAACAGAAAGACAACTGGTGTACTTGAATGATATCAATGAACGAAGCTTCTGTTTTCCCTGTAAGCACCCTGACTCTGCTTTGGTGCTGTATCTTCAAACCACTGATAAGTCCCTTTTATCTCGAGCACAAATGATGTTGGTGGAAAGTATGCTGGCAGGTTATTACTTTGATCGCATGCGCAACCAAAAACAATTGGGTTACCAGGTGGGAACGGGTTACATGCCATTTAATGAGCACCCCGGAACGGTACTGTACATCCAGTCGCCGAACGCTAGTGCCTGGCAGCTATATGTGGAAACCCTAAACAGCTTACAGGCGTTTTATCAGTGGTTGTGTCAGATTGACCTCCAGCAATGGCATAAATATCGCAGAAACCTTGAGCGACAAATTAAGCAAAAAAGCATCAATTTTTCTGTGAAGTGTCAACGTTATTGGGGAGCGATTGGACGGGAAAAAGTAGATTTTAACCATGAAAAACAACTCAACAGCACCATTGCCAAACTGGAAAAAAACGCAGTTTGTAATTGGTTTAAAGTAAATTTTTTGCAGCCTGAACAAAGCTTTGCTCTGTATAGTGAAGGTGCGGATGACGCAGCAGTTAACAACGCTTTTATCAACCCCCTTGAGAATATTTATCAATTCAAATGACAACTCTTCCTCCCCAGGCTCCTGAAGCTTTTTTGGGCAATTGCACTGTAACAGTGAATTTCGGGTATCAAACGGGCCACTTTTAATCCTGTTAAAGTTCGTTATCACTATGAATCTATTAGCCTTTTAGCGAATGTGCGGTTATGGCATCCATTTTGAAGATACTGACAGGAGTTAAAAAGCCGCTCAACGTGAAGCCACCTGGACTGGCTTTGCTATTTATCAGGCTTTTACAGGATATAGAGGAATTTGTATGCAACGGGATCACGCATCACTACTTACATCACGGGTAGATTCAAAGTTTTACCTATATTTCACCCTGACTTGCGTATTACTGGCACTTTTACTGGCGAGTCAGATCCACTGGGCACCGGGATTATTAGCACTAATTGTGCTACAAGCATTGGTGAATTTATATTTACTGGCAAGATACCAGAAGATACTGCACGAGACCTTGGAATTCTTGCATTTGGCTTTTAATAGCAAACCAAGCGACACGGTAAATGTACAGTCAGAACAGCAATTTAAATCCAGATTACTCGCCATATTAAATATTCCTGCAAGAAGAATTTCAGTAAGCGAAGATTCGGTTTCAGAAATTTCTCACTCCACCCAGGAGCTGAACAATCACTCAACTCAATTAGCCACTAATATTTTACAGCAATCGCAAGCTACCAGCAGCCTGGCGGCGGGTATTGCTGAAGTGGAACAGACCTTGAACGAGGTCAGTCGCAACATTGCAGATATTCGTTCCAGCGTGCAATCCACTAACGAGTTAAGTCATTCTGGTGTCCATTCCGTCAGCGAAGTTCGATCTCATATTGAGCAAGTAGCCAACTTGTCAAAACAATCATTTTTGCAATTAAAGACCTTGGAAGAGCTGACGCAAGGAGTGTCTTCAATAACGGACTTAATTGGCGAAGTTTCAGCACAAACGAATCTGTTGGCACTTAACGCGGCAATTGAAGCTGCCCGCGCGGGAGAGCACGGCAAAGGCTTTGCGGTAGTTGCCAGTGAAGTAAGAACTCTGGCTGACAAAACCAGCCAATCAGCACATCAAATTAACGAGCATATTCAGAATGTAAAAAAGCAGTCATTTGTTCTCTCAGAGGGTATGACCCAAGTGGTCGAAAGAATTGAAGACACGGTTGCAGAAGCAAGCAACATTGAATCTCTATTGAACAATATCAACCAACGTTCTTCGCAGATAGCCTGTGACATTCAAACTATAGCGGGAGCTTCTCAACAGCAGCAACTTGCAGCGGCGGAAATGTCTAACAATCTCGAAGAACTGGCGGTGACAGCGCAAGAAAATGGCTATGCGGCAGAACAAACTGCGCGTATTGCGGATCACGTATGGTCACTCACCAACGACAGTCGTCTGGTGGTGTAACTCCCCGTACTTTGAAGCCTGTTATGAGAGGATGTAGCGATGTTAACTATTTTGTTTTTATTGGTAACCTGTGCATTTGTTTCTGTTTGCTTTATCAGTCACTACAAACAAAAAGAGATTAAAAATCAGAAAATTAATACCGCCTCCATACACCTCAGAGCCTGGCGACACTTAATGTGGCTGTTTCAACAACATCGCGGAAAATCTACCGCTTTTTTAAACGGAGATGAAACGACACAAAAAGATCTCCTCGGGTTAGAAGCGAAAATTAACGAAGGCATTAATTCACTGAAACATGCCCCCAGTAAAAACCGCAACTGGCAAGCTACTATACAACTATGGCAGGAGCTATCGAAACATTGGCAACAAAAGAGTGTGGAAGATAATTTTAAGCTGCACAATACCCTAATAAAGCAACTTATCTTTGCCATAGAAGATGAAATCTCTTGGATGACGAGCTTCCGTTCTGCATCTAACTCATCTGACTTTGAGCAAACCACCATCGCCTTGCTGAATACTATTGAGTTTGTCGGTCAAACCAGAGCCATAGGCACGAGCGTAACTGCATCGAAAAAGTGTGAAAGCATCACCAAAATCAGACTGTGCTACTTAAGTCAAAAATTGCAACAAACCGCAGAATCGTTGCAAGAAAAAGATGTGCAAAGCCGCCAGAAAAAAGCCCTTATAACTGCCATCATTCAGCAAGTTCAGGAACGTTTGTTGCCAGCACAGAACCTCATGACCACAAAAGCATGGTTTGATTTATGTACTAACAGCATAGATGGTTTATACACCCACTTTGATAAGAGCATAGATTTGGGTGAGAGAATAGGACGAGGCCAATAAAAAAGGCCCCGAAGGGCCTTTCTGTACCTTTCAAGGTAGTGTCTAGTAAAACGATTTATTCTCTTTGGCCATCGTTTTCAATATATCAGCGGGGGCAAATTTATCGCCAAATTGCCCTTGATAGTGCTCAAGTCTGGAAACAACATGGCTTACACCTAAACTATCCATGTAGCGGAATGGTCCACCTAAGAACGGGGGGAAACCAATACCAAAGATAGTACCAATGTCACCATCGCGCGGGTTGCGGATCACCCCTTCGGCAAGACACAAGGCCGCTTCATTAAGCATCAACAACACACAACGCTCTGCGATTTGCTCAAAGCTCATTTTCTTAGAAGTCTCGATACCCAGTAGTGAGTACACGGAAGTATCCACTTCTTTGCCTGGTTTCTTGCCAGTGTAGCTATACAAGCCACGACCGTTCTTTTTGCCTTTGCGATCATCGGCAAGTAACTTATCAAAAGCATCTGGCGCTTTAAAACGCTCTCCAAGATCGGCCACCAGGATAGGTGAAATCTTCGCGCCCACATCAATGCCCACTTCATCCAGTAACTTCATCGGACCTACCGGGAAACCAAATTTAACCAGCGCAGCATCAATATGTTCAATGGGCTCACCGGCAAGCAACACGTTTGCCGCCTCGTTCATATAGGGAGCCAAAATACGGTTCACATAAAAACCCGCACCGTCTTTAACTACGATAGGCGTCTTGCCTTGCTTTTTGGCAAATTCTACGGTGGTGGATATCGTTTCGTCCGAGGTTTTTTCATGAGCAATAACCTCGGCAAGCGGCATTTTATCTACTGGAGAAAAGTAGTGTAAACCGATCACCTGTTCCGGGCGTGCTGCTTTTTCCGCAATCTGACGAATTGGAATAGACGAAGTGTTAGACGCAAAAATAGTGGATTCTTTGCAGTTACTCTCAACATCACTCACCATTTGTTGCTTCAGGTTCAAATCTTCAAAAACCGCTTCAACAACGATGTCGGTATCTTTGAAGCCATCGTAGTTTAGCGACCCCGTCAGCATCGCCATTTGCTTTTGCATTTCAGATTTGCGCATGAACTTGCGCTTCACTTTTTTGTTTAGCAAGTCATAGCTGTATTTCATGGCGTTGGCAATACCTTCAGCACGCACATCTTTAATACGCGCAGGCACCTTGGCTTTACTGGCCGTTACAAAAGCGATTCCACCGCCCATTAAACCGCCACCTAAGACACCCACTTTTTCCATTTTAACTGGCGCAACACCTTCTACGCCGGTTTCTTTCTTCATCTCTGTCGTAGCAAAGAAAATATTGCGCAGTTGCTCTGACTCAGGCGTCATCACCAGCTTGCCAAAATATTTGGCTTCCAACTCGTAACCGCGTTTCGTGGCCTTACCACCACTGGCTTCCATAATATCCAGAATATGCTCTGGCGCGGGGTAATTGCCTTTGGTTTTGCTTAACGTCTGTTTGCGAGCCTGCTTAAACAGGATTTGACGGCCCAGCGTGGTTCCTTCAAGGAACTTGTTTGCTCCTTTCAACACAGGTGGTTTTCTGTTTGGTTTACCTTTCAGGGCGAATTTGCGGGCCACATCCAGCAATACACTCTCTGGCACCACCTCATCGACAATACCGTACTTTTTAGCTTGCTTAGGACGCGCTGGTGCGCCAGTTAACATCATTTTCATCGCCTGCTGAATACCAATCAATGCAGGCAAACGCTGAGTACCACCACTACCCGGCAACAAACCAAGTTGTACTTCTGGTACACCTAGTTGTGTTTTTGGGCTATCGGTACAAACTCGGTAATGACACGCCAGCGCCAGCTCCAGGCCCCCCCCCAAGGCTGGACCATGTATTGCAGCAACAAATGGCACGCGAAAATTCTCCATCCGGTCAAAAACTTGTTGCCCGCCTTTAGACAGAGCCTCCGCTTCTTCCGCCGTTTTACAGGCAGCTAGCATCGTAATATCAGCCCCCGCCACGAAAGAAGATGGTTTGCCACTGGCCAAAACAACACCTTTTATGTCGGTATCTTTTTCGATGTCATCCAGCATGCTGGTAATTTGCTCACCGAATTCGGCTTTCAGGGTATTCATGCTCTCGCCCGGCACATCCATGGTGAGAACGGCAATGCCATCATCAAACTTTTCTAAGGTGAAGGCGCTTTGTACTTGTTCAGTCATTTTAACTTCTCCAATCCTGGCCGGTTATTCAGTTTCAACAATCATTGCTGCGCCTAATCCACCTGCTGCGCAGGCTGTCAGCAATCCGGTGCCACCGCCGCGGCGATTCAGCTCGTTCAGCATTTGAGTGATCATACGCGTTCCCGTAGCAGCAAACGGGTGACCATAGGCAATGGAGCTTCCCATAACATTGAATTTTTCCATGTCAATTTCGCCTGTTGCTTTGTCGCGTCCCAGCTTTTCCTGGGCGAACTTGTCACTGGCGAACATCTTCACATTTGCCAGTGTCTGTGCGGCAAAAGCTTCGTGCATCTCTATCAGTGTTAAGTCATTAAGGGTCATTCCGGCTCTGTCCAGCGCAATCGGCGTCGCATAAGAAGGCCCCATTAGCATGTCTTCCCAAACATCAATCGCAGCGAAAGCATAACTCTTGATATAACCCAAAGGTTTATATCCTAAGGCTTTGGCTTTGCTCTCGGTCATCATCAGAACTGCTGAGGCCCCATCGGTTAAGGGGGTTGCGTTGGCCGCTGTAACGGATCCGTACTTCTTATCGAATACCGGGCGTAGCTTCTTATAGCCTTCCAGTGTTGAATCGAAGCGAATATTGTTATCTTTGTCCAGGGCGCCTTTAAAAGGTTCGGCCCAGGCTGTCATTACTTCGCCATCTAATTTGCCCTCATTCCAGCTGGCTGCGGCATTAGTGTGGGAACGGTGTGCCAAGGCGTCTTGGTCTTCACGGGCAATTTGATGTGTTTTAGCCATTTGCTCAGCAGTTTGTCCCATCGACAAACCCGTTGAGTATTCTGCAACGGCGGGCGGTACGGGCATTAAATCTTTTAAGCCCAACTTTTTGAAAATCGCCCATTTTTGCCCCATGGTTTTTGCTTTTTGGGCATCCACAAGGGCGCGAGCTAATTTTTTAGAAACTCCGATTGGAGATACTGATGTTGAGTCAGCGCCACCGGCAATACCCACATCGATAGTTCCAGCCATCATGGATTCGGCGACATTAACCGCCGCTTGAAAACTGGTGGCACAAGCGCGTGACACGCTGTAAGCATCGGTACCAACATTCATTCCGGTACCTAAAACGATTTCTCTGGCAATGTTTGGCGCCTCAGGCATTTGTACTACCTGGCCATATACCACTTGTTCAACCCACTCTGGCTTGACGTCATTGCGCACCAACATTTCGTTGACAACCATTTTGCCTAAATCTAATGCCGGAATACCGTGAAAATACGTCGCCATTTTAGCGAAAGGAGTTCTTAAACCTGCGACGATGGCAATGCGTTCACCGTCTCTGGTGGTGACTGATTGCTGTTTGGACATGTTACACCTCTGAGTGGTCAGACCTGTTAATTTTTTGTGATTTTAACTTTTTGATTAGAAATTACAATCTAAAGTGAAAAATTCACCGTTCAATATTCCATTTGTACAAACATTCAGCTTGTTTCTATCGCTTTGTAACATTGTTTTTCTCAGATGGAACCTTATATAGACTGCACGCTCTTATTTTTGGTATCAATGTGCCCCTGAAAAACGGATAACGATCCGCTTTCGGCCCATTGAGGATAGTTTAAAATTGCGCTTTTACCGCGTTTCAATCAACAAAGTAGAAAAATAATACTTATGTCAGCTGAACAATTCCGAACGTTAAAAACTTATCTGGATTCACAGGTTATCGGGCAGCCCGAATTTACCAAGAATATACTCATCGCGTTATTGGCCGACGGACACCTTCTGGTAGAAGGACCTCCGGGATTGGCCAAGACCAGAGCGGTTAATGCATTAGCCAAAGGCATAGAAGGCGACTTCCATCGCGTTCAGTTTACCCCTGACTTATTACCTGCTGATTTGACCGGTACCGATATTTATCGCCCAGAAACAGGTGAGTTTGTTTTTCAAAAAGGTCCGCTGTTTCACAACCTGGTATTAGCCGATGAAATCAATCGCGCCCCGGCAAAAGTACAATCAGCTTTGCTGGAGGCGATGGCAGAGCAGCAAATTACCGTGGGCAACAAAACCTATCCTTTGTCCTCTTTGTTTCTGGTCATGGCGACGCAAAACCCCATTGAGCAGGAAGGTACCTATCCCCTACCTGAAGCACAGTTAGACCGCTTTCTTATGCATTTAAATGTGGACTACACCGGAGCGGAAACCGAATTAGAAATCCTGAAGCTCACCCGGTCAGAAGCGCTTAAGAATAAAGTGCCGGTACCAACACCATTAACCCAGGAGCAAATATTTAAAGCCCGAGAAGAAGTGCTATCGATGCACTTAGACTCAGGACTTGAGCGCTACCTGGTGGAACTCATCATTGCCACCCGCCAAGGACAGAAATACGATGACAGACTTGCCCGATGGTTGGAATTTGGTGCCAGTCCTCGCGCCACGATTTCACTGGATAAGTGTGCCAGAGCGCACGCCTGGTTGAACGGTCGTGATTACGTCGGTCCTGACGATATCCAAGCGGTAGTGCACAACACCCTGCGCCACAGAATATTGCTATCTTACGAAGCCGAAGCTGAGGGTATTACCGCTGATCAGGTGCTTGATCTGATCCTGGAACTGGTGCCTGTGCCTTAGGAGATTCAGCATGGCGCAGTTTGATGTTGCAACCTGGTTAAATGAACACCGCAGCAATGGTGTTGCCGTTGATATGGCCGAATTGCTGTATTACCGAAATAGAACCAGCCTATTGAATCTGAATCCGCGTAAAACGGTTCAGGCGCGTCTGGCAGGCACCTACCTGACCAAAATGAAAGGTCGCGGTATGGAGTTTGACGAAGCCCGCCATTATCAGCCCGGTGACGATATCCGGGCAATTGATTGGCGAGTCACGGCGCGCACGGGGAAAACCCACACCAAGTTATTTCGCGAAGAAAAAGAAAGACCGGTTTTTATTCTCGTGGATTTGTCTCACTCCATGCACTTTGGCACGCAATTGCTTTTCAAATCAGTGATGGCATCACATCTGGCAGCACTTATCGCCTGGACCGCAGCCAAGCGTGGCGATCGAATTGGTGGACTAGTTTTCAACGAAAAACAACATCGCGAATTCAAACCCATGACTCGACAAAAAGCGGTGCTTTCATTGTTAAGTGGTATTAAGAACTTACACGAAAATGTCATGTCTGAAGCACCAGAACAGGTATTTGATGACGCATGCGCCCGGATTCGACGTCTTGCACGCCCGGGCTCTGCGGTGTTTATATTAAGTGATTTTTTACACTTAAGCGCCACAGCACAGCGGCATCTTTCACAACTGTCCCGACATTGCGAAGTCATTGGTTATCGTATAAGCGATCCATTTGAGCATCAGTTGCCTAAGGTGTCTTTACCACAAACCGTTGCCATTACCGATGGTAAAAAGCGCCAAACCATCACGTTGGGTGAACAACACCAGGCAATGGACTATCAACAAATTCACGCCAGATTTATGGCGGAAAATCGCAAGATGTTGGAGCAAGCACAAGTACAAGTGATGGATGTGAATTGTGGCTTGCCGCTTGAAATGCAGCTCAACCCGTTGCAGAAAATAGCTTGAGGTTGAACAGATGCAAGGCATGCCGATAAATTTACCTGAATCATTTAGTCAAAACCCTCAAGGGGCTGAAATTGGCCTGTGGCCGCTGGCTTGGGGTTGGTGGGTATTGCTCGCAGTGAGCTTGATTGCGCTGGTGAGTTTATGTTTCTGGTTAATATCAAGACATAAAAAACGCAAAGCGCTACGGGAGGCCCTTACAACACTAGGCGCACTGCCAAACGATGCAGACGATACTCTTGCTCAGTGCAATAAAATTCTTAAACGCGTCTTTATTAGCTATTTTTCCCCTGCCCATGTGGCAAGTTTGCATGGCGCCAGCTGGACAGACTTTTTAAAGCTGCAAATAAAAGCCAATAAAAAGTCGCGCTTTGAAACGCTTTTTCAGGCATTGGATTCCGGGCTATATCAACGCAGCGGCCAACAAGGCAATGCCACAGATATCGATGTTATTCAGTTGACCACCGAATACTTAAAGCAGGCTTTACCTCCTAGCAAGAAACAGATGCGCAACGCGGAGGTAAGACATGATTGAGTTTCTCTGGATATGGGCTTTCGCATTCTTACCCTTACCCTTGCTGATACGTCTATTGCCGGGTAAAAACAATCAACAAGAAGCTGCGCTTATGGTGCCACAGCTAACGTCGGGTATGCAGACAGTGGATAAACCCGCCTCTAAAAGTCGTCTGACCTTGTTTCTGGCAACCCTTGCATGGCTGTCTTTGGTGGTTGCCGCTGCACGCCCACAGTGGTTAGGCGACCCCGTCAGTATCCCTTCTGAAGGACGTGATCTGATGATCGCCGTAGATTTATCCGGCAGTATGGAAATGGAAGACATGTCCATCAATGGTCGAACCGTTAATCGACTGCAGATGATAAAATACGTGCTTAACGACTTTATTGAGCGCCGAGTGGGCGACCGCATCGGATTGATTTTGTTTGGTGATACCGCCTATCTGCAAGCACCGCTAACTTACGATCGGGAGACGGTTAGAACACTGCTAAATGAATCGCTAATCAAACTGGTGGGTGAGCGTACCGCAATTGGTGATGCAGTGGGGCTGGCAGTAAAGCGCTTTCGCCTGAAAGAAGACTCAAACCGGGTGTTGATCTTGCTCACCGATGGGCAAAACACCGCAGGTAACCTTGAACCTGCACAAGCACAAGAGCTGGCTGTCGCTGAGGGCATTACTGTATACACTATCGGTGTTGGTGCCGATCAAATGATGGCCCGCGGGTTATTCGGAAATCGTCGTATTAACCCTTCTGCGGAGCTGGATGAATCCATGCTCACTGAGCTCGCTAACGTCACTGGCGGCCAATATTTCCGAGCCCGAGATGTTCAAGAGCTGGAGAGTATTTACGCCACATTAGATGAACTGGAGCCTATAGAGCGGGAGTCTCGCCAAATGCGTCCGCTAAAAGCGCTGTTCTATTATCCGCTTGCCTTTGCCCTTTTCACAACCGTTTTAATGGCGTTAATACCACTTATCAGGAATCTGCTGTTTTCGCTGAGGGGAGCTTCAAGATGAATGATTTATTAGCACTTGTGGACAACTTTCAATTTTTGCGCCCCTTTTGGTTACTAGCGATGCTGCCATTGGTATGTTTATTGTTTTTATTGCGCAAACAAGTGAGAAAGCAATCAGGTTGGCAGGGCGTATTGGCCAACCATCTGTACGATAATCTCATTAGCACCCGAACTGAAAAGCAACACACGCCACCTTGGTTATTATTATTTTGCGGTTGGATGTTAACCTGTCTGGCTTTGGCTGGTCCCACATGGGAGCGATTGCCGCAACCTGTTTATCAGGTGAGTAAAGGCAAAGTGGTGTTAATGGACATGTCCATGTCGATGCGAGCCGAAGACATCAAACCCAATCGCTTGTCAAGAACGCGCTTTAAAGCGATGGATTTGGTGTCGTTATTAGAAGAAGGCGAGACTGGATTAGTCGCCTATGCCGGTGATGCTTTTGTGATCAGTCCCCTCACCTCGGATATTCAAAACCTGCATGCACTGATACCCAGTTTGTCGCCGGAAATTATGCCATCTCAAGGCAGCGATGCCCTGTTTGCATTGGAAACCACCTTTGAACTATTAAAAAATGCTGGTTACCAAAGTGGCGAGATCTATTGGATCACCGACGGAGTAGAACTTTCCGAGGTGGCACCAATCCGCAACCTGTTATCAGACCACGAGCACACTATTAATATACTTGCCATTGGCACTGAAGAAGGCGCACCGATAAAAGATATCAACGGCAACTTTTTAAAAGATAGTTCAGGGGCAGTGGTCATCCCGAGATTGCGCACTTCCGCCCTCTCTACCATTGCCAGCAGTACCGGTGGCAAGCTGATTGTCAGTCGCCCTGACGATGCGGATATTCAGTATTTAACGGAATCCTTGTTTGAACCCCAGGAATCTCAAGGTGAAACCTCAGAAGACAGCTTCGGCGACCAGTGGCGAGAATTTGGTCCTTGGTTATTATTGCTTTTACTGCCTATTGCAGCCTACAGCTTTAGAAAAGGCGTACTGCCAGTATTCTTAGTGGGATGGTTTGCGGCGACTCCACAACCGGCCTCTGCAGATTGGTGGCAAGATTTATGGCAAACCCCTGATCAGCAAGGCGCACAAAGTTACCAGCAGGAAGATTTTACAACCGCCGCAGAACAATTTAACGATCCTCTGTGGAAAGGTTTATCTCATTTTAACGCCGGAGATTACGAAGCTGCTGCTGAAGTATACTCAGGACTTGACACACCTGATGGCAATTTTGGCCTTGCCAACAGTTTGGCGCAATCACAACAGTTTCAGGAAGCTATCGCTGCCTACGAGCGGGTACTGGAAATGGACCCTGACTACCCCAATGCGGCTGAAAACAAACAGTTCCTGGAAGACTTGCTAGAACAGCAACAGCAGCAAAACCAGGAGAAAAACTCTGAAAGTTCTGACGATTCCGAGCAAGAGCAGGATCAGCAATCAGATCAAGAACAACAGCAAGATTCTCAAAGTGATGAAAACCAGCAGCAAGAGCAACAGCAGCAGGATAGCTCGCAGCAACAAGACAGCTCAGAACAAGAACAACAGGAACAGCAATCCGAGCAACAATCGCAAGAATCACAGCAGCAGGAACAAGAACAACAAGAGCAAGAAGCGCAATCGGAGCAACAGCAACAAGAGCAGGAAAATCAACAAGAACAACAAGCCCAGATGCAAGAGCAACCTGAGCTAACCGATGAACAAAAAGAACAGCTGCAAAAAATTGAAAACTGGTTGCGTAAAGTGCCAGACGACCCGGCGTTCTTATTAAAACGAAAAATGTTACTGGAGCAAAAGCGCCGCCAGCGTCAGCGTCTCCCTAATTCACAACAAAAAAACTGGTAGATCATGCAAATTCACGTTAAACACACAGTATTGCTTTTAATTTGTTTGTTTGCCTTTAGCGCAAGGTTGAGCTTCGCCGCACCCACTGAAGCGGTAGCCACCGTAGACAAAAACCCGGTAATGGTGGAAGAGTCCTTCCGTCTAACCGTTACCGTCAATGATGACGTGCCCGGTGATGAATTTGACAATTCACCGCTGCTACGCGACTTTGTAGTAGGACGCACCAGCGTCAGCCGTCAAACCCAAATGATCAATTTTGAAACAACCCGCTCCACCACCTGGACGACAACCCTGATACCCAGAACGCCCGGTACTTTTACCATTCCGGCGCTCAATGTGGCGGGGTTAACCACTGCCCCCATCAACATAGAAGTTGTCCCGGTATCTTCCGCTAATGCCGCTCAAACCCGTGATATTTACATTACCGCAGAAGCAGAGCGCGAAACGGTTTACGTACAACAACAAATCAAATACACAACCCGCCTTCACCTTGCTGTAGATTTGCAAAGCGGCAGCTTGAGCCAACCGGAATTGCCAGGTGCTGATATAGAGCAAGTGGGCAAAGATCGAGAATTTACTGATATCATCGATGGCAAACGCTACCGAATTATCGAACGCACGTTTTCCATCATTCCCAATAGCAGTGGTGAATTTACTATTAGAGGACCGCTATTTGACGGTGAAGTGGTAGATAACAGCCGTCAGAGTTTTGGTTTTTTCAACCGAACCCGCAATGTGCAACGTATCGCCAAAGATGTGGATATTCAGGTACTGCCCATCCCCGATGGCTATAACGAGCACTGGTTGCCATCTGAGTTCGTACAACTAACCGAAGAATGGCAAACACCCGATGACGAATATCGCGTAGGCACCCCCGTGACACGCACAATAACCCTTACCGCCGTTGGCGTTACCGAAACTCAGTTGCCTGAGCTGGACACCCTGTATCCTCCCGCGATGAAAGCCTATCCGGATCAAGCTGAAACCGCCAGAGTACAGCGCAATGGCACCATAGTTGCTCAGCGAACTGAGACGGTAGCCCTTATCCCCAATGAACCGGGCACCATGATTATTCCTGAAGTTTCGTTAAATTGGTTCAATGTGATCACCAAAAAAACCGAAACCGCCACCTTGCCCGCGCGCACGGTTCAAGTATTGCCGCCAGCCAATGCTCCGCAGGCATTACCTGAAATCACACAAACTGAGCCTGTCATTCCAATTACCAGTGAAACTAACATTACAAGGCAACAAACGACTAACACGCCACAGTGGTGGTCGCTGAGCAGTTGGATTTTAAGCGGGTTATGGCTTATCACCATACTGGCTTGGTATATCTCGTCTAAAACACTAAAGCCTGCGGCTCCTGAAGTAACTGTTGCAGCGAAAACCATTAAGCCTCATTGGCAGGATCTACAAAAAGAACTGATGCGCAAGCAGCCGGATTTGAATCGTATTCATCAACTGTTACTGCCTTGGTTAAGCAGTGTTTCAGGGGCGCAAAACGTCTCGGTTTATACCCATTTGGAAGTGCTGGGCAATGCAGAACTGAAACAGGCTATTGATGACTTTTATGGCCATTTCTATGGCAAGCAATCCGGTGGCGATGAAAAAGCGGTTCTTAAAAACTTATTAAGCGTAACTCAGAAGCAGCAAAAACAAACCCGCAATAACTCAACCACGACAAACCTGGCACCACTCTATCCCACTGCATAGGTAGTGTGGTTTAATTGCTAGTTAAAACAACGTAATATCCGTTGAATGCGTGTATCAGATAGGCCCGAATTTATACCTCGGGCCGTATTAAGGTTTTCCTTTGTAAACTATCAGGTACGCTTTATAACAAAAGTATAAAAATTGTGATGAAATCACGAAAGCAAAAATAACTTGATACGGTCCCAATGAATACTCAGGAAAAGCAAAGAAAGTATGAAAAGCTGGTGAAGGACCTGCACGGCGACGTTTATCGTTACGCTTATTGGCTGATAAAGGACAAAGCGATTGCGGAAGACGTAGTTCAGGAAACCTTTTTAAGAGCCTGGAAATCACTTGATTCACTCAAGGATGATAAAGCCGCCAAAGCGTGGCTTATCACGATTTTGCGGCGAGAAAATGCCCGTCGTTTTGAACGAAAACAATTCGATCTGGTAGATATGGATGACGTTTCCCTGGCTGACGAAGGCCCTCATCATGATACTCAGTTAGAACATGATGAGTTACATGGATTGATGGCGAACCTGAGTGATGAATACCGAGAGCCATTGATGTTACAGGTAATATTTGGCTTCAATGGCGAAGAAATCGCGCAAGAGTTACAACTCAATAAAAACACGGTAATGACCAGATTATTTAGGGCCCGAAATCAATTGAAAGAAGCCCTTGAAAAAGGTGAGAAGTAAGTAATGACATCCACATCGGATTTAGAACAAATTAAACAAGCTATTGCTGCCGATCCCTTCAGTGAAGATGAGACCATTGTGCAAGCGATAGCGAAAGATGAAACGCTAAGAGTTTATCGTGACGAAATGCAAGCACTGGATCACGCCATGCAAAGGGCGAGTAATGTTGCTGTACCAGAAGGTTTAGCAGCCAAGTTGCTGGCAATCCCTCAACAGGAATTAAATGCGTCAGAAGCGGTTACTGCGCCAGCACAGACAAACGACAAAGTAGTTGCCCTGCCCAATCGACGTAACCATTACATTCAGTTAGCCATGGCAGCAAGCATCGCATTTGCCGTTGGTTTGAGTTTTACCTTTTTCGGTCAATCACCAGACATCCGCACCGGAGCGGATCTGGCAATGGCCCATATGTACCACGAACAAGAATACACACAACGAGTATCTCGCGATGTTTCTCTTGATGAGGTAAATACCAAGCTGGCCACATTTGGTGGAGAGATGATGCAAACCGTTGGAAAAATAACCTACGCCAACTTTTGTTTTTTTGAAAATCAAAAAAGTCTGCACATGGTAATGCATACTGAACAAGGCGATATTACCTTGTTTGTTACGCCCGAGGATTTTGAGAAACAAATCGACAGCCACTTTCAGGACGGTGCTTTTGAAGGCAGAAGTTGGAAAGCACAAAAAGCCGATGTCACTATCATCGGTGAAAAAGGCAAGGTAAATGAAGAACTGGAAATCAGGCTGAAAAACGCCATGCGATTTTCGGCTTAAACAGCACTTTAATGAAATCTAAGAAATCCGCTTCGGCGGATTTTTTATTGTTAGAGCCGGATCACAAAACTGGATTTTTACTGTCAGAAAATGTCATCATGGGATTTCAATTCAGAAAAGAATAATCACAATACGGAATTTTTATGGACCCCTACCTACTTCTTGCCCTCGCTATCTATTTTACTGCCATGTTGGCTATTGGTCTGTTTGCCTTTAAAACCAATGACGCGTCGGTCTCTGGCTTCTTACTAGGTGGGCGTAAAGTTGGTCCTGCGGTAACCGCATTATCAGCGGGCGCTTCTGATATGAGCGGCTGGATGTTAATGGGCTTGCCCGGTGCAATGTATATCAGTGGGCTCGCCAGCAGTTGGATCGGCGTTGGATTGCTAATTGGCGCCTGGTGTAATTACACCTTTGTTGCGCCAAGACTGAGAACCTATACCGAAGTGACTAACTCATTAACTATTCCAGATTTTCTGGAAAGCCGCTTTAAAGACAACACTCGCTTACTGCGCATCATATCTGCCGTGGTTATCATTATTTTCTTCGCCATATATACCTCTTCAGGTGTCGTTGGCGGTGGCAAGTTATTCGAAAGTGCATTTGAACTTCCCTACGAATTAGGACTTTATATCACCGCAGGTATTGTAGTGGTTTACACCCTATTCGGCGGCTACCTCGCCGTTAGCATGACGGATTTTGTACAAGGCTGCATCATGTTCGTTGCTTTGATCATGGTACCTGTTGTCGCAATTTTTCAACTGGGCGGTATTGCTGAAACGGGCACCATCATCGAGCAAGTCAATGCTGAAGCATTTAATTTGGTCAATGGCGTTTCTGCAATCGCTATTGTTTCTAGTATGGCATGGGGCCTTGGCTATTTTGGTCAGCCACATATTATAGTGCGTTTTATGGCAATTTCCGGCGTTAAAGAACTTAAAGTTGCCCGCAAAATCGGCATGAGCTGGATGCTGGTAACCTTGATTGGAGCTTTGAGTGTTGGCTTGACCGGACTGGCTTACGTACAGCAGATGCAGTTGTCACTGTCCGATCCTGAAACCATATTCATATTATTGTCCAATACTCTATTCCATCCCTTTATTTCAGGGTTCTTATTAGCAGCTATCCTGGCAGCTATTATGAGCACCATATCCTCACAATTACTGGTGACTTCTAGCTCTTTGGCCACCGATCTATACCATGAATTTATCGACCGTCAGGCGCCACAAAATAAGGTGCTGTTGGTGAGTCGAATCAGTATATTCCTGGTTGCGGCTCTGGCAATTTATATAGCCCATGACCGCGACAGCTCAATTCTTTCACTGGTTTCCAATGCGTGGGCCGGATTTGGCGCGGCGTTTGGTCCGCTAATTTTGTTTAGCTTGTTCTGGAAGCAGACTACCCGTGCTGGCGCCATTGCGGGGATGTTAACCGGGGCCATTACCGTGCTGGTTTGGATTTACGCCCCGATTGGCCCCGACAGCCAACCATTAAGCAGTCAACTTTATGAAATTGTGCCCGGATTTCTGGCGGCAACCATAGCGATTGTAATTGTGAGTAAAGCGACGCAATCCAACTGTGAAGCCCTGTACGGCGACTTCGAATCCATGGAAAAAAAGTTGTTATAGTCAATTGTTAAAAGGCAAATTGACTCAAACTGACTTATCAATACAATAGCAAAGAGCATGTTGTTATTTTCCGTGCAATTTCGCAGCAAAGTTCAATATGCTTTAATAAGGAACTGAGCTATTGAATATTTACAAGGGCTCAATCATTTGTCAGCGAAAGCCCCAATAAAGGACCAATTAGCATGGCATTTTATGCAGCACGCCAGCCAATTTTGGATATCAACAAATCGGTTTATGCCTATGAACTGTTGTTCAGGGAAAGCTTGAAAAACGTCTTTCCTGACGTATGTGAAAACGAAGCAACCTCAAAAATGATCGATGGTTTGCAAACCAATTTGGGGCTAGACACGCTCACGCAAAACAAGTTGGCCTTTATCAACTTTACCCACGACACCCTCATCGACAGATATCCATTGCTATTGCCCAATGATCAAGTAGTGGTAGAAGTACTTGAAACCGTAAGACCGGGTAAAAAATTGCTGGCTGCAGTTAAAGAAATAAAAGAACAGGGCTACATAGTCGCACTCGATGACTACATTCATGAACCTGTCTGGAAACACTTTTATCCTTATACTGATATTATCAAAATCGACTGGCAAGCCATGAGTGTCGAGGAAATCAAGCAGGTCATCACCGACATTGCTGATTATCCACAAATTAAATTGCTAGCTGAAAAAGTCGAAACCCATGAAGACTATCAAACCGCTGTCGATTTGGGCTTTTCTTATTTTCAAGGTTACTTTTTCAGCAAACCTGAGGTACTTAAGGGCTACTCTTTACAACCATCACAATTAGCACTGGCACAACTCATGTCTGAAATGGCTGAGGACGAGCCCAATATCAACAAGATAACTCGTGCCTTTGAAATTGATGTCAACATGTCCTTTAAGCTGCTCAAATACGCTCAGTCCTCACTGTTTAATAGAGCACAACAAGAGATTAGTAATATCAAACAGGCGATAGTCGCTATTGGCTTACAGGAGCTACGTCGTTTTGTATCCCTGATGTTTACTGCCCAGTTTAAAACGGATAAACCACACGAACTAACCGTCATGTCATTAACCCGCGCCCGATTCTGCGAATCAATTGCCGCGCTACCCGGACAAAAAATTGATAAATCCTCCGCTTTCTTAGTGGGCTTATTGTCTTTGTTGGATGCCATGCTAGATACCAGCATTGAAGAGTTATTAGCTAAGCTGCCACTGTCTGAATCAATCAAGACGGCGCTTGTCAAAGGCGAAGGTTTGATGGCGGATTACATCAACCTGGTAAGACGTTATGAAAAAGCCGAGTGGGAAGAAGCGTATTTTATTTCAATGAAAATTAATGCTGACTCAGATCGTACAGCAAAATGCTTTACAGAGGCGCAAACCTGGGCAAGTGAGCGAGCCGAATTCTCGAAATAAGAACCACCACTGCTCTTATGAAAATTCGGATTGAATTAGTCCAAAAAAACATACTATGAGTTGTCACATTATGTTAAAGTTCTAAGCATATAATAGTTTAATATATTAGTTATAAGTTAGAACATTAGGCTCAATATGTCGTCACAAATTCCCACTTTAACTCACCTCAGACAACTTGAGGCTGAGAGTATTCAAATTTTCCGTGAAGTTGCCGCCGAATTTGAAAATCCGGTTATGCTATATTCGGTTGGTAAAGACTCTTCTGTACTCTTGCACTTAGCGCGTAAAGCATTTGCACCGGGTAAGATTCCGTTTCCATTAATGCATGTTAATACCACGTGGAAATTCAAAGAAATGATCGAGTTTCGCGATCGTATGGCAGAAAAATACGGTTTCGAGCTGATCAGCTACACCAATCCGGAAGGAGCTGACAACAAGATCACGCCGTTCACCCATGGCAGTGCAAAATACACTGACATTATGAAAACCCAAGCGTTGAAACAAGCGTTAGACAAGTATCAATTTGATGCCGCATTTGGTGGTGCTCGCCGAGACGAAGAGAAGTCGCGTGCAAAAGAGCGAGTGTTTTCTTTCCGTGATCAAAACCATCGCTGGGATCCTAAAAACCAGCGTCCAGAACTTTGGAATATCTATAACTCGCAAATCAATAAAGGCGAGAGTATTCGTGTGTTCCCAATGTCTAACTGGACTGAGTTAGATATCTGGCAATACATCTACATGGAAAATATTGAAATTCCAAGTTTGTATCTTTCCAAACCTCGTCCGGTTGTTGAGCGCGATGGCGTGCAAATCATGGTGGACGATGAGCGCATGCCACTCAAGGAAGGCGAAGAGCCTGAAATGAAGTCAGTGCGTTTCCGTACCCTTGGTTGCTATCCATTGACAGGCGCGGTGGAATCCACCGCCAGCACATTACCTGAAGTTATTCAGGAAATGCTGCTAACCAAAACATCAGAACGCCAGGGCCGTGTCATCGACCACGACTCAGCCGGCTCCATGGAGAAAAAGAAAATGGAGGGTTACTTCTGATGAGCCAAAATATCGTATGGCACGAGCACAATATTGATAAAGCGCGCCGGGCAGAGCAAAACAAACAAAAACCCCTCGCGATTTGGTTTACCGGACTAAGTGGTTCAGGTAAATCTACACTCGCTGGATTACTGGAACAAAAGCTGCAGGCTGAAGGTAAACATACCTATCTGCTAGATGGCGACAATGTCCGCCATGGCTTGTGTGGTGATCTAGGCTTTTCCGACAAAGACCGTGTGGAAAATATCCGTCGCATCAGCGAAGTGGTAAAGCTATTCGTAGATGCAGGCCAAATTGTACTCACCGCTTTCATTTCACCTTTCAAAGCCGACAGAGCGTTCTGTCGCGATCTGTTAGAAGAGAATGAGTTTGTAGAAGTCTATGTGGATGTACCGCTAGAGGTTTGCGAGCAGCGTGATCCGAAAGGTTTGTACAAAAAAGCTCGAGCTGGTGACATCAAACACTTCACAGGTATCGACAGTCCTTATGAGGCACCGGAATCACCAGAAATTCACCTGAAAGTGAGCGACGAAAGCCCAGAATCAGTAACGGAAGAACTGTACAAGCAATTATTGGAAAAAGGATTTATATAAGTGACTATGCCAGATAACCTGACTGAATTACTTGAACCGGTTATTGCCATCACGCGCGATGCGGGTGATGCCATTATGGCGATTTATCAGAAAGATTTCTCTATCTACGAAAAATCTGATGACAGCCCGCTGACCGAAGCCGACTTAGCCGCTCACAAGATTATTGTAGAGCGCTTGGCTGAAATTTCTGATTATCCGATTCTTTCAGAAGAATCAGCCAATATCGATTGGCAAG
This sequence comes from Planctobacterium sp. AWM4_229, assembly GCF_056160305.1. NCBI lineage: Bacteria > Pseudomonadati > Pseudomonadota > Gammaproteobacteria > Alteromonadales > Alteromonadaceae > Planctobacterium > Planctobacterium sp. AWM4_229. The sequence continues at coordinate 269,573 of NZ_JBSWWX010000003.1, read as the reverse complement.
AAAGAAAAGAGTGGCAAACCTATTGGCTGGTAGACCCGCTCGACGGCACAAAAGAGTTCATTAAAAAGAATGGTGAATTTACCGTTAACATCGCTCTTGTTCATCACGGCAAAGCCATTCTTGGCGTAGTTACCGCGCCGGCCATTAATCAGATTTATGCAGGTGTGGTAGATGGGCCCTGCTTTAAGGAACGGCAAGACAAGTCACGTATTGCTTTGAATCCTGTTTCTGTGGATTGTGCTGAGCAACTTAAAATTGTGGGTAGCCGATCTCACCAAAGCCCTGAAATTAAAGGCTTTTTAGAGGCACTTGGCAAACCAAGTGAATTAGTCGCAATGGGCAGCTCCTTGAAGCTTTGTCTGGTAGCCGAAGGTGAAGCCCACCTCTACCCTCGTCTCGGTCCAACCTCTGAATGGGACACAGCGGCGGCGCATGCGGTTGTCAACGCCGCGGGCGGAAAAGTCACCGTGATGACACAAAATGAAAATGGCGTATGGCAAGACTCAGGTGTTGAACTGCTATACAACCAAAAAGAATCTGTATTAAACCCTTATTTCCTGGTGAGTGCATAACGATGCATAACGAAAACGAATTACTTCAACAAGACGTATTAGCTTATCTAGAGCAGCATGAAAAGAAAGATCTGCTGCGTTTTCTAACCTGCGGTAGCGTAGATGACGGCAAAAGTACGCTGATTGGGCGGCTTCTGCACGACTCTAAAATGATCTATGAAGATCAGCTGGCTGCCGTTGTTAAAGACAGTAAAAAAGTAGGTACAACTGGCGAAAAAGTCGACCTCGCACTTTTGGTTGATGGCCTACAATCCGAGCGTGAGCAAGGTATCACCATTGATGTAGCCTATCGATACTTTTCAACCGACAAACGCAAATTTATTATTGCAGATACACCTGGACACGAGCAGTACACGCGTAACATGGTAACCGGTGCTTCTACTTGTGATTTAGCCATCATTTTGGTGGACGCGCGTCACGGTGTGCAGGTGCAAACCAAACGCCATTCGTTCCTGGTTTCCTTGCTGGGCATTAAAAATATCGTTGTAGCTATTAACAAAATGGACTTGATGGATTACAAACAAGATGTGTTTGAAAAAATCCGTTCCGACTTCAATGTTTTCGCTAAAGACCTGGCCTTTGAAGATGTAAACTTCGTGCCGATTTCGGCGCTGAATGGTGATAACGTGGTTAATCCATCTGAGCACCTTGCTTGGTATGAAGGCGCACCACTGATGGAAATTCTTGAAACCATCGAAATTGACCGCAACAAAAACAAAACTGATTTCCGCTTCCCGGTACAATATGTAAACCGTCCAAACCTGAACTTCAGAGGTTTTGCCGGCACTATCGTATCTGGTGATGTGAAAGTGGGTGACCAAATCACAGCGTTACCATCAGGTAAGAGCTCCAAGGTCAAGTCTATTGTCACCTTTGATGACGACCTGCAATACGCCCACACGCCGCAAGCAGTGACCTTGACGCTGGAAGATGAGATTGATATTTCGCGCGGTGACATGATTGTCAAATCAGATAATGTCCCAGCCAGCTCCGATGCCTGGACTGCGCATTTAGTATGGATGGCAGAAGAAGCCTTAATGCCAAACAAACAATACGCCATCAAGTTCGCCACTAAAAAAGTGACAGGCAGTATCTCTGATATCGACCACAAAATTGATGTCAATACGCTCGAGAAAAGCGAGGCTGTACACCTTGAGTTAAACGAGATTGCTCAAGTTCAACTTAAGCTCACTGAGGCAGTTGCTGCTGACCCTTACACGCAAAATCGAGCCACTGGTGCTTTCATTGTTATTGATCGTATCAGCAACGCTACTGTCGGTGCTGGAATGGCAATCAATGCAAACGAGAGCCAACAAACTTCAGAAAAAGGCGATTTTTCTGAATTTGAGCTTGAGTTCAACGCACTTGTACGTAAACATTTCCCTCACTGGCAAGCAATTGATATTTCACAACTGAAATAGTTAGGTGATATGGAAATAACGCAAATATTGGTACTCGGGATTTTTCTGAGTACCATTTTAGGCTTGGTGTTCTCCAACAAAAGCCCAAGCCTGATATTCGCCCTTGCGACAATGACGTTGCTGTTAACTGGTAGCCTGGAAGTTAATCAGGTACTCAGTAATCTCAATAATCGCGGATTGGTCATTTTGGTACTGCTTCTGTTAGTCAGTATTGGAGTGGATAAATCTCGCATTATGAAAACGCTCGCCAGGAAACTCATCACGGCGAACAAAACCTTATCCACTTTAAAAGTACTGAGCATTTCGTTTTTTAGCTCTGCCATTCTCAATAATACCGCAGTGGTGGCAACACTAACTGGACCACTAACTCACAATCAACACATCCCACCTTCAAAACTGCTCATACCATTATCTTATGCGGCAATTTTAGGGGGAACAGTAACCCTGGTGGGTACTTCTACCAATTTGATCGTAGATAGCTTTCTTATAGAGCACGGTCAACCGGGTTTTCGCTTTTGGGACTTTACCCTTTATGGCCTAACAGCTGGATTGAGTTGTTGTTTACTCATCTATCTGTTGCAAGGCATGCTGCCAGACTTAAAACCCAGAGCAAATGAATTTAAGAATTATATTATCGAGGCTAAAGTCGTCGATAACTCCCCATTGATAGGCAAATCCATAGAAGAAAATCATCTGCGCAACCTGCCTGAATTATTCCTCGTGGAAATAGTGAGGAAAAAGCAACTTGTTAGCCCGGTACACCCAGATACAGTAATTCAGGCAGGGGATAAACTTATTTTTTCCGGCAATATCGAACGCGTGGATACCCTGGATCACATTCCGGGTTTGAGCTTTTTCGCAGATAGCAATGGATTGTTAAGAGAAAACTTGACGGAAGTCATCATCACAAATCGCGCGCCAATTATTGGTAAGAGTCTCAAAGCCGTTGGATTTCGCTCTATGTTTGACGCAGCTGTTATGGGCATTCGCCGCGATGGTGAAAAGCTAAGCGGTAAATTAGGTGAGATAAAATTGAAAGCCGGTGACTTCCTTCTGCTGGCAACCGGAGCGGATTTTAAAACCCGTCCAAACCTCAACAATAACTTCTTTTTACTCAATGAGCTCAAAGTCGAGAAAAAGCTCCACGGCTGGCAGGATATTATCGCAGTGGGGGGATTCTTAAGCGCAATTTCTCTGGCAGCTTTTAATATGCTATCTCTTGAGCTTACGCTTCTGTTCTTATTAGTGATATTGGTATTGACCAAGGTGGTATCCAGCAACGAACTCAAGCGCAGTTTACCCACTAATCTGATCATCGTTATTGTAGGCGCACTATCGCTGTCAGCAGCGCTTGAAAATACCGGAACTATCGCGCTATTGACCGACTGGCTGCAACCCATATTATTGGGTAGTTCGCCATTTATGGTGTTGATTACCGTCTACCTTTGCACACTCGTACTCACCGAGCTAGTTACCAACAACGCTGCAGCGGCCCTCATGTTTCCTTTTGCATGGGGCATCAGTACAGCGATGAATTTACCCATTATGCCGTTCGCACTTGCCGTGGCATTTGCTGCAAGCGCAAGTTTTATCTCGCCCTGGGGTTATCAAACTAACCTGTTGGTATTCAGCGCTGGGGAATATCGGTTTAAAGATTTTGTGCGCATCGGGCTGCCTATTTCAGCGACTTTCTCAACTATCATCCTGTTTATGTTGAAATGGCAATATGGCTTTTAGAGGCAATTTGCTTTAAAGCTAAGCTTCCCCTCGCACAAATAAAACCGTATCAGTCTTATACAAAAGTCCGGTAGAAACTCTTCTCCCTTTCTTCACTAATATAGTCTTAACGTCATCCCAATGACCATGGCTGGAACTCTATTTTCTGTAATTAAATTACATTTAAGTTGACTTAATTTTCAAAAAATCAAGTTTCATGGAAAAATACGATAAGCACAGCAAACAAGTTAATGTGAAATCACTTACCCACAAAATTCCACTATGCGGATTAAACTGCACCCGAGGTAATGTGTATCAACACCCACACCTGTTCATTTAGCAATCTATTTTCATATACATCAGATAAAATTCAGTTTATTTATCACAATTTATTTAGTTACATTTGATTACATTTTATAGTAAACCGTAATCATTTCTTTACGTAAGTTTATTTTTAACCTCGTTGAAATGTTCCTATGACCGTTATTCTTAAACGGCTGTAGCGCAACACAGAAAAATAACAGAAACAATTAGGTTTATTTATTTCTCTTTTTTACCGATCAGCCTCTTCTGTTTACAGCAATTTTTTCCTTTGCTAAAACCTTGGTTCGAAAATTATTTACCTGCAAAACTGATCTGATCAGTTACAACAAATCAAACTAAAACGCGGGAAGTATTTTCGAAACAAAAAAACAACAAGTGTTTAAGGAAACAACAAGAATGAAATTTAATAAAACTACGGTTGCCCTACTCTGCGCCGCCTCGATCGGCTCAGCAGTTCAGGCATCACCCATGACGGCAGTGGGACAACAAGCGTCTGCACAAGAGCAAAATGCGAAGCCAACTGGATTCGCTCAATGGCGCGCAGAACAAAAAAGACAAAAATATGCCGATACCACCGACCAAATCATCGTTAAGCTAAGTAGCGCAAATGACGTGCTAGCGTTGAAAATGGCAAATGAAGCGCCTGAAGCATTGAAGAACCAGTCTAATCTGAAAGGCGGTAACTTAGCCGCTCGTGGCCAACAAATCATGATGGACTTTTCTTTCAGAGCTGGAAAAGCGTTGTCCTTTGTTAAAGCCCATGGACAAGATAGTGTAATTTTGAAGTTACCTGCTGAATTGCATGTTAACGACATTGATTTTATTACATCTAACTTGAGCAACTCTTCCTATGCTGCCCGTGCTGAGAAGAATCCAAAGCGTTGGCCAATGGCTGAATCTTCACCTTGGGGTATTGCCAATGTGCAAGCAGACCAGGTAAGCGATGCGAGCGCCAGCAACATGACTGTGTGTATCATCGACTCTGGTTACGATATCACTAACCCTGATCTGGCTGCCAATAATGCCTCCGGAACCAACGACAGTGGCACGGGCCAATGGTCTACCCCAGGCGGCTCTCACGGAACTCACGTTGCCGGTACTATTGCTGCAGTAAACAACAGTGAAGGTGTCGTTGGTGTACTACCGAATACCAATGTCAATCTGCATATCATTAAAGTGTTTACTGAGTCTGGCTGGGCTTACAGTAGTGATCTGGTTGATGCCATTGATGATTGTCAAACTGCGGGTGCAAAAGTAGTTAACATGTCTTTGGGTGGTCCAAGCTCTACGACATCTGAAAGCAATGCAATGCAAGCCTTTGAAGATGATGGCATGTTGCTAATCGCAGCGGCGGGTAACGATGGTGACTCCACTCACTCATATCCTGCCTCTTATGACGCTGTGGTTTCAGTAGCAGCTGTCGACGAGACGGGCTTACACGCTGAGTTCTCGCAATACACCTCTCAAGTTGAATTGTCAGGTCCGGGTGAAGCAATCCTGTCTACAGTGGGTGTCGGTGACGGCCGTCAAGGTTTCATTACTTACGATGGCTCGACTACCGGTGATGACCGTGTTTTACCGCAATCACGTTATGTTCCTTCAGGTAGCAGCTATTCAATTTCCAATGTCAACGGTACTGTATCTGGCGAGCTAGCTAGCTGTAGTATGAGTGCTGGGAATTACAGCTGTGGCAATATGTCAGGTAAGATCTGTATCGCGGAGCGCTACGAGAATCAATCAGGTTCCAACTATCCTGAAATTGATCCTGCTGAAGCCTGTGCAAACGCAGGTGCTAGCGGCGTGATTGTTTACAGTAACTCTGCTCGCCCAGGTCTGCAAAATCCATTTTTAGTAGATGCGAATACTGCGGTTGATATGCCTACGGTATCTGTTAATCGCACCTTAGGTCAGGACTTACTTGCCAATGTTGGCTCCAACGCGACATTAGAAGTAAGAGGCAATACTGATTACGCTTATTACAATGGTACTTCCATGGCAACACCTCATGTTGCTGGTGTCGCAGCGTTAGCGTGGAGCAACAACCCCACTTGTAGCTCTACAGAAGTCAGAGACGCTCTGAAGCAAACTGCACTTGACCTGGACAATTCAGGCAGAGATAACCGCACTGGTTGGGGACTGGTTCAAACTAAAGCAGCCTCTGACTATATGGCAGCAAATTGTAATGGTTCTGGTGGCGGCACTGGCGGCGGTGGCGGTACAGGTGAAACTGCACTGACCAACGGCGTAGCTGTAACTGGCTTGTCTGGTTCCACAAACGATGAACAAGTCTTTACGCTTGCAGTACCTGCAGGTGCTACAGACCTTGAATTCAATATGTCTGGCGGCAGCGGTGACGCTGACCTTTACGTGAGCTTCGGTTCAGAGCCTACTACCTCTAACTACGATTGTCGTTCCTGGAATTCAGGTAACTCTGAGACCTGTTCTATAAGCAGCGCTCAGGAAGGCACCTACTATGTGAAAGTTCACGCTTATTCTACTTATAGCGGTGCTTCATTAACTGGTAGCTTCACTGACAACAGCGGTGGCGGTTCTGGTGGTGGTTCAGGCGGCGAAGGCAGCACTGGCGAACTGACTGATCTATCTGCTTCTCGCAACGCGTGGTTACACTACACCTTTGACATGCCAGCGGGCATGAGCAGTGCTGAATTCAGCATCTCAGGTGGCACAGGTGACGCTGACCTTTACGTAAGAAAAGGCGCTCAACCTACAACCAGTAACTACGATTGCCGCCCTTATGAGTCTGGCAACAACGAAACTTGTACTTTCAGTAACCCCGGACAGGACACCTGGCACATCAGTATCCGTGCTTATCGTGCATTCTCTGGAGTGACATTAAGTTGGAATGTTGAATAAAAATATCCCCTGGATATGACTTGTCATGGATGACGTCTTTTTGGGAACAAAAATCCAGTTCCACCGAATGTTGTGTGGAACTGGTACAAAAAAGCCGCGATTCAAAAAATCGCGGCTTTTTTAATGCTCTTCGTAAAATTATCCTTTTCGCCAGGTAGTACCCGATGGCCCATCTTCCAGCACGATATTCATGGCATTGAGTTCATCGCGCGCGGCATCCGCTTGCGCCCAATCTTTTGCCGCTCTGGCATCGTTGCGCTTTTTGATCAAGGCTTCAATCACTGCCGATTCATCTTCCCCGGCTCCACCTTGCAGGTAACTTTCTGGTGACAATTGCAAAAAGCCCATTACATTACCAAGGAATTTCAATGTTGCAGCCAAGCGAGGTTTTAAATCCGCGCTTTGCTCACGGTTGATATCTTTAGCCAATTCAAACAAAACAGCAAAAGCTTCAGGTGTATTGAAATCATCGTCCATCGCAGCATCAAAACGAGCGACATAGCTTTCCACAGGCTCAAGTGAATCGTCAAATTCAACGTCTCTTAATGCCGTATATAAACGTTCAAGGCCCGCTTTTGCTTGTTTGATATTATCCTCTGAATAATTCAACTGAGAGCGATAATGAGCTGACATCAAGAAATAACGCAGTGTTTCAGCGTCGTATTGCTTAAGCACATCACGCAATGTAAAGAAGTTGCCTAAAGATTTAGACATCTTTTCCTGATTCACCTGCACCATACCAGTGTGCACCCAGGTATTAACATACGGTGTATCAAAGGCACAGCAAGATTGCGCAACTTCATTTTCATGGTGTGGGAATATCAGATCTGAGCCACCACCATGGATATCAAAATGCGCGCCTAAATGTTTGTGGTTCATGGCCGAACATTCAATATGCCAACCCGGACGTCCAACGCCCCAAGGTGACTCCCAGCCAGGCTCTCCTGGTTTCACCATTTTCCACAATACGAAATCAAGCGGTGCCCGTTTACTGGTTTCCACTTCCACTCGCGCGCCAGCATTGAGCTGCTCCAGGTCTTGCTTACCCAGTTTTCCGTATGCTTTATAGGTGCTTACTTCAAACAATACATCACCGTTATCCGCTTGATAGGCATGGCCCTTATCCACAAGACGCTGGATTACATCAATGATCTCAGGCATGTGGGTAGTAACGCGAGGTTCAATATCAGCAGGCAGTAAACCGATGCTGTCGAAGTCTTTGTGCATCTCAGCAATAGTTTGCTCAGTAAATTGAGACACATCTTCACCGCGTTCATTGGCGCGTTTAATGATCTTATCGTCAACATCAGTAATGTTGCGCACGTAATTTACGTCGAAACCTTTGTGACGCAGATAGCGCACCATTAAATCAAAACTCAGATAGGTACGGGCATGTCCCATGTGACACAAGTCGTACACCGTGATACCGCAGACGTACATACCCACTTTACCGGCTTGTAACGGTTTGAAGGCTTCTTTCTTTTGGGTCAAGGTGTTGTATATGTGCAACATGAAATTGTGGATCCTTTATCCTGTTTTATGGGACGCGAAGTTTAACACTGCCCCTGAGATGGGCCAACCTAATTCAGGAAAAACAACACACATTAGTGGTTGCTCTTGTAATTCGCATCATTCGCCACCATCATGTGCTATTCAAGCGCACCCGATAGTGCAAACCCGTAACTAATCAGGACTCATTATGGTTTCTTTACACACCAACTTTGGCGTTATCAAAATTAAACTAGACGAAGAAAAAGCACCGAATACGTCGGCCAATTTCCTTTCTTATGTAAACGACGGTTTTTACGACAATACGATTTTTCACCGCGTGATTAATAACTTCATGATCCAGGGCGGCGGCATGGAGCCGGGCATGGGCGAAAAAGCCACTAAAGATCCTATCCAAAATGAAGCCAACAATGGTCTGAGCAACAAAAAAGGCAGCATTGCCATGGCTCGTACCATGGATCCTCATTCCGCTACAGCGCAATTTTTTATTAATGTAGCTGACAATGACTTTTTAAACTTCAAGAGCGAAAGCCGCGATGGTTGGGGCTACTGCGTATTTGGTGAAGTCGTTGAAGGTATGGACGTTGTTGAAAAAATCAAAAACGTAGAAACCGGTAGCCATGGCTTCCACCAAGATGTACCACTAGAAGAAGTGATCATCGAAAAAGCCGTTGCTGAATAAGCACTTTGGTTGGGCAGCGCTTGTCTGCCCATTTTTTCCCTTCAGAATTTTCTTTGCGATATTCTTAACCTCGTGAAACAAACGTTATTTATTGCCGACTTGCACCTGAGTGATAACCGCCCGGACATCACCCAGTGTTTTATCCACTTTCTTAGTTCTATCGATACAAAAAATACCGACAAACTTTTTATATTAGGCGACTTATTCGAAGCCTGGGTGGGTGATGATGACGACAATCAGTTCACGCGCACCGTGGCCAATGCCATTAAAAGTGTGCGAGAACAAGGTGTTCCGGTGTTTTTTATTCATGGCAATCGCGACTTTTTAATACGCCAACAATATGCTCGTCAATGCGGCATGGAACTGTTACCGGAGCAGCAGGTTATCGACCTCTATGGCACCCCTACCTTAATACTGCACGGCGATGAACTCTGTACAAGAGATGTGGCTTACCAAAAGTTTCGCAAAAAGGCCCGCGGTTGGTGGTGGCCAAGATTGGTATTGTGGCTGCCGCTGAAAAAACGCAAGGAAATAGCCCAGAAAGGCCGGGAAACCAGTAAAAAAAATCAACAGGCGCTATCTGCCGACATTATGGATGTGACCCCAGAAGAAGTACTCACCTACCTGGATAAATTTGCGGTTAAGCAAATGATTCACGGTCACACGCACCGCCCTGCAATCCACAATATCACCACCCAGAATGGCGAGGCAGCTAAACGCATCGTTGTCGGTGACTGGTATGAACAAGGCAGCGTTTTAACCGTGACCAAAGAAGGTATGACTTTAGCCAATCTGCCTTTTAAAGAGGTCACAGATCAGCCAGCATAAACCGTGATCTTATTGGCGATGTCCATCAAAATCGTCCGTAACTCGTCATAGTCGGGATACTTAATCTGAATCCAGGCATTGGCCATGTACCCGGCGGTAATCGGCTGTGTCGGCGTGCCCGGCTCAGGAAAGTGACAATTGATAATCCACTCACCATATTGCTGCATTACTTCCTCAACCCCGGTGTAACCGTGAATTTTACCATCTTGATTAGGGCGCAAACTCAAAATCGCCGCAGAGTAGCGCCGTGACAACACACCCTGGCATTGACCATAGAGCACAGCATCCGCCCACTCTTTATACAAATCGATATCATTAGCGGCGCAATAGAGATCCCACTGCCCCACTCCTGGAGGACGAGCTCCAATCTCAGAAAATTTCAGTCCTTTTTCTCCCACGAACCACTCCATGTGGGTAGGTACATTTTGCAAACCTATGTCTTGTATTACTTTTTGCCCTAACTCTTTGAGTGGTTGGTAATCGGGTAAATCACTGCGGTTAGTGACGATGATATAAGGTGAAATCCAGCGCGTGCGCATTGCCTCCAGTACATTGGGGTAATAATGAGAAACAAAATCGTGCTGTATTTTCCCACCTGCCACAAGTGTATCGTAAAACCCTTCATGGCCTTCGATAAACTCTTCGAGGGCTGCCGAATTCCCTTTATCAATGCCGGTATCTTCAATGGCGGGCATTAAATCTTGCGGGCCATTGCAGCGCCAGGTTGCGGATGCTCCGGCGCCATCTCGCGGCTTAACAATGATGGGATAACCTACCCTTTCAACAAAAGATTGCACTTGCTCAACACTGTCTGCCGCCGTAAATGCGGCACACGGAATAGCACGCTCTTGCATAAACTGTTTCATGGTGGTTTTATCACGACAAATCCAGGTTTGCTCAAAACTCATACCCGGAATGGTACACGCTTCTCTCACTTCAGCGGCCGCTAACATGTGAGACTCAATGGTGGCCTCCAGTCTGTCCACCCACTCCTGACTTTGCACATAACGCACACACTCTAAAAGCGCCGGAGTATCGGTGACATTGCTGATTTGATAATAGGCATCCAGTTGCAGTTTAACCTCTTCGGGCATGTGTTCCGCCGGTCGGTCCCCGATGCCTGACACCTTGGCACCTGCTGCTTTTAACGCTCGAACAAAGTGTTGTTGATAGGATGGAAAGTCTGGCGCAATGAAAAGCACGTGCATTTGAGTTAGTCCCGTTTCCAAATAGGTAAAACCACTATCAATCAACTATGGCAAAGGAAATCACAAGTGGCAAAAGCCACAGCGCATTTTCACAAAAGTTTAAAAACTATCGTCTGCGGCTGCAGGCTTCTCTTCTTCACTTCGAGACTTGGGGTTTTTGTTCACATTTTGCCAGCTAAACACGCCGTAAAAGGACTGACAGCCTTCAGTGGCCTCAGCGGCGTCCGCCAGATAAAGTTGTATTGCTGAGGAGGCGGCATAGTCAAAGGAACTGCAACTGGCGCTTTGGCCTGTGCCCAGCACCACAATACTGCCCTCTAGCAACGAGCAGCGCACCATCATATCCAGAGGGGAGTATTTAGGACAGATGGCATACTTTTCCCTGTACTCAGCGATTTTTCCAGATGGCATGGAAAACGACCACCAGTGGCCGAGTTTGCTATAGGGTTTAACACTGTCCCAGGCGCGATAAATTTCAAAAGACTGAGTTACCTTATACGCCTTGGCCTGGCACAAACCGCCGGTCCCTGCACTGCCCAAGCTGGCGGTTACCAGCTCAGGACGGTCAACTTCAGTTAAAAGTGGTGCAAAAACGGCTGGTGCAACCACTTCGCCATCACAAACATTCGGCACAAGATGGTTCTCACCTACTTTTGAATTGGCTTTCGCACTGCCAGACTCAGCGTCATGAGAAGCGCAGGCGGTTAATCCAGAGAGGATAATGGCAAGTAAACTAAGTCTGGCGAAATGTTGATTCATGGTACTTTGACATTAAAAACGGTTGTTCTTAGCATGGCATAGTTTCGCCAAATTAAAATACCTGCACTTGCAGATCTCTTGATTTTCTTAGCGAACATTTCACACTTGAGCTTTTGCACAAAAAATCAGTGCATATTCCACTAATCCTTACTTTCGGTTTTCTTTAACGACTGGACCATTTCAGGCATCAAAGAAGAAACCTGTTCAACCGGAATAATAACCGACTGCTTCGACTGGACTGCGTAAACAAAGACATAGTTGGAAGTCGACCCTAACAATTTATATCTGACAGCAGATTTTGAAGCTTCCGTGCTAACCACGACAAAATCTTCTTTTGACGTTTTAATGTTGTTGCCACGCCACTCGGCATAGAGGGATACAAAAGCGTAAGAAAATGCCACAAACATAAATATGAATGCCGACAACAAACCTTCTCGCGTCTTAGGCACATAATTAATAAGGAGGATTAAGCTGCGCTTTAGGCTATGAGGTTTAATCAACCAACGCTGCTGAATGGGATAACTGTACAACATCACTTTATCCATTGCCCAAGCCGTCATTAACCCTCCCCAAAACATCAAAATTGCCGCGGGTTCACTGATGCCTATGATCAACAAGTCAGCGACATCCGCCAGCTTCATGATATTGATGCTGAACTCCCTGTAAAAAGACATGCTATAAAAAATACCGCACAGGGTAAGCATCAGGTAGGAAACTGAGAGCATCAATCCGGGGTTGTGCTTAAAGTAGACCATCAACAACTTAAATTGACTCTCGGGTTCCACTCCCGTTTCCATTTTTTCGTTAATACTTTGCTTCATTGCTGCAATCTGACTGCTAATTTGTTTCCAGCTTAGTTTTTTTCGCAGCCAGATTGAAGCCCTAATTGTTAGATTGCCTGTAAAATCAGCAATGAAGCTTTTCCCTGCAAATATTTTTTACAATGACAATTCAGGCAGTGGTAAAACGATAGGCTCTACAGATGTTTTTTGACCTGCCAAAAAACTCTTCATGCGATTGAGCACTTCTGCATGACTGGTGAATAAGTTATGCCCTGCATTTTCCACAATAATTTGGGTTACTTTGGAGAGAGAACTCACAGCCTGGCGCTGCTCGTCTGGATAGGTGCGGCCATCCAAGGAGCCTGTTAATAATAATACCGGCACATCTGATACGGGTTTGGCTCTGAATGAATCCCCAAGATCCAATTGCGGATCGACTTTATTCAGCATCGGCATGGGAAAATTCAGATAAGGACCTAACAAAGCATTACTCATTTGCTGCTCCACCGTATTAAGGCGTTTAGCTGTGATACCCGATGCCACATCAATTGCCAAAGGCATTAAACGAAATGCAATGGCTTCATCGTTAAAAAAACCGCGCTGTAATACCTGTACCAATAGCTTGGTATCGCCTTTCTCCAGCGCAGCATAGATTTGCACTAACATTGCCAGATACTGTCCTGGATCGGCAATGGCCATACTGGATAACTTTTGCATGTGATAGCGTTGAAATAACATCTGCATCACTTTACCCGCTTTTCCGGGAACCTCTAACGTCAGAGGCGTTTCCTCCAAAGAGGCATGCACGCGACGCATTAACGCGGGCAAATCACTAACCTGTTTACCGACATCCTGTTGTGCCAGTACCTCGTTAACTGCTGCAAAATATTGATTTGTTTGCGCGGGTAATTTAATGGTTTGATCAAGCCCTTCAGCGCTGGCAATAATCACCTTGTCGATTTTGTCATCAAACAATTTAACGGCAGCAAGGGCTAAGTGACTACCGTAGGATATGCCCCATAAATTAATTTTTTCCGCATCCAGATGTTTGCGAAGGTCATCGATATCCAGCGCATTCTGCACTGTGGTGTAACCATAAACATCAATACCTTGTTGCTGCCACTGCGCCAAACAGTGTTTCGCAGCCTCCCGATATCGCTTGGCGATTTCAGCATCAGAAACCCGCTCTGTCAGACCGATAATTTCATCTGATACACAGGTTTCCGCTTGCTCTGATTGTCCCGTGCCGCGCTGGTCCAACGCGATCACATCACCAAACTCCCGAAGTGCCATAAAAAGCGGAAATCGGCGCCATTTGGCTGTGGCTATCCCTGAACCACCGGGGCCACCAGACAAATAAACAATCGGATGCCCCGGATTATCAGAGGTGGATGGGAAACGCACATAGTTAACTCTGATTTTTCGGCTGTCAGGGTTATTGCGGTTTTCCGGTACCATAATAAAGCCTTCAAAGGCATCGGTACTGTCACCGCTGTTTGCCTTAAATTCAATTGCCTTTTCTGAAACTTTTCCCGTGTTTAGAACGGTCTCAGCGTGACTTGCCAGTGAAAACACCAGCGCCAAACCTGTCATTAATTGTATGATTCGCATATTATTGCTCCTGTGTATTTTTGCTCAATTAACAGGTTATTGCCCTGCGACAACAAGGGGATTTCGTTAATCGGAGTCATTGCTGCAGTTCACCGAGATAAACGGTAGGCTGTAGTCAATAATCGGTAGTAAGGAAAATTAAGTGAACGTCAGACAGTTAAGCCGATTTAGTGCTCTAAGCCTGTTTTTAATGCTATTTAGCATTGCTGTTTTTGCTGCTGAGTTCCGCTCCTTTCCCTATCAAAGCGACGTGATAGTCTGTCCGATGACCACTGCCGATGTGGCTATACCCGACTTCAGCGCAGCCGATTGTGCCGAGCAAAAACTGTTTGAAGTAGACCCTCAACACAGCGCTATGTGGCTATTGCTGGAGTTTGAATTAACAGAGACACAATTGCCTTCTCATAGCCCTTTGGGGCTTTTTGTTTTTGGCAAGGCGGCAAGCCGGGTTTGGCTAAACAATACGTATCTTGGTAGTAACGGACAGCCCGACATCGATAAAACAGAAATTCCGGGCAAGATGGATTATGTCTTTCATGTGCCTGATAAAACCCTATTCGCGGGTAAAAACAGGCTAATTATGCAGTTATCAGGGCATCATAGCTTGATATCCCTCGGAGCTCCCATGCACCTGCTTGCCTTTTTTCCCTATGCTGAAACAGGGCACTATATTCAGTCCTTCGCCACTCCCGGTATTGCACTCATCGGTGCCTTTGCCGTCGGTGTTATCTACTTTTTAGTATTGAGTGTCAGTCGCAATCGCGAGATGGTTAGCATTCGAGAGATAGATGGAATTCGCTATCACTTCCCCTTGTTTGCAGCTATGTGTTTGCTGGCTATGCTGCAACTCTCGGCAGAACTTTCCAGAAGCATCATTAATTACAGCTATCCTTGGCAGGATATCCGACTCATCAGTATTACCGCCTGCTCATATCTTTTCGGTGTGCTGTTATTGGTTTATAACTCGTTAAAAGTGGCATCAAATCAGGCGCCTTTTTTTTGGATTATTGCTGGTAGCCTGTTAACCCTGGCGGTGGTGGTGTTTATTCCGGGTTTCGACGCAAAAACCACCTCCGGAATACTGATTCCCATCCTTATCAACTTGCTGCAAATCCTATGGTATCTCTACAAACAGCAAAACAACAAGCTCAAAGCCTGGTTTGTGGGGCATCTGATGATTGCCATTATCATTTTCATCAGCTCGACGGCCTTTCACGAGTTTGTCCACTTCCTGATTGTGGCATTGGTGTTGTCCGGTATCTTTGTGCAACAGGCAAGAGAATACCAGACGCAACAAGTTGAACTCATGACAGAACGCAGCCGCAGTGCCAAACTGGAATATCGACTGGCGCAGCAATCGCAACTGCAAACCCCCACCCGACTGGAAATTAGCAGTATTGGAAAAACTGAGTTTATCGACAGCTCAGATATTATCTATACCAAAGCCGCGGGAGACTACGTAGAAATTCATTTAAAAGACGCCAGTGAAAAGCTGTACTCAGGCACGCTGAAACAGCTGGAAGAATTGTTGCCGGATACGTTTTTGCGAGTACACCGCTCCTACCTGGTTAATCTGGAATGCGTAACAGGTTTGTTTAATCAAAAATCTGAACAAAAAAGTCAGGCTTTCCTGGGGCTCGGAGCAGAAATCCAGGTGCCTGTCAGTCGCCGCCTGTTGCCTTCGGTAAGAGATTCGTTAAAAACAAATAATCAGCAGAGTTTGCACTAATGGGAAACAACCGCCCCCTGGGTCTTGCCATGTTGGGTTTCCACATCGTATTGTTTGTTCAAGTGTTTATATTTTTGGATGATGGCACTGATCTCTTCGTTCACCCGAATTTGTAACGTCTCACAGGTTTCTGAAATATTAGGCATACCTAAATACTCATCTACCTCATTGGCAGCCTTCACTCCTAAAACCTTGTGTCCTTCTTCGTGCACCAATAGCGCCTCATAGAAGCGATTAAACTGTTGTATTTGCGCCTCAGACACTTGCGACTGGGGCAACAGTTCAGGCAAGGTCATGACAATATTCAACTCCACTAAATGCTGGCTCACGTAACAAGAGCCTGACAATTGACGAAATCGATATAACGGATTAATGCTCCATTGGGTTTTACCATACCAATGACGATTGTTTTTACGGATAGGGGTAACACCTTTAAGCGCCCCTTTCAGTGACTGCCCTTCTTGCAACTGCACTGAATAATAGTGAACTTCCTCGGAACGTTTTACTTCTGCTTTTGCAGGGAGCATAAAGACACAGGCGCACAACAACAGGCCTCTTAGCAATGATGAAACAGAAAAACGCTTGTTGTGCCTTGCCTTGTGCCGTTTCCCTTTCATTGAGCATCACCCGTTAATGCTTGTGCCAGTCCTGATGCCCGCTGACATTGCGAACTCACCGCATTTCGCACCGCTTGTTCATCGGCAAACAATACAAACTCTTTTTTCGCTCGGGTAACACCAGTGTAAAGCAGTTCGCGATTCACTCTGGCAGGCACTCCGGGTACGGACTCTGGTAAACACATCAGCACCTTGTCAAACTCAGAGCCCTGACTTTTATGGGTGGTCATGGCATAAAGTGTTTCGTGGGCGGGCAATTGTGCCGGTAACAAGCTGCGATAGCCTTGCTCTGTGTCGGCAAACCACACCTTTAATAATCCGTCCTCACCTTCTGCACTCATGACAATGCCGATGTCCCCGTTAAACAGGCGATTCTGGTAATCATTACTGGTGATCATAATAGGTCGTCCGGCGTAAAACTCTGCATCCCCATGAATCTTGTCAGCTCGTAACAGGGCTTGCTGGATTTGTTTGTTTAAATTGAGGGTGCCCCACTTGCCACTGCGCTGCACCGCCAACACCTGGCAGCGAGATAACACCTCAAACGCTCCGGCAACGTCCCCGGCGGCGACAACCTCATGAAAGGCTTCAAAGTGAGGCAAAATAGCCCTAATAAATTCAGCCAAGGTGGCCGAGGCATGCCATTCAATATCATCTTGGCTTGCTGTTAACACCTGCATAGTTTGAGCAACGTCACCGGCATTAATGGCTTGAGCCAATCTTCCTACCCCGCTATTGGCATCAAAGCGCCAGCTTTTTTGCAGATAAATAATGTTGTCAATAAACCCCTCATGGGTGTGTATTGCTGACAATGCATAACGCTCTTCAGCCAGAGCTGGTTGCTGACTCAACAAGCTTAGCTGATGTTGCAGTTGCGGGCTAAACCGATTTTCACCTCGTTTTAAGCTGCATATATCAGAGAATACTGAGCCCACCTCCACCGAGGCCAACTGGTGGCTGTCTCCTAATAAAATCAAACGGCAATGCTGTGGTAACGCCGCCAGAAGCTTCGCCAACAATGGCATATCAATCATGGAAGCTTCATCCACCACCAGGACATCAATGTTGAGTTTGTGCTCAGCGTTGTGGCGGAAAAATACCGAACCGGGACGTGCTCCCAGCAAGCGATGTATAGTGCTACATTCAAGCGGCAAATTATCATCTTGCGAGGGCAATTTTGAAACCGCGCCACTAACCGATTCACTCAGCCTTGCTGCGGCTTTCCCGGTGGGTGCCACCATTTTAATTACCGGCTTATGATTTCCTTGTGCCCGTGACAACTGGCTTAGCGCCCATAAAATTCGCACAACAGTGGTGGTTTTACCGGTACCCGGCCCGCCAGCAATCACCGCGACACTCTTTAAACAAGCCAGCGCCACCGCGGTTTTCTGCCAGTCAGGTTCAGCATCGTTTGTTGGCTTTCCATAGAGTTTATCGAGACAGTCTTTAATGGCCGTTTCCGGGAATTGTGTCGCCGACAGTCCATTAAGCTTTGCCACGATATCTTGCTCATAATGGAAATAACGACTTAAATACAACCGCGCCTGGACCAGTTTAAACAAACCTGAATTTGCCACTTCAGCACGGCCAAAAAGCGCCGTAATTTGGGCGGTATCAGGGAATCGATAAATCGGCGCAAAAGGTTGTTTGATGCTGCTCAGTTCAAGGCAAACGTGTTGCTGGCCAAGTTGCTCACTTAACAGTGCCGCTGTCATGGCTAACAACAGGCTTTGTTGATTATCCTGTAAGTTGCATTGCTGCACAGCAAACAAGGCAAAACTGCGATCTATCTCTCGGATTTTTTGATCCTGCAGCAAGCTATCCAACACTTCCCGCACCTCAGTATGTGTTGCGCTTGGTGCTATTTTGTTTTGGCTATAGCGACGCGTCATTGCTGTGCCTGGTACGGAATTACTGAGCACGGACTTATTAACCACAGTCATGCAGCGGCCTCCTGTTTACCGCTAAACAGCTTATCCAGCTTGTAAATCAAATCAATCGGTGGCGTAACAGTTAACACCCCGTTACCTGGTACTGTCGCGCTCATTCCCCTTAAAAACAGATATTGCGCACCGCCAAGGTGCTGCTCAGGGTCATATCCCGCCAGTTTGTTTTTAAGGTAGCGATGCAAAGCGACCGAATACAGTAAAGCTTGCAGGTAATAATCATGATGAGACATCGCTTCATCCAGATGAGACGGCCCATAATCTACCAGGCTGTCCCCGAGGTAATTGGATTTGTAGTCGGCAACGTAAAAACGCCCTTGATGGATATAAATAAGATCCAGATAGCCCTTCAGCATGCCATTGAGTTGCTGCAACTGATAATGCCCGTTCATATCCGGTAACCAACTGCTGAGTAATTGATTAAAGGCACTTACATCCACCTGGTTCAGTGGCAGATAAAACTCCATTTCCGCCAGGCGATGACTGGCAGGCACATCCCAAAGCCTGACGCCATCAGGACTTGCCGTTAACGGGCTTTGCAGTGTATCCACTAACCAATCGCTAATTTGCGGTACCTCTTGAGGATCAACACTGTATTTATCGGCATACTCCAAACAAAAGTGTTGTACCGATTCTGGCTCATCAAAAGCACAATTTTCCAATACCTCATGCAAATAGGAGCCTGCTGAGGCACCGCGAGTAAAGGCAAAACGCATCTCTGGCGGCTGTATTGGTTCTTGCTCTTGCCCGGTATAAATATCAGGCTCAGCATTAATATCAGCAAATACAGTTAAACTGGTTTCATCCGCCGCTTTTAACTGTTCTTGCAGCTCAGAACCCGTTTCCTGCGCATTGTCGTGCTGCACAAAGCGGGTGCGCGAAATGGCGCTATAACTGGTGAGTAACCAATCCTGATGGATACCTTTAGATAAGGGCGAAAATGCTAATGGCTTAGATGCTGATTTTGCGCCATCAAAAGGGATTACTTGCTCGATGTCTTCATTAGCCAGTTCTCTGACGGTCACATTTTCGCTGCTCAGGCGTTGCTGTAGCCTTAACAAGATCTCTTCGGCGGTAACCGGGGTATCAGTGCTAAAGTCCAACACACTGCCAATGGCGGTTTGAGCAAATCCCGATGCCGTGCTTCGCGGTGAAATGGCATTGCTCCACACTCCTAGCCAGCAATGAAACTCCGCTCGGGTAAGCGCCACATAAAACAAACGAATATCTTCCGCCAGGCGCTCTTGCTGCTGTTGCATGAGTAACTGCTCGTCATCCTCAAGGCGGTATTGCAAGCCTTTTTGTTCATCGTGGTAAAAGCCTGTGGCACTGTCTTTAAAGCGACTGCAAAATGGCAACATTACCACGGGATATTGCAAGCCTTTGGAAGCGTGAATAGTGGAGATTTGCACCAGGTTCTGATCGGTATCCAGACGCCACTGAGTGCCTTCAATGCCTTCACTGGCCAACAAATCAGGTTGTGCCAGACAGGCTTCAAACCAGTTAATCAGTGGCGTTTTTCCTTCGATGCGGGTGCTCTGAAATTGCAAAATCTCACTGAGATGGCGCAAATCGGTAATGCAGCGATGGTGTGCCTGTTGCCTTGCCATAATTCGACTTAACAGTTCAAAACGTTGGGCAATGTACTCCAGTGCCGCCATTACCCCTTGCCGGGACCAGATATCATGAGCGTTAGCAAAGTATTGCAGACACTGCTGCCATTGGCTTAAATCGCTGTTAATAGCGCTCAATTCTTCGTGACTGTAAGCAAACAAACCATCTAATAGTGCGGCTTTGATATTACTTTCAGTTTTAAACTCGGCAATGGCTCGTAATAACAACCAGATACTGTACGCCACCGGGCTTTTTAGCACGGAGTCT
Organism: Planctobacterium sp. AWM4_229; assembly: GCF_056160305.1. Classification (NCBI taxonomy): domain Bacteria; kingdom Pseudomonadati; phylum Pseudomonadota; class Gammaproteobacteria; order Alteromonadales; family Alteromonadaceae; genus Planctobacterium; species Planctobacterium sp. AWM4_229. The sequence continues at coordinate 249,114 of NZ_JBSWWX010000003.1, read as the reverse complement.
TTGCGCAAAAACACGCTATCTATATTACGCTGTTTGAGGGCGTCTTGTATTAGTTCCGCCTCAAATCGGTCTCGTACCAGCACACAGATATCCGATGCCTTTAGACCTTGTTCAGCAATGCGCATTTGCCCAAGGTAATTGGCAACTTGATTGCCGCATACTTGCGCCATGGTCTGAGAAGCACTACCCCATTTATGGGCGGCTGGTTGCCCCTTTTTATCCACCGTATCGGGCAGTACAGATACTGCAAGCGATTCAGCCTTATCATTGTTAAGGGTTAACCCCTTTTCACCTTGTCCTGCCGACACAACAATAAAGGGCATATCCTGATGATTAAATCCCGACTGACTGTTAGCAAAAAAGGCATTCACCGCCGATACCAGTGCCGGTTGTGAGCGCCAGTTTTTCGCCAATGTATAACGAGAGTCTTGTGCAACGATGCGCCGAGCACTGAGATAAGTGTGGATGTCACCACCCCGGAAACTGTAAATGGCCTGCTTAGGATCACCAATCATGATCAGCGCCCCTGTTGCGTCTTCCTGCACATACAAGTGGCGGAAAATGGCAAACTGAGTTTCATCGGTATCCTGAAACTCATCCACCAGCGCCACAGGGTACTTTTCTCTTAATAACTGGGTTAGCGGTGCACCTGCATCGGTATTTACAGCCATATCAGCCTTGTTAGTTAAGGCATGATACAAACGACTGAGCAAATCGTCGGGGCTTAGCTCGGCGTTTTGCTGTTTTTGGGTTTGCAGGTGTCGCCGGAAAAACAACAAGGCATCCCAGAAGAAATACTGCTGACGGCTGATTTCCAGCTTTTTCTCTATTACTGCCAGCTGCTCAAAGCGTTCAAAGTCACTGAGTTCCAACTCTGCCGAGGACTTTTTACGGGCTTTGGCGATATTCTCGGGGGCCAGCAACAACCACCCCTCTTTGCCTAAATCCGGTGTATATCGGGTACCCTGGCCGAACTCAGCCATCATGCTCAAAAACCCAGGTTTAGCGATTTTTACGTTGGCTTTTAAGTCAGCTTCAAGCAATACATCCGACATGCCCGCATCACGCCACCAACAGCGGATTTCCTCAACAGCGCTATCGTAGTCTTGTTGCAGTTTTATCCACTGCTGCTTTAAATCTTGTGGATCTTCGCTACCTATATCACGGGATAAGGTCGGACGTAAAAAGCGGCTCAGTGCATCGGGTGTCTGCCATTGTTTTAGCAACCAGCGCAAAGTCCCCTCGGGCAAGCTAGTGACCCTGACTCGCCAATAATCACTACTGGCTTTTTTTAGCAAGGCGGAATCATCCAGCGACAGATTTTCCTGCCAGGGCGAGCCACTTTCAAAGGCGTGCTCTGTTAGTACACGTTGGCAAAAACCGTGGATGGTGAAAATGCTGGCCAGGTCCATTTCTTGCGACGCAATCAATAAGCGCTGCTGCGCTTGCTCTTTGTTGCTGGTTTCATCAATCAGTGCCTGAATAAAACCGTCGCTACTCTGCCCAACTGCGAAACCCCGCCAGGCGGTGCGAATGCGGGCCAGAATGCGATCCTTAAGTTCTGCGGTGGCGGCGTTGGTAAAAGTCAAGATCAGGATCTGACTCACCACCCGCGCCTGGCACTGATGCCCCAATAGCAAGCGCAAATACAAATTACTGATGGTGTAGGTTTTTCCGGTACCGGCACTAGCCTCGATTAAGGCGTTTTTATCCAATGGAAACGACAGGGCTTCAAGCGGTTTCATTACCGAAGTGTTATTCATGGTTTCGGTCATGACAGCTCCGCCTTAGCTAAAATCGGTTGCAACAGCATATCGGCCAATTCAGTAAAGCTTTGCCAGCAATCCTGCAATTGCGGGTATACCCTGGCAATATGCAGATCAGAGGCTTCACCCGGTAAAAAGCTATTACCGACGAACCCCGCCAGAGTTTTTCCCTCGTCCTGGCTTTGCGCCCAGATAAGCGCTGTTTTTGGGAAAAAGGCCAGACATTGCTGTTGTCCTTTTAAGTAAAGCTCCGCCAATAATTGAAGGTTTTCCCTGGCTTCCTGTTGCTCAATCCGTTCAAAATTCAGGGTTTTATCAGCAGCAAAGAACCAGGCCTGTGATTGACAATTTTCTACTGCGCAAACAAGGTTCCAACTCACCCAGGTGGCCAGATAATCGTTAGCGCCCAATTTACCGGGGCGAAACAAGACCAGATCGCCACTTGCGGTTAACTGCACGGCACCAGTTAGCGACAGCGTTTGTTTATCGGCATTATTGCCTGAAACTGCCAGTTCAGTGGTTAACCAGCGAGTGCTTAGCATCGGCAGAGAACCGCCAAAAACGTCGCTCATTTTGTCTTTTATGGTGGCAGCGCGAGCGCTTAACTCGTCCTGTTCCAATAGTTTTAAATTGCCGATGGGCAACTGCCCTTCCAGCTCCATCTGGCGCATCACGGCTTGCTCACTGTCACCTTGTAATAACTGTGAAGTGGCCTGATAGCGCTGCAAACTATCCAGGTTTAGCGGCTCATCATCTGGCATAATTTCAGCGATGAGGGGGAATTGTGCCTTCCAGACACTTTTAAACCAGCCTCGCACCGGATTGCGGAAAAACTGTTGTAGCTGATGTAACTCCAGCTCGGAAATATCTTGCGAGGTCGATTCATCCAACATGGCCGCAGATTGATTCACTTTCAGGAATTCCACGGCATCCTGACCCGATAGCAATGTGCTGGCCAACTCAAACATGGTTTTGTCAAAAGACGTTCCGGCCCTCTTTTTATCCTTGGCAGATGCAAAATAAGATGCATCCCAGGGCTGCAAAGGGTGCTCGTGCAATAAGTGCTGTTTAACTGCCTTTTCGGCAGATTCAATATCTTGTTCAAGATGTTCGGCAAAACACACCGACTGCTGACAATATTCCACCAGTTCCGACACTAAAATAGATGGCTCTTTGGTTTCATTGCTTTTGTCGTCCCGTCCCTGGTAACTGAGGTACAACTTATCACGCGCGGATAGCAGCGCCTCTAAAAACAAGTAGCGGTCGTCGAGGCGTCTGGAGCGGTCGCCTTTGCGCGGTGTAGAGCGACTCACCAAATCAAAACTAATGGGCGTGGTTTGCCGGGGATAATCCGGCTCGTTTAAGCCCAGAATACACACATGCTTAAAGGGAATACTGCGCATCGGCATCAGGGTACAGAAATTCAGTCGCCCTGCCAGGAAGCGTTGCCCCACGCCAGACTCATTCAGGGCTTCGTTAAGCACTTGTACAAATACTTGCTGACTGATCTTGCCGGCATAATGCTGACTATGGACTTTGAGCTTAGCAATGGTTTCCTTTAATTTTTGCAGACGATACTCGTTATCTGAATCCACCAGATAAAAACTATCCAGCACTAGCAGCGCCTCGCTCACTTTTTCCTGCAAGGTGTGTGAGGCACGACAAAATTGGGTTAGCACCCGCAAGTCTTCCACAAAGGCCAATAACAGGCCCAGCGCTTGGGTTAACTGGCCTTCAACTTCGCCGTAAGGCGCGATTTCATCATTCAGCACCTCTGCGCCCTGGTGAGCATAACCCGCCAGCAAACGTTGTAAGCCAAAAATCCAGGTGTTTTGATTTTCTTGCGGCAATTGCCAGTGCTGTTTTTCCAGCCCTGACCAGCCCCAACGTACCCCTGCTTCGTAACACCAGCGATGCAACGCCTGAATTTCATCGCCGCTAATGCCATAGCGGGCTGCAATCTCAGGCACCTTGAACAGCTCAAACACGTCGGTGAGTGTCATGCGACTGTGCTCTTGCGCCATTAAACGCAAAAAGCTGGTTACGATACTGTCTTCTTCAGCCTGGCTTCGGTCGGATATGGCAAAGGGAATACCGCGCTCTTGTAATTCTCCTTTACTGTCCAGAGGACGGGAAAAGACCGTTTCTATGAGCGGTGCGTAAACGCCGACATCCGGCATCATCACAATTACATCATTGAGGGATTCTACTGCGCCCGACTCAAACCAATGACAGATCTGATCCCGCAACACTTCCAGCTCTCGCAAGCGGGAATGCGTGGCGTGGATTTCGATGGAGTTATCGTTATGAGCCAGAGACTTTTTCGGGAAATCACCGCTGTTGCTCAAACGCTCCTGTACCGTTAAGGGTTGGCGCTTGCCCCGCAACGTTAACTGGAACACCTCACTTTGCACCCAGCCTAATAAATGCTGCTGTTGTGGGGCGCTAAATAAGTCGGCCTGCAACGGCTCCAGTTCGGTTAACATCTCCAGAAAATCGCGGCCGGGTTTGCCCCAGGAAGCCAATAGCGGGTTACCTACATCCAACAATGCCGCCGCTTGTTGTTTTTTCTCCTGACTTTGCACATCAGGCTCATCAAACAAGGACAGCTGCTGTTTCTGGAAGCGTTTGCTATCCACCACATCCGCCCAATAGTGCTCAGATGGGTTAAACCAAAAGATGTACACCTCACTGTGTTCGCTTAAGGAGCGTAAAATCTCCAACTGCTGCACAGGCATGGCGGAAATGCCAAACACATATAAAGGTTTATTACTGCCTTGTTGGGCTTGCTCTAATTGTGCCATCAAGGCAGTGTGCATATTGGCGCGATGCCACTGAGACTCCCCTTGTTGCTCAGTGAATTCACAAATGGCGCGCCATAGGATTGGTTGCCAGGGTTGCAGGCTTACATCCGCATCGGGCAAGCTATCCTCGCCCTGCTCCCAGGCCAGGATCCACTCCGGGCGATACATTAAATACTGATCGTAAACATCGGCAATTTTGGCGCACAATTGCCAGCACTTGAGCTGCTCCCCTAAATCAGTAGGATTTTCATCAGCTTTTTCGTCAGCAATATAGTGTGCCAGTGGGGTAAACTCCGGTAAATCCAGATATTGCGGTAACAACTGCAATGTTTTCCAGGCCAGAAACTGTTTGTTAAAGGCTGACTCTTTGGGTAAATCAGGAATGCTGCGTTGATATAATTGCCAGATAAAACTGGAAGGTAACGGGAATTCAATATTGGCGGCGATACCCAGGGTATTGGCAATATTAATTTTGAGCCACTGTGACATACCCGGACTTTGCACCAGAATGGTGTCGGGAGTTAATAAACTGGCCAGATCCTCAGAGGCGCCTTGTTCATCAAAGGTTTGCTCGGCGAGTTTTTGCAAGAGACTGGCCAGCAACACTTCCATTTTATTTGACTGAATCAGATGTAACATCGAGCAGGTTTACCAATTTATTGTTGTTTTTCTGTTGTCTTTACCCGATAAAGCTTATCACAAGAAAAGGAATTTCTATGCTTAAATAAGCGCGCTTTAGCAATGATTAGCGCTGTAAAAACACCACGTCATTCGCCTCAATTGTCAGCTTCAGCTCAAGCCAATCTGCTAACCACTGAAAACTGGTTTCGGAATAAAAACAAATATGGGTGGGGTCATTTTTGTAATGCCATTTGGCAAACGCGCTTTTATCAATCACCCGTTTAGTCATTACCGCCAAAAACCCGCCGGGTTTCAGCTGTTTTACCAGCGCTGGTAATAAGGTATGAGGCGCTGCGATATGCTCCAGTACTTCGGTCATCACAATAACATCGTAGTATTCATTAAGCAGCTGTGGCGCATGATGATAATACAAATCGTAATTGGCCACCTTAAGCCCCTTCTCCGCCGCCATCTGGCTTAAAAAGGCCCCTTCCCCACAACCAAAATCTAATCCCGTAAATTCAGCCAAGCCTTTACCGCGACTTTCCAGTTGCGCGATTACGGGCAGCAAAGTGCGATTTAAGAAACGTCGATAGCCCTCATCCAAGCGGGTATTGTCATGTTTATCGTATTCGGCTTTTTCAAGCGTTTGGGACAAGATAAATCCATCGGGTACGAACACCAGGTCACAATTTTCGCACTGCAAATAAGGGCGCTTTTTATCTTCACAATAAAATCGGGTTTGTTGGCTGCGACACAAAGGACAGACATTGTTCGCTTTTACAGCATGAAGTTGAGGTTCAGTCATTTTTGTACACAATTCGACGGGCTTTTCCCTGTCAACGTTTGGCCTTGTTTGTTAGCATATCCGCCATTCAATCATTTCAAAAAAAATCGATGAAGTATATTTCTTTTAATATCAATGGTCTGCGTGCCAGACCCCATCAACTGGCCGCACTGGTAGAAAAGCACCAACCTGACGTGATTGGTTTGCAGGAAATCAAGGTGCACGATGATATGTTTCCCAAAGAAGAAGTGGAAGCATTGGGCTATCACGTTTATCACTTTGGCCAAAAAGGCCATTACGGCGTGGCACTGATGTGCAAACAGGAAGCCTTGGAAGTGCAATACGGTTTCCCCACTGATGACGAAGATGCCCAGCGCCGCATGATTATGGCCACCGTACTGGACGAGCGCGGTGAAAAAGTACGGGTATTAAATGGCTATTTCCCTCAGGGTGAAAGCCAGGATCACGAAATCAAGTTCCCTGCCAAGCGCAAGTTTTACGCAGATCTGATGAATTACCTGGGTGAGCATCACACGCCAGAAGAAAACATTGTCGTAATGGGCGATATCAATATCTCACCTACGGATCTAGACATTGGCATCGGCGAGCCAAATCGCAAGCGCTGGTTAAAAACCGGTAAATGTAGCTTCTTACCAGAAGAGCGAGAATGGTTGGGCCGCTTAATGGACTGGGGTTTCCACGACAGCTTCCGCGAACTTAACCCGGAAGTAGACGACCAATATAGCTGGTTTGACTATCGCTCACGTGGTTTTGACGACAATCGTGGTCTGCGTATCGACGTGATCTTAGGCACCGCTTCCATGCAACCTAACCTGGTGGAATCCGGTATCGATTACGAACTCAGAGGCATTGAAAAGCCCTCGGATCATGCGCCCATCTGGACAGTGTATAAGTAGCTTTTTGCTATGAATACCCTTCAGATAATTGCGCTTGTCGCCTATGTTGCCCTGCTGGTATATACGGTTAAAAACGTTAATATCAGCCGGCTATTTTCGGAGCGCAGGTTGCAGCACTTTGTCTTTGGTGCTGCCGCCAGCTTGTCTATGTTGTGGTTCTTTCGCACCGGAATCTACGAAGGCTTAACGGTTCACTTTTTGTGGCTTACCGCCTGTGTATTGCTGTTGGGCTTGCGCTGGGCCATTTTAAGCTCCTCCCTCGCCTTGCTGGGCTTAACTGTCGCCGGATTAGAACCCTGGAGTATGTTAGGCATTAACGGACTACTAGGCGTGGTGGCACCATTGGCACTAAGCTATGCCATCTACTCCCTGTCTTTCCACCGACTGCCGAAACACTTTTTTATCTATATTTTTATCTGTGGTTTTTTCGCCGGACTTGCCAGCCTCACCCTAAAAATGGGACTGCTGGGCGGTTACTACGCCCTCACCGGAATACACGATTGGAATATCGTACAAGACAACTACCTGATCTTAATCCCGCTATTGCTATTCCCCGAAGGCTTACTTAATGGCATGACTATGACGCTGCTTATCATCTATAAACCCCACTGGGTATATACCTTCCACGATAAGTTTTATATTGATGGGAAGTGATGGGGTTGCTGTGATTCAGGCATGAATCGTGAAATGCTGTTTTTTGGGAAAGCTATTTTAGAGGTGGTGCGAATTTAAAACTTCTGTGATCTGATATTACTTCTTCTTAGGGGAGCTCCCCTAAAACCCCCTTTCGACCTGAGCGCGAGAAAACATAAGCCTCAATTGCAGAACCTAAAGACCATCAATGAAAGTAAGTCCCTTTACTTGCATTGATTTTGGGCAACATCCTTGTTGCCAATCTTCAGGTTTGATCTGCACCTTCGGCTTATCTCGCGTATGGGCAGGTTTAGATCGGACTTCGGATTGAAGGGAAGTGAGAAAGCCTTCCCAAAAGGATCTAGCATAAATACTTTTGGGGAATTTTAGTTCTATTTTTTAGTTACCCAATTAGTAATAAGTGGTCCTCTTTCAGCTTCTATCACTTTTGATGGTTTAGGAATATTATGTTTTTTTTGTGGAGGACTTTGCTTTTCTATCACTGGCGCAGTCTTCTCAGACTTATTATCGTTTTGACTCATTTTTCATTCCTTTCAAAGGTAAAGTTGAAATAAAAATACCAAGTAACCCAATGTTATAGAACCGACTGCGCAAACTATAAAGATAGAGGAGGTTCTCAGTTTTAGTGCCCTGCTACTATTCGTTTCGTAGCCGTGAGCACAAGCTTCATCAAGTCTCGTTAGAATGTTATTTAACGTTAGTGCTTCTATATTTTCTTCTTCGTTTTCAAAATGCCTGTAAGCTAAATTAGAATACTCCGACCATCCATTTTTATGCAAGCTCAAATAGCCTCGTAAGGCAGGAATTGCAATTACTGAAAAATAAAACGCAATAACTGCAAAAACCAGCGATAATCCTGTACAGAAATACACAGGTGCCAAGAAAATCAATTTGTCGGAGCCTTCGGGAACCTTATTAAAAAACCATTCAAAAGATGCAATATCAAAACCTATTATGACAACTAACAACCAAAGCATCGCTCTAGCAACGATGATCTGATGTCTATTTATATCAACCAGTTGTACGTAGTATTCTTTTTCAGACATCGAAACTAGCTTATCAAGGCTTTTTGTATACCCCTCGACATCAAACATTTCTCTCTCCATTTTTGCGATGCATAATTTCAGAATTAAAGGTTAGACTCTCTGAAAAAATAAGTTCTACCTTCAAGTAGCAAGTCATTTTTGACTTTCAATTGAGTAATTCACTAAATATTCTTCGCAATCAAATTCGCTTTTAACAGACCACCTTTGGTGAACAATTTGGGTGAAAATTTTGGATTACGTCTGGCTTTAAACGCGTTAAGAATAGCGACAAGTCCTTCGGCTTCTAACAGGGAAATATTTACTTCGGTGTCCATTTCAGCAGATTCAACAAAGTCTTCAGAAAATGAAGGTGCGACAATGAGCACTTGGGCCACTCGTTTTCCTTGGTTTTCGCAGCGAGTTGCGTAGGCTTTTACTTGTCGGGAAGTGGCAGAATACTTAGCGAAATCCCCATTTTTACAGGTTTTGGCTTCGCAAATAATAATGTCGTCTTCTGATAACGATAGGATGATATCCGTCTTGTCTTTTGCTGTATTAATACTCTTACGCAAATCCTCATCTACATCTAGCTTGAGCTGCTCAAATATGGCTTTAGTGACTTCTTCAAATTTAACGCCAATATCGGCTTCTGCAATCTCGATATTCTTATCTCTGAGCCCTGCCAAATCGCGTTTAGCTAACAATACATAGTTATCTACCAGTTTATCGGTGGCATCTGCGAAGCTGTTGAGTATGTTTAAACGAACATTCCCTCGCTTACTTGTCCCCATGCTCTCTGCAACAATTTTTACCTCGTCGTTGGACAGCATGTATAAAATGTCGTGTGGTGTGATGGAAAGAGAACGAAGCTTATCGATATCTAAGTGATCTTGTTCTTCTAACTCAAACTCAGCTCGCAGCACTTTAGGTAGCGTTGGGAAGTGCTGCTCCAGGCTCGAAAACATCTCTTTGAAGCCAGTTGCAGACAGTGCGTTAAATTCTGTCTCAGCGGAACTATTCAGGGCATCAATAATTAATTGTGCGCGTTCTTCTGCCGTGGTGCCCAACTTATCTAAATTAAGATCTAAATCAGAGATTAAGTTCTTTAATCTCTCTTTGCGTTCATTGAGTGAAGACTCGGGGGCAAACATATCGCTAAGTAAGATTTCGCTTACCTTAAGTCCCATATGGATTATTGAATTTATTTTTTCAGCTCGTTCAACACCACGTATTCTGCGATTATGGTTCTTCAAAATAGTGGATAACTCTGCATCTGTGAACGTGCGCAAGATCCTCAACAAGTGCTTTTCAGCCAACTCTTTACCCTGAATTCGATTAAGGATCGCGACAACCTCATCAGGTATATAAACCATTTGCTGTTTACGGCTGATAAAAACTAACCCTATCTCGCGCAGCGCATTCAGCGCATCCGAAACGTTATTTTTAGGAATAGAATCAACTGTGTGCTCCAAAGCCGCTTGGTCATCAGCAGGAATATGCAACTTGTCTGCTAATATATTGAGAATGCCGCGTTCATCATCTGTTATTTTTGCCTCGCGGTTAATTCGCTTGTCGTTTTGATATGCCTCTGTTAGACAAGCCAAATAAATTTCCAGAGAATTCTTTTCTGAAAAACATTCCTCATCGGTACTTTCTTTGATGAACTTGAGCAACTCTTTTGCGCGAGAATCTATTAATTTCCACTCTTTTGCATACAAGCTTTCTATCCATGAAATTCGACTTATACAGTTTCCATCTCGACTTAATATGTTAATCAAGAGCGTCGCTTGGGCTCCCAACATTGCAATATTTTCCCGAATGCTTGCCTCGAAATAAGGAGAAACCACATTAAATAATTGGGTTATTTCGCTACTTGATGCATTTTTAATTTGCCCATCAATTGCAGCTACTCGCTTTGCCAGAGCCTTATCCCCAGCAACAGCATCGCCACATAATTTATCGATACTATTGATGAATTTTGATTTTTCGACTTGATTTATGACGGTGAGAATATTGGCGAGCTTCATACCTACTCCATGGTTTACTATCCGATACTTTTTTTACTCTAGTCCGAATATTAAAACATTGCCAATATTATTTTAGATTCACATGCACTTTTTGAATGGAGCACCACACAGGAAAATTAGTCCGACACCCTATTGGCCCACTTCATGCAACATCTCTTTAACACTGCAAACTATCCAAATTAAAAGGAGTAACCGGATGATAGTGTCTCAAGCTGATTACGAGCGCTGGCAGAACATGTCTGCAGCGAGGAATGGGTCTCAGACTCAGTCAACTGAATCTTCTACTGATTCTGGAATAGGTGGCTTAAATGCATCTTCGGGCAGGCAAACTCCCGCCGCTACCGTGCCATCGGAGGCGGATGATTCGACAAATCTTGCCGCTGAGGAGCAACCAAAGAGCTTTCTGGAAGAGGCCTTTGAGCGTTTAACGCTAGCGCGTTTGGGTATTGATCAGGAAAAGATGGATGAGCTGAAAGAGGAAATTGAAAAAACCGAAACGGCCATTGATGCCATAAGCGAACAAAAACCGCATACCCCAGCGCAAAAAGAAGAGTTGAATGTGCTCAAAGATAAGTTAGAACAACTTAAGGAAGCACTGGAGGAATTGGTAAAAGAAGCCAACGAGCGCGCCAGTAAAGAAGACGCCACCGGTACTAAAAACAACGAAAACTCCATAAAACAATATCAATCGATATTTTCGCTAAGTTAGCCGGACTGTTTGGCATCGTTACGGTTGCTGTGACTTTAAATCCTTACAGTCCACTGGAGTAGAAAACAAAAAACCGCTCATTTGAGCGGTTTTTCTTTTTTAAGAATCCAACAAAATTTTAAAGAATTAAATCCAGTACATCGGCAATATCGGATTTACCTTCGCGGATTTCTTCTTTAGTCAAACCAGATAACTCGTGGGGGAATACCAACCACTCGTCGGTTTCGTGTACGTAGTAATCCGGCACAATATTGGTTTTGTTATTACTTGGCTTGTACCAGGGCGTTGCAATGCGAATGTCTTTTGGCGTATTTAAGCGCATCAGTTTTTTAGTTTGCTCAATTAGGGCGGCAATACTGCGGCCTGAATCAAACACGTCATCCACGATCAACAAACCGTCGTCGGCATTGGCGTTCTCTACAAGGTATTGCAAACCATGCACCTTGATAGTTTTAGACTGTTGATTAATTCCGTAATAAGAAGAGGTGCGCACGGCGATGTGATCGGTGTGCACCTTTTTGTAATCAAAAAACTCCTGCACCGCAATCCCGACGGGTGTGCCACCTCGCCAGATACCAATGATAAATTGCGGCCTGAAGCCATCTTTGTAGACGTCCGCCGCAAGACGGAACGAATCTTCCAGCAACGACTGTGCTGTAATAAAGTGTTTGTTCATTTAGGGGTCCGAATCGACTTTATTAAATCGTAAAATAGTATTGCTTAAGGGTAATGCGAAAGTGCCGTACTGTCGAGTTTACGCAGCATAAACTGCCTTTTTTTAACCAAATAGTCAATTTAAGGTGGCGCTAAAACAGTTGGCGAGTAAACACCTTGTCCAGCTCGTCGAATGCGGTTTTCAGTAGCTGAGCCAGTTCTTTGTAGCGCGGACGTGACTTCGCCGACTGCAACTGGCAGCCTTGCTGACGCATTTTGCTATGAATTTCCTGATACCAACTGCGGATAGCTGGCGGTAAGTTTTGCTTAGAGCGATGTCCAAGCCACATCAAACCTTGTAGGGGTAAGCTGATAAAAAAGGCGGCAATAGCGATAGCTTGTGGCGCATATTCAGCACCGTGAATATTGATCAATGATGCAGCAGCGACAACAGCAGCAGGTGGCATGACTTTGATGGCAAATTCCGTTGCCACCACAATTTTACCATCGGGGAACAGTGAAAACAGCTGTTTCTGCCTTGGCCAGACCTTCATGTATTCCTGACCATCTCGGAGAATGGCTCCGATACCTTGCGCCATGGAAACTACCTCTTTACCATTTATTTAACGCCACATGTACTTAAATAGTGGCGCTTAAAAAAAACTCAATACACTACTAATACTAACTTTATATCGGTATTCCTGCCAAAAATTATTAATCACTTTATCTGATTGCTTGTAACGATTTTTGTCATTTGCGGAATAACTGAGAAGTTTTAAACTCCATGCAATAAATGTTGCATCGAATTGAGCACCGCCACTTGATTTGCTCTGATTCAACCCAACATCGACTCAAAATATCCAGATCGCCGTAAAGAACATGAATACGGCCATCCGTTAATTCCAGGAGAAGATAATGTCAGAAGCCAGACATGTAAAACTGTTGATTTTGGGCTCAGGCCCTGCGGGCTATACTGCCGCTGTTTACGCTGCCAGAGCTAACCTGAACCCGGTACTGATCACCGGTATCCAGCAAGGTGGCCAGCTTACCACCACCACTGAAGTAGAAAACTGGCCAGGCGATCCAGAAGGTCTGCAAGGTCCGGATTTAATGGTGAGAATGCAAAAGCACGCTGAAAAGTTCGACACCGAAATTATTTTCGATCACATCAATAAAGCTGACTTAACGCAGCGCCCTTTCCGTCTGAAAGGTGATGTGGGTGAATACACCTGTGATGCGTTAATTATCTGTACAGGTGCCTCTGCCAAGTACCTGGGTATGGAAAGTGAACAAGCCTTTATGGGTAAAGGTGTGTCGGCTTGTGCTACTTGCGATGGTTTCTTTTATAAAAATCAGAAAGTGGCGGTAATTGGTGGTGGTAACACTGCGGTTGAAGAAGCGCTATATCTTTCTAACATTTGTTCAGAAGTACATGTTATCCACCGCAGAGACACTTTCCGCGCGGAAAAAATATTAACGCAACGTCTGCTGGATAAAGCAGAAAACGGTAACGTTACTCTCCACCTGAACAAAACCCTGGACGAAGTACTAGGCAATGACATGGGTGTAACGGGCGTGCGCATTAAAGATACGCAATCTGATGGCACTGAAGAGCTGGATATCATGGGATTATTCGTGGCTATTGGCCATCAGCCTAACACCAGCTTATTCGAAGGCCAGTTAAATATGGAAAACGGCTACTTGAAAGTAAACAGTGGATTAGAGGGCAACGCTACACAAACCAGTATCCCAGGCGTATTCGCTGCTGGTGACGTGAGCGATCACATTTATCGCCAGGCTATCACCTCTGCAGGTACTGGCTGCATGGCTGCGCTGGATGCTGAAAAGTATCTGGATGCGCTGAACGATTAATAATACAAGACCGTGGCGTTTCGCCCCCGAAACGCCACAATCACCTAAACATCGGCCCTCGACTGTTCACAATAAAAAACTGGAATTTTTTACCCTTCCTACATTATCCTTAAACATCCATGCAGGCGAATACAAGGTTAATGTCCCATGATCGAATTTACCCCTGAGACGCTCCAGGCGATCTCAACCTTTTTTCAATACGGTGTTCCAGGTGTTGCTGCGATTTGGTTGTTTATGTGCTACTCGGTAATAACTGGCACACAAACCAAAATAGAAAAATCAACGACACTACCCGCTGACAAAAAGGCAATCTACGTTAGAACACAACTAATCTTGGCTGGAACCTTTATTGCCGTTTCTGCGGCTCTGTTTATTCCAAGCGTTGCCTATCTCTATTTCAGCCCTTCCAGTAAAATTGCGATAGCAGTGCGGCCCTATCACCCTGAGGAAACTCCGGTCTATGTAAGTAATGAACGGGCAACATTAGACGAGTCAGGGAGGGGCTCGATTTTTCTGTCCAATAATGCCTTATTGGAGTTTGAAAATAACACAGTGGGAAAACAAAAAAATATCATCCAACTAAAAAACTTTGAAATTAGTAATTTAAAAAGAGAGCTAATCCTGGAGAAATCCAAGGACAATACACAGTACGGAGGGTTTTGAGCATGTTCAGACTATTGATGATACTGCTAATTGTTAGCTTGCCAGGATTTGCAATACAACAAATGGTGGCCGATGGCGAGGAGACTGAACCTCTGCGTTCATTCAATTATTATTATCAAAATGCCAGAGAAGCCTACATGGCTCAGCGTTATGAAGAGGCAACCCGGCTTATTCAACAGTCTATCGCCCAGAGCAACTCACCCACTCAGAAAATAGATTCTCTCAATGCTGCTGGCTGGATCGCCTTTTCCAAAGGAGACTATCACCAGTCAAGACAGCTATACCTTGATGCCGCCAGTGTTGAAAATGTGCCAGAATCGTACCCAACATTAGAAAAACTAAACCACAATAGAGCCATTTTGGAATATGTCGTAGGTGACATCAGCGCTGCCAAAAGTCTATTTAATCAGGACGTAATTGCCAGTACTGATGTCAGCCAGTCTTTTTTGCGTTCAATTGCTAAAGATGAGCTTAAAGCACAAGCCAACAAGCATGTTCAGGAAGGTGTTGCACATCGGTTCGACAAAGACTTTGAACAGGCAATAATTGCCTATGATAAAGCATTATCAATAATGCCTGATAATGCCGAAGCCTTGGAATACAAAGGCTATGCATTACTTAAAACCAATCAGTTTGAAGAAAGCTTAAACGTTTTGGAAAAAGCCTATCAAGTGGACCCACTTCGGTTAAATACGCTAATCAATTTGTTTAAGGTGCATTGCCAGCTTGGCAATGTGGAGACGCTAACAAGTATCGCGCTACAAAACAGGGCGATACTCAGTCTTAACCATAAAAATTTGGCAAACGACAAAGAGCTTAAAGTCTTATGTGGAGAGAATTTAAACACCATTTTGAATACACTGTAAATTCTCTTCATTAAGAACGCCGATCATAGGCCTCAGTTCTTGAGGCCTGCGCGTTTGTAGCATAAAATCATAGCAATAAACCAATCGCTGACCATCGGTCACAAACCGAGAAAATACTGAGAATGAGCATCCAGCTATTTCGTCTCGACGACGCAGTTAACTTCCCTCCGCCAGAATTGGCGCTGGAGGAACCCAATGGTCTGTTGGCCTTTGGTGGCGATCTGTCTGTTGAAAGGTTGTTGCGCGCTTATGAAAATGGCATCTTCCCTTGGTTTAGTGAAGGTGAACCCCTGCTCTGGTGGTCACCCGACCCTCGTGGCATTCTCTATCTGGACGACTACCAGATATCTAAAAGTTTTCGCAAATTCCTGAAAAAACATCCTTACCGCGTGACCAAGAACAAGGCCTTTGCCGATGTCATCAAAGTGTGTGCTTCCATTCCTCGGGACGACAAGGGCACCTGGATAACAGAAGACATGCAGCAAGCTTATGTGCGCCTGCACCAGGCGGGCTTTGCCCATTCAATCGAAGTGTGGGAAGGCCGCGAACTGGTGGGCGGCCTGTATGGTATTGGCATTGGTAACGTGTTCTGTGGCGAATCCATGTTCCACAAACGCAGTAATGCCTCAAAACTGGCGTTTTATCATCTGGTACAGTACATGAAGCATTTCGGCTGTCGTTTTATCGACTGCCAGATGCAAACCGACCATTTAAGCTCACTAGGCGCGATTTCAATTTCCCGCAAAGATTTTCTTGTCCAATTGCAAGATGAAATTGCCCGAGACTACCCCAAAGGACTGTGGCGACAGGATCTGGATGTCTGTAATTCAGCACTCGCTGCGGTAGGCTGATGAAATTTGGCATCACCGGCACCTTTGAGTGCAGCTACCTGCCTGACGAAAAAGAACGTTTATTGGTGTTTGCCGGCTATCAGGATCCTGATCTAAAAGCCCAATACGAAGTGATGTTGGCTCATGGCTTCCGTCGCAGTGGCGAGCAGATTTATCGTCCCAATTGCCCCGCTTGTGGCGCTTGTCAATCTATTCGTGTTCCGGTGATCAAATTCAAACCCAGCCGTAGCCAGAAACGGGTGTTAGCCCGCAACAAAAACGTGCAGGTACAAATTAGCCGGGAACACAAAGACGCCTACTATCAGCTTTATGAGCAATACATTAATACCCGCCACAGCGAAGGCTCCATGTATCCCGCCAACAAAGAACAGTATTTTCAATTTTTGTTTAGCAGTTGGTCACATCCGCTGTTTTTCGAGTTTTATGAAGATGGTCAGTTGATCATGGTGGCCGTTACCGATGAGTTCGAAGGTGCACTGTCGGCACTGTATACTTTTTTCCACCCTGACTATGCGCATCGCTCACTGGGTACGTTTGCGATTTTGACCCAAATTGACAGGGCCTACCAATGGCAAAAGGTTTATGTGTATCTGGGATACCAAATCGATGATTGCCAGAAAATGAACTATAAGTCCAAATTTTTGCCTCATGAGCGCCATTTCAAGGACGGATGGCAACTAATAAGCAAATAATTTGCTCTCAGCCCTTTACAGTCGAACACTATTTGGGCAAAATCCACGCCGCATTTGCGTAATACCAATAAATTGTTACAAGTGACAGCTTTATAAACACAGCATCACTGATTGGTACCAGTATTATTATCCGAGGTTAGATTTTTATAGATGGCAAAAGAAGATTGTATCGAAATGGAAGGTACCATTCTGGAAACCCTTCCCAACACTATGTTCCGTGTAGAACTTGAAAATGGTCACGTTGTGACAGCACACATCTCTGGCAAGATGCGTAAAAACTACATCCGTATCTTAACGGGTGACAAGGTTACTGTTGAAATGACGCCTTATGATTTGACAAAAGGCCGCATCATCTACCGCGCCAGATAATCTTCGTTATTACAGGGCTTTTCCCTGACAAGATTTTGCCCTGAAACAAGGGCAATAAGAAAGGTGCGTAACGCACCTTTTTTATTATCTAAGAACCTATGCCAATTAGTGCTCGGCTTTACTGTTCTTTTTCACTTTCTCGTAAGTAAAGTTGAGCTTATCGGCTTTGATGCCAATTTTGGCAACACCACCATCCACTAAGTCACCGAACAATAGCTCGTTGGCAAGCTGTTTCTTGACATCTTCCTGCATTACACGGGCCATAGGTCTGGCACCCATCGCTTTATCGTAGCCTTTATCCGCCAACCACTTGCGAGCAGCCTGCGACACTTCCAGGGAAACGCCTTTGGAATCCAACTGCGCTTGTAGTTCAACAATAAATTTGTCGACAACTTGCAGGATGACTTCTTCATCCAGGTGATTAAACCATACAGTCGCATCCAGACGATTGCGGAATTCAGGCGAGAAAGTACGATTGATTTCCGACATGGCGTCGTGGCTGTGATCTTGCTGCTGGAAGCCGATAGACTTGCGTGTAGTCTCCTGTACACCAGCGTTGGTAGTCATTACCAATACCACGTTACGGAAATCCACCTTACGGCCGTTATTGTCGGTTAACGTACCATGATCCATTACCTGCAACAGAATGTTGTAGATGTCGCTGTGGGCTTTTTCAATTTCATCCAACAGTACCACTGAATAAGGGTTTTTGATCACGGCGTCGGTTAACAAACCACCTTGATCAAAGCCAACGTAACCCGGAGGTGCACCAATCAATCGACTTACCGCGTGACGCTCCATGTATTCCGACATATCAAAGCGCACCAGCTCAACCCCCATAACATTGCTCAATTGCTGAGTCACTTCGGTTTTACCCACCCCGGTGGGACCGGCAAACAAGAAACAACCAATGGGTTTTTTCTCATTACCCAAGCCACTGCGTGATAAGCGTATGGCGTCTGTAAGGGTATCTATGGCTTTGTCCTGACCAAACACCACCATCTTAAGGTTGCGACCCAAGTTTTTGAGTACATCCTTGTCAGAAGCCGATACGGACTTCTCAGGGATGCGAGCGATCTTGGATATGATATGCTCGATATCTGGCACACCGATGGTCTTCTTGCGCCTTGAGGCGGGTAACAGGCGCTGACTGGCTCCGGCCTCATCGATGACGTCTATGGCCTTATCTGGCAAATGACGCTCATTGATGTACTTCGCAGATAGCTCCGCAGCCGCCTGCAAGGCTTTGTTGGTGTAGCGAATACTATGGTGCTTCTCGTACCGAGATTTTAACCCCATCAAAATCTTGGTGGTATCAGAGACGCTAGGTTCAGTAATATCGATTTTCTGGAAACGACGGGCAAGGGCTCGGTCTTTTTCGAAAATACCTTGGTATTCCTGATACGTAGTGGAACCTACACAGCGTAGTTCACCACTGGACAGTTTAGGCTTTAACAAGTTAGAGGCATCCATGACACCACCGGAAGCCGCACCGGCACCGATAATGGTATGGATTTCATCAATAAACAGGATGGCATCAGGGTCTTGCTGCAGTTCTTTCAAAATGCCTTTCAGGCGCTTTTCGAAATCACCACGGTATTTGGTACCGGCTAACAAGCCGCCTAAATCCAACGAATAGATGGTGGCAGAAGCAATGACATCCGGCACGTTTTCCTCAACGATCCTGAAGGCCAAACCTTCAGCGATAGCCGTTTTACCTACCCCGGCCTCACCTACTAACAGCGGATTATTTTTACGGCGACGGCACAATACCTGAATCGTTCGTTCCACTTCATCATCGCGACCAATAAGCGGGTCAATTTTGCCATCTTTGGCCAAGGCGTTCAGGTTAGTAGAGTATTTAGACAGCAGCGATTGGCTTTCTTCGCCTTCGCCGCCTTCTTCTCCGTCTTCAGATTCATTATTACTTGCTTCATCTTCGTTGCGGCTAATGCCATGAGAAATAAAGTTAACCACATCAAGGCGGGTGACATCGGCTTTTTTCAGGATATACACCGCCTGGGATTCTTGCTCGCTGAATATCGCCACCAGAACATTGGCCCCTGTGACTTCTTCTTTACCGGAAGATTGCACGTGAAAAACGGCCCGCTGTAAAACTCTTTGGAAACCCAGTGTGGGCTGAGTTTCTCTCTCAACACCTTCCTCATCGAGAATAATAGGCGTGGTTTCTTTTACAAAGGTAGTGAGTTCAGCTCGAATAGCTTCAATGTCGGCGCCACAGGCATTGAGAGCCTCTTTCGCTGAAGGGTTATCCAGCAGTGCCAGTAGCAAGTGCTCTACCGTCATAAACTCGTGTTTATGCTCTCTGGCAAAGATAAACGCTTCATTCAGGGTTCGTTCTAGATCTTTATTTAACATACATTCCCCTTATACAACTACGCCTGTTCCATTGAACATAGCAATGGGTGCTGGTGCTTACGCGCATACTGATTGACTTGCATCACTTTAGTTTCGGCGACATCAGCGGTGTAAATTCCGCACACTGCTTTACCTCTGTAGTGCACGGTCAACATAATCTGATTAGCTTTTTCAGCATCCAGATTAAAAAATTGCATCAGGACTTCCACCACAAAGTCCATCGGTGTGTAATCATCGTTGTTCAGCATCACCTTAAACATCGGGGGCGGCTGAACCTTCTTTTTCACCGCTTCCAGTTGTTTCTCGTGACCTGAATTAATAATGTCCTGCTTACTCATAACTATAGAATAGACTCTAACAATCGAATAGGTTTAACGTTTGGATTAATTTAATGTGAATTTGGGCTTGACACACTCAGGTCAAAAAATCTACAGTTTGTTACAAATAATAAAAACATCCCACATCACATAATAGATAGTGGGGGCAATAAAAGTTCAGTTCAAGGAAAACTTAGGAATCAGAAGTATGGCTGTTGGTAAAGTTAAATGGTTCAATAATGCAAAAGGTTTTGGTTTCATCGTACCAGACGGTGGCGGCGAAGATATTTTTGCACACTACTCCACCATTCAGATGGACGGTTATCGCACACTCAAAGCCGGACAAGAAGTGAATTTCGAAGTAGAGAATGGTCCCAAAGGCCTTCATGCTGAGAACATCACCTTCGAGCTAGAAGCCGAAAGATAACATCGCTTAAACAAGTTAAGTCACTAAGCGAATCACAGTATTCGCTTTTTGTGTTTGTGCTACTCATTAAGCTTAACAAGCCAATTATCTCAGAATAAAAAAAGCCCGGTGAACTTATAGTTCACCGGGCTTTGTTTTTATTTGAGGTTGCGCTTACTGATAAGCCGCTAACGCTTGGTTCAATGTGTCGCTTGGGCACATTGCTTTCGAGGTTTTTGCGTCGTCCATCATATAGTAACCGCCAATGTCGGTTTCTTTAGACTGAGTGGCATCGATTTCTGCAACGATTTTATCTTCGCTTTCAGCCAATACCTTTGCCAATGGAGCAAACTTACCCGCTAATTCAGCATCGTCACTTTGCGCTGCCAGCTCTTCAGCCCAGTATTTGGCCAGGTAGAAGTGGCTGCCACGGTTGTCCAGCTGACCCGCTTTGCGCAGTGGAGACTTGCCATTGTTCAACAACTTCTCAGTTGCGGCGTCAAGGGCATTTGCCAGCAATTGCGCCTTTTTGTTGTCATTCTTGATGGCCAGGTCTTCCAACGATACAGCTAGTGCCAGGAATTCACCTAAAGAATCCCAACGCAAGTGACCTTCCTCGATAAACTGCTGAATATGCTTAGGTGCAGAACCACCCGCGCCCGTTTCAAACAGACCACCGCCGGCCATCAGAGGTACGATAGACAACATCTTGGCACTGGTACCCAGCTCAAGAATCGGGAACAAATCCGTCAGGTAATCACGCAGTACGTTACCGGTTACAGAAATGGTATCCAGACCGCGAATAGCGCGCTCCATGCTGTAACGAATGGCGCGAACAGGAGAGCGAATGGTAATATCCAGACCTTCGATGTCGTGGTCTTTCAGGTACTCATTCACTTTCAGGATAAGTTGAGAATCGTGAGCGCGTTCGTCATCTAACCAGAAGATTGCTGGTGTATCAGACTGGCGAGAGCGGGTTACAGCCAGTTTCACCCAATCGCGAATTGGCTCATCTTTAGTCTGGCACATACGCCAGATATCGCCTTCTTCCACTTCATGCTCGATCAGAACGTTGTCGTCTTGATCGATAATACGCATAGTACCATCGGCAAACATTTCAAAAGTCTTGTCGTGCGAACCGTACTCTTCAGCTTTTTTCGCCATCAAACCTACGTTTGGTACGCTACCCATAGTGGTAGGATCGAAAGCACCGTGGGTTTTACAGAAGTTAATCACTTCCTGATAAATAGTTGCATAAGTACTTTCTGGAATTACTGCTTTGGTATCAGCCGCTTGTCCGTCTGGTCCCCACATTTGGCCAGAGTTACGGATCATGGCAGGCATAGAAGCATCAACGATAACGTCACTTGGTACGTGCAGGTTGGAAATACCCTTGTCTGAATTTACCATCGCCATGGCAGGACGGGTGCGGTAACAGGCGTTGATATCAGCCTGAATTTCTGAACGCTGAGATTCAGGCAATCCTGCAATCTTATCGTAAACGCTGCCCAAACCGTTGTTTGGATTCACGCCAAGCTCTTCAAACAGTTTACCGTGTTTTTCGAACAAGTCTTTGTAGAATACTTTTACACAGTGGCCGAATACGATGGGGTGAGACACCTTCATCATGGTGGCTTTTACGTGCAAGGAGAACAATACGCCAGTTTCACGTGCGTCTTCGATTTGCTCTTCGAAGAATTTGCACAGTGCGTTTTTGCTCATAAACATACCGTCGATTACTTCACCTTTTTCAAGGTCGATACGCGGTTTTAATACGGTTACTTCACCGTTTTTGTCGGTGAACTCAATGCGCACGTGGCCTTCTTTTTGAATGGTGGTGGATTTTTCACTGGAGTAAAAATCACCGCCACGCATGTGGGCAACGTGAGAGCGAGAAGCCTGACTCCATGCACCCATGGAATGCGGATGCTTGCGGGCATAGTTTTTAACCGCTTTAGGCGCGCGGCGGTCAGAGTTACCTTCACGCAATACCGGGTTTACCGCTGAGCCCAATACTTTTGAGTAACGCGCTTTGATGTCAGCTTCTTTTTCGTCTTTTGGCTCTTCCGGGAATTCCGGAACGGCATAGCCCTTTTCGTTCAACTCTTTGATGGCTGCGCGTAATTGCGGGATTGAAGCACTGATATTTGGCAATTTAATGATGTTGGTATCTGGCTCTTGAGTCAGATCACCCAGTTCAGCCAACGCATCGGGTACACGTTGCTCTTCAGACAGGTAATCAGGGAAGTTAGCCAATATGCGACCCGCCAATGAAATGTCACTCAACTCCACATCGATATCTGCCGCACCAGCGAAAGAACGAATTATGGGAAGCAGAGAATAAGTGGCGAGCGCGGGGGCCTCGTCCGTTTTGGTATAGATAATCTTTGACTTAGATGCCATGTTAAACCTCGATACTGTCGGTAAAAACCGAAAATTAGTCGAACGCAGTTCAGTTAAAAACTTAACTCAACTGACAAAAATACGATCAGGGAAAATCCAGAACATAAACATAGATGAAATTAGCCAGAAGGCCAGTTTATCTCGTGGTTTATGCCTCAAAGTCTGCTGACTTTTGCTGCTCATTACCGCAAAGGTCAACCCACTCTGAATGTCGTGCAAGATGATATACGGCTAAATTGTGTAATTACAACCGCGTAAGCCCTATAATTAAGCGGAAAACTTAAATTTTTATTAATTTGCCAGCAGATGAAACGCCACAAACCCACTCGTCACAAATCCGCCATCAACAAAAAATCCAAAACACCGGAGCAAACCCGCGTTATTTTGTTCAATAAACCTTTTGATGTGTTGTCGCAATTTACTGACGGTGACAACCGCCAAACATTGAAGGACTATATCCCGGTGCCTGATGTGTATGCCGCCGGAAGATTAGACAGAGACAGTGAGGGCCTGTTGGTGCTCACCAATAATGGCAAGCTGCAAAATAAACTAGCCTCCCCAAAACACAAAACCTCGAAAACCTACTGGGCACAAGTGGAAGGCATTCCCGATGAGGGAAGTATAAAAGCGTTATGCGACGGCGTGGAATTAAAAGATGGAATGACCGCACCAGCCAAAGTGATGTTAATGGATGAGCCAGACATCTGGCCACGCAATCCGCCCATCAGAGAGCGACAATCCATACCTACCAGCTGGTTGAGCATTACCATTACCGAAGGTCGCAACCGACAGGTACGCCGCATGACGGCTCATGTGGGCTCCCCCACCTTGCGCCTGATCCGCTATCGCGTTGGTAACTGGACCATTGATGGGATTGAGAATGGCAAATATCAGGAAGTTTCTTTGTAGGTATTGTTTAATCACCATGGATGGCGTGAATGTATATGGACATATAATCGTTCCTGATGTAACTTTTTCTTACCAAATATAGATATGGTCTGTGTATGTCTGTAAGCAAGCTAGTAATGCTCTTCGTCACTGTTTATTCAGGGTTTGCATTCAGTTCAGGAGTTGGGAGAACCATTAGCGACGAGAACACCTGGGATTCCTACTACAACGACAGAGAAAGTCTTTGTTGGCTTGGCAACGATATAACCACTGAGTTTAACGAGACTGATAATGTTTCGATTAGTTTTCAGTTTGGTTTTTGGGGTTCCGAGTCTGATTATCACAACGCACCAGACCATATCGGAATCCCGACCAAAACCCACCTTTTAAATATAACTGTCAGATTCAGGAACAGAAACTCAAAATCAGATAGCGAACATTTTGTCGATGTAAGCTTTAACGGTAAGCCAATTAGTCCGTTCAATACAGCTCCCCCGTGGACTTCAACCCTACTCAAAGCCGACGAAGTCACACAAATTCTCGATGCGTTAATGAGCAATAATACTAATCAAATTACCGTTACCCCCATTGGTTCATCCGGTATATCGGTACCAATCCCCAAATCTGATATTGCTATAAAGGCTGCAATGTACCTGGCCTGCGCTGATAATATTCCATGAAATAATGGTTTAGGATTTAAGGGATAAAAGATTCACATCACCCCAAACCAAAAAAGGAAATCCATGGAATGATAAGGCTGATGCTAACTTTGTTTGTATGTTTAGCAATAAATGCTCAAGCTGAACTCAGCATGGAATTCCCAAATGAATCTCTTCGACAAGAGATAGCCCAAAAACTGTTTGACGGTATTGAAGAAATTGATGCCATGACTTATGAAGTGAGAAATAAAACCCGCGACGTAGATTGGGCAACGTTCCGAACAGCAAGCTCACAAAACATTGTAAAAGCAAAAAATTGGAATGAATTTTACCAGGCTTTGAGCCATGTGCACTTTGGCATTATCAACCGTCACTCATTTGTATTAGTGCAGGACGCTATCAGCACTCATGTAACCAAAAAGAATCGATGGCCAAAGTACAAAATGGGTTACACGTGGCCAGAGGTAGACTTTTTCGCTGTTGATTCAAAGAAAAGTGTCCAATCTATTGCAGGCTTTGCAGTCCAAGATTTATTTGACCAATTTTATAATTTTTATTGTAACGATGCTCACAAACAAGGCTGCCTTGCCAGATTCGTGCGTTATGTCGGTGTTGGTTATTTCTTCGAGGAATACAGGGAAAAAATTGCAATAAAGTTTACTGATGGTAGTCAAGCAATCGCAATGCAAATCAACTCAGCTATTCCCTCAAAACAAAACTTCAACGACTGCTCAAACACCTATCCGCAATTAAACAAATACTTGAGTTATGAAAGCCAGCAGGTTTGTCTCTTTGTCTTACCTGAAAAAAATGTGATTAAAATCCAACGTTTTGGCAAATGGGGGGCAGCCTACTCTGATATCTACTGCGTAAATCCTCATAGTGAAGGGATGTGCAGTGATATTAATCAGATAAAATCATTACTCAATGAGGAGCCTCTAAAAGAACTGGTGATAGACCTGCAAGGCAACGGCGGAGGCAGTGAAGTTACGCCGTGGCTCGCAGCGTTAACCAAAAGCGGTTTTTACGACAATAGAGTTCAATATAAAAACCTCCAATATTTGCAGATTCCTGACATCAGAGAAAATGCATTTTATTACAGTAAAAAAGCGGAAAATTGGTATAAAAGTTTAACTTTAAGTGAGGAAAATGCTCTGAACTTCTTGCCTGCCAGAGGGGATTTTTGTCGCGCCTCCGACATGTGTAAAATAGCACTAATTAAGTCGGCACAGTATCCGATCTCCTATTCCCAATTGAAACTAATAACCGATCAAAATTGTGTTAGCTCTTGCGACGATTTCGTCTGGAGATTGAAGCAATACGCTGGCGCTAAGGTATACGGCCAACCACCCGCCACAGACGGCGCTTATGCGCGGCTACATGGTTATCTCTTTTTGTCTGATCAAGGAAAAATTAATCAAATCACACTTGGCGAAGACCAAGCCGTGCCGAAAGATAAAGGCGTATTATTGGTTTCCTATCGCATACCCATTTCCAGAACTGTAGACAAGCAAGGTCAGCTATTGGAGGGCGATGATTCAGTGCTTGATGTGGCACTTAGTGTCAATCAAGCAAACTACCAGCAGATAAAAATCGCCAATTTAAATCGTGTTTTATCCTTGTGAGGGATGATAAAAGCGAGCAAGGCATCATTAATTGAGGTCACTCCAACCGTCTACTAATGTTGTTTATTGGCTGATAAAGTTTCAACACGAAAATTGACCGACGAGAGGACGAAAATCATGTTTTTCAATAAAAGCCATGAGAAGGGCCAAGATCTATTGGAGATGCAATTCATGCTTCGAGCCATTATTCAGCATTTGGGTATCGATTTTGATTTCAAAAAAGAGCTACTGGACGCACTTCCTGAAAATTTTGCAGACGCAATTGCCAAAGAGGATAAGAAAAAAGCTATCAAACTTTATCACAAATATACTGGGATCGAATTAGCACAGGCCCAGGCCGCTATTGAAAGGCACTGGCCTTAACACCTATAATTTGTTCTGCGCAATTTCTGGTTCAGACAAAATTAGACAGGAACATCATTTAGATGCCCTGTACGCCTGATGAAGTAGAGCCTGCGGCTAAGGTACCGACTTTCTGCTATTTTAGCTGCCAAGTAATGCTTAAGTGACTGTTTAAATACCACTGCGCACCATCGTCAGAAAACCAAGGTAGTGTCTGTTCCTCAAAAGCATAGATGGATAACTTATCGTTGAGTTTGAACACCTCATGGTCGTACCCAAGATCGACAATGGCGTCTGAAGTTACCAGTGACCAATCAACCCCATCAGTTGAGCGATAGACGCTGTTGTGAGCGCCCCAAAGAATCGCTCTGACACCACCAATCATCAGTAATTCGTCGCCATATGGCACTACTGTCGTTTTTAAAAAGGTGAGGTTTTCCGGCAATTGTCCCTCTTTCTGCCATGATTTTCCGTCAGCAGTAGAGTAAATGCTTTTATTGGGGTTGTCGCTGCCAGGAGAGCTGAAGCCGCCAATCAAAAAGAGTTTTTCATTCCAAACAAATAACTCATGCTCCTCAATATTGTCAAAAGGCGGCGAATCATTTTCAATAGTCCAACTAACGCCATCAGTGCTACTGTACAAGATAGCTGAGCGGTAAAAAGCGCCACCTCCTATAACAAATATCTTGTCATTAAAGACAATAGCTTCCCCTGTAGTTCCACCATAAAAAGGCGCGAAACCATTGAGTAATTCCCAATTGATGCCATCAGAGGAGCGCCAGACATCCGCTTTGTAATAAAACCCACCTCCGTTACCAAAACCTTCCTCACCCCCTATCAGGTACAAGTGCCCTTGATATGCGACTAATTGGAAATTACTTCTTGGTGTAAAAGCAGCGTTGGCAGTCTTTAATGTCCAGTTGACGCCATCGGCGCTGGACCACACATCATTAAACCATTGAAAGCCAAGTCCATCTGTCAAATGCGTGTCGTCTTGAAAGCCGCCTATGAATAAGAGTTCATTGTTAAAGTTAACAAACCTTCCGCCTTTTCGCTGTTTAAAGGGGGGTTCTTGTTTTTCCACCAACATCGCAGTTGAGCTATAGCTGTCGGTTTCTATGGTGATGAATAGCTCCGCATCTATATCATAATTCGAAAAACTCAAAGATTGAGGAGAGTCAGCATTTAGGGACGTAGAAACGGCGTTGACACAGGTTGTTATGGCAGCCTGGCTGCAATTTGCGCTGTTTGCAAGGATTAAGGCTACTGGCGTATCAATGGTTTCCCAATTAACTCTTACCCAATCCTGACTCATATCCACCTGAACATTCTCAATGAATGCTCTAACTGATAAGTCATAACTGATTGTTGTTTGGTAAAATAAATGACTCTCTGGAATGAAAGCAGAAATGACGGTATCACCTTTTGAGACGATGGTGACTTCACCGCTCTCAACACCAACCTCAGCAACCTCTGTATCACTAGAGCTGAATTCGACATTTAAGGTATCCAGACCATCCTCTGGTATTCCCAGTATTGGGTTTTCAACTGTAGGCCCTGTTACAGGTAGCAGCAATTCTGCAACGCGAAAAGCAATCGCCTCCCGCTGATATTTTTCGATTGTTAATTGATATGATGCAGTTACCGGCAAAAAATTCTCATCAGCCTCTTTGGTTACAGTAATGACAACAGAGCCGTTGTCTTTTGGTGTAACCACCCCACTCATGCTATCCACAGTAGCGATATCAGTATCAGAAGACGACCAACTCAATGCGCCTGAGCCAGAACCACCAGAAACATCATTAACAAATCCAATATTATCAATAAATATGCTGGGATTAGTTTCGGAAAAAATCAGTGGATTCTGTGCTTCAGGCTCATTCGAATTACAGGCTTGTAAAAGGCACAGCAGCAGGATACCGGATAGTAGTTTTTTCATGTAAACATCCTTGTTTTCCGGGTTCTAGAGGGAAACCAGAAAAGGTATTAATACTAAAAGCATTAGTGTAATTACTTCACATTACACTGATTTTAAGCTGGACAAGGGTAAACTTTTTTTCATCTCCATTCCATACAAAAATGCACGCCAGATGCACAACTAATCTGATTCAAAATTTTGTTCTGTTTTAGACGCTTTTGGAATGAATCTCCCTCTTTAATTTGATAGAATCGCGCCCCATTCTACAAGGCCCGAATTTATTGAGGTACAAACCAAGTCGTGATGTCGAATTTTGATCCCAAGGCAATCAGCCAATATGGTGAAGAAATCACCCCAGAACAAACCAAAGTTATTGTGGGTATGTCTGGTGGTGTGGATTCTTCTGTTTCCGCTTATTTATTGAAAGAACAAGGCTTCCAGGTGGAAGGTTTGTTTATGAAAAACTGGGAAGAAGACGACAACGACGAATATTGTGCCGCCGCAGAAGACCTGCAAGATGCGCAGCAGGTAGCGGATAGACTAGGCATTGAACTACACACCATCAACTTTGCCGCCGAATATTGGGACAATGTATTTGAGTATTTCCTGGCGGAATACAAAGCGGGCCGCACTCCGAATCCCGATATTATGTGTAACAAGGAAATCAAATTTAAGGCCTTCCTTGAATTTGCTGCCGAAGAGCTGGGTGCCGATTACATCGCCACCGGCCACTATGTGCAACGTCGTAAAGCGGATGATGGCTGGCAGATGCTGCGAGGCCTGGACGACAATAAAGACCAAAGCTACTTTCTCTACACTTTGGGCAGTGATCACGTGGCACAAACTCTATTCCCCATCGGACATATTGAAAAGTCAGTGGTACGCGAGATTGCCAAAGAGCAAGGATTGATCACCCACGACAAAAAAGACAGCACCGGTATTTGTTTTATCGGTGAGCGTAAATTCAAAGACTTTTTGAGCAAGTTTTTGCCGGCGCAACCGGGGGTTATTAAAACCGCCGAAGGCGAAGATATTGGCGAGCACGACGGCTTGATGTATCACACCTTGGGCCAACGCAAAGGCTTGCACATTGGCGGCACTAAAAATCACGGTGACGAGCCTTGGTATGTGGTGGATAAAGACGTGGCCAACAACATTCTTATCGTTGGTCAGGGCGCCAACCACCCTCGCCTGTTTTCTGACGGTTTAATTGCCAAGCAACTGGACTGGGTAGCGCGTAAAGCACCTGTAGCACCAGGTGAAACACTTCGTTGCACAGTTAAAACCCGTTATCGCCAACAGGATATTGATTGCCAAATCAGCATGGCGGAAAATGGCCAGTGTCAGGTCATTTTTGACCAACCACAAAAAGCCGTCACCCCAGGTCAATCAGCGGTATTCTACGCCAATGAAGTTTGTTTAGGCGGCGGTATTATCGAGAGCTATATACGTTAATGAATAGATTTGACGAAGCCCAATTGGCATTGGCTGGCGTTTGCCAGGCCGCGTATCTGGTAAAAGCTATTGCCCGAGGTAAGCCCTACTCCGACGACGCTTATGAAGCGACACTAAGCTCAATCGTAAAAACGGACCCGGATTCAACACTGGATGTCTATGGCGCGTTGAAGAATCTGAAATTCGGGTTTGAAGTTATGGTGTCACAGCTGAGCGACAAAGCCGGTAAAGATCAAGAAATAACACGCTACGTAGCAAGCTTGCTGACTCTGGAACGCAAGTTAAGCGGCAGTGATGGTAAGCTAGCTGAGATTGGCCAACGCATCGACAATATCAAGCGTCAGACCAGCATGATGTCGTTATTTGAAGGTCAGATGGTGTCAAACCTGGCCAGCATTTACAAAGATAACATCAGTCCACTCACTCATAAAATCCAGGTGGCTGGCGATCCAGCTGCACTGAAGCAGCAATCGGTGCAAGACAAAGTCAGAGCGCTGTTGCTGGCGGGCATTCGCTCAGCGGTGCTGTGGCGACAGCTGGGTGGAAAGCGCCGAAACATTATCTTTCAGCGCAACAAAATTCTGAATTCTGCAGAAAATACACTTAAAACTATCAATCAAACTTTTTAAAACGGGGACACCTTAATGGAACTGTCTGCTTTAACTGCCATCTCACCTGTTGATGGTCGATATGGTAATAAAACCACAGAACTACGCTCAATCTTCAGTGAATACGGTCTTTTGAAGTATCGTGTGGAAGTGGAAGTTCGCTGGCTTCAGGCATTATCGAATCATCCTGCCATTGTTGAGGTTCCTCAGTTTGATGACGCGGCGAATAGCCTACTGGATAGTATCGTTGCAGACTTTAATGAGGATGATGCGCAGCGCATTAAAGACATTGAGCGCACCACTAACCACGATGTAAAAGCGGTAGAGTACTTCTTAAAAGAGAAAGTACAGAGCAATGATGCGCTGAATAGCGTCAATGAATTCATTCACTTTGCTTGTACTTCAGAAGACATCAATAACCTGTCGCACGCCCTGATGCTTCGCGCCGCTCGCGACGAAGTGATTCTGCCCTGGTGCAACAAGTTGGTTTCAGCCATTGATGATCTGGCTGGCGAATACCTGAATGTGCCTATGATGGCCAGAACTCACGGTCAACCCGCTTCGCCCACCACCATGGGTAAAGAGATGGCAAACGTAAAGGCCCGTTTGGCCAGACAGGTGAAACAAATTGAAGCAGTTGAACTGCTGGGCAAAATTAACGGTGCTGTAGGTAACTACAATGCTCACTTGTCAGCCTACCCGGATATCGACTGGCATGACTTCTCTGAAAAGTTTGTCACCAGCTTAGGAGTTACCTGGAATCCTTACACCACCCAAATTGAGCCACACGATTATATCGCCGAGCTGTTTGATGCCATTGCGCGCTTCAATACCATCATTCTGGATTTTGACAGAGATGTCTGGGGTTACATTGCGCTGGGTCATTTCAAGCAAAAAACCATTGCTGGCGAAATCGGCTCTTCTACCATGCCTCATAAAGTTAACCCTATCGATTTTGAAAACTCGGAAGGTAACCTGGGTCTGGCCAATGCGGTATTCGCCCACTTGGCGACTAAACTACCAGTGAGCCGCTGGCAACGAGACCTGACTGACTCTACGGTATTGCGCAACTTGGGTGTGGGTGTGGGCTACGCCCTTATCGCCTATCAAGCCACATTAAAAGGTATCAGCAAGTTACAAGTTAACGAGCAGAGCTTGTTAGATGAACTGAATGACAACTGGGAATTGTTGGCCGAGCCAATTCAAACGGTAATGCGCCGTTACGGAATCGAAAAGCCCTATGAAAAACTGAAAGAGCTGACTCGCGGTAAGAAGGTGAACCAACAGATCATTGCTGAGTTTATCGATGGTCTGGCGCTTCCTGACGAAGCCAAAATCGCTCTAAAAGCTATGACGCCAGCCAACTACATCGGTATGGCTAAAGAGCTAACGGCTCAACGCTGATAGGCTAATTAACCGAGCAGTAAGGCTTGGTGAACAGCATTCACTAAAAGTGTCAGTCCCAAAACTGACACTTTTAGTCCCGATTTTTAACACTCCATTCTTACCATTCACAATACACTGCAGCCATCAATCACTTTCGATGGAACGACGTGTTTAATCATCTATTTCGGCAACTCATTTTTTCCGGTGTTAAGCCGTTTCAAGCGGAACAATACCAGTCTATTCGTATATCCAACATATTAACCCTAGTGGCCAGCGCCATGCTGATCTTGCAGCTTCCGATGCATGTGTTTTTTGCCAGTGCTGAATCCTTTAATCAAGTTGTGCTTATTTTAATTCACATAGCTTTATTTTCACTAGTGCCCCAGCTAAACAGAGCCAATCGCTATTGCACGGCAAGGCTGGTACTCATCTTAATTTATTCCAGTTACATCGGTTTAACTTCATTTAACTATGGCTTTGAAACGCCCATCCATTACTTTTTCTTAATCGCCTTGTTTGCTATACCTTTTCTGCATTTCGACCTTAAACCACGAGAAATCATTTACATGATGTTGTGGTTTTTACTGGCGTTTATGTTTTGGGAATCAGCACTGGTTTCTCGCCATTTTGCTACAGATAAAAACCTCACCACCGCCATCATTGCCAAAAGTGATATTCTCAGTTTTGCAATAAGCTGCTTTTTAGTGGGTTATTTTATTTATACCTCCCTTCGAGCGAGTTGGTATCGCATCCGCAAAGAACAATTCAAAACCGAAGCCCTACTACTCAACATTTTGCCCAAGCAAATCGCGCAACGGCTGGATAAGCAGGAAAAGCCCATCGCCGACTATTTTGAAAATGTCACTATCCTGTTTGCTGACATTGAAGGCTTCACGCAATTAACCCGGGAGTTGCCCGCAAACGAACTGGTTAATGTGCTCAACCAGTTATTTTCCCGCTTTGATAAGCTGGCAAAGAGATTCAAACTAGAAAAAATCAAAACCATTGGCGATCAATACATGGCAGTTTCTGGTGTTCCTTCCAGTTACCACCGTCATGCACTGTCCACTTGTCAATGTGCCATCAGGATGCAAGAGGAGTTCATCCTCTGGACCAGAGAACATAATCTGAATGCGGGCTTGCGCATTGGTATCAACAGTGGTCCTGTGGTGGCGGGCGTGATAGGTATTCACAAGTTTAGCTATGATCTCTGGGGCGAGTCGGTGAATCTGGCTTCCCGAATGGAAAGCCAGGGTGCAGCAGGGAAAATTCAGGTAACCGAGGCCACATACAACGAGGTAAAAGGCGAATTGATATTCGATTATCACGATACTATTGAAGTTAAAGGCATGGGACCGCAAAATGTCTATTGGCTCAGAGAACCCTACTCGGTGTGAAAACGACCTCACGTATATGAAACAACTAAAAATTACCCCCGCATCTTTTTTGACAGAATACTGGCAAAAGAAACCCACAATTATTCGCAACGCCTTCGACCTCACTACAGATATTCTGGATGAACATGAGCTAGCTGGTCTGGCTATGGAAGAGGAAGTAGACAGTCGCATAATTTCTTTTAATGAAAATCAATGGCTTAATACTTGCGGTCCTTTTGAAGACTTCACTCCCTTATGTCAGGGACAATGGACCCTACTGGTACAAGGCGTAGAAAACTATCTGCGTGCCGCTCAGGATCTTCTGGATGAATTTGATTTTATTCCCGGCTGGCGCCGCGACGATTTAATGGTGAGTTTTTCTGTTGCAGGTGCAGGTGTCGGCCCACACCTGGATCAATATGATGTTTTTATTATTCAGGGCAAAGGCAGCAGGCGCTGGCAAGTGGGCTTGCCAGGAGACTATCAAGAAATTAGTCCACACCCGAAGTTAAGACAAATCACAGAGTTTGAACCGGTACTGGATGAAGTCCTGTATCCTGGTGATATCGTTTATATTCCTCCCGGTCACCCTCACAATGGTGTTGCTTTGGAAGATTGCCTGAATTATTCAGTGGGCTTTCGCGCATCAACTCAAACAGAGCTTCTAAATAGCTTTTGCGACTATCTGATGGACAATGACTATCAAGGGCAGCGCTATACCGATCCTGAACTTCAAACCCGCTCCCATAGCAGTGAAATTAGCCCGGAAGAAATTGAGAAATTTCGCGAGCAAATAAGTCAGATGCTGCACTCAGAGCAATTTAGTAGCTGGCTGGGCTGTCACTTGTCCGATGCGCCTAAGTGTCTACCAGAAGAACCTGAAACAGATGTTTCAGAAATAGAAGTCCAAAATTGGATTGAGCAGGGTTATGCATTTGAAAAATGTCTGGGTGTTCATACTCTCAGCTATGCGATAGCCCCCGACAGTCAGCTGTTAAAAGTATTTATCAACAGTAATGAGTATGCATATCCTGTTTCTGATCAAGAAGAGGTGCATTTATTACTCAATTCAACCATTTGGCGACCAAAATCGAAAAATAATTTCAAAAACAGTTCACAATTTATTCACAACTTGTCTACACTGATCAATAAGGGCTTATGGATTGTACAATCTGAATAAAAAGCACCAAATTGAATACGCGTATTTATGCATCCATATTGATTTTTTATTCATTCGTGTTACAAATAGGCCTTAGATAGTAAGTCTGGTAATAACAAAAATAACTAACCGGGCAAAATAACCTATACCGAATGGTATTAAACAGACACAACAAGTTATGAACGCATTCACTATTGAAACAGTGAACTGGCGTCATTCCAAACGACGACTCAAGCGCTTACGAGATAGAGTTTTTGTTTGTGAGTGGCGAATCCCACGCCAGTCAGAATTTGACGAGCAGGATCCATTGTCGGAGCACGTACTGATAATCGACTCTGATGGCTCAGACATCGCAACTGGTCGCATTACTCCCGAGGGTGAAATTGGCCGAATTGCAGTCATCTCTCACCATCGCGGCGAAGAAATATACAATGTGCTTTACACTGCACTGCTGCAAATTGCCAAAGAGAAAGACCTCGACGACGTATACGTACAGTGTGAACTTGACGGTGTAAACCACTTTGAATCACAAGGATTTCACCCGATTGGTTCAGTCTTTATGGATTGTGGTATTCCGCGGCAAAAAATGAGTTGCCCGGTAAGCGATTTTTCCTGGTCAAGGGTTGAACTAACCCATTAATTGTTTTTAATGGTTGCTTGATTGTGCTGCCAAGTGTGTCAAAACCTGATGTTGGATTGATTTGAGGAGCACTATTGCTTGATGTGATCGCAAATCTAACGCCTGCCATCCATCAGATCCCATAAACTCAGCACTTAAATAGTGAATATAAGGCTCGTTTGCGTTATTTAGCAGCTCACCTTGCAAACGAAAAATACCGGAACAAGTATTTATCCGACTAATAGAAAACCTTTCACTCACTACTGCGTCACACAATTGCGCTGAATGATGTCTTCTTGTGCTTTGACTTGTTTTTCATCACCTTCATTAATGGCGACAGCCAAATCAATGCGAGCACTTTCACACTTGTCTGACAGTTCTTTTTTGGCCAGATAATTCTGATCTTTACCGTACTGCACCATGCCTTTGGTGCCAGAATAATTGTCGCGATCTTCTACTGCTTTATCTGCTTCGTACGGTGGGGCCTGAGTTACATTACAAGCGGAGATAAGCGAAATCAGGCTAAGCGCAATTATAGTTTTGGTCACTATTAACATCCTTTTATTGTTGTTATCATCTGTAGGAACTCCTCCGCCTGGAAAAGTTCCCACGAATAATCGTTTAATGGCGTAATTGCTCTAATAACGCCTGCAATGGATGTCTTGGTTTGAACTGCTTGATTCGAGCCACCTGACTACGACATGAATACCCTGTCGCCAGTACTTGAGATGGCTGATATTTAGTCAAGGGCATGGCCCAACTCATCTCAAACAATTTTAAGGATTCATCCAGATGTTTCGCCTCGTGTCCAAAGGTGCCCGCCATACCACAGCAACCCACCGATTCCACGTTTAGTGTCAGACCGAATTCAGCAAAAATATCCTGCCAGTGTTTTTCACTTTGTGCCAACATGGTTTTCTCGGTGCAATGACCAAAAAGGACGTACTCTTTGGCTTTACTGATTTGGGGCTTTTCAGCAATTTTTTGCAGCCATTCATGTACCAATAACACTTGAAAATCACCGCGGCTATCGCCTAACACTGTTTTGTATTCATCCCGATAACAAAGTACCAGAGACGGATCGATACCCACCATAGGAATGTTCAGTTGCTGCAGTTGGTTCAGAAACCCTGCCGTATCTTTAGCTGTCGCAGCAAACGTATCCAGGAAACCTTTGACATGTTGCGGCTTACCATTGGGCTTGAATGGCACCAATATTGGCGTGTACCCAAGTTGGCTGGCAAGTGAAGCCAGATCTTGTACAACCTGGGCTTCGTAATAACTGGTAAAAGGGTCTTGCACAATAAGTACAGTTTTCTGTCTTTGAGCGTCAGATAAGCTTTGCAATTGTGCCAGGTCGAATGTTTGTCGTCCGTCTTTTTGCATACGCTGTGCAAGTGTGGGCACGGATAACACAGGGGAATCGACATAGCCTACCGTCTTTTTCAACAAGCGGTTAAACCAGCTCTGTCTCAAAAAGAAGTTGGGGAGTGTCGGAAATTTCGCCATCAATGGCGCCATTTTCTCAATGTTCGCCACCAACAAGTCTTTTAACGGACGATTGTAGCGTTGATAATAGATAGATAAAAAGCGCGCTCTGAAGGTGGGGACATCGACATTCACCGGACACTGATTGGTACAGGCCTTACATGCCAGGCAATGATCCATGACGTCAAAGACTTCTTCTGAGAAGTCTGTCTCCCGCTGAATCGAGAAGGAGTTTTTCAACCGGGTAAAAAACGGTTGTCGCTGCGCACTCTCTAATTGCGCAACATCACTGCCCTGCTCACTCAACAAACGCAACCACTCTCTGAGCATGCCGGCACGTCCTTTTGGCGAGTGCCGGCGATCCCGCGTAACCTTGGATGAAGGACACATAGGGCTTTTAGAATCATAATTAAAGCACAAGCCATTACCGTTACAACTTAAGGCTGGCGCAAAGCTATCTCGCACTTCGATGGCTATCTGTCGGTCAAAATCGCCTCGCTTAACATCAGACACCTTAACCAAAGATTCATCCGATTGCAGAGGCGTACAGATTTTCCCAGGATTCATTTGATTGTGGGGATCGAAAACCGTCTTGATTTTCCTCAATTCAGTAAACAATTCCTCACCGAAAAACGCCGGGCCATATTCACTGCGATAACCTTTGCCGTGTTCACCCCACATCAAGCCACCGTATTTAGCCACCAGCGCTACAACTTCATCAGAAATTTGCTGCATGGTTTCAGCTTGTTTCGGATCGCACATATCCAATGCGGGGCGCACGTGTAACACGCCGGCATCCACATGGCCAAACATGCCATAGTGCAAATTTTTGGCATCTAACAGTGCGCGAAACTCCATAATAAAATCAGCAAGATTTTCCGGTGGTACCGCGGTATCTTCGGCAAATGCAATGGGTTTTTCCCACCCTTTAGCTTTACCTAATAAACCTACGGCTTTTTTGCGCATGCCGTAAATTTTGCCAATCGCGGAAAGGTCTTCTGTGATCTGATAACCAATAACACCCGCTTCGCTGTTTTTTATCTGGGTATCTAGCATGGCTTTTAAACCTGCTATTTTGTTCTCTATATCTTCACGCGAATCGTCATTGTATTCGACGATATTCAAGCCATCGATGGTTTTACCCGGAACGTCACTGATCAAATCACTTACCGAATGCCAGACGATATCGGCTTTCGCCAGATTTAGCACCTTACTGTCAACAGTTTCTACCGATGTGGCCTGAGCCGCCACCATTGAAGGCGCGTGACGCAGTGCTGATTCGAAAGAGTCATACTTAATATTGATTAGTACTTTGTTTTTTGGAATGGGCGTTACATTTAATTTGGCTTCAGTAATGAAAGCTAGCGACCCCTCGGAGCCGGCTAGAATGCGACTCACATCAATGGTGGCCAAGTCTTCAGAAACCGCGTGCTCAAGGTCATAGCCCGTAAGAAAACGGTTTAAGCGAGGAAATTTAGCCAGAATTTGTTCGCGTTTATCGATACAGCTGGCTTTGAGCTGTTCAATAATGGATTGGTAACGGGTGGACTGAGACTCATTAGCAGCCACAGGAGTTGTTTCAAGGACAGTGCCATCAATAAGCACAGAAGTCAGTCCCAAAACATGATCACTGGTTTTACCATACACCAGCGATCCTTGGCCGGACGCATCGGTGTTGATCATGCCACCTATGGTGGCGCGATTACTGGTGGATAAATCTGGCGCAAAGAAGAAACCATGAGGTCTTAGCGCATCATTGAGCTGGTCTTTTACCACCCCGGTTTGCACTCTAACCCAACCCTCTTCAGCATTAACTTCCAATACCTTATTCATGTGACGGGACAAGTCCACCACGATCCCCTGAGTCAGACTCTGTCCATTGGTACCTGTGCCACCACCACGGGGGGAAAACTTAACTTGAGTGTGTTTGGCAGCAAGGGAGCCAATAACCTGCAAATCTTCAGTACTGCGAGGATGCAAAACAGCCTGAGGTAAGCGCTGATAAATGGAATTGTCCGTGGCAACAGCCAGACGAGAAGAATATTGGGTTTCAATATCCCCTTTGTAACCGGCAGGTTTAAGTTGAGCTAAAAATTCCTGATATTCCTGAAGGATGGATTGCTGACTGTCGACGAGGGGTAACATAGGCTCCAGCGTATTGAGTTGCGCAAAATTTAGATGCGCTGATTATAATGATTTACTGCTGTTTTTATACCGTTATATCGCATTGTTCGATCAATCGACACCTTTTGTAACAGAGCAAATTTGGGCCAATTAAGACAAAGCGTTATAGTTTAATCAAAATCCCAGGGGGAGTGCTGTTATGTTCAATAAACCCACCAGAGTTACGCTAGGAGTGATTGGCGTTTTTATCGGTATCGTTTTCGCCATTTTGCCAGGTTCAATACTGTTTCTGGTAGCCGGATTATTTATGCTCAGTTTTGATTTTCCTCTGGCCAGGAAATGGTTGAAGAAAAGCCAAAGGATGATGGCTTGGGGCGCCAGAAAACTCGATGCAGCCGTAAGCAAGCGTCGCTATTCCCGGTAATAATATTTTAACTTGCGTCAAACCTACAAAAAAGGAGCTATTCAGCTCCTTTTTTATTTTCGGACAATCAACTTAGTTGAGATGTTCGGCTACATACAACCAGGTTTCAACTACCGTATCAGGGTTAAGTGAAACACTATCAATGCCCTGCTCTACCAGCCAGGCTGCCAGATCTTCATGATCCGAAGGCCCTTGGCCACAGATCCCTACGTACTTACCTTTTGCTTTAGCCGCTTTAATGGCCATACCTAGCATAGCTTTAACCGCCGGGTCACGCTCATCAAATAAGTGAGCAATCAAGCCTGAGTCTCTATCCAGACCCAGCGTCAACTGAGTCATATCGTTAGAGCCGATGGAGAAACCATCGAAAATTTCCAGGAACTGGTCCGCCAGCAGTGCGTTTGAAGGCAATTCACACATCATGATCACGCGCAAGCCATTATCACCTTTAGGCAAACCTTGCTCGGCCAACAAGTCAATAACT
Organism: Planctobacterium sp. AWM4_229; assembly: GCF_056160305.1. NCBI lineage: Bacteria > Pseudomonadati > Pseudomonadota > Gammaproteobacteria > Alteromonadales > Alteromonadaceae > Planctobacterium > Planctobacterium sp. AWM4_229. The sequence continues at coordinate 209,777 of NZ_JBSWWX010000003.1, read as the reverse complement.
TGCTGTCCTTCTTCCAGGGTACGAACAAATGGGATCATGATTTCAACATTGGTGAGTCCCATCTTATTGCGCACCCGCTTGATGGCTTCACACTCCAGCGCAAAGCAATCACGGAAGTCTTCAGACACATAACGGCTGGCACCGCGGAAACCCAGCATTGGATTTTCCTCATCGGGTTCGTATTGATGACCGCCCACCAGGTTGAAGTACTCATTGGATTTGAAGTCAGACATGCGAACAATGACTTTTTGCGGATAAAACGCACCAGCAATTGTGGCAATACCTTCCACCAAACGCTCAATGTAGAACTCAGTAGGAGAAGCATAGCCGGAAATCATGTCTGTGATTTCCGCTTTTAACTCTTCAGTTTGGCTATCAAAGTTCAATAACGCCTTAGGATGGATGCCAATCATGCGATTGATGATGAATTCAAGACGCGCTAAACCCACACCGTGATTGGGTAAGCGCGCGAAGTCGAAGGCCCGATCCGGATTGCCGACGTTCATCATGACTTTCATTGGTGCTTCCGGCATCTGATCGATGCGAGAGGTCTGCACGTCAAATTCCAACTCATCGCCGTAGATATAGCCGGTATCCCCTTCAGCGCAAGAAACGGTTACCTTGTCGCCATCGCTGATAGAGTCTGTGGCATTACCACAACCAACCACCGCAGGAATACCCAGCTCACGGGCAATAATCGCTGCGTGGCAAGTACGTCCACCGCGATTAGTTACAATCGCAGAGGCTTTTTTCATTATGGGTTCCCAGTCAGGGTCGGTCATGTCTGTTACCAAAACGTCCCCTTGCTGGATCTGATTCATTTCTTCAATAGAGCCCAACACTTTGGCCGTACCGGCACCGATTTTGTGACCAATTGCGCGGCCTTCACACAAGATATTGGCATTGCCTTTGAGCTGGAAGCGCTCAATGGTTTGTGAGTCTTCTCGACTGCGCACGGTCTCTGGACGCGCCTGAACAATGTATAATTTACCGTCTAGTCCGTCTTTGGCCCATTCTATGTCCATCGGACGTTGATAGTGCTGCTCGATGATCAGAGCTTGTTTAGCAAGCTCCATCACTTCTTCATCGGTTAATGAAAACTGTTTGCTGTCTTGTTCAGCTACGTCAACGATTTCAACCTGTTTGCCGTGTTCCGTATCAGAAGAGTAAATCATCTTGGTTAGCTTGCTACCCAAATTGCGGCGCAGCACCGATGGATAGCCTTTGCCCAATAGCTCTTTGTGTACGTAGAACTCATCGGGGTTAACAGCGCCTTGTACGACCATTTCACCTAAGCCGTATGAGGAAGTGATAAACACGACGTTTTCGAAACCAGACTCAGTATCGATACTGAACATAACGCCCGAAGACGCTTGGTCACTGCGCACCATGCGCTGAATACCCGCAGACAAAGCAACACCTTTATGGTCATAACCTTGGTGAACTCGATAAGAAATAGCGCGGTCGTTGAACAGCGATGCAAAAACGTGTTTTATAGCCACCAACACATTATCGTAGCCTTTAACATTCAAAAAGGTTTCTTGCTGGCCTGCGAATGACGCGTCAGGCATGTCTTCTGCCGTGGCAGAAGAACGCACGGCAAAGGATGCGTCCGATTCAAAAGCCGACTGAATTTTATCAAATGCCGTTTTAATTGCCTCTTCTAATACAGGCTGGAAGGGTGTATCGATAATCCATTGACGAATTTCCGCCCCGGTTTTGGCCAATGCATCAACATCATCGACATCTAAGGCATCCAAAGTGTCGTGAATGCGATCATTCAACCCGCTCTGCTCAAGAAATTCATTGAAGGCAAACGCCGTTGTGGCAAAGCCACCGGGTACCTGAACGCCAGCATTGGCAAGATTGGAGATCATCTCTCCCAGAGAGGCGTTTTTACCACCGACACGCCCCACATCATTCATACCTAATTCTTCATACCAAAGAATGTAATCTTGCACTACCGACTCTCCCGATTAACAATTAACTAAAATAATAAAAAACTAGACCAATTTTTGAATTAATTCGAGCTTGAGGTTTGCTTGTCATTATTTGCAAATTTCGCCGTTTAACGCTGAAATATGACCGACCAAATGTTACCGCTGCCCTTATGGGACGGGCATTGTAGAGCTTTAGTTATAAAAAATAAAATCTTATTTGATTTCGTAATAATATTACTACATTCTGGAATTTGACCCTATGCGTACTGCTTTTTACATTTCTGACGGCACGGCCATTACTTCTGAGGTTTTCGGCCATGCTTTACTGTCTTTGTTCCCCATCCAGTTCGATCATGTCACAGTGCCTTTTGTTGAAACTGAACAAGAAGCCCATGACACCGTACGTAAAATTTCCGAAATTTTTCAACGAACTGGAGAAAGGCCCTTGGTGTTTTACACCATCGTAAACAAGGAAGTCAGGGAGATAATTTCCACATCAGAAGGCATTCACTATAACTTTCTCGATCAATATATTGCGCCACTGGAAAAAACCTTGGGAGTGCCGTCTAAACCGGAAAAGCATCGCACCCATAGTATTCACGAAAAAACCTACGATATCCGTATTGATGCCGTGAACTATGCGCTGGCCAATGATGACGGTACTAATTTAAAAGAGTACGGAAAAGCCGACATTGTATTAGTGGGAGTATCTCGTTCCGGTAAAACCCCCACCAGCTTATACCTGGCACTACAATACGGCATCAAAGCCGCTAATTATCCTTTTACGGAAGACGACATGGGCGACATTTTAAAACTACCTTCTGCTCTTCGCCCCTACAAAAATAAATTATTTGGTTTAACCATTTCTCCTGAACGTCTGCATCAAATACGTTCAGAGCGCAAGGCCAATAGCAAATACGCCTCAATGCAGCAATGTCGAATGGAAATACGTGAAGTAGAAAACCTGTATCGAAAAGAAAAAATTCCGTTTTTAAACAGTACTCACTTTTCTATCGAGGAAATCTCCGCAAAAATACTGTCAATTACCGGTCTATCAAGACACAAATACTAAAATCAGGCCTTTAACGGAGTAAGCCCCAATGAGTTTCCAAAACTTTGAGCCTTCCATCTTTCAGTTTCTAGAAAAACTTAAAGCGAATAATAATAAAGACTGGTTTAACGATCACAAACAAGAATACGAAGACTCGGTACGCTCACCCGCACTGGCCTTCATTACGGAGATGGAAAGCTGGATAAAACTGTTATCTCCTCATTACGAAGCCGTGCCCAAAAAGGTGGGGGGATCACTAATGCGGGTTTACCGCGATGTGCGCTTTTCAAAGGATAAATCCCCATACAAAACCAATGTCGGTATTCAGTTTCGTCATGAGATTGGAAAGGACGTTCACGCGCCGGGCTTTTATCTGCATATCGAACCAGGACAGGTATTTTTAGCCGCTGGCGCTTGGGCTCCCGCTTCCGATGCCCTTAAAAACATTCGCGACTTAATGGTGGCCAAGCCTGGCCCCTATGAAGATGCCATTAATCACCAGCCCATGTTGCAGCACTTCGAATTGCAAGGGAACAAGCTGACTCGTCCCCCCAAAGGGTATGACAAAGACTTGCCTTTGATTGAAGAGATAAAACGCAAAGACTTTATTGCTGTGGCAGAATTGCCTGAAAGCTTTATTTTGGATTCCAATTTACCTGAAAGAGTTGCCAGACTGCTTGGAACCACTCAACCATTTATGCGGTTTTTGTGTGAAGCATTAAGGTTGCGTTTTTGACAAACAACAAGCCGGTATGGCTCGGAGATTTAGCAACAATGTCCGATTATATGGAGGGCACAGATATCCGAGTCATAACAGGCCATGACGCTAATCACAACGAATTCAGCAAAACATCACAATTAAATCAGTATTTTTCTGAAGCAAGGTATTAGCTTTGGGTATTGGAGAAATTTTTCTCCAAAAATTCAAAAGCACAATCAAGGAAAAATGCCATGACTTTGGACTCAAAAATTAAGAAGATTGTAATCTCATGTTTTGTGATGTTAACGGTTATTGCTGCTTTTCTGGTTTATTCATTGGCGGGTTTGAACGCCAGTCCTATTGTATTCAGCCCTCCTCCGGTCTTTATCGAAGAGCATTCTCAAAGGATAAAAAATAGAGCGCCCGAATCAGGTATATCCTCATCGACTGCTCATACAGCCATATTTAATGAACATAGTTCAGAAAATATGACCACTAACATAGAGCCCGTTAAAAGCTATGTCTTAGAGCTTTTGCAAAGCGATAACGCTTCAAATCAATTATTGGCTCTATTTACCCACCCAGATAAGAGAGTGCGAATTCGCATAGCACTGGCATTTGCTGATTTAAACATTAGATTAACGCATGATGAGACCAGTGACTTCAGGGAAAAGCGCATTAAGTTTTACGAAGAAATTGAACCCTCATTATCAGAGGTTCAAAATGCCTTGTTTGAGGCGTTAATAGTTTCAGCAAAAGAGCAAACCAATAATTACATCCCCTATACCTTGGCTTGGATGCCGGGACAAGGACAAGAGACATTGGAAATGTTCAGCTGGGCAGCACAACATCATCCCGACGTGTGGATAAGGGACTTTTCCGTCTATTTTGTAGTGCAATTTGGCGATGACGAAAAACTCGCATCGAAACTGCTCAATAGCCGGGTACATGATCCAGATTTTAAGGTGAGAAAACAGGTATTTGATCAACGTTTGAGAATACTCAAAGAAGCATTTTTGGGTGAGAGTAGCGTGTAAATATTCCTTACCGGGCTAACGGGCAACATTTAATCAAATCAGTCATGTTTGCCCTTTTAAATCCCTATTTTGCTCGCTAATCACTTTTACTTTTTAACCAGCGAATATTACCATTTCGCCGTTAATTAGAATTGGTAAAGTAATTATGGCTGTTAGTGTCGCGCCCACGGTGATCTATTCCTGCATGTTGGGCATTGTTTTGTTTGCGCTATTGGAAAACACCAACAAAGTCAGAAAACGCCAAACTGTTTACCTACAAGCACTGTTAACCTTTTTACTTGTTCATATCCTGGGTGAACTCTATATCTACTCTGGCTTCTATCAGTATGCTCCGGCACTGGCAGGTTTACAGTTTCCGGTTCGCATGTTGCTTGGCCCTGCACTTTATCTGTACGCCTTTGCCACTATGTCGCCAGATAAAAAACCTCCCGTTAAAACCTATTTTTTTGCACTTTCCGGACCGCTGGTAGTGATATTAATTATGCTACCGTTCCTGTTTGGTATTACATCTGAAGAAAAGCTGGCATTAGCAGACCCGGCAACTCGAGACCCGGCACTATGGAAGATTGCAATCTACACGTGCATAGCCACTATGTTGGTATTTGTTTTGTTCACTGGTGCCTATTTCTGGCTAACCATTCGCCTGCATGCTCAACATCGATTGCAGTTAATGGAACGCTATTCTTCCATCGAAAAGCGTTCAATGGATTGGTTCAAAGTAGTGTTATTACTCTGGGGGGCTGCATGGTTGTTGTTTGCCACAGAATATACTCTCAGCTTTTTTGGTTATAAATGGACAGGTTCAGGGATTGTTATCCCCCTTATCGAAGCAGTGATCCTGTTGTTTTTTGCGCACTACGCGGTGAGACAACCGGTACTGAGCGAGACAGAAAAAGGGAAGGCAAGCAATAAAGCCAATAGAAAACCGCAACTGCAACCTGAAAAAATGCAAGAGATTGCTATGGCACTTAAGAGCGTGATGTTGCATGAGCAATTATTTATGGAAGAAGACTTATCCCTCAAGAAACTATCTGAAGCGATATCGGTGAGTGAAAATCATATTTCAGAAACACTTTCGCAATTCATCAACACCAATTTCTTTCACTTCGTCAATGGCTACCGAATTGAAGCTGCCAAACTACTGCTGTCTGATACGGAGAAACAAGTGACTCAAATTGCTTATGAAGTGGGATTTAACTCAAAATCCACATTCAATACGGCATTTAAAAAATCAACAGGGCTCACACCAAGCGCATTCAGAAACGCTCAGTAATTGCTTTTAATAGCGACAAAAACCCGTCTTGTATAACGACATAAGCACAGATTATTCATTGTCCTGTGTTCACGTAAATCATAGAATAGTAGACGGATAGAGGAAATAGCGAAGGCCCCAAGTGCGTAAAGGTTCATTCCAAATCGAAGAGAACAAACAACTGCTGATGATACGGCCATCGGGCGCATGGAGTGAACAAGTCGCCACTCGCTATGTAGGAAAGATAGATGAGTATCTTTCGCGTTGGCAGGCAAACTTTGCGGGATTTGTTGATTTACGTCAGTGGCAGTTGGGCACACCTCAGGCACTAAAGATAATTGCTGACAATGACCTAAAAGCCATAACACTGGGTTATAAACTGGAATTTCATTATGGCGACCCACAAGCCCTATCGATGCAGATATCTAAGGAGCATATTAGTCCGGATGGACTCAATGTATTTCAAACCACAGACCTGAAGCTGGTGCAGCAGAAATGTTCGGAGTTTGGTTTTGACTACGAACCTCAAGCGCTGGCTGATTTTCTGAATGCAGGTTAGAAATACAGAGCAATTATTCTCAATTCCAATTGTTTTTCTGATGTGGCATTCACTAAAGTCCGCCTAACTGAAGTGAGGTAACACCCGGGCTGACAGCTGGCCAGCGCGGGTATTACAGTTCACGTAAACAAGACTAAACCATGTTGCGCAACAGCTGACTGGTATTAAGTGACAATAATCGCCAACAGCTGATTGCCCCCAAAATACCCACAACGGCAGCACCCACTACCGGGGCAATTACCCAGTATTCATAATGCAATGAGCCTTTCATTTCAAAGATTTGTGATTGCAACAAATACAGTGTGAGTTCATTTGCCAAAGCAGCCATGACTCCGGCTACTACACCAATGATGATGAATTCCAATACCACACTGGCGCGTATCAACAATCCTTTAGCCCCCAATGTCCTTAGAATAGCCAGTTCCTGTTGTCGCTCGTCCATACTGGCTTGCACTTGCGCTATCAATACCAAAGCTCCGGCAATTAGCACCAGTACCAGAATGAACTCCACCGCCAAGGACACCTGGTCAACGATTTCTCGCAATTGGTTGATGCGGGCATCCACATCGAACAAGGTTACGGTTGAGAATGGCGCCATCAGCTGTCCAATCTCATCTTTACGTTCAGTATCCAAATTAAAACTGGTGATGTAAGTAGGCCGGAAGTTTTCCATTGCCTCTGGCTGCAATACAAAAAAGAAATTTGGCTGCATGGTTTGCCAGTTAACCTCACGAATACTGGTAATGGTGACTTCCACCACTTCGCTACCGATATTGAAGGTCACCACATCACCCATGTTTAAATCCATGCGCTCCGCCGTTCTGGCTTCAACCGACATGCCGTAGGGTTGCCCCTCTTGGTACTCACCAAACCACTCTCCTGCCACAATTGTATTCTGGTACTGTAGCTGATTGCTCCAGGTGAGGTTAGCTTCCCGACCAAAGGCATCGCGGCGGTTAGATTGCGCCTCGGTTTCTTCGTCTTCTTTAGTGATTTGGGTATTGACTCGCTCTCCATTTACCGCCACAAAACGGGCTCGCACCACCGGATAAAAGGTTTCGGTTTGCACACTGCGTTCGGCAAAGTGCGCTTCCATCACAGGCTTTTGTGCTTCGGTAATATTCGCCATAAAGTAATTGGGCGTGCCTTCCGGGAGTTGATCTCGCCATTGTTGGATCATGTCGTTGCGCATTACCAACACCACCAGGAGTAGCATGATGGTCACAGAAAAACTGATAAGCTGCACGCTGTTGTCCATAGAACGTCGCTGAATTCGTGCCCACGCCAATTGCCAGGCACCCATGCGCCCTTTGCCCAGGCGCCGTCCCAGCCAAATCAAACCATAAGTCACCACTAATAACGCTGCCACTAGAACGATACCGGAAACGAACAGAATCGCTGAAATCTTAAGGTTCTGACTGTAAGCCCACATTAGCGCAAAGATAGCGCCGCCCGCCGCTAAAAACTGTATAACTCGAGAGCTCATATTGGCCCCTAAGTCTTTGCGTAATACCCGCAACGGAGGTACTGAAAACAGCTTGAGCAAAGGGTACAAGGAGAACAACAAAGCGCACACCACACCGGTAAATATGGCAATCCACACCGGTCCCCAATACCAGCTTTGCAGGGAGACAGCGACGCGCTCTTGGATGGCTGAGGCAACCGCCGCCTGAATACCATAGCCCAGTGCACCGCCGATAATAATGCCCAACACAGTAATGAAGATTATTTGCAGTAAAAATACCTGTTGCACCATTTTACGACTGGCACCCAAAGTTTTCATGATAGCGACCGGATCGTAATGACGCTGCGAATAACGCTGCGCAGCCACCGCAATGGCCACTGATGCCAGGACTATCGCTAGCAAACTGGCAAGAAGAAAATATTGTTCTGCCCGTTTAACGCGACTTCCCACCCAAGAGTCGTCATCTTCAATGGAGCGGGTGTAGTGCAAATCGCTATCCATCAGCGGTAACAACCAGTCGGCATAGTCACTCAAGGCATCAGAATCACCGGTTAGATATAAATCGTACCAGGCGCGACTGCCTTCACCTAATATCCCGGTACCCTCAAGTTCCTCTTGCAGGATCATCACTTTAGGGTTGCTATTGAAGATGGAAAAACCCGCATCAGGCACCTCGGATAGCACTCTGGTGATGGTGAAAGGCTTGTCCCCCACCTCCAATACGTCACCGATAGACAATCCTAACGTTTGGAAAACTTGAGACTCAACCCAGGTTTCACCTTTTCCTGGTACATCCTTAATGATTTCACCCAAACCAAATGGGACATCCGTTACCTTAATATCCCCCTTTAAAGGATAGTTTTCATTTACCGCTCGGATGTCCGCTAACGTCATGGTGTCGTTAGCAAATACCATGGATTGCAAGTAGGTTGTTTGTGCCGTATTCAGTTCTAACTCAATGGCTTTCTGACGCCACTCTTGCGGTAGTGGATTTCGGCCACCCACAACTCTGTCAGCGGCAATAAATTGCGAGCTTCTTTCCACCAAGGCGGTCTGCAGACGCTCGCTGAATAAAGATAGCGACATAACCGCAGCGACAGAAAGCACGATTGCCGCCAGAATGATGGTGAGTTCACCGCGACGCATTTCATGGCGAAATAATCGCCAGGCAAGATTAAACCACATAGCTGACTCCCTCTAGATCGCTTTGAGCTGCGGTTTATCACCAGCCGGTTTGACAGGCTCGTTTTTGCCGTTTTCTGTCAGCTCACCGGCGTGCATTAACAGCTGTCGTTCGCATTTATCAGCCAATTCACTGTCATGGGTTACCAGTACCAATGTCGTATGTGCCGATTCATTAAGCTCAAATAACAACTTTTCTACCCGTTCACCATTAGCGGCGTCCAGGTTCCCGGTTGGCTCATCGGCAAACAATATCTTGGGTTGGGTGATAAAGGCACGGGCGATGGCCACCCGCTGTTGCTCTCCTCCGGAAAGCTGATTGGGAAAATGATTACCTCGATGGCTAAGCCCTACTTTCTCTAACAGCTCATTAGCCAGTTGAGCAGGATTGTCCAGGCCGGCGATCTCAGCCGGTAACATAATATTTTCCAGCGCCGTTAAGCTTTGTACCAACATAAAAGACTGAAAGATGAAGCCCACCTTTTCACCGCGTAAACGTGCGCGCCGCTCCTCGTCTAGCTCGTGTAAAGCCGCACCATCCAGGTAAATTTCTCCAGTACTAACCTCATCTAAACCAGCCAACAAACCCAATAAAGTCGATTTACCGGAGCCGGACGCTCCCACAATGGCAATAGTCTCACCCGCCTTGACATCAAAGCTGATTGGTTGAAGGATCTGCAACGGCCCTTCCGACGTAGTTACTTTTTTGGTGATATTTCGGGTAGAAATCATAAATTCAGGAGCATTATTCATCGTGTTATTTCGTCTCAAAATTCTACTATTGCTTATACCGTTATGGGTCTTTTCAGATCACTTGCAAGCCCGCGAGTTAAAGTTATTAGTGCTGGGGGATAGCTTAAGTGCAGCCTACAACCTGAAACAAGAGCAAGGTTGGGTAGCTTTGTTACAAAAATCCTGGCAAGACAAAGGCATTGAAATCGTTAACGCGGCTATCAGTGGTGAAACTTCTGACGGGGGTTTACAACGCTTTGGTCGGCTATTGGAACAGCACTCTCCCACCCATCTTTACCTTGAACTGGGTGCGAATGATGGTTTACGCGGTTACCCGGTTAACAAAATGAAACAAAATTTGGCGGATATTATTCAAATAGCTAAGCAACAAGGCATTGTCGTGATTTTACAGGAAATGCGTATTCCCACTAATTACGGCCCAAGATATACCCGCATGTTTACAGAGGCTTACACCCAATTGAGCGAACAATATGACGTGCCCATGATTAGCTTTTTCCTGGAAGATATCGCCCTCAAACCCGAGTTGATGCAGCGTGATGGTTTACACCCCAATGCCGAAGCGCAACCGATTCTGGCGGCTTGGATGGCTGAAAGGTTAGCGCCACTTGTGTTTACCTCAAATTGACGGCTAACCTACTATATCGACCAACTAAGAAGTAACTTGAGTATTTTTTCAGGAAATTGAACTTTTTTTGAGCTATAGTAGTTCTAATAGGTAGTGTTTGAGAAACAGAGGTAACGATATGGGTGCAATTTCCGGTGGCTCGCCCGCTTCATTTCAGGCGAGCATTCAGCAAACTGAAGTTCAAAACCAAGCTGAAGTTGAGCAACGTCGAGAAGCGCAAGCGGCACTGCGTGCAGAGCGTCAGGAAGATACTCAGCAGAGCAACGAATCTCAGCAAGCTAATGCGCAAACAACAGAACAGGCGCAGGCAGGTGGTCGACCGGCCGAGCCTGGACAGCGTGTTGGTGGTAATGTTGATATTAGTGTCTGATGCTTAGCGGGTTTGGTAGCTACTCCCGATAACAATCAACAGGATTAAAAAAGGCCCGGCATATAATGTCGGGCCTTTTTAGTATAAGCCACCCCATAAACTATGTTACGCAATGGCTGCAAGAAGCCTACTCTCACAGGCCTTCTTTCAAGTTATGGTTTTACATAGCGATAAGCTTTATCGCTTTGCATTTTTAAGTAGCGATCCCGCAATTTAGAAGGACGAGATGTCATGGGTATCTCTTCTCCGTCAATCACTACGGTTTCAGCGTAACTCATAACCTCCAGCGGATCGCCAGACCAGATAACCACATCGGCACTCTTACCTTTTTCCATGCTTCCATGGCTTGCTGAAACACCCAGTACTTCAGCAGCAACCGAGGTAATAGATGCCAAACCTTTCTCCCATGGTAAGCCATGAGCCACTGCATTACCGGCGTGTTGTAGTACCAAACGCGCATTGTGAGTGTCCATGCCAATAACCACTTTAACCCCTGCAGCGTCAAGTCTTGCGGCATTGGATAAGGTGGCCCCTAACTCATCAAAGTCGTAGGGAAGATTGGATTCTGGCTTAAGCAGTACAGCGATATCGTGAGCAGCGAGCTCGTCAGCAACGCGCCAGGCTTCAGTGGCCTGCACCAGCACAATACTCAAATCTTTGAATTTTTGTTTCAAGTGCACCACATGACGGATATCAATTGTGCGATTTACGGTAATGAGCAGCGGCATATCGCCTTTCATAACCGGAACAAGTGCGTTAACCTCGGTTTTTGACAAGTCACCATCCCAGTCGTCTTTTTTACGCAAGGTTTTGCCTTTCAGACTGGCGGCTTCGTTTAGCACAGAAACCAGTTTAGGCCAAAGCACAGCCCGAGAACCGACACTGTCATCTACTTTCGAACCGGTAAGGTCTAAGGTCATGACGGCATTGCCTTTGACAATGGGGTTTACTTTGTCTCCCAGGCTAATAAACGCGCCCTGCCCTTGAAACAAGGTATCCGTATCGGCCATAACGCTGATAGCACTGGTCACTCCCTCTATACGAGTCAGATTCATCAAACTGGAATCAGGGTTAACTGCGTATTTTGTCTCGATTTGCGTGCCTAAATATCCGCTGTCTTCGAGCTTAGCCGTGTAATCAGATATCCCGGCTGAATACTCCACTTCCACTAAACCCAGTGAGGTGTAAGCACCTATAATACCTGGTGTAACCCATTTGCCGTTGGCATCGATAGTTTTGTATCCCGAAGGCACACTGCCACCTGATTTCACCGACTTGATCACGTCACCTTCAATCAAGATAGTGGCATTTTCTACTTTGCCCTGCTCACCCATGGTAAAAGCCGTGCCTCCTACGATGGCAATGTTGTCGGCCCACACTTGTGGCACAGAAAAACTGGCTGCGGTTGCGAGAGCTAAAGCGATTTTGTTTAATTTTTTCATTATAGTTCTCCCTCACCAGGCTGATCTAACTCAAAATCCGTGACCGGCCACAGGGCATCGTTGCCTTTTTCATAGACTTTTACACCGTCAATGTATACCTGCTCGGCGTGACTATAGGTGGAGAACGGGTCACCACTCCAAAGCACGACATCAGCGTCTTTGCCAGGTTCAATGGAACCAGTTTGGTCGAACACCCCCAAAGAACGCGCAGGATTGGCAGATAACCATTCCCAAGCTTGCGCTTTAGTGAAGTTAAGACCGGCTTTTTGACCATCACTCAACGCTTTAGCCGCTTCCTGATTAAGACGCTGTATTCCTAAATCAGAATCTGAATGCACGATGGCACACCCACCCGCATTCGCTACCATGGGAATGTTCTCCAGAATGCCATCGTAGGCTTCCATTTTGAAACCCCACCAGTCGGCCCACATGGAGGCACAAACATTATTTTCAGCCAGCAGGTCAGCAATTTTGTAGCCCTCTACCGCGTGATGGAAGCTGGTGATCTGGTAATCAAACTCTTTCATCACATCCATCATTACCGCCATCTCATCAGCGCGATAACAATGCATGTGCACCAGGATTTCACCGTTGAGTACGCCCATTAAGGTCTCTAATTTTAAGTCTCGCCCCGGAGCAGTTGGGTTTTTACCCTCAGCGTATTCAGCTTTGTATTTATCCCATTTCTCCTTGTATTCTGTAGCCGCTATCCATTCTTTGCGGTAACCGGCTACATTGCCCATACGCGTCATCGGGCCACCTTTGCCACCATAAACCCGCTTGGGATTTTCACCACAGGCCATTTTCATACCATAGGGGGCATCCGGGAACTTCATATCCTGAACGGTGCGATTAGGCACGTTTTTAAGTGTTACAGCACGTCCACCTACCAGGTTCGCGGAACCGGGCAAAATTTGCAGGGTCGTAACGCCACCCGCCAATGCTGCTGAAAAACCCGGATCTTGCGGCCAAACTGAGTGCTCAGCCCAAACTTCGGCGGTGACAGGTTTAGTCATCTCATTGCCATCAGCATGAGAGTCTACGTCGGGTGTCGGATACACCCCCAAGTGGCTGTGGTTATCAATGATACCTGGTGTTAGCCATTTGCCGCTACCATCGATAACAGTTGCCTCAGAAGCGGAAATACTATTACCCACTTGCTTAATATCGCCGTTTTCAATGAGTACAGAGGCATTGTCCATACGTCCGCCGACACCATCCAACAAGGTCACGTTAGTGATCAAAACCGTGCCACTGTCGGCAGGCTTGTAAGTGCTTGGGAAAGGATTTGTATTAATTTCGACGTAAGGGGATTGTTCTTCAGATTTCTCTTCGTGATCATCAGCCCAGGCATTACATGCCAGACTAACTGACAGCGCCAGCACTGAAAGGTGCTTGAAACTGCCACCGAAGAGTCGCTCGGTGTTGGGTTTAGTCATAGATGCTCTTCTTGTGTTTGTTTTAATTTTCATTGATTTGTTTTGGCGCGGATGCACAACGCAATCGTCCGCAGCGCACTTACCAAATCTCAAACCTGAAACGCCCATTTTAGAGGGCTTCATAGAAAGCTGTTGGATAAAGTACAAGGGGTGCACTGCATCAAACAGAATGTCAGGTTTAAAGATACAACCTGAACGCACAAAATAACAAATCAGATCAGTATTTATTTACATTAAAGCAGGGGTACAAGGTGTGTTTTTCTGGATTTCCCCTTGTATAGAAGTGAGATGGCGCACAATTTCATCAGAAGACTGCAAGCCTCTAACGGTTTTAAACATTTCTTGTGCTTCAGGGAAGTGAATTTGTAGATAACGCAACCATTGTTTAACCCGATTGGGATAGTATTTACCTTTAGTACCATAGAGTTCGTAGCCACTGTATTGGATCAGCAGCTGCAGCATTTCCCGCCAAGACATGTCAGCTTCGTTTTGTTTGATAACCCGTGCCAGTTTCGGATGAGCCAGTGCTCCGCGTCCAATCATCAGATCTGTACAGCCGGATTGTGCTGCACAAGCCTGCGCATCGCTGTGATTCCATATTTCCCCGTTAGCCACCACAGGAATTTTAATGTGCTCTTTAATACGTGCAATCCAATCCCAATAAGCCGGCGGATTATAACCTTCTTTTTTAGTGCGAGCGTGTACCACCAACACATCGGCCCCGCCCTCTTGCAATGCTAATGCATTATCGATAGCTAATGCTTTATCATCAAAGCCTAAACGCATCTTGGCACTGACAATATGAGGCTGAGGAACGGCTGAGCGAACGGCGCTTAAAATGTGATAAAGGGCTTCGGTGTCCTTTAATAACACCGCTCCACCACGACTTTTATTAACCGTTTTGGCCGGGCAGCCAAAATTGAGATCAATACCGTGAGACCCCAACTCAATAGCACGCACTGCGTTTGCCGCTAAAGCTTCAGGGTTTTGCCCTAACAATTGCACCCGAACAGGCGTACCTGCAGGTGTTAAGCCATTGTTATTCAGCTCAGGACAAGTTCTCACGAAGACTTTTTCAGGTAACAAGGCATCGACTATGCGCACAAATTCAGTGACACACAGATCAAAGCCACCGATTTGAGTCAGCATGTCCCGCATCAAATGGTCTACGACACCTTCCATGGGTGCCAGGTAAACATTTCCGATGGCGGATTGATTGTGTGTGGATTCGCTATTTGATTGCACTAAAACTGAAGACGATTGCTTTTTAAGGGCGCGGATAATAGCAGGTAACGAACAGATTCTGAACAGCTATCAGTTTCCTTTCTCATCACGAATGGCTCTGTTGCAACAATTATCCAGTATTTCCAACTTGCGCAAATTGCTTGCTTGTGACCATTCAAGTATTTCCTGAATAGAGCGTTTACAGCCCACACAAATATCCTGCTCATCCAGACAACACTGGCGTATGCATGGGCTATCAACGGGTTCTGTCAATGTCGATTCCGGGTTATTCATCTATCTGGCTCGTCGCGTTTTAACAACAACTTTGGCGTCTGCTGCTGGTTGCACTATATTTTAACTATCGCTTTTTATGGAATCTATCCGCAGGTGGAAAGTTTAACCAACCATCAAAGCCAAACATTAGACGACCACGCCTTTATCGAATTGGTGAAAGATTGTATTGGCTCACCCCATATACTGCCCATCATGACCTTGTTGCATGAGGGAGAAAATACCCGGGACAAAATCAAACGCTCCTTGAACCACCTGCCAGAAGATGAATTACAGGCCAGCCTGGACAAAATGATAAAATTTGCCATTGTGCAGCGGCTCAATAATACCTCTCAAGGTGGTCCAGGTGCCGCCTGGTTTCTGACTCCTGTGGGTCAGGAATTCAGACTCATTTTGCAGGATATAGAGCGATTAAAACACAAATACACTTCCTGAAAATATTGTCGTTATTCATCACTGCCTGTTTTATTGTTGCATTGTTGCCTTTATCACATCCACTGGCTCATCTTTACCAACTTGACAAGAGGACACTTCCTTCGGCCCAAGCGCCTCTTCATTTGTTGATATAAAACAGCGTTCGAAAACCGAGCAATAACATTGTTCAATGGCAAACTGGCTATCTGAGGCCACAAACTGCTCCACCATTGCTACAAAATCAGCATCACTGACTTCGTTACGTGACCACCAAAGTTTTAGCGCCGTTTTGCTCTCTCCAGCCCCAAGAACGCCATTAAAACTGGCAAACATGCCCGACAGTGATTCTTTTTGACTGCCCACAAACACCTGCTCCTGAAAAGTACTAAAATGCTCCACAAGTTTGTCATTAAAATACAGTTTCGAATCGCGAATGATTGCCGGTCCAACACCAACATTACTGACATTAAACTCAATGTAGTTTTGCGTCTCATTCTGACTGATGGTGGCATCCGAAATAACAATAGGCCAAACACTGGCGTGCTGCTGTGCTCTCATAACCACCGACTGATCCCAAGCCACAAAGAGGGCAATGACTGAGGTGATGATGGCGCACACCGACGCCACTGTTTCAAAGTTTAAATGCAATCGCATGGGTTAATAATCCGTTATTTTTTTTCTTAATAGCTTGTTTTTACCAGCTTGTTTTTTCGCGTCTACTCTGCGCCTTTGTGAAGCTTTTGTGGGCTTAGTGGCTTTACGCGTCTTGGGAATAATATTGGCCTTTTGAACTAATTCCGCGAGGCGTTCTATCGCGTCAGCTTTATTTTTCTCCTGAGTGCGAAATTGCTGAGCTTTGATAATCAACACCCCATCACTGGTGATGCGACTATCCCTGCTATTCAATAGTGTCTGCTTCAACCTTTCCGGCAAACCAGAAGCATTAATATCAAAGCGCAAATGAATTGCGCTAGATACTTTATTAACGTTCTGACCACCACTACCTTGCGCCCTGATAGCTGAAAACTCAAGTTCATTAAGGTTGATGTAAACCGTATTGGAAATTTTGATTAAATTAGATTCGTCCATGGCCTGTCTGGATTAATAGCCGTGCTCACTGATCAGGTCATGCATCACCTGGTCAAACTCACCAGACTGTTTTAATCCGAAGATGGCCTGATCCAGCAATTGTTTTACTTTTGTCCCGTTTTCATCATTGCGAACCATGAATCGAACGTCATAAAAAGCATAAGAATTTAAGCGATGATCAACAAAATCCAGCTCACGCACTACCTGACTCACTTTATTGCTATCAAATAGATAACCATCAAGCACTCCTCTCTGAACCATAGCGATCGTAGCTTTCATACTGTGAGTTCCCTGAAACTGATGTTTAAAAAACGCGACATGGGACACATCTGTCGCGACTTCAAATTCTAAGGCACTTTCAGGTGTGATCTCTACATCCTCTCTGGAAACAATAACAAAATGGGTCTTAAACAAATTCTCATCAGTATAGGCAAAGTCGTCCAGCTTAATACCAAATTGCTTCAAATAATCAGTTGCTCCCAATGCATCGATTGGGTCATACATTACAGGCAATTGTGCGTCTACCTGGCCACGAGCTAGCTCCACAAAAGTCCGGGCAAACGGCATCTCCAGTATTTCTATGCTTATGTTTACAGACCGCTTATCTATCGCTTCGAGAAGTTCCACCAGCAATCTTTCTTTGGGGTGCTTTTCAACATCAGGGAGCTGTGCCAAAGCAACTTTAATTACAGTTTCAGCATGAACATAGTTGACAACCGTCAACATCAGGCAAAAACAGATAATCCAAAGGTTTTTATGAGAAGGCTTATTCATTTATCGCATTGGGCACGTATTGCTTGAATCCAAAGGGTGGTTTTCATTACACGCTAAAAGCATTTAGCTGATAGCAAGATAATAGCAAGCCTGTATCGAAACGCCAGTAAATGGTTAAAACAAAACCAGGGCTTTTTTGCCCTGGTTTGAACAACACCTTTCTCAAATATGTCTTACGGTAACGGAATAAACTCAACATCATCGCCGGGAATTGATGGGAATCGCCCCTCTTTCCAGCGCAACTCAGCTTCTTTGATTTTATCTTCGGAATAAGCCAGGAAATTCCAGCGCAGAATAGGTTGCTTCTGCAGCTTTTTGCCACCTAAAAGAAAATAGCGGCTATTATCAATAGTCTCAATAGATTGCTCGTCCTCAAGCATCACAAATTGGCCAGCGCTGAAGCTATCTTCACCAATTTTTACAGAGCCAGAAATGACATAGCAAGCCGTTTCAGATACTCCGCAAGGTCTTTCCACAACAGCGCCCGCTTCTGTTATCGCATCAAGGTAAAACATAGAGGAATAGGTTTTAACTGGTGAAGTGTAGTTATAGGCTTCACCCGCGATTTACCGCATTAATAATTTTTCCCGGTGAATATAAGGCAACTCAGCGCGGTTAATGTGCAAAAAACTGGGCTCCATGTCGGTTTTTTCTTCCGGTAGTGCCACCCAACACTGCAATCCATTCAGAACATGGTCTTTACCTCGTGTTTCAATGGTTTCTCGCTCTGAGTGCACAATGCCTTTTCCCGCAGTCATCCAGTTCACATCGCCGGGGTGTATTTCCTGTATACTGCCTAAACTATCCCTGTGCAACATACTACCTTCCATCAAGTAACTAATGGTCGCCAAGCCAATATGAGGGTGCGGGCGTACATTAATGCCCTTCCCTGCAGGAAACTCAGCGGGTCCCATGTGATCCACAAAAACAAAAGGCCCAACTGAACGCTGATTGATGTTGGGGATGATACGCGAGACGGAAAAGCCGCCTAAATCCTTGCGTGCGGAGTTAATGATAAATGCCATGATGATTCAACTGTTGCTCACTATGATAGAAACCTTAGCAGGCAAATTTAGTTTTAGATAGCAGCGAACTTTACAGTACAGATTTATTCAGTGTTGGGGCAACTAATACTTCTTCTTTTGTATCAACAACGGTTGCTCTATCGCAATGTGGCTATCTGCACACTCGATGAGGTTATTGGCGGTCAGTTTAGCGACAGAGACAACAGTAACCGGAACGTTAAAGTCTTCCTGAAGCTTTCTCACCAACAGTTCAAAATCTCCATCTCCTGTAAGCAGGAAAACCCTATCGCACTGTTTTGCAGTTTCCATCACATCAATAGTAATGCCCACATCCCAATCGCCTTTTGCCGAGCCGTCAGCACGAGTTATAAAGGGTTTGAGTTTAACCTTGAAGCCAATCCCTCGAAGAATGTTGTGAAATTGCTTTTGTTTATCCTGATGACTGGCTATTGCATAAGCATTCGCAACCGCCACATCCTTATCAGTTGCAATAAGACGCCAAAGCTCGTTGTAGTCAAAGTGCTGATGAAATACCTGCCTGGTGGTGTAATAGATGTTTTGCACATCCACAAAAATCCCGATCCGTTCTGTCATAGGTTAATTCAGCAATGGGTGATCTTTGGGTAACTGATTGGCGATCCACATCACCAAACGATGTTTCATATTAAGGCCATTCTCCTTGTCTTCTGCAAGCGGAATAATGAGCTTGTCGTTCACTAATAAGCGGTAAATGGCTTCTATTTTTTCATCTGCAGACGTTGTGTTGGTGAAAGTGTTATAACCACGCTTTTTGGCATAGGTCTCCCCCACTACAACGGCTTTTTTCAACAGTTCTTTTTCGTTCTTTACTTTCTTCATCACCGTTCTCTTTCGTTGGTTATTGTCACAGTAGAGTATTTTCAAATTGGATGCCAGCCCACATTCTTCTTAAAATCAATGCCAACGCTTTGTAACACTTTAAAGGTCAGGAAAAAAACACATTGGAGATAAGCTATTGAAATACCGCAACGGCAATGCTTTTCAACAATGAATAAATCCATACTACTTGCAACCTCAGTGCTGTTAATGTTTTCCGGGGCTCCAGCCGCACAGCAAGCTCCTGATTATGTTTCCCCCTCCAAAAACCTGGCGAGCTTTGAGCAAGCGCTGATTAATCGCTATGAATGGGGTAAAGAGCACCCACAAACCTGGAGCATTGCTGAACGATTACAAGCTCATAATGTCCCCGGAGTTGCACTGGCCATTATCGAAAACAATCAGGTTGTTTATGCTAAAGGCTATGGGCATAAGTCCGCTCTATCGGCCTCTCCGGTAAATGAAAACACCTTGTTTTCGGTTGGTTCAGTGAGCAAGGTTGCCAATGCTACCCTGCTTTTAAAATTAGTTGATGAAGGAACGCTAAAGCTTGATGCCGATGTCAATAGCTACCTCAACAGCTGGAAAGTACCGGATTCAAGATACACCCGCAAACAACCCGTAACGCTGCGCCATATCCTTTCCCATACGGCGGGGTTCAATGTACACGGATTTCCTGACTTTCTACCCGGCGAAGCTCTGCCAGATGTGCTGGATACGTTGAATGGCAAAGCCCCTGCCAGACACCGTGCTGTTCGAGTCAGATTCTCACCGGGTAGCACCATGGACTACTCTGGTGGTGGCATCACCGTCAGTCAACTTGTAGCAAGTACGATCACCAAGACCAATTATGTGTCACTGGCAAAAGACAAATTGTTTAGACCACTTGAGATGAGCAGGAGTACTTTTGAAAATTCACTCCCCGAATCAATTAGCAACGTAGCATTTGCTCATAATGACAATGGCAAACCAGTTGCCCTGCCCAGAGGCTATGAGGCAATGCCAGAGATGGCCGCTTCAGGCCTTTGGACCAGTGCTTCTGATCTCGCTAAATTGGTTGTCGCCATTAACAACAGCTATCAATCTGAAAACGGTTTTTTATCTCAAGCATTAACCAAAGATATGTTGAGTCGTGAACAAAACAGTTGGCATGGTTTAGGACCTCGCATCAATGGCGAAGGCGACAGTTTTGTGTTTCATCATGGTGGTGCGAATAACAGTTATCGCGCCTGGATTGAAGGACACCCAGAAACAGGTCGCGGGGTTGTCATTTTAACAAACGGTACAAATGGGCACTTTGTGCATCAGGAAATTCGCAACGCCATAGCTCAAACTCGAAAATGGCCAGTCCCCTCTGATGGCGGGTTTGAAGAGCCCGAACTAAAGAATTAACAAATCCCAGCTGAGTTAATGGCTAACTCAGGGTTGACCAGCTTAGGCTCAAGTATGATTAACGGGTTCTGGGCTTGGTTAAACTGCGGAACGAATTGTAAAAATTGCTGAAACCAAGCTTGCTCGTTTTTGCTATCTGGTCTTGCAGAGGCTGAAATCCACTTGTCATAAAGCATAGCAAGTTCTTCATTTTGAGTACCCGCCAAAGGCTCTGCGACTCCCCAAATTTCCTTAACCCCCTCGATATTCACAGCAAGATTAAGGGAGAGTCCTGACCCCATTAAACTAACCAGCGTGCTCAATTCCCCTAATGAGTTCAATCCCACAGTAAACTGGATGTCAGAACGGGCCTGCGCCTCATTCAGGCACATTAAGTCTGCATCTGAAGCGGCGATAAATGAGTAATATTGCACGGTTTAGTTCCTTGCCTGACGAGAATGGAATTCACGCTGCAAGAATACCGCTTACCGACTCAAGTTACCAGCGCTGGCTCTTGTTGGGTGGCACAGTGAATACTACCGCCACCGGCTGCGATACCATCAACATTGAGCATAATCACAGTGCGCCCGGGATAAACCGACTGCAGCACTGAATTTGCCGCGGCGTCCGTCCTTTCATCACCAAAACTTTGCATGATGACCGCGTTGTTACAAACGTAGTAACCGATGTAACCCGAGGCAAACTCATCACCCAACCAACGAGGACGAATGTTTGTTGGTGCTTCCAACGTAGTCACCTGAAGTTTTTTCCCTTTTACGTCGGTGCTGCCTTTTAAAATTTCCAGATGACGTTGGGTAACCTGATGATCATAGTGAGACTCATCAGGCTCATATCCCGCCAGCACGACTCCGGGTTTAGCAAATCGGGCATAAAAGTCGGTATGGCCATCGGTGATATCCATACCGCGAATTCCCGGTAACCAAATGACTTTCTCAACCCCTAATATCGGTGCGATTAAATCTTCAAAACGGGATTTGGATATACCGGGATTGCGATTGGCATTTAGGGTGCAGCTTTCCGTCATAATTGCCGTACCCAGACCATCCACTTCAATGCAACCACCTTCCTACACTAGCGTGGTAGGTAAACCTGTGACACCCAATTGATTAATCACAAATTCAGCGACTTTAGCATCTGCACGGTGGATTTGTTTGTTGCCCCAGCCATTAAAATTAAAATCAATAGCCACTTTTTCCTGCTGTTCGTTGAGTACAAAAACAGGGCCGGTATCGCGGATCCACAAATCATCCAGCTCACAGCTAATAATGTCTACTTTGGGATCCAGTAACTGCCTTGCTTTGCGAACTTCCACGGCCCGCACCAGCATCGATACGGGTTCAAAATTCACAATGGTATTGGCAATAAGTGCCAGGTCTCGTTGCACTCTGGGTAGCAACTCGCTGCCCCAAATTTTTTTGCTGGCACCAAATGCCATCCAGGTGCGCTCATGGGGATGAGACTCATCGGGCATGAACCATTTTTTCGAATCCGCTTTAGTAGCGTGAGGCGTTGTTGAAAAACCGGAAAGTGTGCTCATCACCAGCAATTGTTTTAAAAAGTTTCGCCTTGAGCTCATGATCAATTTTGTGAATGCAAACCGAACATATTACCCTCGGTATCAAAGGCCAAAGAAATAAAACCATAATCACCAATGGACATTTTATTGCGCTGAACCTTACCTCCAGCTTCGACTACTCTAGATTCTTCAACCGCACAATCCTCGCAGGCAAAATAAACCAAGGTGCTATTGTTGCCTGCAGGAAAGCCCTCACAGTGCACCAGTGCGCCTGAGCAACCATATTGCCCCATATCTGAGGGAAACGCCTGCATTTCGAAACTTTCGTTGCTTGGATCTCCCAGAAGCTCCAAATTAACCTGCAGCACCTTCTCATAGAAGGTTTTTGCTCGCTGCATATCATCTACATAGATTTCAAACCAACCGACAGGATTACTCGCCATAATATTTTTCCCTTTGTGGAGATGAATTGAGTGTAGTTGATTATTTAAGCCAAAGGAAAGTACAGGTTCAGTTTAAGCCGGACAACTGTGGTGATTGATAATTCTTCGTCGAATTGCTCTGTTTTTGCAACGGAAGTATCGACAGCTTAAAAATCAACTCTCAGACAAACCAATACCCCTTTAAATACTGCAAGTCGTTCACAGTCTTTGTGAAGCCATTGCTATGAGTTATATTGGTGTTTATTCAATTTCTATCACAACCAGCATGCCTGAATATCAATTTACACAAAGCGATGACATTCTGGAAATTTCCTATAAAGGACGTCCAAACAATGTGCAATGGCAAGAGTTTCTCACCGATTACAAAAATACGGTCAGGTGCTCCTTTGCGGGAAACTGGGCTATGTTTGCTGACATACGAGCATGGGAGATCCCTGGCCCTGCCTTTGCTGAACGTATCAAAGAAATGCATCAATGGAATGTTAACAATCATTTGGAAGCGGTTGCTTATTTGCTGCGGGAAGATCAACCAGCTGTACAACAGTGGGCGATTGAGAACTACATTTTTAAAAACGCCGAAGACATTGAACACGCTTTCTTTTCTGAAAGGAGCGAAGCGATGGCTTGGCTACATTCCAAAGGATTTAATAAATAGAGAATTATCAGGTTGTTTCAAGAATGGTTGTCGAGATAAATCTCGACCTACAGTGTAATCCCTTGAAACCACAAACAAAAAAGCCCAACCATAAGTGAGTTCATTATTAAAAATCCATCAAGGCCTAATTGACTGTGCAGGGGATTACGGAATACGTCCTGTATTCGATCTACATGGATGTAGAGAATGCAGATTTTGCAGGAGCAAAAATCTGCCGCCGTTTCGCGGCCGCGCTAAAGCGCGTTCCACCAAGATTTGTAGGAACAAATCGGAACAGCCGAAGGCTGGCTTGCGAAGCAAGTGGCCTACATGGACGTAGGACATAAATTGCTCCCGGCAATCTGGTCGAACCCTTCGGCTTCGTAATCCCTAAGAATGCAAATAAAAAAAAACCCGACCATAAATGGTCGGGCTTTTTTATTTGGCGTCCCCTAGGGGATTCGAACCCCTGTTACCGCCGTGAAAGGGCGGTGTCCTAGGCCTCTAGACGAAGGGGACAGTAAACTGCCACAAATCTTTTTACTGGTACCTGCCTAGGTAACCACCAGTAAGCCAGTTTTAATGGTTAGCGCCATTTCAAAAGTGAATGATGAGCGGCCTAGTGCTCTTCACTTCTGACGTCCACACTCCAAAAAGGAAGTGGCGTCCCCTAGGGGATTCGAACCCCTGTTACCGCCGTGAAAGGGCGGTGTCCTAGGCCTCTAGACGAAGGGGACACTTAGGACTTTGGTGGAGCCAGGCGGGATCGAACCGCCGACCTCTTGCATGCCATGCAAGCGCTCTCCCAGCTGAGCTATGGCCCCGTTGCAATCTTTACTTTCAGGTAACTATTGCGGTCACTCCTTTGTGCTGGTCTGTCATTCCGTGACAGCGGGGCGCATGATAGAGATGTGACGATTTTATGTCAAACCTTTTTTTAAGATATTTTTAGTTATTTTCTCTGTCTGCTATAAATTTCAGCGCTTTGTCGATTCGTTGTGCAATTTGCTGCTTTTTTAACAGGTTTAAAGTCACATCTAGCGATGGCGAATTTCCAGAGCCGGTCACAGCAACGCGCAATGGCATGCCCACTTTGCCCATACCGACGCCTAATTCTTCAGCAGTGCCATTAATAGCCGCTTGAATATTTTCTGGCTCCCACTCTTCTACCGCTGCTAACTTATTGGCCACTAGCTGTAATGCTTCTTTGGCAACTGGACGCAAATGCTTTTTCGCTGCACCAGCGTCAAACTCTTCGTACTCCTGATAGAAATACTGACTAATCTCAGCCAACTCTTTTAGAGTTTTTACCCTTTCCGCCTGAATCGCGATAACCGCTTCCAGCGATGGTCCATTTTTTACGTCTACGTTGAGTTGTTCAAAGTGCCATTTTAGATGCTCAGCCACCTCTGATGCCGGCAACGACTTCATATAGTGCTGATTCAACCAGATCAGCTTGTCGGTATTAAACGCAGAGGCTGAGGGCGAGATGGCATCCAGATTAAACAATTCAATCATCTCTTCACGGCTGAAGATTTCCTGATCGCCATGAGACCAACCCAATCTGACCAAATAATTTAATAGTGCTTGTGGCAAGTAACCGTCATCGCGGTATTGCATAACACTTACGGCACCATGGCGCTTAGACAGCTTCTTACCATCGTCACCCAGTATCATAGAAACGTGGGCATATTCCGGTACAGGCGCCCCCAAAGCTTCCAGGATGTTAATCTGACGTGGCGTATTGTTGATATGGTCCTCACCGCGCACCACATGAGTGATCCCCATATCCCAGTCATCCACTACCACACAAAAATTATAAGTAGGTGTGCCATCACTGCGCTGAATAATCAAATCGTCCAATTCACTGTTGGCGATTTCAATCGTACCGCGAATGTGATCATTAATAACGACTTTGCCTTCCAGTGGATTCTTAAAGCGAATAACAAAAGGCTGCCCTTCCGGATGATCAGTACGGTCTCGCCACGTACCCGGATAGCGTGGTTTTTCGCCTTTGGCCATTTGTTCTTCGCGAATTTTGTCTAACTCCGCTGCCGGCATAAAACACTTATAGGCTTTGCCTTCATCCAGCAGTTGTTGAATTAGCTCTTTATAGCGGTCAAAGCGTTTGGTTTGGTAATAGGGGCCATCATCCCAATCCAACCCCAGCCATTGCATCCCCTCAAGAATCGCGTCTATCGCTTCTTGAGTAGAGCGTTCAATATCAGTGTCTTCAATACGTAAGACGAATTTACCACCCTTGTTTTTGGTGTATAACCAAGAGTACAAAGCGGTTCTGGCACCGCCAACGTGCAAGTATCCGGTGGGACTGGGCGCAAAGCGCGTAGCTACTGTCATGTCTGTCCTAATTCGATGATTAAAAAAAGTGCGCGCATTTTAACAGTGAATTGTTATAAAAAGAATGGCGTCTGTAATAGTCAATTTTGTACTATTCGTGAATCAGGATTTGTTGCATGCTTGTTTAACCTTTATCAACGCGAGAAACACTGTGGCTCAAACATCCTCTAAAGAGCAAGCCAACTATCGATTCGTCAAAGAACTCGATAATCTGCCGCTATTGAGTGCCCGCTTTAAAAAACAGTGCTTCTCTCGCCATGCCCATGAAGGCTACTGCATTGGTGTGATTGAGCAAGGCGCCCAGCGCTTTTATCGCAGCGGCGGAAACCACATCGCCAGTGAAAACTGCATTATTTTGGTTAATGCCGACCAAATCCACGATGGTCAAACGGCCACAGACTGTGGCTGGCAATACAAAGCGATTTATCCGATAGATAGCATGTTAAGTAATGTACTGGGCAATTTTAGCAATAAAGGCGCCCTGCCCTTATTTAAAGACCCCGTGGTTTCTGACCGATCACTGGCGCAGCAATTCAGGCATTTTTTCAATATAGCTGCCGCCAGCGACAATTGTCTCGAAGTGCAAACCAGTTACTATCATGTCATTAGCGAGTTGATTGCAAAACACGCATCAGGTGTGATCAACCCAATCCATGCCTATTCCGATAAGAAGTCAGCGCGGCAAGTTTGCGAGTACATTATGGCGAACCTGGCAGAATCTATTTCCACTGAAACCTTGTCAACCATAACCGGACTCAATCCCTATTATCTGATCCGCTCTTTCCAGAAAACCATGGGATTGCCGCCTCACGCTTGGCAAAACCAGCAACGTCTTTTAAAAGCCACGGAGCTATTAAAGTCGGGATTAAGTGCCACTGAATCGGGTATCGCGGTGGGATTTAATGATCAAAGCCACTTTAACAGGCACTTTTTACGCATGTGGGGAACAACACCGGGAAGGTTCCAAAAGGCCTGGCGTGAAAACACATCGATTTCACGTTTGAGTTAATCCAGGTCAATTTTGTACAAGTAGGAAGCTCCCCTTCCCTGTAAGATAACTCTCACAAACTAAGCTTTCGCACCAGGAAATTGGAACAGCAGTATGGAATACAACGATTCATTAAAAGCTCAAGAGCCAGCAACCAGCTCCAAATTGCAAACATTTGCACAAGGTTCCTTGGTAAGCCTGCCACTGGTTTTAGCAGCACTGCCCTTTGCCATCGTATACGGAGCACTAGGCGAAGCCTTAAACATGAGTTTTTGGACAGTCATTACCATCTCCATGTTCGTATTTGCCGGGGCTTCACAATTCATCGCCCTTAACTTAATGGCTATCGGGGCGCAGCATCCCATCATCATCTTCACCGTTTTTCTGGTGAACCTGCGACATACGCTATACGCAATGACACTAATGCCTTATTTTAAATCCTGTAATTTCTGGCAAAAACTGACATTGGGGTTCTCTCTTACTGATGAAACCTTTGCCGTGGTAGTCAACCAAACCACCAAAAACACCACCCACATTGGATGGTTCTACGCAGGGTCTGCTCTGTTGATGTATATAAACTGGATAGTATGGAGTGCCCTGGGTTTTGCCGTTGGAGCCCAGTTTCCGCAACTACAACATTATGGTCTTGATGTGGCCATGGTTGTGGCATTCACCGGTATTGTGGTGGCATCACTAAAAACCACAAGCCATTGGCTATGTATGATTGCCGCCGGGATCAGTGCGGTTTTCACCATTGATTGGCCCTATCAAACAGGACTGTTGTTTTCGACCTTTTTTGCAATTGCGGTTGGTGTGTTCAGCAACCGTTTTCAAAAGAACGATGGCGAAATATTAAATGAGGTAAGTATCAATGACTGATATTCTGCTAATAGCTGCGATGGCAATTGTGACTTTTATACCACGTTACTTGCCACTTGCCTTGTCAGAGCGAATTCGATTACCTGTTGTTTTTCAAGAATGTTTGCAATTTGTCCCGGTGGCGGTTTTGAGCGTTATTATCGTGCAAAGCGCTTTTTTTCAAAAAGGAGAGTTAAACCTCTCCGGGGAAAACCCCTATTTATGGGCAACGTTAACGGCATTTGTCTTGGCGAGAATACAAAGCAGCATGTTATTGACCATTGCATCGGGCATGTTTGTATTCGCGCTGTGTAAATGGTTTTTGATTTAAACGATTTTGTATAACTTTCAAGCCATTTGCTCAATGCTTAATCGAGCAAAGCCACTCAAGCCGATAAATTGAGCAATTGAACAACTTTTTTATGAAATAGTGTTGACAGTTTTTAGCGCATCCCTATAATGGCGCTCCACTTACCGGGGAGACGGTAAGCAAAGTTTGAAAGCGGGCGCTTAGCTCAGTTGGGAGAGCATCGCCCTTACAAGGCGAGGGTCACTGGTTCAAGTCCAGTAGCGCCCACCAAATTTCGAAGCAAATTCGTTTTTTGAATACGTTTTCAAACTTAAAAATACCACAAGACTATGTGGGCGCTTAGCTCAGTTGGGAGAGCATCGCCCTTACAAGGCGAGGGTCACTGGTTCAAGTCCAGTAGCGCCCACCACATAGTCGATTTATCTACATCCATTCCAGTCCAATTAAAACACTACGCTTATCCTTATTAAACAATGTGTAATTGTGCGCATAAATAGCAGTATCGATTCATCTTGGTCTATAGTTATTCAAGATACTTATATAATTATTTTGAAATGACGATTTCTCACAAAACCCTGTTCCCTTTTTTATCTCCAAAAATACTCCTCTCACTGGTGATGCTAATCTTCAGTTTCGAAGTGATGGCCTCTGGCAACGTTGGTTTCAGTGGCATGGCCTATATGGGAAACAACCAATACCTTGTTGTTGTTGATACTAAAAATCACAAGCCGGGCACAAGGCTGGGAACACTGCAAATAAAAAAAGGGCAATCTCCCAAGTTCTCTCCTGTCGATATCAAAGATTGGGGTCATCCACAGGGTGCCGCCAGTGATCTGGAATCTGCCTGTAAGATACCCGACTCCGAAAATCAGTATTTAGTATCTGAGTCAGGGACCTGGAAGGGTAAATTTGGCCGAATATTTTGGCTGGAAATCGTCGGACACAAGGCAACCGTTAAACACGTTTTTAAGCTGCCCATTTTAATGGGTAGTGATGAAACCACCCAAGGTAGCAATTACGAAGGCATGCTGTGCGTGAAAAACGCTAACCAACTTCACATTTTAATAGGTGAACGCGGTGGCACCGCTACAATCCCTGATGGCTACCTGCTACAAGGTATGCTCAACCTGGCCACGAACCAGCTCATCTGGTTACCCGAATCAGAGTTCAAACACGTTGCCAATGGCAGAACGCTATTAAGTGATAGTATGCCCGGTCACAGCATTTCAGACCTATATCTGGAGAATAACATCATCTGGGCCTCTGCTACTCAAGATGACAGTGACATGGGCCCTTTTAATTCCGTTATTTATGCGCTGGGAAAACTCGAATTTGAACAAGGCAAACTCATCGTTAGCGATGCAAAGCAGCAACACTGGAATGTGGCAGGGTTAAAAATTGAAGCCTTAGCTCAAGCACCCGAGTCTTTCCCCAAAGCCAGACTAAGCTATGGTTCAGAAGATGAGGACCTTGGGGGAGTTTGGCGACTGTTAAGCCATTAGAATCGTCAAACTCCCTACTCTCGAATCGAGTCCAGGCAACTCACAAAAGACTAGCAATTATTTGTTGTTAGTTCGTTTGAAAAATATTTATATTGGTGTGTAAGTCTATCAATCGTTTCGCAATATTTTCATTGGCAGCAGTTGTTTGACGGGCGCCGAGGGCCGTTTCTTCTGCAATCTGCGTAATGTTCATCAAAGTTTGATTCACTTCTTGTGCAACCTGGGCTTGCTGCTCGGAAGCTGCCGCGACCTGGGTGTTCAAATCTGAAATCTGGTTCACAGCATTTGCGGCATCTTCAAAAGCCTTTGCCGTTTGCTCCCCTTTTTCCAGGCAGATTTCGGTACTACCTTTACCTTTGGCCATACTTTCAACTGCATTAGCGGATTCCGCTTGTAGCCTCTGAACTAATTCCTGAATGTTTACCGTTGACTCTCTTGTTCGCTGCGCCAGTGAGCGTACTTCATCTGCCACCACCGCAAACCCGCGACCACTCTCGCCTGCTCTGGCAGCTTCAATGGCAGCATTTAACGCCAATAAGTTAGTCTGTTCAGCGATGCTTTGAATGGTATCCGTTACTAAACCTATATTATCGGTTTCGGCCACCAGACTTGCGATAACATCTGATGCATCCTGAACCTGATGTGCCAGCTGTTCGATAATCACCTGTGTATCTTTCGCGGTTTGCTGGCCGGACTTTACTTTCTCTCGTACCGTTTCAGCCACTTCACTGGCTTCATTTGTACTCCTGGCAACTTCTTGTGTATTGGCGCTCATTTCTTCAACGGCAGTAGCCACCATCTCGGTTTCTCGATGCTGTGTCTCAACATTGGCCTGTGTCTTTTCCATAACACGTAGCCCTTCTTCCGCTGAACGGCCCAACTCGTCAGCCTGTATCGCGACACCTTTGATAACTTTGTTTAACAACTCCATAAATCGGTTGAATGCGCGCGCAACATCGCCGGTTTCATCTCTGGCACTCTCATCCAGGCGAAGTCGTAAATCGCCATCGCCCTCAGATACTTCTCTGATACGGGCCAAAAGGTTATTTACCGGAACAACAATTGAGCGGCTTATAACAAAAGGCAAAGTCATGGAGACTATTGTTCCAACAATAAAAATACCAATGATAAATTTAATGGCGAATTGCTCGTCGGCTTCAGCTTGCAATGCTGAGTCTTGAGTAAAGCTCTGTATTTCATCTAACAAAGCAATAACTTCGTTATCTATCTTGTCAGCGCTTTGTTCTACTATTTTTGCCTGGCTAATCATTTCGTCCATGCGACCAGATTGAGCCAGTTGGATTACTTTTTGAGATTCTGCTTTTAGCATTGCAAAATCCGTCTTAGCCTGATTGAGCATAGTGAGAACTTTTCGATATTTTATTATCGCTTGCTCAGAATGCAGTAATTTGAGTGCATTTTCAGTAAAGGTTGCAGCCTCTGCCAACTTGCTTTCTGTTTTGGACTGGTACTCTTCTACTTTTTTAATGTTTTTTTGCAGCTCTGCTTCTGCGCCTGCATAACCTTGATTAGTCAATGCAGCTTTGAAAAAAACTCTCTCCAGGTATATTGCCTGCTCCAATTGGTATTCAGTGGCGTGAGTGATCAATCGTGTCAGCGGAATGTCTTCTTCTGCTATCTCCATGATTTCCGAGCCCAATTTGGCCATTTGAAATATGGAAACAACACCTATTAAGAGGATTATCGAGAGTTGGACTATTCCCTGTAGATATACCTTTTGCGATATTTTTAAAAGTTTCAGCATCAACATTGCCCCTGGTTAGATATCTTGCAAGGTTAGCTTCTCTTCCAGGGCAACCTTTCGAAAGTAATTCAACATTTTTAACGCAAACCCATCATTTGCCTGTGCGATTTTTTCCTCATCAGAACACTCCAGAAATTGGGAAAAGCCCTCAATTTTGGCTAATTCTTGTGGCGACATATGCTGGTTATCAATAAAGCGAAATCCCATGTGCCAATCTGAAAAGCTACGTGAAGTAATGTTTTTGATACCCAATACGTTGACGCGCTTATGCATTTCATCACGCTTTATTTTTGCGAAAAGATTTTTGACGGCAGATTCTTCACCTTCTAGGGCTTGAATAAATGTCCCTATGCCATCGTACAGAAGCAGTCCTGAGATTTTTTCACTGGCGTTGTGAGCTCTGGCCTTTCTCAGCAAACTCAATAGAGTTTCATCCGAATAACGATCATTCGCACTACTCACATAACAAAGTTCGATCATATTCATAGGTATTGAAAACTGCCTGCCTGTGTGTGCCTGAAAACGCAATTTTCTTTTCTTGCGTGATAAAAAAGCTAGCACTGAGATTAATAGTGCGCAATTAGTAATAGCGCTTTCTAGACTAAAGTCTAATGACAAGCTCAATAGGGATTTGAACGGCATAACCGAGACATAGAACTTTAGTCTAAATTTGCTTGTAGCGGTTTGAATAAAGCGTTTTTCTTTGCCCGTCTGTAAAAGAGAACAGCAATTTGAAGACGCAAAGTTGAAACTCAAAGTCAGGATTATTAAAGCAGTTGCCATAACTCTGCTGTCCTTTTTAGCATCCTCAGCGTTTGCAGCTGGAGACGCCAAGCATTACCCCGGTATTTTCCTCGGGGGCACTAACTTTGACGGGGAGACTGATTTTACCTTTGGCATTGAGTATGAATATAAATTTAGCAAACAATTCGGATTTGGCGCGGTCTGGGAGCGAACAATAGAAGGACATGATGGCGACGGAGTAAATGTATTAGTAGGTTCAATATTTTACCATCCATCCGACGAATGGCGTTTCGGAGTGGGCTTCGGAGAAGAACAAATTCGGGGCTACAAGCCAAAAGACAAAGATCTTTGGAGAATTAGTGCAACTTACGAATACGCCATGGATAATATCATTATCGCACCGACTTTAGCGCTCGACTTTATTGATAGCGATACTGCAACCGTATTTGGCGTGGCTATTTTGGTACCTCTATAGAAACCCCCTTTGCCTAAGACAGGGCTTTCCGGGTCCTATTTCACTTCAAAGAGCATTAAACACTAATCAATTTTGCATAACATACGTATGCAGCACGGTGCATCATAATGCAAAAGCCGATATAACTACTTTACTCGCTTTTTCTAAAAGTACCGCTTTGAACAATACTAACTATATCCCCCATATTCACGCCTTTCGTGGACTAGCTATTATCGCCATAGTGGCAGCGCATGCCTGGTCTTTTCCCATCTTCTGGACTGGTACATTGGACTCTGCAGAATTAACCGCGCTATTCCACATCATGGAAACCCTGTTTCATGGCTCAACACTGTATTTTGCTATTATTTCTGGAGTATTGTTCAGCCGGGTGCTGGCAAACAAAACCTGGCACGCTTTCTATAAAGGTAAACTGTTAAATGTCTTATTACCCTATATTGTATTGACCTTGCTGATCACCCTTCTCAACTGGCAGTTTTTTCCGGTCAATAAACCTGAAGACTGGCCACTGCTGGCGCAATTTACCTTGAACTTCCTGTCGAACCTTTATTACGGGCAGGCCATGATTCACTTTTGGTATATCCCGGTATTGTTGGTACTTTTTGCTGCTACGCCATTGTTGTGGCGAATTCAGAAAAAGTATCTCTGGATGTCTGTGGTTATTGCGTTACTGCCATTGTTCATTTCTCGCAGCCCTTTCCCGGATTTTCTCAAAATTCAATCCTTCGTGTACTTTTTGGGTGCGTATCAACTGGGAATGCTAATGGGCGAGTATTATAGTGATGTGCAAAGATGGGCGGCTCGTTATCTGGCACACATAACTGTCATTACGCTGTTTTGTAGTCTGCTTATCCATTTGCTATTTCATTGGCAGTATCAGGCACAGGGCTTTTACTCCCTCATCCAAACCGCGATTTACCTGCAAAAAACCGGATTTTTTCTGCTGCTAACGCATTATCTGGCAAAAAAGAAAACGTCGCTGCCTTCATGGTTAATGACGCTCGCCACCTACTCCTTCTCCATATACTTTTTGCATGTATTGGTGATGTGGCCATACATACTTTCTTTATCAACCGTTCTCACAGAATATCGCAGTACCTGGGTTATCTTTTCACTTGGTTTGCTAAACTTGTTTCTAGCGGTATTGGTAAGTGTTTTAGTAGCTTCTTTAGTTAAGCGCTTTACAGGAAAATACTCTCGCATGTTGATTGGCAGTTGAGACAAAAAGCTGAATTCGCCGTTCTATGCTATAAATGCATTTCATAAACTGCTTTTTATTCATCCTATTGAGACACGCGATGGAATTCGAATACTTTACTTCAATAATGACACCCGGGATCGCGCTATTGATTCTTTCTACAACCATGCGTTTGGGTAATGTGCGTATGGCACTGACCGAGTTAGCTAAAACACCAGGTGTGGATATGGAGAATCTGGAGAGCTACACCTTATTCAGCAACAGAGCCCGCTTTCTTTGCCGAGGCTTAAGGATGCTCAATATATCCATGTTGATATTAATTCCGGGCGCACTCGGAAAACTTATCTTCGATAATAACGTGCCAGAAATATCATTTGTGATCCTTATTGCCGACGTCATTTTCTTCATGTTCCTGTTTTTGGCCGTCTTTGCCCTATACAAAGAATCTCAACTAACGGGAAAATCCATCATCGCACACACCAGCGATATTAAAAACGCGTTCAGCAAATAGCCATGTGCTTTATTTTTAGTGACAAAACTCTGCATCTTGAACTAATCTAGAGTAAGTGCCTGTTATCTTTAAGTCACAGACACGAGAATGTAAAAAATAAAGCCTCACTGTAATGACAGATTACAACCGTTTTTAAGGACACTTTATGTTTGGTTTTTTAAAGCAGGAAACTCTTGCCGAAGGA
The DNA here is from genome assembly GCF_056160305.1 of Planctobacterium sp. AWM4_229. Classification (NCBI taxonomy): domain Bacteria; kingdom Pseudomonadati; phylum Pseudomonadota; class Gammaproteobacteria; order Alteromonadales; family Alteromonadaceae; genus Planctobacterium; species Planctobacterium sp. AWM4_229. The sequence goes on along the minus strand of NZ_JBSWWX010000003.1, from coordinate 175,415 downwards.
ATGGTCGCAATTAATGCAAAAGAACTCGAACAGCTAACTCAAAAAGCTGAAAAACTAGACCAGTTAATGCAGAGCGATGCGGCTCAGACTGCCAAAAAACTGAGCGACAATGCCACACGAGTCAATGATGCTTCAAAACACAGACTCAATGATATTCACAAGAGTTGTGAGATGGTCAGCGACTTTATAGAGCACGCGGCCGTCATTCAGGGAAGAATGGAGTCCACTGAGGCCAATGCTTGTCAAAACTCGCAGATTAGTGAGGAATGTTCCAGCCAACTCGATTCGTTGACTACCAACATTATGACTTCTATGGAGAGCCTCAAGCAGTTTTCTGAAATGCTGGGTAGTCTTGAAGAATCCAGTAAAAAAATCGATCAATTCCTCGCTTCAATTAAAGGTATCGCTGACCAAACCAATTTATTGGCACTAAATGCCGCTATTGAGGCAGCTCGAGCCGGTGAACACGGAAGAGGATTTGCGGTTGTTGCTGATGAAGTGCGCAGCCTGGCCAACACCTCCAGCGAAAGCGCTCAACTAATTGAGCACGAAATGAAAAAGATCATTGATATATCTTCCAACATCATCAGCAAGCAGCAAGAAGTAAATGATGTGATTGAAGGTTGCGCCAAAACCGCTACTGATACGCAAAGTCAGTTACGCATGTTAAGTGATAAAGCTTCACTAAATGTCGACTCAATGCGTGAGACATTATCGGAAATGGAAACACAAATGCGCGATTCGGATGCCATCAAAAATAAGATGAATAGTGTCCTTGAAGATACGCGCTCTGCAATCGAAGGCTCTGGCGAGAACATTAAACTCAGTCAAAGCTTGATGTCGTATTTTAGATAGAGTCCAATTACAGACATAAATATCAATGCCAGTTTGTCGGATAATACATTAGTGACCGATTGACTGGCGTTTTAACATCTACTATTTCCTTTTTAATTCATCTGCTATTAACATTTTGTACAACACAACCTATCAAAATAACAAAACAACAATCAAAATTTGCAAACTTTTAGCATTTAACTCAATACTGTATCAGTAGTAAGCTAAGACCAATTAGATACTCAGCCTACTCGGAGTAAAACCATGGCTATGAATCCACAAGCACCATCGGCAGTGATCATGGTAAGGCCCCACAAGTTCTCCCCTAACCCGCAAACGGTGGCAGACAACAAATTTCAGCAAGTGCATATCGATATCCCGCCCGAGCAAGTAAATCAGGTGGCTGTTCAGCAAGTGACACAAGTGGCTGAACAATTAAAGGCACATGGAATTCGAGTACACCTGTTTGAGGATGAAGGCACCGAGACACCTGATTCTGTATTTCCAAATAATTGGTTTTCTACTCATGCAGGGGGCCATATTGCCATCTATCCTATGTTCGCGCCAAACCGGCGTAAAGAACGTCGGCAAGACATAATTGAAATGCTGAAGTCTGAATACCGGGTGCAAGACGTAGTGGATTACTCTGGCCTGGAATATGACAATATATTCCTTGAAGGCACCGGTGCCATGGTACTGGATCACCTGGAACGAGTGGCCTATGCGGCACAATCTAATCGAACAGACTCTATCGCGCTGGAGCGATTTTGCTCACATTTTAATTTTGAGCCTATGGTGTTTGCTGCATCCGACAGTGCAGGTTCTGCGATTTATCACACCAATGTATTGATGTGCATCGGTACCGAATTTGTCATGGCAGGATTCGATATGATGACGGACGCAGCCAGACGTCAGGAGATAATTGCGCGCTTTGAAGACAGCGGTCGACAGGTTATCTCGTTAAGCGAAATCCAGGTCAACCAGTTTTGCGGTAACGCACTTGAGCTGCAAGGCAATCAAGGTCGGGTACTAGCAATTTCCCAAACCGCTTTTAATGCGCTGTCTCACAAGCAAATCCAACAACTTGAACAAAGCGTGAGTTTACTTCCCTTAGACGTCTCGATGTTAGAGCTAGCAGGCGGCTCCGTACGCTGTATGCTTGCGGGAGTGCATCTATCGAGACGCTAAGATTGAGGCTCAATCACTGATTCGCCGGGTTGAATGTGTTTTAGTTTTGCCAGGAAAGCGGGGACCGAACTATCTCCCTCTTGCGGTGCCCAAGGAGCAAAGCCTTTGTCGTCCATTGCCACATACGGCCCCTGTTTGACTTCAAAAAACGTCGCAGGCTGTTCCAGGGGAATGGCTGCATGCCATACGCCTGAGGGGATCTCCAAGCCTTTGGTCTCCCCTGTTGCACTGAGATGATAGCGATGTGTGCATGTGCCCGAATCATCGAATAGTAAAAACGCGATCTCTCCTGAAATCATCAGGAAGAACTCCCATTTATCTGACTGAACGTGTTTGTGTGGGCGCACGTAAGAGTCAGGATAAAGCGTGATGAACAGGCGCTGTACTGAGGCCTGATAATCCTCATGAATATTACAATTGCTGCGCCTGCGAACGCTGTTTTTCGCGCTGTCGTCAAGATTTGCAAACATCTGATTGTTAAACAGTTTAATGTCCATGTTAGGCTTTTTCTCACAATCTGGTTCTGCTAGATTAGAGTTTCAATCTGGCAATTACAAAAACTATTTAGTGAAAATCCCCAAAACCTCGAAAAACTTTCTATTTGCAGCTATCGCCAGTTTCATTATGGCTGCCATTTTTGGATTTGAAATGGCCGCACCAGATTCAGCTTTTTCTGCCGTTTTGGCGGGACTGATCCTGCTGAGTCTGGCACTGCATCAAATTGAAAAACTGCGAGACAGTGTTTTTACTTTATGGATTTTCGTGGCATTCGCATTGGGACTATTGTTTCCAGAAAGTACTTTACAGTGGGGCAGTTTTGAAGCAAAAAACCTGATAATCCCGCTGCTTATGGTCATTATGTTTGGCATGGGTTGTACCATCAGCCTCGGTGATTTTGCGCGGATAATTGCCATGCCAAAAGCGGTTTTAGTAGGGCTGATTTGTCAATTCACCTTAATGCCATTGGTGGGCTTTCTGTTGGCCTATTTGTCGAACTTACCAGCGGAAATCGCAGCAGGTATTATTCTTGTAGGTTGTTCCCCCAGTGGGCTCGCCTCTAACGTTATGGCTTTTATGGCTAAAGCCAATGTTGCCCTCTCACTGACCTTAACCGCCATAGCCACCTTGATAGCGCCATTTATAACCCCCCTTTTGATGCAACTTTTAGCTGATGAACTGGTAGAGATTGACGCACTCGCCATGTTTTTCAGTATGCTTAAAATTGTTATTTTGCCGGTGGTAGCAGGTTTGCTGGTTAACCGTCTGGTACGCCATAAAGTAGCGATTATCAATCGCATAATGCCACTGGTATCGATGGTGGGAATTGTGGTTATTATTGCCATCATTGTGGCTGCAGGTCAGACGGCGATAATGAATATCGGCATGGTGTTGATACTTATCGTGCTGTTACACAATCTACTGGGTTTCGTATTGGGCTACGGTGCTGCAAAACTCCTCAAGTTGAATGAACAAGACGCCCGAAGTATTGCTTTTGAAGTAGGTATGCAAAATTCTGGACTGGCCTCTGGTATAGCGCTAGCCATGAATAAAATCGCCAGCATGGGACTGGCGCCCGCCTTTTTCAGTCCAGTACAAAATATTACAGGCTCAACATTAGCTACCTTTTGGCGCAATAAGTCCCAAACAAGATAGCCTTATATTTTTGCTCAGGCTGCAGCAACCTGATTTAAATACACATCCTCGCTGATGATATTGCGGTTATCTTGCACAGAGTCTATCCAGGCACGCCCAATCAGGTGATCGTATTCATGTAAAAAGATGCGCGCTAAAAAACCATCAAATCGACGACGTTGCACTTCGCCATCGGTATTTTGAAAGAACACTTCCACCCAGTCAGCTCGTGGAACCTGGCCCCGAATACCGGGGATGCTTAAACAGCCCTCCCAATCCACAATCTCATCTTTCGATTTAGCGATAATACGGGGATTTATCACCACCAACGGCTCCATGTCCGGCGCGTCCGGATAGCGTTTGTTGGGTTTTGAAGCGATGATCATAATTTGTCGGGCACAGAACACTTGCGGTGCAGCAATGCCGACCCCACCAGCGTCATTCATTTTAGTTTGCAAACGAGTCACAAAGTTTTGCAGTGATTCATCAAAATGATGTACGGGCACAGCCGCCTTTCTTAATACCGGCTCGCCGAGTTTTGCTATGTGCAGCGCATCTGGATAGTTTTCAAATTCACTCATTTCATCACTCCAAAACGTTAAGAGAGATTAGGCGCTAACCAGCGCTCTGCTTCTTCAACACTCATGTCCTTGCGCTGAGCGTAATCTTGCAACTGATCTTGCTGTATCTGAGCTACGGCAAAATAGCGAGCATCAGGATGAGAAAAATACCAGCCCGACACCGATGCACCGGGCCACATGGCGTAGCTTTCGGTAAGCTTCATACCGGTATTTTGCTCGGCGTTTAACAAATCCCAAATCACTTGTTTTTCAGTGTGTTCAGGACAGGCGGCATAACCCGGTGCTGGACGAATGCCTTGATATTTTTCACGGATCAAAGCGTCATTGTCCAGTGCCTCATCAGGAGCAAAGCCCCAATGTATTTTTCGCACCTGTTGATGCAGGTACTCAGCAAATGCTTCGGCAAGTCGGTCAGCGATGGCCTGGATCATAATGGCGTTGTAATCATCCCCTGCTTCTTTATAGGCGTTGGCCAGCTGTTCTTCTCCGATACCCGCGGTTACCGCAAATGCGCCAACATAATCCGCTACAGCGGAATCCTTAGGTGCTACAAAATCACTCAAACAATAATTGGGATTATTACCCTTGTCCGTTTGCTGACGTAAGTGACAACTTGTGGCCAACAGTGAATCACGAGATTCATCAGTAAAAATTTGTATATCGTCATCTAGCGAGTTTGCCGGAAATAGCCCATAAACGCCTTTAGCCGTCAAACTGCCAGAAGCCTGTACCTCATCGAGCAAGGCATTAGCGTCACTAAACAATTTTTGTGCTTCTTGCCCCACTACTTCGTCTTGCAATATACGGGGATATTTACCTGCTAATGACCAGGTCATGAAAAATGGCGTCCAGTCGATGTATTCACGCAGTGTAGCAATATCCGCTTGTACGCTTTCAACCCCCAGCTTAACAGGTACTGGCGGCTGATAGTTTTGCCAATCGATGGAGACCTTATTATCCCGAGCTTGCTGCAAAGAGACAGGCTTGGAGCGCGGTTTCTTGCGGGCGTGCTGCTCTCTAACGGTATCGTATTCTTTTTGCAATTGCGCCACATAGTCGGCTTTGTGGGTTGCCGATAATAGCTTCTGGCATACCCCCACCGCTCTTGAAGCGTTGGACACATAGGCCACAGGATGGCTATAGTTTTGTTCAATTTTAACCGCGGTGTGCGCTTTTGAAGTAGTCGCCCCACCTATCAACAGGGGTATATCAAATCCCAGTCGCTCCATCTCTTTGGCGACAAATACCATTTCATCTAATGACGGGGTAATGAGCCCAGACAAGCCAATAATATCGACATTGTGGTTTTTAGCTTCTTGCAAAATAGTGGCACAGGGCACCATCACCCCGAGATCGATGATGTCGTAGTTATTACATTGCAAAACGACGCCCACAATATTTTTGCCGATATCGTGTACATCCCCTTTAACCGTGGCCAACAGGATTTTACCATTGGTGGAGCCTTCTTCTTTTTCGGCCTCAATAAAGGGCTCTAGGTGCGCAACGGCTTTTTTCATAACGCGTGCTGATTTCACCACCTGAGGCAAAAACATCTTACCTTCGCCAAACAAGTCACCTACCACGTTCATGCCGTCCATTAGCGGCCCTTCGATAACGTGTAGCGGCCGCTCGGCATTCAGTCGTGCCTCTTCGGTATCTTCAACGATGTAATCAGTAATACCTTTTACCAGCGCATGTTCGAGTCGCTTGTTCACTGGCTGTTCCCGCCAGCTCAAATCTTCTTTTACCGCTTCTTTACCATCACCATTGTATTTGGGTGCCAGATTAACCAGAGTCTCCGTAGCATCCGGGTGACGATTCAAGATGACATCCTCCACCGCTTCGCGCAGCTCGTCTGGGATCTCGTCATAAACTTCCAATTGTCCGGCGTTAACAATCGCCATGTCCATACCCGCTTTTATGGCGTGATACAAGAACACCGAATGCATTGCTTCGCGCACGGGGTTGTTACCGCGAAAAGAGAAGGAAATATTGGATAGACCGCCCGAAACATGGGCATGGGGCAGATTTTGTTTTATCCGTCTGGTGGCCTCTATAAAATCTACTGCGTAGTTATTGTGCTCTTCAATCCCCGTCGCAACCGCAAAGATATTGGGATCAAAGATAATGTCTTCTGGTGGAAAGCCCACTTTCTCCGTTAACAGCTTGTAGGAGCGCTCACAAATTTCAAATTTGCGCTCCTCGGTATCTGCCTGCCCGACTTCATCGAAGGCCATTACCACCGTAGCGGCGCCATAGCGCTTTATTTTTTTGGCCTGCTCCAGAAATGGTGCTTCGCCTTCTTTCAGACTGATGGAGTTAACAATGGCTTTACCTTGTACACACTTTAAGCCCGTTTCTATGACTGACCATTTTGAGGAGTCGATCATGATAGGCACACGCGCGATATCTGGCTCAGATGCAATCAAGTTGAGGAAGCGCTGCATCGCCGCCTCTGAATCCAACATGGCTTCATCCATGTTGATGTCGATAACCTGTGCCCCGCTCTCTACCTGTTGTCTTGCAACATCCAGTGCGGTTTCGTAATCACCTTCCAGGATTAATCGCTTAAAACGCGCCGATCCCGTGACATTAGTTCGCTCGCCAATGTTGACAAATGTTGATGATGCTTGATTCATATTCTCTGTCTCTCTTCGCGTACGTCTTAATGGATAAAGGGTTCAAGCCCGGACAAACGCATTTTTACGTCGTTATCTGGCAAGTTTCGTGGTGCGATGTCAGCCACGGCTTGTGCAATAGAGCGAATGTGCTCCGGAGAGGAGCCACAACAGCCACCCACAATATTCACCAGACCTGACTGGGCCCACTCCTTGATGTGGGATGCCATCTCAGGCCCTTCCATGTCATATTCACCAAATTCATTGGGTAATCCAGCATTGGGGTGCGCGGAAATATGGCAATCGGCAACATCGGAGATTTCTTTCACGTATTGACGCAATAAATCGGGACCAAGCGCACAATTAAGACCAAACGACACCGGCTGTATGTGTCGCAGTGAATAATAAAACGCCTCGGCGGTTTGTCCTGATAGCGTCCTGCCGGAAGCGTCGGTAATGGTACCTGAGATCATTACCGGCAACTTATAACCCAGCTCCTCAAATACCTCATCCACTGCGAATGCTGCCGCTTTGGCGTTCAGGGTATCAAAGATAGTTTCAATCAAAATAAAATCGGAGCCGCCTTTAATCAGACCATGAGTGGCTTCTTTATAGGCAGTAACCAGCTGGTCGAAACTAATATTGCGATAACCCGGATCGTTCACGTCTGGAGAAATCGAGGCCGTTCTGTTTGTTGGCCCAAGGACACCGGCTACAAATCGAGGTTTATCTGGCGTTTTTGCAGTGTATTCGTCCGCTGCCTGACGAGCTAATCGTGCCGCTTCCACATTGATTTCGGTGACCAGGGATTCCATATTGTAATCCGCCATGGAGATGCTGGTGGCGTTGAAGGTATTAGTTTCCAGAATATCTGCCCCGGCTTCCAGGTACTGTCCGTGAATTTTGCGGATCAGTTCTGGCTGCGTTAACACCAATAGATCATTATTGCCTTTTAGGTCCGAAGGCCAATCTGCAAAGCGCTCACCGCGATAATCCTGTTCTTCCAATTTGTGCCGCTGGATCATGGTCCCCATGGCACCGTCCAGTATTAGAATGCGCTCTTTCAGTAATGTCAGAATTTGTTGCGTTTTATCGCTCATAAGAAACTCATTAATTCGATTATTTGTTTGTAATCAGACGTTGGTCAATTTGCAGGTACAATAAACTTTAATATGTGTCGACAGCTCAAACTCTGCTGCTTATATCGTTTAGATCGTACGGCGTTACCTGATACACATAGTAATTCAACCAATTGGTGTATAACAATGTACCATGACTGCGCCAGCTCATAATCGGTTCAGATTTTGGATTGTCAGGTTCAGCAAAATAATTGACTGGAATTGCAGTTTCAAGACCTGCATTAATATCCCGTTTATATTCGTCGTTTAAAGTGTGCAACTCGTATTCCGGATGGCCGGTGAGAAACACCTGACGTTTGTCTTTTGAGGCCACAATATAAGCACCAGTTTGCTCAGAACTGGCTAACACATCCAATCCGGCTATCGATTCATATTGCTCAACTGGAATATAACCATAACGAGAATGAGGTGCATAAAATCGACCGTCAAAGCCTCGAACCAGCTCGTCCAATGGCTTGTTTACCTGGTGCTCAAAAACACCAAATAACTTGTCTTCCCGCACCTGACGATTAATACCGTGAAAATGATACATCGCCGCATGAGCCGCCCAGCAAAGGTACAGTGTCGACTGCACATGACGTCGAGCCCAATCCATCACTGTAGTGATTTTATGCCAATATGAAATCTCCTCATAAGCCACTAAAGCCACTGGTGCTCCGGTAATAATCAAGCCGTCATAGCGCTTGTGGGCAATATCATCAAAGTTGTGATAAAAGGCGTCCATGTGGGCTTCCGGAGTGTGCTTTGAGACATGGCTATCAATGCGAATCAAATCGACATTGATTTGCAGTGGTGTGTTTGACAACAAACGACACAGCTGCGTTTCGGTTTGAATTTTATTGGGCATGAGATTGAGAATACCCACTTCTAACGGACGAATATCCTGCATGGCAGCACGCTCACTATCCATCACAAAGATATTCTCTTTGTCTAAAACAGCTTGGGCAGGCAATTCAGCGGGAACTCGAATGGGCATTAGATTTATCAACCTCAAATGATACAAAAATAAACGTTCAGGCATTGTGCCTTAAACTGTTTTTTTGTCAACATCTTTACGTCTAAACATCTGGACGTCCAAATGATAATGTCTGAATTTGTCGCATCAATGTCTAATAAGACGTTTTAATTTATTGTATTTTATTGGCAAAGCTGCAGCCCAAGGGAGTTGTTATACAAATGCACCGAATCGGTTTTGTTGCCTACGACGGTATTCAGATGCTTGACTTAGTAGGTCCACTTGAGTCTTTTGCGTTGATAAAACAACAAGATGCCTTCGCTTACGAGACCTGTGTCGTGAGCCCCTCCCGGCAAGTTGTCAGTGAGAGTGGTATTGCCATTCACTGTGACTACCTGCTTGAAGAGGCTCCACGCTTTGATACTTTGGTGATCCCCGGCGGCACTGGCGCTAGAACCCCGGAAATACAGGAATTAATTAAACCCTGGCTTGTGCAGCAGTTTTCCCAAACAGCGCGGATTATCTGTGTTTGCACAGGGGTGTTTTTGGTGGCTGACTTCCCGCAATTAAATGGCATGACAGTCACCACCCATTGGGATTACGCAGAGCAGTTGCAACGACTGTACCCTCAGCTGAAGGTACGTGCTGACAGTTTGTTTGTGCAGAATGACAACTTTTTCTCCTCCGCGGGGGTACTCAGCGGGATAGACCTGGCGTTACATGTTATTGAACTGGATCACGGAGTTCAGGTGGCAGCTTCTGCAGCCCAGTACCTGGTAACCTACCTAAAACGCTCCGGTAATCAGAGTCAGTTTTCCGATCCGCTCAAATTCCAAAGTACTGACAACAATCGGCTCAATAAAGCCTATCAATGGTTGCTGGATAATATAAACAAAACACTCACTGTATCGGATTTTGCTGACAGCCAGGGCCTCAGTGAACGCCACTTCAATCGGCTGGTAAAACAACATCACAATATGAGTGCAAGACATTGGTTGGAGCATATCCGCTTAGAACAAGCGAAAATTTTTCTGAGTCGTTCCAGCAGTAGTATTAAATCTGTGGCATTTCAGGTAGGTTATGCCTCAGCCGACAGTTTCAGGCGCGCATTCAAAAGAAAGTTTGGTATCGAACCAAGCGCGTGGCGACAAAATTTTAGTTAACACAATGAGGGATCTTATGCAGGCTATCATATCGGGTTTGTTTATTTATCCTGTGAAATCACTCGCAGGCGTTAGTTTAAAGGAGAGTATGGTTACGCCAGTGGGACTGGAAGGCGACCGTCAATGGATGATTGTTGATGGCAGCGGCAAGTTTGTCACGCAACGTCAAATCCCGGCGATGGCCACCATACAAACTCAATACAATGAGGGTAAATTGGCATTGAGTCATCCTGAATTTGGTGAAATTAAAGTTGAAGGCACACCTCAATCTACCGCTCAACAGTGGCAGATCTGGAAAGATACCGTATCCGGCTTTGAGGAATCACCTGAAGTGAGCAATTGGCTCACCAAAGTATTGGGGGAGTTTCGCGGTGCAAAGTTACGCCTGGTAAAATTTAACAACGCCTCGGAAAGACCGGTGGGTACTAAATATTTAAGCCAACAAGAATCCAGTTTAAAGCTGGCGGATGCCTGTCCTTTTCTCATCACCTGTGAATCATCATTAGAGGACTTAAACAAGCAGCTACCTGCGCCGATGCCGATGGACCGCTTCAGAGCCAATATCCTGTTATCGGGTACCTCAGCATGGCAAGAGTATCAATGGAAGAGTTTGCGTTCTGAACAACTCAACTTTGCCATGATAGGCGCTTGCCAGCGCTGTCCTATGACCTCAATTGATCAGAAAAAGGGGATTGTGGCTACCCCGGGTCAACCCTTGCAAACCCTGATGGAGAAATACCCGGTAGGTGAAAAAGCCCTGCCCTACTTTGGACAGCACGCACATTTGCCCAACAAAGAAACCGGAAAGTTGGCCATTAATGATGTGCTAACAATCGAAATGAGTGGATGATTATAAGCAGTAGTCGAATCGGGATAGCATAGCGACCAATTCTGTCTCAATAGTTTTGATTGTATCGGCAGAAAGTTGCTCCCTTGCTCTGGCTGGATTTGCATAAATGCCTTGACGGATAATGCCTCTGGATGAATTGCCAGACCAGGGTGTGCCATTCTTAGTGGGATGCACCAGACTTTGCTGAAACCCGATACCAGCAAAGTCTGCCATTGCCCGGACCGTCGCTTCGGTGTTTTCAATCAGGTCTTCATAGCGCAATATAAATAAACTATCGTTTTCCGCAGGCAACAAATCATTGCGCCCTTTTACCCATAAGCAATACTGCTCAACGCTCATAGGATTTTTGCCCACTTTGTTCGACGTATTCACAATGCTGAGATAATGCTCAAAAGGGTTGCGTACACACCATAAAAACTTCACCTTATTCTGGAGCATACGTTCCCAGCTATACATAAATAGCTCGTTATTAGGCGACTTAGACACCAATACAGGCTTATCTTTCAGCAGTGCTTTTTGCCTGCCACGAGCGGTTTCTAACGCATGAAAGCAAGCAAAATAGCGTTGCAAAGGGGTTTGTGCCACCTGAAAAGCTTCATCCAGTGTTGCAGAAAAAGTTTTGAACTCCAGGTTCGAGTAATCACGCAATCCGTAGCCCGTCCCCAGATGTTCGCGATAATCATCCAGCCAGGCAACATCAGCTTGCAGCTGACGAGTATTGTGGTTGTGCAACAACTTCACCAGAGCATCAGGGTTTTGCATATTTTGACAACCAGAGTCCATAAAACGCAGTTCTTCTGGAAAGACACAAAGCTCCGAGTGACTATCAAATAGCGTAAGCGGTAAGGTAGTACCGCACTTGGGCAAACCACAAATCACCAGGTGTTGGTAATGCTCACTCTGCGCCAACACCTTAGACATTTTAGATGCCCCATACAAACCAACGTCTTCATCAATTGCCGCTCTATTCACGACACCATTCCACAAATCAATACAGATTAAGTGAATTTTGCATACAAATTAGCAGAGAATGTGGAGAAGAGCCTGCATTCAGCAGGCTTCATTTTTCTTCATTTAAAGAAAGGGTTCAAACCGTTAAGGTTTAATTAGATTGGCACTGTTGGCAACCCGATACATCAACAATGCAGCGCGTTTCATATTCTGCTCGAAGGTACGCATATCGGCGGTTTCGTGAATGGTGTGTCCGCCATCGCCCATTAGCCCAAGGCCGTCAATAGCCATTTGCACATGACCAGAGGTAAAGGAAATGTCAGCTGCGCCGGCATTTCTGGGGTTTACCGCCTCAACAGCGCCGTACCCGAGTTCCTGGCTGATTTGATTGAACAGCGCCAATAACTTTTTGTTTCCTTCGGTGGGCGCCAGGGGCGGATAACCTTCATCAAAAACCAGTTCCGCAGTGGTATGGGCAAGATTCTGCTGACTGATGGCCAACATCGTCGATTTAGCCAAGGATAGTTGCTCAGGACTCAAGGCTCTCAAATCCCCTTTTACCTGCACGGTCTGCGCGATCACATTGGCTTTGCCAAATGCAGTGGCGTTGGCATCTTCACCAATGTGGCTTTCTGTTCCCCCCACAATCAAACCGGGATTGAAGGTGAGGTTAGGTAAAGAAGCAAGTCGTTCTCGAAAAGTATTTAGTATACGCGCGGCTTCATAGATGGCTCCATCACCATAGCCTTCTCTGAATATTTGCGATGAATGTGCGGGCCGACCTGTTACATTAAGTGTCCAGCTTATTGCTCCGCGTCTGGCAATAACGGCAGTGCGCGGGTCGCTATCTCCATCCTCAAAACCGATTGCAATATCCGCCCATTTTGCTGCATCAATTAATGCGGCTCTGGCGACACTGAGCGGCTTTCCACTTTTTTCTTCATCGCCGGTTAAAATCACTTTAACCTGCATATTTTGCAATGCCCCACTTTCTTTCAAGGCTTTGAGTATGTGCAACATGATGATATTGCCACCTTTCATGTCAGTGATGCCCGGTCCTTTGTGATGAAATTCGTCCACCTCTTGGTACGCTTGAAATTCGCTCTCCTTGGCAAATACCGTATCAAGATGACCAATTAATACGAACTTGACGCCCCGAGTACCAATTTGCGTCGTCAAATGACCTGCTCTGCCAAATTCATCTCCGGGTAACCATTCTGTTTCGATGCCCGCCTCTTTATAGGCCGCCTTTAAATGCTCAGCCACCTGTTTCACACCATCAAAATTCATAGTGCCGCTATTAATAGCAACAGACTCACGTAGCAATTGTCGGGCTTTGGGCTGATAAGACTCAATGAGACTTAGGATCTTAGCTTCGGTATTGGCGTTTGCCAGTGCGATGCTATTGCTAAAGACAAAAAAGAGAGCACAAAAAAAGATGAAATTGAGTTTAGTCACGACAGCCCTTGAAAATAATTGCATTAAACAAAGTCTGACATTTTCACGGCGTAATGCAAAAAATTAATCAATCGGTTATTCCCAGCCCTCTTCGCTGATAGGTATTGGGCGCTTTTTGAAACTGCACCGGAAGGGATTGATACTGGCCACGACTACGCGCTTTATACACAGCAAAGTGTAAATGCGGTAGCGAGGAAAATCCGGTATTGCCGGAATAACCAATTAAATCACCAGCCTGTACCTCATCCCCTGGCGAGACAATCACCCCGTCCTTTTTAAGGTGATAGTATTCTCCTGTGGTGCCATCTTCATGTAATACCACGATAAAATTGGCGTATTTGGCAAAGCGCCGTGACGCACCACCGCGCCAGTGACTTTCCTGAATATCGATTACCACACCTTCTCTTGCGGCATGTACTGGTGTACCAATTGGCATGGCAAAATCCAGCGCATAACGGGAAGCGCCACGATGACTATAGCCACCGCCATAGCCCTGTACCACTCTGTAATCGGCTTCTTTGGCAAAGGGAAGTTGATAGCGATAATTATCATCATGTTGTGCATACATACTGCCCGGTATCCAGTCAAATTCGTAGCTATCCCGGGTTGGCTTACCATTGACAATTCGCTTCAAATGCAGAACGCGGCGCTTCTCTTTTCCTGGAAGAACCGTCGTTATCTCCCAGTACCCTTGCCCGTCATGATCTAAGGATTTCAGATTTTCTGCTTTAACGTACAAGGTAATCGTCACCGGAAACGGCTTTTTATTTTCCACCCAATAGCCAAATTCATCGAGTCTGATTTTTTCCGTGCCGGCGCATACCCAGTTGTCACTGCACCAGGATTTATCTTCTGCATTGGCAGACATAAGCACGAATAAGGCTAAGATTGGCAAGAGATTGAATAGTTTCATACTATCGAATTCACAACCTGATAATGACAAGAACCGTGGATTAACATATTTTATTTCAATGTGGATATTAACAACGTAACGGCCACAGCCACAAAATATTAAATGTAAATAAAAAAACCGCTTCGTTAGAAGCGGTCCAGGAAGAACACCTTAAAGGAACACACATATGGAACTGTCATCGACAGTAACTATATTATCGACCACATCCTGTTTGTTTTTTAGTCATATTTTGAGAGCTGTTTCTCTTTTTGAGTAATTAGCGACTAATTTAAAATGAGGACACCTTATTCGCTTCAGCCTAATTGCTTTTGGTACAAAACATGTTTTCGCAGACCCGTTTCTGCTGGAACCCGAGGATGTTCAAAATCCGGCAAAGCTCGTTGCATGCCTAGCTTTTCCATAACCCCAATAGATGGGGTATTGTTAACGGTTGTGAAGCTGACGATGTTGCGCAAAGCAAGCCTGTGTTTTGCGAACCTTAACGCCTCATTAGCCGCCTCTGTAGCATAGCCTCTGCGCCAATGTTGCCTGGCAATGCGCCAGCCAATCTCTGTTGCGGGTGTGAACCACTCTTCAAAGCATACCCGCATAAGCCCTGTGGCCCCGATAAATTCCCCCGTCTCCTTTAATTCAAGAGCCCACCAACCCCACCCTTGTTGTTCAATAAGGCTTAGGACTTTTTCAAATAACAAAATCGACTCTTGCCCTGACAGGATACCAGGGAAGAATCGCATGACCTCAGGGTCTGCATTCATCGCAATAAACTGGGGCAAATCCTCCGGCTGCCACTGCCTTAAAATAAGTCTTTGGGTTTCTAACATAACTGTCTTCTATTTAGCGATTACGACCGTGTTTTTCGTGAGAAGATACCCAATCAGACGAGGATATGGCCGCCGCCAGCGAGATTTCCCCGGCCATCACCACACCTGCAACGATTTCGGCAAATTTGTAAACCCGGTTTTCGCCATAACAATCCATCATTTGTAAACACTCTTTTTGGGTCCCAAAACCCGTTCCCCCACCATAGGTGGCAACAATGAGAGATGGGATGGTGATAGATAAATAAAGATCACCATCGTCGTCTAATTCAGAGTAAAAAATCGCGGCCGATGATTCTGCGACGTTGGCCACATCTTGTCCCGTGGCAATAAACATAGCAGTGATACCATTGGGCGAATGCAATCCGGTATTGTTCACACCAGACAGAAATGAGCCGATAGATGAAACCCGATGATGGTAATCAAGTTGCAATGGATCTACCCGCATGATCTGCAATAACTGTTCTTTCTTGAGGCGAATTTCCGCCACCACCCGTTTTCCTCGAGTGCGCATAATATTGATCTGAGAGGCTTTTTTGTCCGTTGCGAAATTCGATTCCAGATAAAAGTCGGTGATTTTGTGTTGTTTATAGGAATCCAAAATCCAACCACAAGCCGCAAAAGTTGCCCTGCCCACCATGTTTTGCCCGGCGGCATCACCGGTTTTAAAATTGAATCGCAAGAAGGCAAATTTATTAGATAGAAAGTGATCGATATAGGTTAATTTAGCAATATGTGAAGTAGCCTCAGCCTGCTGTTTTATGGTGGCAATGTTTTCCTCAATCCAATCCACAAAATCTCGCGCGCCACGAGCATCCTGAAAAACAAACACCGGAGCGCGTTGCATAGCATCATCCAGCACAGTGCATTTAACACCGCCACAAGCATTCATCAATTTAATGCCGCGATTATAGGATGCCACCAAGGTACCCTCTGTGGTAGCCATAGGCACAATAAAGTCTCCTTGCGCATGTTCACCGTTAATAGTGATAGGGCCTGCCAGTCCTAGAGGGACCTGAGCCACACCAGTAAAGTTTTCGATGTTGCCCTGCAACTCCTGTGGCTCAAATGAATACTGCTTGATATGCTCAAATTTTTGGCCTGAAAAGGTTTCCATATAACTCTGTCGAGTCTCAGCAGCTTCCCGGCTATAATCATTTTCTTCTATTCGTGGGATACCTGTGTCGGCATCGTTGCCTTTCGATAAGACATCCTCCACTTCCAGTTTAAGCTTACCGAATGGGGCCACTTCAAAGCCGATAACTATATTGTGCTTAACATCTTCAGACAGCCCCTTTATACCCGCCAATTGAAGCTCTATGATACTGCGCAGTGGAAACTCCAGGGGATTATCGCCGTTAAGATTTTGTGCCGATACCAATTGACCGTCGGACATTTCCAGACTGATATCCTGAATGGGAACCGAGCGACCATCGAGTTTTACTTCTTGGATGGTTTTTACTGTGGCATCTTTTAGGCGATTCTTAAGTTTGAAACTAATACCTTCTTTCGATGAAGTTAAACTGCCACGCGTGTATAATTGTTTTAGTAAGATACTGGGTATAAACATATTTTCCCCTGGCAAATAAACAGTATTGTTATAACTTTAGACAACAAGTCAGCATGTTGAACACAATTATTTTACCCTACAGTAACACAGTCATTCATGGCACTTAAATTAGATAAAACATCAATCAAACAGTGGCTTATCCGCTGGATGATCAAACTTGGTCGAGTAAAATCTGTCACCATGAGCGCGGAAGAGATCAATGCGCTGCTTGGTGAAAATCTACCAGAGACCTTTAATATTCCCGTGCCCGGAGCAAAAGGTGAAGTAATAATCCAAACAGCAAAAATCAATATGCCGCCACTGGCGGATCATTTTGTTATCCATCTGTTTTGTGCCCTTAATATTGATTCAATGGCGAACCCCATCTATCGCGCTCATGTGGATATCGAAGGTGTCGCCTGGCCAGCTTATAACCGGGAAAACAAACAAATCTTTTTAACCGACATCAAGGTTGCGAAAATGAACCTCATTCAAGATGAGTATTCATTGTTGAAAGATACCCGGCAACTGATGAATAGTCTGGTACCCGAACCTATACGTTCCGTCTTTGGCGTGACGGTAAAAACCACCTTAAATGTATTGAGCCGAGGAATTTATAAAGATGCCAAACAGTACTTATCTTTGTATATGCTCAACAACAAACAAAAGATTCTCGATTATCACAAGCCCGACCTGGAAAAAGTAGTAAAGCGACTCAGCGACGACGCCGAGTTGAATTACTACCTTGATGAACAGAATTTTGAAGAGCGACTGTTTGCCGAATTTGGCAAGGCCGTGATAGTCAAAGATGGCATGCTACAATTCATCTTTCGCCACTAAAACCTCTCAGTCCATTTTGAATCCCCCGTTTTAAAATGTTGGCATCTTTTCTGCTTAATCAGAGCAGATTATAAATAAGTAGAAAAAACGTCATTTTTATGGCGTGCTAAATAAAAATAGACATGCAAACATTCTTGGGGAAAATCAGTTTAACAGTCATTGTGTGGCTAGCTTTGCTATCCACATGTTACGGCGCTATGTCAGCAAACAGTGATAATACCATTTCACTGGATTTAGCGGGCGATATTGAGCCTATGTGCAAGGTGCGTAACAATGTTAAATCTCGTTCGATGAATTTAGATCTATCTTCTAATACCGCACAAAAAACCAATAATGTATTTATCTGGTGTAATACCGGACAAAGTAACGCGCAAGCGACTTACAGCTCTCTTAATAATGGTGTTTTAGTCAATGAAAATGGCGATAGCATCCCTTACTTGTTTACCGTAGCCAACACCGCAAGCAACCTGTCATTGACAGCACCCCAAACTGTTACACAACGCACAGGTAGTGGCACCGCTGGTAAAGATAAAGGCCGAGTAATCAAAATTAAACCGCAGGTAAATGGTTTTGAGCGAGCAGGTACTTATCGCGATACCATTTCGGTAACGGTTTCATTCGACTAACCGAGCACCATTTATCTGGCCTTGAGCTATACTGCCTGCATGCGCAGTATTTTCTTATGCTTTTTCCTTTCACTTTTCTTTATTACTCAGTTAAGCGCTGAGCCACCTTCATCTGTAGTAATTCGGGTTCCTGAAGCTCGCTCAGAATTGGACATATCACACGACTATCACCAATCATTATTGAAAATGGCGTTTGAGCAAATCACGGAGAAGCGCTTTAGGTTACAGCAAGTTCCTTTTGTCAGTGAACAGCAAGTAATAGCCGAGATAGTGAAGCACAACAATGTTGATTTGTATTGGTTGGGGGCGGACAAAGACCTTGAAAACGATTTGACCGCCATTCCTGTACCCACAACCATGGGGCTGATTGGTTTCAGAAAGTTCATCATCCACAAAAAAGATGTCCCTCTCTTTTCTGCACTGCAAGACACCAAACAATTACGCAAGCTAGTGGCCTGCCAGGGACGCTATTGGCCGGATACCAAGATATTGAATCACGCAGGTTTACGAGTAACCAGTTCGGTATTTTACGAGGATTTGTTTAAAATGTTAGCAGCTGGAAGGTGTGATTACTTTCCCAGAGGCATTCATGACCATCGCAAAGAGCTACAATTGCGCAAGGACCTTTATCCAGATTTAATCAGCTTCGAATCAATACTGTTGCACTACCCCTTCGCCGTCTATTTTTATACCCGTAAGGAAAACACTCAACTAGCCTCTTTGCTTGAAAGCAGTTTGCGACACTTAGCACAAACAGGCGCCATACGAAAGCTGATGCAGGAGCATGAGCTCACACGCGACATATTTCCGCTGCAGCATTCCTTCGACACCCGTATATTGAACATTCAAAATCCTTTTTTACCCACGAATGCTGACACCGATGACCCACGGTTATGGCTGCAACCTTCTGACTTCGGTATCAAAACCACAATTAAAACGGCTAACTAGCTTTGCTCATCAAAGAAAATAGATTCAATAGGCAACTCAAATAAGCGAGCCACTTTAAACGCCAAAGGTAAACTGGGATCAAACTTGCCCTTCTCTATGGCATTCACTGTTTGACGAGAAACATCCAACGCCTCTGCCAGATCCGCCTGCGTCCAGTCCCTCTCGGCTCTCAATACTTTTAGACGGTTTTTCACGAGTAAACCTTGTTATTAACTGCGATAGCCACCAGGTAGCTTATTCCCATTACAAATAACAGATTGGATGGATTAGGCGCAAAATCGATAAGACCTGCAGGCTGTAATAAGCCGTATAAGGTGCCAGCTATCATGGTAATCCCAAGTGAAATAGCCATAGCATTGAAGTGAATCTTACGTTGCAATTCATCCAGTCCATTCAGGAAAGCTTTATTAACTAACAGCATTTTAACACCTGCGAGTAAATTTGATGCTGCGGCGATTAGAGTGAACGTTTTATCAAAGTCCCACATTAACTTCGGACCAAAAGCCATTAATGCAGTGGTTAATAACCACATGGATGTCCAGATAAAAAGCTGCTTATTGTTGACACGAGTACGATGTTCAAGATTGTTTGATTGCGAGGTGGCATGTTGCATATGTATAACTCCCATTACATAAAGTAAAACAAACTTTACTTACAGTCACAATAACCAGCATTCCATGCGATGTCAAGTAAACGTTACTTTTTGACAAATATTAGGTACATATAGTGAGGTATTTAAGGAAGGAAGTGGAATTAAAAATATTTTAACAAGAAAAGTGACTCAGGTGATGCGGGGTTCATCACCCGAGTGATAGCGAGCAATGCTTACTCCGCAACTTGTTGATTAGTCATGGTTTCCTCAGCTATCTCTTGCGCTATTAATAATGATTGCTCTTTTAAACTGGATTCTGAGGTAGCATCGACCAGGCTCACCAGTTTGTTGTCTAAATCAAACTCGCTCTGTACCAATGTCTCGTACAAATAATAATCGGTAACGTTGTCCAGGGTGACGTTAGCCGAAGCGCTTAAAGAAGCCACAGCCAATACTGTTGCCAAAACTAATGAACCTGATTTTTGCACTAATGTTTTCATAACTTTATCCCATCTGAATTAATTGAAAATCTATTTGAGAGCAACATTTTGTTAAGCCACTTCGCTCTCGATATGGGTAAAGCATAAAGTGAATGACCGAAAAAATCGTGCAAAATACCACCAGTTTGTGTTTTTCGGCGATGAAGCGATAAGGTGTCAAAAACACAGGATAATTGAACGTAAAAATTCGTTATTTCATCTATGTCATTAAACGTGTTGCTGTCTGGGTGAAAAAAAAGGCTGCCTCTACAGGAGGCAGCCTTATCTTTTTATATCGCCTGTTGTGATTACTACTAAGCGGATTTTTCCAGTTGTTCGGGGTGTGCATGATGGTCGTGATCATCATGTTTATAGGGGTCATCATCAACAAGGGTCACTGGTGTATCCACCACGCGTTCACCAATATCATCAATGGTGAGCGTTGGGTCGTCGATGGCTTTCTCCAGTAACTCAAAAGCATCATTAAAATACAATGCCATGCTTTCCAGGCTTTTGATATTGGTATCACAACAGACAATGCCAACATTTGCCGTGTTGTTATAGGTCAACAAAGTTATATTAACCCCGCCACCAGGCACGATGGTGGAAATCGGGTAAACAGCTAACAGTTTTGCATCGCCAAAATAGCGCGTTTCTGCTGGCCCGGGCACGTTGGAAATCAAAATGTTGGCAATGGGCTTTACCAGTGATGACATGCGCAATACTTCAAATAACAGGGCGAAGGTCTGAATAAGCACAGTGTAATAACTGAAAGCACCAGAATGAGCTCGCTTAGCAGCCAATTTCACCACTCGATGATTCTCAATGATCTGACGCAGCCGCAAAATCGGATCGTGTTTACCATGAGCCAATTTCACCGGCACTATCGCTATTTTATTGCCCCCGGTTTGTTCGCCGGGTTTACGCAAGTTAATTGGCATATTGGTATAAAGTGCCTTTTCAAAGGTGTGTCCATGATCAGTTAGAAACTGGTGAACCCCAATATCAAAGCAACATAACAGCACTTCATTTACCGTAGCTCGAAGCCTTTTGCCAACGGTCTGAACGCGCGAAAAGTCCATATCAACTGTTGCGACTGTGCGGCCTCGTTTCACCTGTCCGGTAAGCATGGTTTTGGTACCAGAGAAGGGAATGGGCATATAAGTGGGATTAACCCGCAAGATCTTCATTAACAATCGCACCAGAATGATAAGGATATCTTTAAACGCAATCAAAAACTCCCATATACCTTTAAAGAAGGCCACAAATGGATTTTTTTTCGGTCTCGGTCTGCGTTTACGCTCTACCGCCCAAACAGGTGTAAATTCACCTAGTTGTGGATCGGGTAGATAGCCCGCCTGAAACCATTTCACCATCGTAGCGCCATCGCCGTACATGTGATGAATTTTAGCGTACATTGCAAACTGTTTTCCCGATTTGCCTTTGATTACCGTGTACTGCCATAGCGGCTTATCTCGCTCAAGTCGGGGCTCGTGCAGCCTGGCCACAAGCTGATGCAGCATGTGCTTGTCGGAGACGTCATCCACTTCGATGACTTTAACATGGTATTCCATGTCCAGCTCTTCCAATGGTGCAAATTTAATAGGGTAAGGACCAATTGACTTAACGCGATAATTAAAAGGTGCAACGGCTTTGTTGTAACTACGCAGTTTTTCTACCAGTTTATCCAGGTAGTCGTCTGGAGCATCATCGGGCATTTCCAACAGTTGTAAACTGGCAACGTGTTTGGGATTATCCTCCGATTCTGTAATCCAGAAGGTTTTATCCAGAAAAGGAATACTTGTGCTCATCTTATTGTCCCTGCTCACTTGCTGTAAGCGCTGTATTTTTTGTGTGTTCACTTCCGCCGTAGTGATTTTTTGTGACGGAGTCTTTAATTCATTTCCATTGTAACCATTACTCAAAATTCTTCACGTTCAATCATGGCATAAAGCGAAGTAATTTGAGATTCATCAATATTCATGTAAGGCGTCAATGCAAAGAGCACATCACCAAGACACTCATAGATGTAGTGTTCACTTTCAATGTCCTCACCTTTTAGTAAATAGTAATTAGTTGCCTGGGTAAACGCCATTGAAATGAGACGCACCAAATGATGCTGCTGACTAGCATTGAGTTGCATATTGCCCTGGCCAACATAGCGGCTGAGTAACAGATTGAAGCTTTTTTCCTGGCTTTGTATCAGACGCTTGAAGCCTCTGCCAATAGTGGGATATTTGGCCATTAAATCAGCAGGATTATGATATAAAAAGCGAAACATGTGGCTACTTTGCAAAACCATCACCAGAAAATAGAAGAACTCTTCAATTTTAAGGTCAACATCTTTTGGCGAAGCTAATATTTTATCCATGCGCTCCTTGTACAT
The DNA here is from genome assembly GCF_056160305.1 of Planctobacterium sp. AWM4_229. Taxonomy (NCBI): domain Bacteria; kingdom Pseudomonadati; phylum Pseudomonadota; class Gammaproteobacteria; order Alteromonadales; family Alteromonadaceae; genus Planctobacterium; species Planctobacterium sp. AWM4_229. The sequence goes on along the minus strand of NZ_JBSWWX010000003.1, from coordinate 152,895 downwards.
CTCAAAGAGCGCAATCACCATGACCTCCTTGCCTTTGTAGTGATAGTAAAGATTACCCGGACTGATATCCAACTCAAGGGCAATATCAACGCAGCTGACATTGTTCTCACCACTGTCATTAAACAGCTCCAATGCTGTCAGAAGTATTCGCTCTGCTGTTTTCATGTTTTACCTGTCGCCGTGTTTTGTTTTAGTAATCCATTGCGCTTTTGCATCAGGTTCCGTAAATTACGCAATGGTCGGACTTGTTACTGATACTAGCTCGCCTGTTTCACCTTCAGCAACCTTTTGTTTGCTATGGCGAGTATCAATGGAATCAATGAGTTATCTCAATTAATTCTAGACAAGCAATTAAACGACCGAAAGTAAGCAACGGGAAATAACATGATCAGAGTCTTGTTTAATAAAAAAGGGGGCGTGGGAAAATCCAGCCTGACGGTCAACTTAGCGGCAATTTCAGCCACCAAAGGACTAAAAACATTGGTGTTAGATTTAGACACCCAATGTAACGCCAGCCGCTATTTGCAAAAGGAAAACGCTGAAAAGCAAGACAGTATTTTTGAATTGTTTGATCAAACTATTACCTTTCATCTGCGTAAAAAGCCCCCTATTGAATATTGCCAGGAAACGCAATACGAAAATTTGTACATTATTCCCGGTTCCCCTAACCTGGCCGATATCGAAAGTGAGCTAGACAGCCGTCATAAGATCTATAAATTGCGAGAAGCTTTGCAAAAACTAAGCAAAGAATTTGACAGGATATTTATTGATACACCGCCAGCGTTGAATTTTTACAGCTTGTCGGCACTAATTGGTGCAGATTCGGTGTTGATACCAATTGATTGTGATGATTTTGCCATCCAGGGATTATTAAGTGTGCAAAACCAGATTGCCGAAATTATTGAGGATCACAACGAAGATCTCAAAATTGAAGGCATCATCGCTAACCAGTATATGACCAATGCCAAACTCCCCGGGAAGATCATCGATGACCTGATAGCACAAGATTATCCGGTGATCCCTAAGTACATAGCGCAATCAGTGAAAATGCGGGAATCACATCAGGTGCAAAAGCCACTTATTCACTATGCTCCGAAGCACAAACTGACCCAGTCTATTGTAGATGTTTACGAGGCAATTGAAGCTTAAATCCAGAAGAAATAGGGGTAAACGTTGCCGTTTCGTTACCCCCAATTTCTAATTCAGGCTATTCGTTTCCTAACCATTTGCTGCGACCACCTACCACATTGGGAGCCGTGCCATCCCAAAAATCCGGTATATCGTTGATACGACCTGACCAGGCACCAAATGGTGGCAGCTGATGGGCTTTGTAAGAAACTTGCTCCTTGTCGCTTACCGCATCAATAGCATACGAGTGATAGTGATAACCATAATCATCATGCTCATGCCCACCATATTCGTCCAATGCCACATCAACACCGTCGCTAGTGGTATCACCATCAAGATAAATGCCATACCCGGCAACACCATCAAAGCCAAAAGAAATAATGGGAGGATGACTGCGCCCTGCGTAATCCTCCACATTGTACATGTTCAACCCCTTGGCATAAGCACTGAACGCATCGGCGTGATAGTGAGCCCCAAGGCCCCTGCCCGAATGCATGCCGTGAGCAGACAGTTCCGCTTCATTTTGCGAAATATGCAGACTGTTATTGTAAGAGGGATAAATCAGCACACCATCAATGGCAACCCCTGTTGAAGAGATGGAAGCATAGGTATGATGAGTCAAATCCTCAGAGCCAACATCGCTGGCCAGATCGTTTTCCATGTCATTTTCAGTGAGGCTTTCGACTTCCCCGTAGTCTCTTAAAGGGATTTTAATCAGAAACAGCTCTTTGTGCAGACTGCGTGTCACGTTTTGTGTTTCATAGCTGTCGGTTGTGCCATCTCCCGGAGGCTTAGGAACATCCCAAAGCAGCGTTAAACTGTCTGGCAACCCATAACTCGCTATTACCATAAATGGATGATGGATACCGTCGTCATCGGATTCATTTGTATAATAAACAAAAGGCACTGTATGGGTACCCAACACACCATCGGTGGAGTCTGAAGACTCGTAAACCCGACTCAGCAACCCTTCCCTTGCGGCAGTGTAAAATTCAATGGGATATCTCAGACTTGCGCCTTCGGCCTCAAGCGTCTCCAGAATGTCATTTAGCATGGCAAGCGCGGCAGCCGCCGTATCTTCATCATTACCTTGAGTTGCAACCTGGTCCGCGTATGCAGCCGCTATTTGTTGTTGCAAATCACTCAAGTCGCCATCTTTGGTAAACGGCGTTACTTCCGGATTACTGACTCGTTCCACTTGCTCAGGATTGAGGTCAAATGGAATATCAAAATCAATCGGTGGCTCATAGAGGTAAAATTCAGAACTTTGTTCGACGCTGAGCTGTAAGGCTTCGTCCTGGTAAACCAGGTTTTGCGCCACCCATTCAGCGTCCGCGACAAAACCTTCGCTGTCACTGTCATAGGTATATCGATAAGTGGCTTCGATGGTGAGTGGCGATGTCCCTGTGAGAGTAAATGCCAGATAGCCTGCAGTGTCATCATCCCGAGATCCGCTGCGATAGTCCCGCAAAATAAGATTATCGGAATCATCATCCTTATCCAGAACATAGTTACTATGTTTAGTAGACACGATTCGATAGGTGTCGTTTTCCACGGCAATAAGCTTGAACATAGAGCGCAACAGTATTTCATCGCTACTGGAAGTTGCTGCAGCCAAAGAGGAAGTAACCCCCAAACTGTTACTGACGACATTATTATCATCGTTGATGATAAACACATCATCACTACTTGCAGGGCCAAAGGTAAAGCGCATCAAGTCACTGGCTTGTTCTGAAATACTCACCCAAGACACAGAGCGATTGTTACCCAGAATATCCACGATCGGCGCAGGCGTGTAGAAGTCAGCATCAACACTAGTACTTGTGGACTCTACGGTCAAAGTAACCGTATCTTGAGAGGATGATAATTCCCCATCGCTAACCACCAGCCCAAATTGATACTCTCCAGCCAGGTCCGGCAACAAATCCGGCATGACACTTGTCTCATCGCTCAAAGCAATTGCACTTCCCTCTGGTTGGGACAAAACAGACCAGAGGTAAGTCAGTTCATCACCATCCGGGTCATAGCTACCACTGCCATCTAAAACGATAGGATCCAGGCCAAGACTAATACTGAAATCTATTCCGGCATCAGCCACAGGTGCTGTATTAGTATCGTCGCCATCACCACTAATTACATCGAGCTTGTCTATCACCTCGGGCAAGGGAGCATTGACAGGTATGTCATCCGATTGCAGACCAAAGTTGATGCGCTGGATTTCCCCATCAGAACTATTTAGTACATAAAAGATTTGATTAGAGTCGCGTCTTACTGCGATATCTGCTTTTCCATCTCCGTCATAATCTGCTGGAACGGGAATATCATCTTCGTTCTTGCCAAACACGTAAGAAACAATCTCACCGTCACTGGACTGGCGGATATACCAGGTAAATGTAGATGGCCTGCGTACGGCAACATCGGTTATACCATCACCATCATAGTCCGCGGGTACTGGAATATCGTTAACATTTTTACCTAGGATGATTCTTTGGATGCCATCTTCTGCATCAGAATTGTAATTGTCGCCATTGGAGTTGCGAATATACCAGGTAAAATTTGAGGGTCTACGCACCGCGATATCATCAATGCCATCCCCATTAAAGTCTCCGCGTACCGGAATGTCGTCGCTGTTTTTCCCAAATACGATACGCTGAATGCCATCGCCATTGTCGGAGTTAAAGTTACTACCGCTGGAATTGAGAATATACCAGGTATAATTAGAAGCACGCCGCACCGCAAAGTCAGCGATATTATCGCCATCGTAATCCGCAGGCACAGGTATATCTCCTTCATGCTTACCGAAAACCACCCGTTGTATTCCATCTTCAGCGCTTGAATTGTAATTGCTTCCGGAAGAATTTCTTACATACCAGGTATAGGTGGATGGCCGACGTACGGCAATGTCGGTAATACCATCACCATCATAGTCAGCAGGTACGGGAATATCAGTGGCTTGTTTGCCAAACTGAATTCGCTGTATACCGTCTAGTGCTTCCGAATTAAAATTGTCGTCCCCGGAATTTTGGATGTACCAATAAAAGGTCGATGCCCGACGTACAGCGATGTCCGCTTTGCCATCACCATCGTAATCATAGTCGGTGGCTGCTAAAGCACTACTCGCTGATAGGCTGGCGAATAAGATGACGCCAATGAGGTTATTAGTTTTTTGCATCAATGCCTCACATCTAGAGCCTGTTGTTCTTTTCAGTGTAATTTTACAGCAAAGTTCAACACGCTTTAGTGATTAACGAGAATAAAGGAATAAAACTAACATTGGCATCAATGCTGAGAATTGGCAATTGACTGCGCTAAATATCCGTATTTTCTGCGCAGCAATTAATTAGAAAGGTCTGAATATGCAGATAAATCCCCACTAATTACCAAACGACAATCCGAGGCTGGCTAACTTCTTAGCTCGTTCGTCAAGCGCTTCAGATTCCACTTCTACCAGCTCGGCCTGCTCCAGGTTTTGCATTGAGGCTTCATTAATATTCACGATGTTGCGGCTTATTTCTTGCGAAACGCTGCTTTGCTGCTCAGCGGCTGTAGAAATCTGGATAGCTAAATCTGAAATGGCGGTAATGGCATCGTAAACTTTAAATACAATGTCTTGCGTTTGTTTTGTTTCTACTACGCAAGAATCAGCGGCCTGTTTGCCGGTTTCCATAGTGGATGCCCAATTAAGCAGGGTATTTTGAATCTCGCTGATAGACGCCTGAATCTGCTCAGTCGCAGAGTGAGTACGGCTGGACAAGGCCCGAACTTCATCCGCTACCACAGAGAAACCACGGCCATGTTCACCAGCTCTTGCCGCTTCTATGGCTGCATTCAGTGCCAATAAATTGGTTTGGTCGGCAATGCCTTGAATTTCCTGCATCACTCCACCAATTTTCTCTGCTTCTTGCGCCAGTTCACCTGCTGATCCGGCCGACTTTGCCACTTCATCAGCCAGGGCTGAAACCTCATCCATAGTGTGGTTCATAGCACTGGTTGCCTGCTGACAATAATCATGGGCGGATTCTACGCGGGAACGGGTTTCAATGGTGTTTTGCGCAACTTCATTAATAGTAGCTACCATCTCTTCAATGGCAGTGGACACCTGGTGCAATTCGTGAGTTTGTTTCTCAACCCCTTCTTTAGCGGAATGGGCTGTCAACTTGAGGTTTTTTGCTCCCTCATCGAGAGAGTGGGTGCTGTCGCTTACCCGACCAAGGATAGTGGCCACCTTGGCTTGTAACATTTGAATGTGAAATAGTGCAGAACTGTTTTCACCTGAATCGGTGTAGACCAATCGAGACACACTGTCGTAATCACTTTGTAATTTTTTGTTAAAGTTGCCTTGTGCAATGACTTCAGGATAAAACAAGCCGAGTGCCAATAAAGGCAATAAAAACGTGGCCCAATATGCCTGGCTGCCCAACCATAAAAGTAATAATGAAAGTAAGACAAATAAGGGCAATTTATATCGAGTTATCACCGCTAATGGAGAGGTAAGGCTCTGGCCGGAATTCACTTTGCGATATAAACCTTCGGCACGTTGTCGAAATTCAGGCTTGAGTTTTCTGCGCACAGACTGGTAACCCACGCGTTTGCCGTTGTCATAAATCGGTGTTACAAACGCATCTACCCAATAATAGCGTCCATCTTTACAGCGGTTTTTTACCGCGCCACGCCATGCCTTACCTTGCTTGAGCCGCTCCCACATATCAGCGAATGCCGCTTTAGGCATGTCTGGATGACGTACAATGTTGTGGTTTTTACCCACCAGCTCCGAAGGTTCATAACCTGCAACTCTACAAAAAACGTCATTTGCGTAGGTAATTATGCCGCGTTCATCAGTGGTGGAAACTAATTCCTCCTGCTCTGAGAAGGTAACCTCACTATCAACAACTTGCTGATTTCTTCGATTCATAACACTTCCTTTTCTAAACTACCCGGAATCCAATAACACCAATTTGCAATAGTAACAAAATTACCGCGGCGATGAAAAATGCTTATTTTTTTCCAGCTGTTTGCGTTTGCTATAACATCGTTTGGAACAGTATTTTACATCATGCCAACAACATTCCCATTTTTTGCGCCACACAAATGGTCGCTGGCAAACCGGGCATATCTTAGAGGGAAGGTGAGTTTTTTTCATTGATACAGGTCAAAGCACATCACTAAATATCAAATCCCAATGTCCTGAAAAAACTGATGAGCATGTTGCTGAATATCTCGCTTTTCGCTGTCGCTTTTCTTGCCTAAGGTACTGTATATCATCGACATTCGCGGATTTTTAGCAAAACTGTCTTGATTCTCTATCAGGAAATTCCAATACATATAATTGAAGGGGCAAGCCTGTTCACCTAGTTTCTGTTGCACCTTGTAGTGGCAATCTTTGCAATAATCAGACATCTTGTTGATATAACTGCCACTAGCTGCATAGGGTTTGCTGGCCAGGGTGCCACCATCGGCGAATAAAATCATCCCTGTTACATTGGGTAGTTCCACCCATTCAAAAGCATCGGCATAAACCAGCAAGTACCACTCACTCACTTCATCGGGATGCAAACCGGCCAGTAAAGCAAAGTTTCCCAGTACCATCAGGCGCTGAATATGATGGGCATAAGCGTTTTGCTTTGTAGTGCGCACACATTCCGCCATGCAGTTCATTTTCGTCTCACCACTCCAATAAAATTCCGGCAATGCGCGGGTAGCAGCGAGAAAGTTTTTATCTTTGTATTCTGGCATCAAATACCAATACAACCCCCTCACGTATTCACGCCATCCCAACACCTGTCGGATAAAACCCTCCACAGCATTAAGCGGAGTCGCGCCTATACGCCATGCATGCTCAGCCGCTTCAATGGCTTCCATCGGTGACAACAGGCCAACATTTAAGTAGAAACTGATATGGCTGTGGAACAACCAGTCCTCGCCTTGCTTCATGGCATCTTGATAGGTACCAAATTCAGGGAGACGCTGCTCGATGAAATTGTCCAGTACGTGACAGGCTTGCTCTCGGGTTACCGCAAACTGAAATGGCTCCAAATCGCCAAAATGATCATCAAAATGCTCGGCAACCAGAGCGACTACCTGTTCTGTGATCTCATCCGGTTCAAAAGTATCCTGTGCGGGAACCGGGATCTCTTTTGGGAGTTTTTTACGGTTTTGCGCATCGTAATTCCATTTGCCCCCAACTGGCTGGCCGCTCTCCATCAGGATGTTGTACTTTTTACGCATTTCGCGATAAAAAAATTCCATGCGCAGCTGCTTTTTGCCTTTGGCCCATGCGTTGAAAAATTCAGTTTCGGCGAGAAAGCGATCATCGGGAAGTAATGTAACGCTAGTTTCCAGTTTTTTCTGCCAGGTTTGCATGTCACTGAGCAATCGATATTCACCTGGCTGAGTGATAAAAACCTCTGAGTAACTGTCTTTACTGCAAAGGTTTTTCACTTCTTCAAAGAGGCTACCTTTATTTTTCGGATCGTCATACTTGCGATACAAAACCTTATAGCCTTGGGCACTTAATTCATAAGCAAAGTGGCGCATAGCAGAGAATATGAAGGCAATCTTCTTCTTGTGGTGTTTCACATAGGTGGCTTCGTTTTTTACTTCGGCCATTAGCACCACCCCGTTTTCCTTGTCTAAGCAGGCAAGACTGGAAAGGTTATGGCTTAATTGGTCGCCCAAAATCAGGCACATTTGTTTGCTCATGTCAGCGGGCTCTAAGAAACATTTTTTAGTTCTGCAAAGGCATCTAAAGCGCGCTGCCTCGAAGCTTTAAGATCCACCAGCGGTTCGGGATAATCACTGCCTAACACCACCCCACATGCGCGCAAAATATCCGTTTTAGCTTCCCAAGGTTTGTGAATGAGTTTCGCAGGCACTTTTTTGAGCTCAGGACACCAGGTTTTGACGTATTCCCCTTGTGGATCAAACTTTTCCCCTTGAGTCACGGGATTAAAAATGCGGAAATAGGGCGCCGCATCCGCGCCAGAACCGGCGACCCATTGCCAACTGGCGACGTTACTGGCAAGGTCGGCATCCACCAGGCAGTCCCAAAACCATGCCTCGCCCTCCCGCCAATCCAGCAAAAGATTCTTAACCAGAAAAGAGCCGACGATCATACGTACCCGATTGTGCATGTAGCCAGTAGCCCAAAGCTCCCGCAATCCAGCATCTACGATTGGGACCCCGGTTTTACCTTTTTGCCAGGCTTGCAGTTGCTTATTATCAGAACGCCAGGCAAACTTGTTGAACTTCGCATTAAAGTTTTCCGTTACCATATCTGAAAAGTGATACAGTAAATATGTAGAAAATTCCCGCCAGCCCAGCTCTGAAAGGTAACAATCCACATCGGGGTGCTCAAGCGATACCCCCTGTTGCTCACATTTATCTAACACTGCATACCAGACTTGATTAGGAGAGATTTCGCCAAAATGTAAATGCGGTGATAATCTGGACGTTGCTGCAACAGCAGGAATATTGCGCTCTTCTTTGTAGTTGAATAAAGGACCATCCAAAAATGTTTGCAGCCTGTCTTTAGCGCCCTGCTCTCCGGGACTCCAGTGACGCATCATCTGCTCGTCCCAGTTAATCTTGGGAATAAAATTCAGGTCTTCAATGTCTACCGTGTCGGATATCGCAGTCTCAACAAAGTCAATTTTAGCGGGCCTTTCCAAGGGGAATCTGGGGGCAGAAGCAGCTAAACAACCTTTGCGATAATAGGGCGTGAAGACTTTATAAGGTGTTCCGTCTTTTTTAAGGATATCTGTGGGCGCCCATAAATGTCCCGCATTAAAACTTTTTACCTTCAGACCTTGCTCTTGCAAACCTGACTTGATTTTAGTGTCCCGTGCTATTGTTTCAGGTTCATATCCTCTGTTCCATACGACGGCGTCTGGCTTTAGATCTGCGACAAGCTTGTTTAATACTTCCAGTGGTTCGCCTTTAAATACCTTCAAATTGCCTTTTAGAGCATCATCAACAGAGCGCAATGAATCGTGCAACCAGCGTCTGGTTGCAGCACCTGAGGCTTTTTCCACATGCGTATCATGAATGTAAATTGACAGCACAGAACCTTGTTCTGCTGCAAAGCACAACGCTGGGTTGTCGGTAAGGCGCAAATCATTGCGCATCCAATAAATCGTAACCATGGCTAATCTTTTTTGATTTCTATAAAGGTCATTACGAAGTCCCTATTGATGAGATCAGTAATCCACGCTCATGTGCTGTCATTTTAATCACTCAACATTGCCAGATGATCTGTTCGCGTGTGAGCCAGGTAATAAGCTATATGAAAACTAATATCCGCAATGGTTTATTCTGGTTCAGGCATGATCTGCGGGTGTCAGATAATCTGGCACTGCATCGCATTAGTCGCGAAGTTGATAATTTGCTTTGCGTGTTTGTATTTGAGCCTCACTGGTTTGAAGCCAGACAGTTCATGGCCAAACCTCTGGGCAAACATCGACAACATTTTTTGCAACAGTCTCTGGCTTGGTTGCAAACCGAACTGCAAAAACTCGGCTCTCACTTGCTGATAGTTGCAGGCGCCGCAGAAGTTGAAATAACAAAACTCATTAAACAGCACAGAATATCTTACCTGGCTTGCTCTGAGTGTCCCGGCACTCATGAAAAGCAACAACTAAATAAAGTGAGAGAAGCGGCCCCACATCTGACCATTTTGCAAGAAAACACGGACACGTTGTTCAATCAATTTGACTTACCCTTTGAAGTTCATGAGTTGCCTAAACACTTCACGCCCTTTCGCAAAAAAGTGGAGGCACTGAGTATTGATGCGCCGTTAAAGGCACCCGATTGGTTGCCTTCACCACCACAAAGCGCTTGTAATAGTTTTACCTCTATCAGCGCTGACAACACAATACCCAAATTATTTAAAGGTGGAGCTGTAGAGGCCAAAAAACGTTTACACTATTACAGCTACCAAAGCCAAAAATTACTCAGTTACAAACAAACCCGAAATGGCATGTTGGCTTTTGATGATTCTTCCAAACTTTCCCCTTGGCTGGCCAATGGTAACATCTCAGCCAAAGAGGTTTACCATCATATAAAGCACTTCGAAAGAGATATACAAGCAAATGAGTCTACCTGGTGGCTCTATTTCGAGTTGCTATGGCGGGAGTATTTTCAATGGTATTTGTACAAATACGGGGCTCGTATTTTCCAGTTTTCCGGGGTTAAAGACACCTCTCCCCTCACCTCTTTTTGGCCAGAGCGTTATGAAAAGTGGCGCACTGGCAATACACCCTGGCCCATAGTCAACGCCTCCATGCGACAACTCAACAGTACAGGCTACATGTCAAACAGAGCGAGGCAACTGGTCGCTAGTTGCCTGGTACACGAGCTCAATCTCGACTGGCGCTATGGTGCTGCGTGGTTCGAACAACAGCTCGTGGATTTTGATGTCGCAGTAAACTGGGGTAACTGGCAATACCTGGCTGGCGTCGGTGCAGATCCGAGAGGCCACCGTCGCTTTGATCTGGAAAAACAAGCGAAGCAGTATGACCCTGATGGTGCCTTTGTCAAAGCCTGGCTAACCCAACAGGAAATAGAGCAAATGACTGCATCCAAAATTGACTCTACGGATATGGTGGATTGGCCTTGTTAACAATGCCCGATAACGCACCCGCAAAACTGACTCCAGAGCCTATCAATATAGTCTGGCTTAAGCGCGACCTGCGCTTGCGAGACCATGAACCGCTGTATCTTGCACATCAAAACGGACACCCGATCCTACTACTTTATGTGGTTGAAGATATCCTGCAACAAGACCCCCATCTGGACATTCGACATTGGCGCTTTGTCTGGCAATCATTGCAAGATATCGAACAACAACTAGCGCCAATTGCCACTCCGTTATTAGTTACGTCAGGAGATTTTCTTCAACTACTGTCACTTTTTAAAAATCAATTTAAAAATTTCAATCTTTTCAGCCAACAGGAAATTGGGCTGGCAAATACCTTCAAACGCGACCGGGAAGTGGCAGCCTGGTGCGAGAAAAATGATATTTTTTGGCAGGAAACACCCTGCAGTGCCGTAATACGAGGGTTAAGCAACAGAGAACATTGGGACAAGCACTGGCAAAAAACCATGCGTAGCGCCACAGCAGATGTGGTGCTTGAAGACGTCAACTGGATTAACAAAGAACGAGCAGAAATCCCGACATTTGTCCCCCCCGAAAGTTGGTTGGCAACCCCGGAAACTTTCCAACCGGGCGGGGAAATGCGCGCCTGGTATACGCTACACGACTTCTTTAAGGAGCGAGGTAAAAATTACACGCGGTCAATTTCCAAACCAGACGCATCACGCCGGGCCTGCTCTCGCCTCTCCCCCTATTTGGCCTGGGGAAATATAAGTTTGCGTCAGGTTTATCAATTCACCTTAAAACATTGGGATAAAAAAGGCTGGCGTCGTGCGCTAGTGGCATTCGTTTCCCGCCTGCATTGGCATTGCCATTTTATCCAGAAGTTTGAATCTGAGTGCGCCATGGAAGCTCGCCCGGTTAACTAAGCCTATCTGCATTTTCAATACGACGACTCACCGCAGAGCAAAGTAAAACAGCGAGCCTGGCAAACAGGTAATACCGGCATCCCGTTAGTAGACGCCTGTATGCGCTGTTTACAGCAAACGGGTTACATCAATTTTCGCATGCGCGCTATGCTGGTGAGTTATCTGGTGCACCATTTGGACATTGATTGGCGTAGTGGTGTTAGCCATCTTGGCAGATTATTTCTGGATTTTGAACCCGGCATTCATTACCCCCAGTTTCAGATGCAGGCGGGCGTAACGGGTGCCAATATGATCCGTATTTATAACCCTGTTAAACAGGGGCAAGAACATGATCCCGACGGTGAATTTATCAAAAAGTGGGTACCAGAATTACGGGTACTCGATGCGCCTTTAATCCACACCCCATGGCAAATCTCTCCAATCGAAGCCCAAATGTTTGACTTTGAACCAGGTAAAACCTATCCGTTACCCATAGTTCTACCAGAAGAGAGTTATAAGCAAGCCCAGCAGAAACATTGGAGTTTTCGCAAACGGGATGATGTAAAACAAGAAGGTAAACGCATACTGGCAAGACACACCGTGCCCTCCACCCGCCACAAATACAAACGTGGCTAGTTGCAAAATCAGATTTAATTAAAGATAAAATAGATCTGAAAGAAACCTGCCGCCATGCCTAGTACGGCACCGGTAACAATAAGCTTCCATTCATCGGCCTGATAGGCGGGTCGCAGTACCCCTTCAAACTCTTCGGGAGACAACGCTTGCATTTTTTCACACAAATCGTCTCCGATTCGCAAAGCGCCGTGGGCGTATTCGTAGGCATAAAGCATATATTTACCGGTATTTTCAAATAAACGTTGGGCGGCCAACTGTTTCATGCGGTAGTAATTTTTCGACCCTACACCCAAAGCAAAATAAGGTTGAGTGATAGACACATAACGCTCTATAGCGTCATTGACGTGCAACTCAATTAATTCCAATAGATTATCGGAGCCTGAGCCATGTAACACGATATCGGTGATATTCTCTGAATTCATCACCTTCTTATCGACGATTTCCGCATAAACTCGTGCGACTTCTTCCTGGCGTTTTAAAAACATGCCCTGAAAGGTAAAGGGCCCAACTTTAATGGGATTTTTAGGCTCAAAAATAATCTTGATGGCGATCCAATTGGTGAGATACCCCACAATCAGCCCGCCTAAAGGTAGCACCCACCAAACCGGATAGTAGTACCAGGTTATCATAGTGGGAATACCCAACAGGAAGCCAAAGTAAAGGCCTGACTTTTCGATAAAGGGAAACTCTTTGGCGCCAGCACTCAGAAAGATTTCGTTGATGAGTTTAGGATTATTGACAAGTTGAGTAACAACAAGCTCTTTAATATCCAAAATCTCAGAAACATTGTGCTTGAAGTCGCTAATAATTTTGCGCACTACATTAGGAATGTCCATTTCAATGCGGGCATAAACCAAATTTTTACCCTGTGCAGGTAAACTTGCCCAAGCCGTTGGAGCGGCTTCTTGCATTACATCGTTGACGACCTTGCGAATAACTTGTTTAAGTCGGCGATGGATATTTTTACTGATTTCATCGGCATCAAGACGGCCTGCAATTTCTTGCACGCTGAGCAACTTCCCCAGCACCAGCTCCACCTCAATTTCCGCCATTTCGCGACGTTTCATTGGGATCAGGCCCTGCCAACCAAAAATTGGTTTAATGCCAATAAATTCGATGGGGTAAAACATCATTTTAACGGCGAGGAAATTAGTAAACCATCCAACAACGGCGCTGATCATCGGTATCAGCAGCAGCATGTAGTGTTCCTGGACGAGTTCCATCATAAGTTTGTGTGACTGTTAACTATTATTTTTATTCGAAATTGAAAGACAGGCTAACCACTGGGATTAGAATGGTCAATCTAAAAACCAAAATTTGCCGTATTGAGATATAGAAGTTCAAAAAGCAATCGATAAGGGTTAACAAACTTACCCGATTTTAACCGAAGTTTGATACACGTTCACGGATTTTCGGCTAAATTTCAGGATTTGGTAGCCAATTCTAATTCGATCGGTTTATATTGTGTCATTATCGAAGTTGTAGATCGAGACTATGCAAAGACCACTGACCCTGGGAAAAATTGAAGAAGCTATAAACAACGCTTCATCCTATCAAGAGTATCGCGAAGCCTGTGAAGCTCACGATGCCTTGTCTGGTGCAGATGAGTGGAAGGAGAAAGACCGTGACAGGGGTTATGATTATCGACTTATCCGCAAGCGCGTGGAGCGCCTGAAATTCGCTCGATTACACGGGGACCCCGCTGGATTGATGTCCATTCTACACGAGGGGATCCACGGCAACTTGGGAAACATTTCCAACCCGGAGCTGAATAACTACTGCAAAATCGGTACAAAAAACCTCATCCAGGAGTTTATGGATGAGGTGTGCGAAGCCTTGAGCATGATTTACCATGCCGATGAAAACGATATCGACTTTTACGAAAAACTCTCATTCTTTGAAGAAACCTATTACGCCTACGGCAAATCCTGCCTCATGCTAAGTGGCGGCGCAGGCTTGGGCTTTTTCCACTGTGGCGTAGTTAAGGCGCTGGTTGAAGAAGATTTAATGCCCAATATCATTAGCGGTGCCAGTGCCGGTTCCATCATAACTGGCCTTGTAGGAACAAGAACCGATGACGAACTAAAAGATGTACTCACTGCAGAGTCTATCTACGAACGATTTCGACAATGGTCGGTGTGGCAAGGATTTGGTAAAGACGGGTTATTAGACAGCACCAACCTTGAAAATGCCTTAATTGAACTTTTCGGTGATATGACGTTTGAAGAGGCCTTTAAAAAGACTGGCCGCAAGATCACTATTACAGTGTCACCGGCCGATTTGCATCAGTATTCTAGGTTGTTAAACCAGAAAACCTCTCCTAACGCTATTATCACTATGGCGGTGAGAGCTTCTACCGCCATCCCTATGGTGTACTCACCAGTACAACTGAGAGCCAAGAATGCCAGCGGCCAAATAGTGCCCTACATTCCCAATCGAAAATTCTGCGATGGCTCCATTATGGCCGATATGCCATTTCAGCGACTGGCCAGATTGTATGGTGTGAATCATAGCATCGTGAGCCAAACCAACCCGATTGCCGTGCCCTTTTTGTCGCGTAATAAAAAGCACGTGCATGATTTTGCCTCTATCACTAAACGTCATTTGTTTAATCTGGCAAAAATGAACAGTATCTATGCTTTTGATTTGGTTGAAAATGCCATTGACAATCGCGCGCTAAAATTGGGTATTCACAAGGTCCGCTCAATTGTGGAACAGCAGTATGTGGGCGACATCAATATTCTTCCACAGCGCAGCGTGCGCAATATTTCCAAAATATTTTCCAATCCTACACGTGGTGCGATTCAGGATCTAATTGACAGTGCCGAGCGTGCTACCTGGCCACAAATGGATAACATCCGACGTAATACACAAATCAGCAAGGCTTTCAGAAAGTACAACAAGTTGCTCAAAAAGCGCGAGCAGCAGTTACTCTCAGGGCAATCAGGGTTGCGCCTGGTTAAAGCGGGTTAATACCCTAAGCCGCTTTTGCCCCGCAAAAGCGCTTTTTCAGCTCTTCAAAATGGCGTTCAGCATGATCTTTGATCATGCTGCTCACATGTTTGCGCAACCAGCATAATCCCCCATCTTTTTCCTGACGTTTATGCCAGTGGCTGCAAAGTTGCGCCCCCTGTATTTCTACCGGTGGTTTAGTGACAGCCAATTTGCCACTGAAAATCGCTTTTTCAAGCGTGGTCGGTGGCACTACCGAAATTAAATCACTTTCTGCAATGAGATCGGCGACCGCAGAAAAGTGATTCACCGTCATAGCAATGCGCCGCTTAAGACCGTGTTGGGCCAAAACCTGATCGGTATACCCCGTAATATCGCCTGATAGCGAAACCAATAAATGTTCCGCCTCTGCGAATTCTTCCAGGCTTAAGTTCGCTTTTGCCAAGGGATGACCCGGACGCATAATGCACACATACTTCGGTGTATACAGATACTCTGATCTTATTACGGAGGGATCTTCAATATTATTCGCACCGATCACCAGATCCACTTCCGCGTCAATCAACACTTGTTCACCATTGATGATGGTATAAGGGATTGCGTGAATATTGATGCCGGGGGCTTCTTGTTCAATGATCTTGCGCAGTGGCAACCAGACAATATCAACCACAGCATCCGCCACTGCCAATCTGAAAGTACGCTTAGACGTCGCAGGGTCAAAACTCTCCGGAGCCACCGCACTGCTCAATTCCTGCAGAGGCTCTCGAATTTGGGCCCACAAATTGCGGGCATATAACGTGGGATGAATTGAGCGACCTTCTTTAATAAATAACTCATCTTTCCAAACATGACGCATGCGAGAAACGGCATTGGACACCGCCGGCTGTGTCATAGAGAGTCGCTCTGCGGCTCGCGTGATGGAACCTTCGGTCATGATAGCGTCAAATACCATTAATAAATTGAGTTCTTGATTGCGCATATTCATCTTCCTGCAAGTTAAACATCATTTAAAATGATGTATCTCATACAATCATATAATTATTTTTATTTATTGCAAGCCCGCATAATGCCTCTCGTCTGAATACCAATGTTGAGGAGCATTATCATGTCAGTGAAAAATAGTTTAAGAAGTTCCCTGCTCGCTTTAAGCGCTTTAGTGATAAGTGCATGCGGTACCCATGCACAAGAAAATACTACCCCACCGGCTCCACAAGTCTCTGTAGCACAGGTAATTGAGCAACGTCTCACCGAGTGGGATGAATTTACCGGTCGACTGGAGGCGCCAC
This sequence comes from Planctobacterium sp. AWM4_229, assembly GCF_056160305.1. Taxonomy (NCBI): domain Bacteria; kingdom Pseudomonadati; phylum Pseudomonadota; class Gammaproteobacteria; order Alteromonadales; family Alteromonadaceae; genus Planctobacterium; species Planctobacterium sp. AWM4_229. Next base: position 136,396 of record NZ_JBSWWX010000003.1, on the reverse strand, counting down.
AAAGTGTCGAATTAAGACCGCGGGTCTCAGGCTATATCGATATTGTCGCTTTTGAAGAAGGTGACGTGGTTAATGTGGGTGATCCGTTATTCTTTATCGACAACAAACCTTTTAAAGCAGAAGTACGTCGCCTCGAAGCCGACTTGATGAACGCGGAAGCTCAGCATGAATTGGCCATTTCTGAGGCGCAGCGTGCTGAAAACCTGTTAGTGAAAAATGCCATCTCGCAGGAACTCGCTGACAGCCGCAGGGCACAGCTAAAACAGGCAAAAGCAAGAGTACAATCCGTTGCAGCCGCGCTTGAATTGGCCCGCTTAAATCTGAGTTATACCCGTGTGGCAGCACCGATTGCTGGACGTGTTTCCCGCGCCGATTTTACCAAAGGTAACTATGTTACTGCCGGGCAGTCTGTACTCACCAATCTGGTATCTACCGATAAAGTGTATGCTTATTTTGAGGCGGATGAACAGACCTATTTGCACTATGTAAAACTAGCCCGTGAAGGCAGTCGTCCCAGTTCTCGTGAACATGAAAACCTCGTACTGATGGGCCTTGCATCTGATAAAGACTATCCCCACCAGGGTTATATTGATTTTGTCGATAACCGAATCAATCCCACCAGCGGCACCATCCGTGGTCGCGCCGTATTTGACAACGACGGACAATTCATTCCCGGCTTATTCGCCAGAATCAAATTAGTAGGTAGTGCCAGCTACGACGGTATTCTTATTGATGACAAGGCCATAGGTACAGATTTAAGCAACAAATTCGTATTGGTACTGGATGACAACAATCAGGTGCAATACCGCGCAGTCACCTTGGGGGAAAAGTTAAATGGCTTGAGGATCATTAAGTCTGGTTTAAAAGCCGGAGAAAAAATTGTGGTCAATGGCCTGCAACGAGTTCGTCCCGGCACCACCGTTAATCCACAAATGATTTCTATGGCTGGATCAGCCCAATTACAAGCGCTGCTTCAAATTCAGGCTGCTATAGACGCAAACTACAACCGCCCAAGTCTGGCTCAAAAATCCAATAGCCCGGCAGTAGTGGGAGGTTAATATGAACTTTTCTCAATTTTTTATTCATCGCCCCATTTTTAGTGGCGTATTATCACTACTTATATTTATTGCTGGTGCCTTGGCTGTCTGGCAACTGCCCATTACGGAATACCCAGACGTCGTGCCACCAACAGTGGTAGTAACGGCAAATTACCCTGGTGCCAACCCCAAAGTAATAGCTGAAACAGTTGCCTCACCATTAGAGCAAGAGATTAATGGCGTTGAGGATATGTTGTATTTATCCTCTCAAGCTACCTCTGACGGTCGCATGACGCTGACGGTAACATTCGCCATCGGCACCGATCCAGACCGAGCGACGACACTTGTGCAAAACCGGGTAGATCGCGCGCTACCTAGATTGCCACAAGAAGTTCAGCGCTTAGGGGTGGTAACCGAAAAGTCATCGCCAGATTTAACCATGGTTGTGCACCTGACCTCTCCCGATGACAGATACGACATGCTGTACCTGAGTAACTTTGCGCGATTGCGAGTTAAGGATGAACTGGCACGCATTGACGGCGTGGGTAGTGTACGACTTTTTGGCGCTGGTGAGTTCAGTATGCGCATCTGGTTAGACCCAGATAAAGTGGCGGCGCTAAATCTGAATCCAAGCGATATTGTGGCAGCCATCAGAGAGCAAAATCAGCAAGCTGCTGCCGGTATCTTGGGCTCTCAGCCCACGGGTGAAAATGACTTTCAATTGTTGATCAACATGAAAGGTCGCTTAGCTAACGAACAAGAGTTTGCCGAAATCATCATTAAAACTGATGCCAATGGAGCGATTTCTCGTTTGGGTGATGTGGCACGCATTGAATTAGGCGCCAACAGCTATTCATTGCGTTCACTATTGAACAATAAGCCTGCAGTAGCTCTACCGATATTTCAGGCTCCTGGCTCTAACGCTATCCAGATATCTGATGATGTCCGGGCTCGTATGGCTGAGTTAAAGCAACTATTTCCTGCAGGGGTTGATTACAGCATAGTTTATGACCCAACTGTATTTGTAAGAGGCTCCATCAAAGCCGTTGTCAACACACTATTAGAGGCAGTGTTACTCGTTGTCTTAGTGGTGGTGCTGTTTCTGCAAACCTGGCGCGCCTCCATCATTCCACTCGCCGCAGTGCCTGTTTCATTAGTGGGTACTTTTGCCATTATGCAAATGCTAGGGTTTTCCCTAAATGCCCTGTCGCTATTCGGCCTGGTATTGGCAATTGGTATTGTTGTGGACGATGCTATCGTCGTGGTGGAAAACGTTGAACGTAACATTGAAGAGGGCTTATCGCCCGTCGATGCAACGAAACAAGCCATGAAAGAAGTGACCGGACCGATTGTGGCCACAACACTGGTTTTGATGGCGGTTTTCATCCCTACAGCATTTATGTCGGGCTTAACCGGGCAGTTTTACAAGCAATTTGCCTTAACCATTTCCATTTCTACCATTATCTCAGCGATAAACTCTTTAACATTAAGCCCTGCCCTGTCGGCGTTATTACTTAAACCTCACTCCGCCCCAAAAGACTGGTTAACCCGGGTAATGGATAAAGGTCTACAGCGCTTTGTATTTGCCCCTTTTAACCGCCTTTTCAACCGTGGCTCAACAGCCTACACCAATGGCATCAGTAAACTCATCCGCATGAGTGGCATCATTGTGGTGCTTTACGTTGGCTTGTTGGGTTTGACCTGGCAACAATTTGAAAACACCCCCACAGGATATGTGCCGGGACAGGACAAGATGTACCTGGTATCTTTTGCACAATTGCCAGACGCGTCATCATTGGAGCGCACCGAGGCGGTGATCCGAGAGATGTCTGACATTGCCCTACAACACCCTGGTGTAGTATCTGCTGTTGCTTTTCCCGGTCTGAATATTAACGGTTTTACCAATAGCTCCAGTAGCGGTATTGTCTTTGTCACTTTAGACGAATTCGAAAACCGCCAGTCACCCGAGCTGTCTGCTCATGCTATCGCCGGCTCGCTAAACCAAAAGTTTGGTGCCATTCAGGAAGCCTTTATCGCGATTTTCCCACCACCACCAGTACAAGGACTGGGTACTATTGGTGGCTTTAAACTGCAAGTTGAAGATAGAGCGAACTTGGGATACGAAGAGTTGTACAAAGTGACCCAGCAGGTGATGCAAAAAGCTTGGGCAGCACCGGAACTCACAGGTGTATTCAGCAGTTATCAAGTGAATGTACCGCAACTGGATGTGGACTTAGATCGCACAAAAGCGAAAAGCCAGGGGGTTAATATCGACGAGGTATTCACCACTATGCAAGCCTACCTGGGCTCTATTTACGTCAATGATTTCAACCAGTTTGGCCGCACTTACCAGGTAAACGTGCAAGCCGATGAAAGCTTTCGTCAGGAGCCGGAGCAAATTGGTCAGATTAAAGTCAGAAATGCTTATGGTGAAATGATCCCTTTAGGTTCTTTCGTGAATGTATCACAAAGTGCCGGGCCCGACCGAGTGATGCGCTATAACGGCTTTACATCCGCAGAAATCAATGGTGCCCCAGCACCGGGTTATTCTTCGGGACAAGCACAAGCGAAAATCGAGCAAATTCTACAGGAAACATTGCCGCTGGGTATGGACTACGAATGGACGGACTTAACCTATCAGCAAATTTTGGCAGGCGATACGGCATTGTTAGTATTCCCTCTCGTAGTATTGTTGGTATTTTTAGTGTTAGCTGCCCAATATGAAAGCTTTAGTCTGCCAATGGCCATCATTTTGATTGTGCCTATGACGCTCTTGTCGGCCATGACAGGTGTCATTATTTCAGGTGGTGATAACAACATCTTTACCCAGATTGGTTTTATCGTTTTGGTGGGCCTGGCCACTAAAAACGCGATCTTGATTGTGGAGTTCGCTAAAGAGTTGGAGGACAAAGGTTTGTCCACAATGGCGGCTATAAAAGAAGCGGGTAGATTGCGCTTGCGTCCCATTCTAATGACATCCATTGCCTTTATTATGGGTGTTTTACCCATGGTGCTCTCCACCGGAGCGGGGGCAGAAATGCGTCAAGCTATGGGGGTCGCGGTATTTTCAGGCATGATAGGCGTGACGGTGTTTGGTTTAATACTCACTCCGGTGTTCTATAAACTTGTACGTCGCCCATCGCCTGAAAAAGCCAATTTAGACACTGCCCCCCAAGACCAGCTAGCAAAAGCAGCTTAACTCCTACTTTTCGGAACCCCTGTTGTCAGCAACAATCTCCTCAACGACGGCGGCAGGTGGTTCCATTCGCACTGAGCAATATACCGGCTATTTTCTCATCATTAATTATTTGGCTGCTACAATTAAAAAGATAGCGTGAATTCTTGTGAGGCATTCCCCGAGATGAGTGGAGAAACCGTTTTTTTCAAGAGCAAACTCTTTCTAGCCGTCCTGGTTTGGCTAAGCCCCTTATTATTTGTTAAACCGCTTCTGGCTGCTTCGTCCCCTCATGAACTTCGAGTATGCATGATGGATACCAATCTCTTCCCCCTATGGCGAAAGCCTGGTGACGAGCATCAACCTTTGCCGGGCATCAATGTAGAGTTAATGAATGAAGTGCTACAATCACAGGATATCTCTATAGTTTGGATACGCCAACCTTTCGCTCGTTGCCTACATTCACTGGGCTCAGGCTTAGTAGACGTTCTCAATGTTGCCAGTTACTCACCGGAGAGAGAAAAGTATGGGGCTTATCCGAAAAGAGGCGATAAAATAGACGTCTCCAGACGATTCAAATACGATGTCTATTACGCTTTCACTCACAAAAACGCATCAACAGGCTTTGACGGAAGGGCCTTCAGTCAATTAGATGGTCGTCCCGTAGTAGTGGAAATTGGAGCTTCTGTCACTTCCAAACTTTATGGAATGGGGATAAGTCTATTGGAACATCCTCATGTGGGAAACGCATTTAAAATGCTGGAAAAAGGACGTGTTTCTGCCGTTGTAACCAACCAATACAACGGGCTTAAATATATGAACAAAAATATTAAGCGATTGGAAATACCGGTTCAGGAAAAACCCTATTTTTTGGTATTTTCTCATCAATTTTATCAATTATACCCAGATACAGTTGAACATATCTGGTCAATATCGGGACAAGTACAAGGACACCAATATCAATCAATACTGCAGAAGTACGCCAGTATTCCTGACTGGCCAGAGACCCGGCAACGGCACTAAAGTGTTAACAAATTAGCGAAAAACAGCGTGCTGAACCATACTCATTGAAATTAGTTCTAATCCACTTAATTACGACTAAGAGACTACACTTTGAATTGGGTTAAAAACCTCACCGGTCTTTTCAGGATAGGTTGCTCGGAGCGTTTGAACGAGGACGCTAACCGCCGCATCTGCGTGATCAATTTGTTCACCTTGTTCGGTGTTGTTCTTACCTTGAGTTTCGCCATTAACGCATTAGATAAACACAGTCTTTGGATGGGTATGTGTATTTTGGGTGTTTGCATCTTACTTATCGCAGCCAGAGCATCCTTGATTCCAGAAAAAAGGGTCCAAAGCCAAATAATACCAGCCTGTCTGCTCATCATTTCATTAACAATATTAATGTCGATATTGATCATCACCGGTGGAATAGACAACACCGGGCCACTGTGGATATTTATATTACCGCCACTGGCACTATTCTTTGCCGGGCATCAACATGGCTTAGTATTAATGGGGCTTTTTGTAATTTTCATGTGCGTGCTGCTGTTTTTTCCCGATGAACAATTGCTAGCCACCAGCTACAGTTTTGAATATAAGCTGCGTCTGGTATTGTCATTTGTGACTACTATCTTGTTTTCAGCTGTCTATGAATACACCCGCCAACAAAACTTTAATACCATTCAGGAGCTCAATCAAAAAAACAACTATCTGGCGTTGCATGACCAACTTACGGGATTACCTAATCGGCGTTATCTACAAAATTATCTTGCTCGCGAAATCGCCAGGGCCGAACGACATCACCAATTATTAGCCATAATGCTTTGTGATATTGATAAGTTTAAGCGAGTTAACGACGAATACGGCCACGATTGTGGTGATAGAGTATTAATTGAAACGGCGCAACTCATTTTAAATGCCATCCGAAAACAGGACCTGGTAGCTCGTTGGGGAGGAGAAGAATTTTTGTTTGTTTTACCTGAAACCGGACTCGAGCAAGCTGAGATACTTGGCAACCTGATTCGAACAAAGTTGAGCCAACACAAGTTTCCAATGTTACCAACAGAGCAACAGATAACAATGAGCTTTGGAATTACAATGCTTACAAGCGAGGTGTCAATTGATGAAGCGATTTGTCAGGCTGACAAAGCTTTGTATTGTGCTAAACACCATGGCCGCAACCAGGTGGTAATTTATGACGCAACAATGGCATCGTAAATCGCAGAAAATAAAAAACCCTCCACATGGGAGGGTTGCAGGAATTATCCACAATGAGCAAATGGATAATCTACTACTCTGAATCTGTTTTGCTCTGTTTGGTCTGAGACGTCGTCTTTCTGGTAGTCGTGCGACGTGCTGCAGGCTTAGGTGCAGCAGCAGAAGACGTTGTCTTAGACGCAGCAGCGCGAGGCTTGCGTGCCGTGGTACGCTTAGCAGCCGGTTTTGGTGCAGGTGCAGCCGCTTCCTGAGTTTTAGACGCAGCCGATGTTTTGGCTTTTGTCTCTTCAGTTTTAACTGTGAGAGTGGCAACAATCTCAGTTAACGCGTCAACCTTTGCGGCCAAACGTGCAATTTTGTCCTGTTTGCTTTCTTTGTTGAGACCAAGCTTCTCGCGCAACTCAAGAATCTTTTCGTCTTGAGCAAAGCCAGATTGAAGTTTGGTTTTCAATTCACCTTCCATTGTTGCGCCTTTTGAAAGCACACCATTTACCAGTGAGTTAGTTCCTTCAAACAGTTCATCCATTTTTTTGACTGCGTATTCTTTACCAAGCAAACACGCTCCTAACCCTGCTAACCAAAACTGACGGCCAGCCTTCTCTACGTTCTTTACAGTACTCATGAAACACTCCCGTCTATTGGGTAAGCAAAACCAGAGTGATAGAGAGCCGGGCTCTCTATCACAAATTTAATTACTTAGCAGACAGCTTAGCAACAACGTCAGTCAATGCGTCGATTTTTGCAGAAAGCTCAGCAATTTTGTCTTCGTCAGACTGCTTGTCCAAACCTAACTTTTTGCGAACTTCAGCAACACGCGCTTCGATGTTTGCTTTTTCTTTGAACTTGCCTTTTGCTTCAGTTTCTAAAGCTTCACCTTTGTTTACTAACTCGTCGAATACTTTAGTTGCTTCAGTATTCATTTTTTCGAAGTTGCTTTGTACTTCGTCAAGGCTCTTACCGTAAGCACCAAGACCTGCTAACCAGATTTTACGTGCAAATTCTTCAGCGTCGTTTACTTTTGATTTAATGTTTTCAAGTTTAGTCATTTTCTGAATCCTCAGTTTGTGGTTGATTCGTTATTTGATGCTGCACAGTTTACGAACATATTTTAGAATTCGCATACTAAACCCAGATTTACCCCAACAAATTTTACAAACATTTGTTTTATAACGGTTTTACTGCAGCTCAGAATTGATATGAGAGAATTTAAAGAAGAGAATTAGAAAGTACTGCCTAAAACAAGGTGGGGTTTCAGGCAGTTTTGCAGGTTTAGTCCACCAGTCCAGCGGGTAAATCATTGCGGATTTCTGCCCATAACTTACCGCTATCGATACCGTATTGACGCACAACGGCAGGAACACCATCAAAGTTTCCGTCTTTGGCAAGATTTAAAAGCTCCTGATAATACCCCAGTGTAATCTCACGGGTCTTAAGGCGCTCAAAATAGAATCCACCGATCCTGGAATACAGATTTTTGAAGCCGTTCATCATTAAGACATAAACTTTATTATCAGATGCCAAAGCAAGATCATGAGTTAACTGATAATCAAGGTTAGCAAAAGTTCGGCCATCACCGGCTAACCACTCACTAGACTTTTCCAGCTCGGGCTCCAGCAGTTCTACTACCTTTTCATTGGCATTCTTAATGGCAGCTCTAATAAACAACATGCTCACATTGGTGCGAGCAGCTAACAGGTCATCAACGAGTTTTGGAATACCATCCTCGTTAAGCCTCGCCAATGCTTCAAGAATATTAAGACCACAAGTTTCCCAAAAATCATTAACTCGGGTGGGTTTACCATGCTGAATGGTTAGCCAACCATCCCGTGCCAATCTCTGTAAAACCTCCCGCAATGTCGTGCGGGTTACTCCAATGAGTTCAGACAATTCACGTTCAGCAGGTAAAATGGTGCCAGGGGGGAATCGACCACTCCAGATGGACTCTACAATATATTCTTCTGCGAATCCCGCTGGGCTTTGCGCTTTATAAATCATTTAGCTCGCTCACTAATTATTATTATGGCGTTACTGTCTGTTCCGGTATTTGGGCAAAACAGTCATGCTCATTTTTTACTTAAATTCACCGGAAAGCATTAATTTAACTGGTTCCTCATACAGGTTATACCAGTTCCAATGTTAAAGCTAACAATGAATGCTGAGTGAATCAATAAACAATTTGCACAAAGCGTTTTTTATTAAAGCCAGAGCAAAAGTTAATATCTCCTATAGCGGATTTTAAATGCTCACTTGTCTAACAAAATTCCAGCAAGTAACAGGCTTACAGGTTGTAGTTTGTGCAAAAAATAGCGTTTTTATGACTAAACTCAAATGTAGGGCGATTAGACCTTGCTTTTTAGCGGCTCACATTCTAAAACAGTGAACAATTTTCCGGAAACAACAAAGGAACGGTTTCAATGACCCAAAATCTATCCCGGTCTTTATACAAAAATTTCTTAGGGAATGCCCCTGGCTGGTACAAAAAGGCGATTATTGCGTTTCTGATCATCAACCCCTTTCTTTTTGCCCTAAATCCCTACATCGCGGGCTGGGCCCTGGTGATGGAGTTTATTTTTACTCTCGCCATGGCACTTAAGTGCTACCCGTTACAGCCGGGAGGCTTGTTACTTATCGAGGCACTCGCCATTGGCATGACGTCTCCTGAGATGATGCGCCACGAAATCATTGTCAATATCGAAGTGTTGCTACTTTTGGTTTTTATGGTGGCAGGCATCTATTTTATGAAGGACCTGCTACTGCATGTATTTACCAAGTTGGTTATAAAGGTTAAAAGTAAAGTTGCATTGTCCATCGCCTTTTGTGCTTCATCTGCGATACTCTCGGCGTTTCTCGATGCCTTGACTGTTGTTGCTGTCATTATTGCTGTTGCTACCGGTTTTTATTCCATTTATCACAAAGTGGCTTCCGGCAAATCTTTCCACAGCGATCACGACCATACCGATGATGATGTATTGCACCACCCCACGCGAGACGACCTTGAAAGCTTTCGCGCCTTTTTGCGTAACCTGATGATGCACGCAGCTATTGGCACCGCGCTCGGTGGAGTGATGACCATGGTGGGCGAACCACAAAACCTGATTATTGCACAACAGGCAAGCTGGGGCTTTATAGAATTTTTCATTCGCATGAGCCCGATTACCATCCCTGTATTTATCGCCGGATTAATTACAACTGCCGTGCTAGAAAAAACAAAAATGTTCAGTTATGGCGCTCAGCTTCCGGCTTCAGTAAGAGAAATCCTGGTAAACTATAGCGAACACCTGGACGAACAAAGAACTGATAAAGACAGAGCCAAACTGTTTATTCAATCTCTCATCGCAATTTGGTTGGTTATTGGCTTGGGTATGCACCTGGCTGCTGTAGGCTTAATCGGATTGTCCATCATCGTACTCGCTACCGCATTTTGCGGCGTTATTGAAGAGCATCAAATTGGCCACGCATTCGAAGAAGCGCTGCCTTTTACTGCGCTGCTTTGCGTATTCTTTGGCGTAGTTGCAGTAATCATTGATCAAAAACTCTTTATCCCGGTAATCCAATGGGTACTTACATTTGAAGGTAAAACACAATTATTGGTGTTTTACATGGCCAATGGAGTGTTATCCATGGTGAGTGACAATGTATTTGTTGGCTCCGTTTATATTACTGAAGTAGGTAATGCGTTGAAAGCTGGTGAAATCACACGTGACCAATATGACATGCTAGCGGTGGCGATTAATACTGGTACGAACCTGCCCAGCGTGGCGACACCAAATGGGCAAGCAGCCTTCCTGTTTTTGTTAACTTCAGCGCTGGCTCCGCTATTGAGATTGTCTTACGGCAAAATGGTGTACATGGCACTGCCCTACACCATCGTACTGACAATAGTGGGATTACTGGCTGTTTACTTTAATCTGTATGACATGACTGAATGGTTCTACGAAATGCATTGGATTAATCACCACAGTGGTACATTAGGAGAAGTTGGTGGACACTAGACCAACTTAAAGACACAAATTATTACGTAAAGCACCTCATTGCAGGTGCTTTTTTTATGCATACCAGTTTATAATTCGCAAAAAATAATGAGAACAGACAGTGCTGGAACTATTAAGCAAATTCCCTGATGAAAAAAGTGCTTGGGGTGCCCTTTGGTTGAGTGCCCTTGGCTTTGAGATTACGGCCTTATTCTTCCAATATAGTATGGGACTTGCCCCTTGTATCATGTGTATTTACCAGCGCACGGCTATGCTTGGGATCCTGTTTGCCGGTCTGATTCCGTTTTTCTACAACCATTTTGGCACCCGGTTGTTGGCTTTTATGTTATGGGGATTGTCATCCATATGGGGGCTTTTGATCGCAATTGAACATGTGGACATTCAAATGGACCCCAATCCGTTTTTTGCCTCTTGTGAGATAGTCCCTAATTTTCCTTCGTTTTTACCTCTACACGATTGGATACCCGCCTTTTTTGCGGCTACAGGCGACTGTGGCAATATTGACTGGCAGTTTTTGCACTTTTCAATGCCACAATGGATGATCATTCTATTTGGTATTTACAGTCTGCTTTTTGTGGCCATGCTGGTACCAAGATTGCTAGTTCAAAGACGCTTTTAGAAGCAACTACACCATAACCATTTGTTGTTGTGGTGCATGCGTGTATAGATAGCTATTTGGTAACCTTCGATTAAGCCAATAAGCTCGAGCTAGCAAAGACCTAATCCCCCAAAATTTTGCGGCGGAAGCTTATTTTTAGAAGCCTAGAATTGATGTAAAAGGCGGGCGTACCATAAACCGCCGTTAATACCCATAGGCGAAGTTGACGGGTATAACGCCCCCGCCCTTCCGGCCCAAGGGTTGTCGTCTGGACGGTTATCCAACAAGTTATTTGCACCAAGGATAAAAGACCAGTCAGGTGCAAACTGATATCCTAACTCAATATCAATAGTCACTTCTTCGCCGGCGTAAATATCAAAGCCTGAAGAGGCATCCAGGTGATCTTCATAATATCCCGAGTAATAGTTAAACCTGAGCAGAGAATCAAAGTCATCCCAGGTTTGGCTGAGTGCCAAAGAAGCCCGATGGCGAGGAATATTTTGTTCTATCATGCGGATACGCTGCGGCGTCAGATTAGATTCAGTAACTAGCTCGCCGTTAACATCTCTGCGAGTATACAGTGACACCCTTTCAACAGCGGTTTTGGTCCAGTTATAGTTAAATGAAAACTGGGTCTGCACGCCTTTAATTTGGGTCACATAATTCATCACCCAGTCAATGCCCTGAGTCTGAGTGTCGAAATCATTGGTGAAATATTTGATGGAGGCAAATCGGTCCGCATCGGAGATACCTTGTGCCACCAACTCAGTTAAATCGGCATCGGTTAAGGCAATGCCCGAAGTGGTGCTGATGCGATCCTTTAAATCAATCTGAAAATAATCAACAGTAAAATAAAACTGTTTTGCAATCTGGCCAACAATACCAAAACTAAGATTAATGGATTCTTCAGGCTCCAGGGGTGTAGCTCCCACCTGAATACTAATCGGGTGTGTGGGCGGTAAAGTGGCCTGATCTTGTAGCTGATTCTCATAAAATGCGGTGGTAACGTTTATCACATTACTTTGCCCCACAGTTGGCGCTTTGAAGCCACTGTTGATTGAACCACGTAATGCGAGATGCTTATTGGCTTGCGCTAAAAATGACACTTTCCCATCAAGCGTTGTACCAAAATCTGTGTAATCTTCGAAACGCAAAGAGCCGTTTAACAGCAAGTTTTCCGTCACCCAACTTTCCAATTCGATATAGGTAGCCCAATTACCTCTGCCCCAATCACCTGCCGATTCGGGTCGATATCCGGGAAAGCCGTTTGAGCCAATCGTTAAACCGGTGGTTTGTCTTGATTCCGCGGTAAGCGCATAAGGACCAGTAATCCAGGAAGCCGTATCTCCAGCCACTTGTTGGTAATTTTCTCTACGCCATTCAATCCCAGCGGCGAGGCTAACTTCATCGTAAAAACCAACATCAAGGGATTTCTTTAAATCAAAATTAAATCCCTTTTCAATTTGACGCGCTCCCCCTGGCCGAAATGACGTAGGGGACGCCGGTCCCAATGAAGGATTAAGCGAGTCATTCAAAAAGTAGTCAACAGAGGAATAGCCCAAGGACAAACTAGCATCATATTCCCAGCCGCCGTTAAACTCGCCGGATATACCTGCCACCACAAAGGCATCTTTTACCACACCGCCAAACTGTGGAGTGAAACCCGCGGGATAAACTTCGTTAAAAGCAAAGCAGTTGGGATCGGAAAATACCTGCTGATATTCAGGGGTCAGGTGCAACAATGTGTCATGCTGATAAGTTAATTGAGGGCAGCCAACCCCATCTTCTGGAGTCAGATCCAGTACAATCCACTGATATGCAGCAGGCATCACGAATTCATTAAAATCGTTACCGGGAATTGACATGCCGTCAAAAATGGGAATGGTGTTCACTCCTGCACGAGTTTGTGGGTTGCGATAGAAGAAACCACCTTCCACTTTCCTCTGAGCCATGTTCAAAAAACCATAGAGTTGCTGATCAGTTGTCAGCTCATAGCCCATATTTGCCATCAGCTTGGCATCATAATGAGTTTTCGGCGTGCCCCAAATTTGTGCCGGGTCTCTGACTTGTAAGCCATTATTTGCCAACAATTCAGCATCATCTCTTTGCACTGATCGACTGGTAGGCTCTTTGTGAATAGACTCTGCGCTCAAGTTAAGAAAACCGTTATCTCCTAAACTAAAGCCGCGATTGGCGAGCAGTTGCACCGCTTCCCCATCATTTTCATAGTACTGGGCTATTCGGGCTTCAAACATTCCGCCAACGTCGTCATCCTTTAAAGCAAAATTTAACACGCCCGCAATCGCATCCGAACCATACTGCGCCGAAGCCCCATCGCGCAGTACCCCAACTTGTTTGATACCGGAAATGGGAATCGCTGCAATGTCTGGTCCTTGTGCACCGTCAGACAGACCGCCACCAAGAAATGTGATCACAGCAGAGCGATGGCGGCGCTTGCCATTGATCAGCACCAATGTATGGTCAGACGCCATTCCTCGCAAGTTTGCTGGCCTGATGAGAGTTGATGCGTCGTTGATGGGTTGATCATTAACATTAAATGAAGGGATCAGCTTTGACAGCATCGATAGCATGTCAGTATTCCCCTGTCTGCGCATGTCTGCAGCGGAAATCACATCTAGCGGTACAGAAGACTCAATAGCATTGCGCGGTGTAGTGCGGGTTCCTACAATTGCGATTTTCTCAATATAAGTTTCCTGTAATTCAATCTTATAACTGGAACGCTCATCGCCTTCGATATCATATTCCGTTCTAACCGGTGTTGCAGTGGTGTATTTGGCTGCAACATGCCGAATGGGGCGAACGCTCAATTGTCCGTCATCTCCTGTAACGGGATAAAGGCCGGTTCCTTCTAACAATTTAACAATGCCTAACTCAATACTGTACTCACCCTGCAGTGCATTTGAGCTTTCCTGCTCAGCCAGGTCATAAGGAAATAGCAAAGTAATGTTTGCTTGCAAGGCGAATTCGGTAAGCGCTTTATTTGCGGGTAACGCGGGAATATCGAAGTGAATTTTTTCGGAGGCACTGGCCAGAGCGCTAAAACACATGCTCAGACAGATAAAGGACAGACACAAAAAGCCACGGAGAGCACTTGAGCACCATTCTCTAACGGACAGTGAACTCGTTCCCCCTTCCAGTTGCATTTGTGCTTTCTCGTATCCCAGCAATTCTGATAGTTTTTTTCTTTTTTTGTGGCTGGAACATTAGCAAAAAAACTTAGAAAACGCTTGCTAATTTATAATAGCAACCGCAACTTTTTACCGTGTTTCTGCAGCCTGTAAAAAGATCGCATCGCCTTGTTTTTCATATTCGATCGAAAAGTTATTTTTCAATGCATGCAATAAACCATCGGTATCGCCTACTTTAAAATAGCCAGCAACACGACGAGATTTAATACTTTCATCGCGCAATACAAATTGATTCGCTGAGTAACGGTTCATCTCTTTAATGGCATTTTCCAGCGTTTCGCCCTGGAAAACTAACATTCCCTGCTGCCATGATAAATTCCTTTGTACCTGGTCCAACGACAAACGCATCAGTGGCTGTGCAAACTGTCCGTCAAACACCGCTGTATCTCCCGAAACCATGATGGTTCCCAAAGCCGTAAAGTCGTCAGATTTAAGTTTTTGAATATTTTCAGGCATGGATTGATTTTTTTCAGATACCAGTACTTTGCCCTCAGTCACTAGTAACTCAAAACGTTTATCCTCCAGTAGCTGCACGTTAAACGCGGTACCAATTGCTGTTACCTTATTTTGGCCAGCAGAGACCACAAAAGGACGCTCAGCATCAGAGGCCACTTCAAAATGGGCTTCACCTTTTGTCACTTCTATGTGACGCAATGTGTCCGTCATCTGCACTTCAATAGCGCTATTCGTATTTAATGCCACAAACGAACCGTCGGACAATGGAATGGTTTTTTGCTCCCCCACAGATGTAACATATACCATCTTAGCCTGTAATTGCTGCTGTTGAGATACATGAGAAGGGTCTACTTGCATCCAAACTAAGAAGAGAGCACAAAGTAAAAAGAGACTCGCTGCCGTGGCAAACCAAGGCTTTTTAGCATAAGCACCATAACCATTGCCGTGACGCTCCGCTGATAATTTCTCAGCCAGTGGAAACAAACCACTTAATTCGTGCATGACACTCAAATCGTCCCAAAGCGATGCCATCTCAAACAATGCAGTTTGATATTGTGCACTCTGCGCTGCCCATTGAGTCAATTTAATCCGTTCTTGCTCACTCAAGCCTCTGTCAATACGGCTTATCCATTCACAAGCTTGTTCCTGAATCTTGTCTTTGGAAACAAGTGGGGTCACATTATTCATAACTTATTTACCACGCCCAAAAAATGCAGACAGTGACGTTTTGGAGTCAGTCACTCGACGCTTACCAGACTTTGTTTGTTGCCCACCATCTTGGGCGGTTTGATGGTTAGCTAAATACCTGGCGCAGAGATGTAACCCTTTGGCCACGTGTTTCTCAACCGTGCTTTCGCTTATCTGTAAATGTTCAGCGATTTCCCGCTGACTTAATTCATAGACTTTCTTTAATAAAAAAACCCGTTTCACTTCCGGTGATAAGTGATCAGTTGCCCGACAAAAATGCAAAAAACGCTCTTTGCTTTCCACTTGCTTTTCCAGCTGTGTTCCTGCAAATATGCCATCTTGCTCGTCGAGTTCTTCCATTGAAAGATTGTATTTTTCAGCAGCTTTTGACACATGATTCAATGCAAGGTTCCTTGCGGTTTTTAACATGTAGGTTTTTTCAAACTGAATTTCTTGTTTTAGTTCGGCTTCGTAACTCTTTAACCAGGTTTCCTGGACGATATCATCCACTTCCTCTGAGCTGACAATACCACTCACCGCACGCCGCAACTGCGAGCGATATTTTAAGTATACCTGGGTAATGTTTGACGTTTTTGCCATTGCTCTTCTTTTCACGTACCACTTATTGCGATAACGAGGGCTGCTTTGCATTTTCTCGGTATGGCAATAAGAAGTGACTACTTGGGTAAAATGGGGGCATAAGCCCCCATTTACATCAGTGTCAGGGAAAACACTTTTTTAGAAATTATACATGGCTCTTACATAGTAGAAACCACCGTTGATACCAATAGGTGAAGTTACAGGGTATTGTGCACCTGCTACTTCAGTATCCCATTGAGTATTCTCATCAGGGTACTCATCAAATGCATTCTTCGCGCCTAATACAAAGCTTAAAGAATCGTTCACTGTGTAACCCAATTCCAAATCAACTGTGATTTCTGAACCTAAATAAATGTCCAGGTCACCGCCTGAGTCCAGGTGATCCTCATAGATACTGCCGAAGTAGTTCATACGAGCCATTACACGCCAATCACCATTTGTGTGGTTAGCGGTCAGGCTGTAACGAGTACCAGGCAAGTTGTCTTCGATCATCTCGATACGCGCGGCATTAATGTTCACACGTTCATCAGCAGCGATGTTGTCAATCTGATCCGGGCTGATTTCTCTTACCGCACCAGTATTTACATTCGTCGCTTTAACTGAGTCAACTTCCGTTTCCGTCCAGTTGTAAGCCAATGAGAACACCGTATCGCCACCCAGCATTTCCATGGTGTAGTTAGCGACAAGGTCAACACCTTGTGTCGTAGTGGTAAAGTCATTGGTGAAGAACTTAACTGAGCTGAAGCTGCTGGCATCAGTCACGCCGTTAGCTACAAGTGCTGCGATATCGGCATCGGATAACGCCAACGCAGACGTTGTGGTTAAACGGTCTTCCAGCTCAATGTTGTAATAATCCATAGTAATAAACAGACCATTATCCAACTGTCCTACTAAACCAAAGCTAAAGCTGGTGCTTTCTTCTGGCGTTAGAGGTGTGGCGCCTTTTTGCTGCGCAATTGGATCAGTTGGCGGTAATGTCGCCTGATCTTGCAAGCCACCTGGTGCAAATGCTGTGGTTACGTTACGTACATTACTTTGGCCAATGGTAGGTGCTTTAAAGCCTGTGGCAACTGCACCACGCAATGCCCAATCTTCAGTCATCTGCCAGCGCGCTGACAATTTACCTTTAGTGGTGTTACCAAAATCAGAGAAGTCTTCAAAACGGATGGCCGCGCCAACCATGAAATCTTCGGTCAGATAGGTTTCTGAATCCAGGTATAAAGCCACGCTGTTACGGCTTTCTTTACCCTGGAATTTTGCGTTTAAGCCAGGGAAACCATTTGAGCCGATACCGAAACCTTGTGCCGCATAAGGCCCAACTTCATAAGACTTAGCATCACCTGCGATGGATTCATAAGACTCATTGCGGTATTCAATACCACCCGCTAAGAACAGAGGCTCTTCTAATCCAACGTCGAAAGACTTGTTCAAATCGATGTTAAAGCTTTGCTCTGACTGGATGTAACGACCTGGTTTAAAGGACGTCGGGGTATCTGGGCCCAATGAAGGGTTAATCGTGTTGCGGATGGCGAAGTCCACTTCGTTCATACCAACATAGGCGCTGATATCGTAGTTAATTTCATCACCGAACTCGCCTTTTGTGCCCACGACAATTGAAGCGTCTTGAATTTTACCACCGAAGCGCGGGGTAAAACCGCCTGGGAACAATTCGTTAAAAGCAAAACAATCAGGGTTGTTAGCCACTTCAGATTGATAACGTGGGTTATCAAGCACGTTTGCACCAACGATGATATCTGTCGGACAGTTACCAGACATGTCACCAGTAACATCTGCGACTAACAGAAGCTGATTACCATCGGCATCGGTACCGCCGTCATAAACACCACCACGAGTGTGTGGATTACGGAAGTAGAAACCACCGTCTACTTCACGCTCGGCGTAGTTACCGAAGAAATAAGCGGAGTCAGTATTGTTTAGCTCAAGGCCACCATTGAATACAAACTTGATGTCGCCACTAACTTCCGGGTTACCCCAAATTTGCGCTGGATTAGCAACATTAGTATTACCACCGGCAATGAGTGCTGCCGCATCATCACGCTGGACACTACGAGAGGTATCATCAGATTCGCGATATTCGTAACTCAGGTTTAAGAAACCATCACTGGTGAACGGCAAACCGACGTTACCAGAAATCATCATCATGTCACCATCACCCTCATAATAGGAGCCATAGCGCGCTTCCATACTTCCGCCTTCAGAGTCGTCTTTTAAGGCAAAGTTGATAACCCCGGCAATCGCATCCGAACCGTACTGTGCAGCCGCACCGTCACGTAGAACTTCAACTTGCTTTAATGCAATTGAAGGAATTACTGAGATATCCGGGCCTTGAGCACCATCTGATAAACCGCCGCCCAGGAAAGTGATTACAGAAGAGCGGTGACGACGCTTACCATTCATCAGTACTAATGTATGGTCCGAAGCCATACCACGTAAGTTCGCAGGACGCACCAAAGTAGACGCATCGTTGATTGGCTGCTCGTTTACGTTAAAAGAAGGCACTGCCGCTTGCATCATGGATACCATATCGGTAGAGCCCTGATTGCGGAATTCTTCTTCAGAAATAATGTCTACTGGTACCGCTGACTCGCCCACTGAACGTGGTGCTGAACGCGTACCTACAACGGCGATTTTTTCTACGTTATCTGCGTTTTCGCTTGCTTCTTGTGCCATTACTGCTGGCACTGCAGTGATTGACGCTGCCAATGAAGACATTGTCACAAAACGAATGCATTTGCTTAGTTTTGATAGTTGACTGTTCATAGCTGTGTTCCAAATTTTCTAAGTGTTTATGCACCTTGTGAAGGCACATGTGTGTTTTTGATTTGCACGATTTTATTTTCCTGCCACCGGGAAAAACACCAAGTAGCAGACTAGTTATAGCCACATAAACCCGCTAAAACAAACACTTTTTAGTAAAAACAAAAATATATTTTTTTTGATGGAGGATCTGTAATTTTGATTTGTCTAGACACTATGGAACACACTAAAAACAACCTTAAAACACGCTTGTTATGGGGGTTATGGATGACCCCACTCTTCCTTTAGGAGTGACCTTGCATTTTATTAAAATGCAACGAAGAACCCTCAAACGCAATCTTTGGTAACATTTTTCAGGTATTTAGATTAGAACTGCTGTCAATCGACATTCATGTTGATTTCGCACCTGGTAACATCGCTTATTATGTAGGGAACAGTTTTATTAATGGCAATTGGCATTGTCACTAATCAATGTCATTTAGTGGCCAGGTAACGATGTAATCTTCGTATTTTTCAGGGTCTACCTGATGCTCAAACACCGTTTTCCCTCGCACCGACATTTCGGCTCTGTGCATCGCCGTTTTTTTATTGCGATTTAACAGAGGATGCCAGGAAGGTAAGCCTTTGCCCTCCTCCAAACGACGGTAACTGCAACTAGGCGGCATATAAAAAATATCTTTTAAATTTTCTTTGGTGAGCTGCACACAATCGGGAACCAGAACGGTGCGTTGCTCATATTGAGTGCAGGAGCAGGTTTTAGTATTGAGGTAATCACAAACCACGTTGGTAAATTCAACGGTTTCGTGTTCTGCGATAACATCTGTGGTTTCAGGCACGTCAGCGTTTTCATCATCGATAAACTTGTGCAAGCAGCATTTGCCACAACCATCACAAATGGCCTCCCATTCCTGCTGGGACATCTCTGCCAGTGATTTTTCTTCCCAAAAAGCGCTCATTTAGCGACTCTCTTCCTGCTGCACCTGCGCCGTACAAAATAATGTGTCGTTTAACGATGCTTTGAGCTTGTCGCCGTGATTTAACGGACCGACACCTTTAGGGGTTCCCGTTAAAACAACATCTCCGGGGCAAAGACTAAAAACATTTGAAACATGAGCGATTAAGGCTGGCCATGACCAAATCATTTGTGTCGAACACCCTTGCTGACGTAATTCATCATTGACCCAAAAAGTAAAGTTCAGTTCTCGCTGTAAATCCAATTGCCCCGCAGGAATAAAAGCACTTACAGGACAGCTACCATCAAACGCTTTGGCCCGCTCCCAAGGTAGTCCTTTAGCTCGCAATTCTGACTGTTTATCCCGAAGCGTTAGATCAAGTGCCAGCCCAACTCCCGCGATAGCCGCATGAGCTTGTTCTGCGCTGGCGCGAGTGAGTGGCTGAGCAATTAAAAAGGCCAACTCTATCTCGTTATGGCACAATGCGTTCGGTGGAATAAATAGCGTATCACTAAAGGACACAAGGGCATTACTGCCTTTCATAAACAATAAAGGTTCATCAGGTGTTTCGTTATTCAGCTCTGCAATATGTTCAGCGTAGTTTCGCCCCACACAAACAATTTTCCCCGCTGGTAGTTCAGCATAACCACCCTGTTCAAATAAATGACGATACATAGTTTAGCGCCCCAATTTTATGCGATCTGATAAGTGCCCCACGGAAGCACCAAAATAGGTGGAGCGGTTCCATCCCATCAAAGTGTGAAAATTATCGTATACAAGGTATATCCGCCCTTTTTCATCGTCGGGCATGATTAAAGAAGCCTGAAGTTCACGCTCTGGCAGATCCCGCCCGTCCATTCGTCTTACCCCAAGGCTTTGCCAGTCAGCAAGTGACTTCATTTTATCTCTGGCCAGTCCAGTCAGCTTGTAATCAAAGTTTTCGGGTAATTTTACCTGTCGGCCCCAGGTGGCAGAATCATCCCAGCCTTCCGTTGCAAGAAAGTTGGCAATAGAAGCAAAAACATCCTCGTGATTTGTCCAGATGTCTTTTTTACCGTCACCATCAAAATCCTGTGCGTAATTCAGAAAAGATGTCGGCATAAATTGGCTTTGTCCCATCGCCCCAGCCCATGAGCCTTTAAAATCAGCCTTAGTGATATGCCCTTCATTTAAAATAGTCAGTGCCGCATAAAGCTGCTTTCTAAATAGCGCTTCCCGGCGACCTTCATAGGCCAGTGTAGCCAGCGCCGAAAGCACTGGGTAGCCACCTGTCAACTTACCAAAGTTACTCTCTACGCCCCACAGAGCGACGATAAACCGAGGTTGCACTCCGTACTTTTGAGCAACTTTGTTTAACACTTCAGCGTGTTCATTGTAGAGCGCTATCGCGCGCTTCACCTTCCAGTCGGGTAAGCGTTTGGGGAGATAGGTGTCCAGAGTTTGCTTAAATTCAGGTTGGTTTTTATCGGACGTCACCGCTCTTTGATAAAACTTGATGTCTTTAAAGGCCGAATCTAAAAAGCTTCGATTAAACCCGCGCTCAGACGCTTCGGTTTTAAAATCAGCGATATATTGCTCAAAAGACGGCTTGTCCTGCGCCTGACTAAAAAACGACAGGAATAACAAAGCAGTTAGAATTCTCCTACAATTGGCCTTACGCATCACCAACTCCTTTTTGTATGGCGCGATGCT
This sequence comes from Planctobacterium sp. AWM4_229, assembly GCF_056160305.1. NCBI lineage: Bacteria > Pseudomonadati > Pseudomonadota > Gammaproteobacteria > Alteromonadales > Alteromonadaceae > Planctobacterium > Planctobacterium sp. AWM4_229. The sequence continues at coordinate 114,999 of NZ_JBSWWX010000003.1, read as the reverse complement.
GTTCCAGCAAACTCTCTGTTTTGGGCGGTAACTGCAAATAAAAGCCTTGTTCTGTCAAAGCGTTTTTAACTTTCTCATTGCCTATTCTGACCAGTTGCTTTTCGCCCGCAAGATTAAACAGCATGACAAATTGCGGCTTACCAAACGTGGTTAATAATGGCTCTGGCACCCGACTAAAATCATCGCGTTTTTCCACATACAGGTATGTTTCGGCTTTTTTACTACTTTTATATATTGCACAAAGCATCGTTTAAACAACTCACTATATTTCCGACGGTTCTTAGAAATTATTGATATTCACTCAGTACGTCAGCCAGCAGCTCGTAACGCCAGCCACAGCACAGGTCGGGTTTAGTACCCTGCAGTTTACATTCTTCGGTATCGAACCATAAATACTTCAGAAACTGATTAATTTGTTTTTTAGAAGCCAATACTTCCGGGGGAATGTTCAACTCTTCAGCAATGGCAAGGCATTCGTTGCGAATACTCTGACTGATTTTTTTGTATGCTTTGATATCCACTAAGCGTCGCACTTTAGGTGGCAATCCGTCCTCGTCTCGCTGGCTAGATTGCAAAATAATCGCAATGATTTGCTCACCATAAATACGCAATTCTTTGCCCGACAGCACATTCAAGGCCGCCAACTTACTTAGAGATTTGGGCACTCGTTTGGCGATTTCCAGCATCGCGGTTTCTTTGATCACAAAATTTGCGGCCAGGTCCTGTTCTACCGCGGTTTGGTAGCGCCATGCAGCCAGATCTTGTAACACTGCTAAACAGCGGGGTTGTAGTTGCCAGTTATTCTTAACCAGCAAATAGCGGTGCTGTGGTTGCAGACTAGCCCGCTTTTTATTAGCCAAAGATTCCATCTCCTGGAGCACCCATTCAAAGCGCTTAATGGCCACTATCTTTTCTTTTAATATTGGGTAAACCTGATGTAAATATAAAACATCATAGGCGGCATACTGCAATTGCGTAGCACTCAAAGGACGGCGTAACCAGTCGGTACGAGACTCTCCTTTGTCCACCTCAACGCCTAACAAATCTTGTATCAACTTGGCGTACCCCAAGGTATTACCGAGTCCTACCAGACAAGCCGCGAACTGAGTGTCGAAGATTGGAGCTGGATAAACCCCTAATAATCGGTAAAACACCTCAAAATCTTCCGAAGGGGAATGCAAAACCTTGACAACATCCGGATCAATTAGAATTTCAACTAAGGGGGACCAGTCGGTAACCGTTAACGGATCCACCAAAACAATTTGCTTACCGTTATTTATCTGAATTAAACCACACTGGGGATACCAGGTTTTTGTGCGCACAAACTCGGTGTCGAGGGAGATGAACTCTACACCCTTGGATTGCTGACAATAGCTTGCCAGGCTTCCGTTTTCATTTATTATTTGGAATTCCATACACTTCTGATTTTGAAGAAAAAAAAACCGGCTGGCGCCGGTTTTTGTCTAATCTCGTAACTGCCTGCGCAGTATCTTACCAACATTTGATTTAGGAAGCTCGTCTCTGAACTCAACTATTTTCGGAACCTTGTACCCCGTCAGATGAGATTTACAATGAGCAATCACCTCTTTGTCAGTCAGACTATCATCTTTTTTAACGATAAAGAGTTTTACGATTTCACCCGAAACTTCATGCGGTATACCAATAGCAGCCGCTTCCAGCACACCAGGATGCATTACAGCGACATCTTCTACCTCATTAGGGAACACGTTAAATCCAGATACCAGGATCATGTCTTTTTTGCGGTCAACGATGTAAAAATAACCATCTTCATCACACTTGGCGATATCACCAGTGGCTAACCAACCATCTTTAATGATTTCATCTGTAGCTTCAGGGCGATTCAGATAGCCTTTCATCACTTGTGGCCCACGCACGTACATCTCACCGGATTCGCCCATGGGCACTTCATTGCCATCGTCATCAAGTAATCTAATATCTGTAGAGGGAACAGGCATCCCAATAGAGCCTTTATAGCGCTCTAACTGTGGTGGATTGACTGTTACCACCGGGCTACATTCAGTCAGGCCATAGCCTTCCAACAGGGCTGTACCCGTCACTTCGTGCCAACGTTCTGCTACGGCGCGTTGTACCGCCATGCCACCGCCCAAGCCAAACTTGAAGCGCGAAAAATCCAGTTCGCTAAATCCTGGAGTATTTAAAAGGCCGTTAAACAAGGTATTAACACCGGTAATAATAGAGAAATTGTATTTACCCAACTCCTCAATAAATCCAGGCATATCCCTCGGGTTAGTGATTAGCAAGTTCGGACAACCAAACTTCATGAAAGTCAGACAGTTACCTTGTAGTGCAAAAATGTGATAAAGCGGTAATGCTGTCACGACTATCTCTTCTCCCGGTGTGATGACGGGCTCAAGAATTCCTGACACCTGCTCCAGGTTTGCTACCATGTTGCGGTGAGTCAACATACCGCCTTTAGAGACACCAGTGGTACCGCCGGTATATTGCAAAAAGGCAATATCATCGTTAGTTATTTCTGGTTTAGTAAAGGTCAGATTCTTACCTCGACTCAGCACATCAGGAAATGGCACCGCACCAGGTAAATTAAATTCAGGGATCACTTTTTTAACGTACTTCAGTACCGCATTGACAATCCAGCGCTTTGGAATTGGGAACATATCACCAATTTTTGTCAGCATAGTCAGCTTTACAGGTGTTTTATCAATAATAGCTGAAAGTGTATTGGCGAAGTTCTCTACGATAACAATAGCTTTGGCACCGGAGTCATTGAGTTGATGCTCCAATTCGCGCTCAGTGTACATAGGGTTGACATTTACCACCGACATACCCGCTCTCAATATGCCAAAAATTGCAATGGGATATTGAATGAGATTTGGCATCATTACCGCAACGGCGTCACCCTTCTTGAGTCCCTGCCCTTGCAGATAAGCAGCAAAGTGTTTCGAATATTCATCTAACTCACCAAATGTGATGCTGTGTCCCATATTGATATAGGCAGTTTTGTCAGCGTACTTTGCTATTGATTGTTCATAAATATCTACGAGTGAGGTGTATTTATCCGGGTCAACTTCCGGCTGTACAGTAGAGTGGTAATTCTTCAACCAAATCTTTTCCACTTTGATGGCTCCTGAGCGTGCTTGGGTCTGAGTAATATTTAATTGTTATACGTCTGAGGTGAAAAAAGAGACTGACGTCAGTCGTCCGACCAGAGACTTTTGTTAATACTAGCCAAACCTTTAGCAAAGTTAAACTTTTAATCACATCTCGTTAACAATAGCCTGGCGTTAAGCATACTTCCCGAAAAATTTAGAAATTTTTTCAGCCACTTGGCGAGGATTATCCATGTGCAAATGATGTCCCCCCTCACACGTCACCACCTCCAGCTGGTCTACTAGTGACTGACGACGCTGCAAGTTTACTTTTAGCTTTTCAAACCCCTCACTGCCTAAGATAGTGAGCCACGGGCATTGCACACCTGCTATAAAGGCATTTGCCTGAGATTCAGTTAACCGAAGAGAGGAAATGGTTCTGAGTCTTGCATCGGTGCGCCATTTAAGCCCCTTATCGCTTTGCTCAATATTGCGTTCCATAAGCAGCTGAGCTGATTCTCGTTTCATTTTACCCGCCATCAGGCGCGCAGTAACCGCGGTTTCCACAGAGCCGGGATGACGAGGTGTTTTCTGCTGGCTGGCAATACGACTTTCAATGGATTCTCGTAACTGCTGTGGGCTGGTTTCTGGCTCCAATGTCAAGGGCCCGAAGGACTCAATTACCGCAAGAGTTTGTACCTTTTCAGGAAAGCAACTGGCATAAACGGAAGAAACAATGCCCCCCATGGAATGGCTGATAAAGGAAACCTTGTTTAATTCCATGAGTTCTATCACCTGATGCAAATCCTGAACATTGTCCATCAGGTGATAATGGGCACCTTGCGCTCTGTGGTCAGTTTTACCATGCCCGGCAAGATCCAGCGCGATAATATGAAGATCAGGCAAACATTCGGCAAGCGGTATAAAGCTGGCGGCATTATCTAGCCAGCCATGCAAAGCCAGTACAGGCGGAAGTTCAGGATCACCAAAAGAAAGCCCACGAAACGTGATGTGGGGCAATGCGAATTCAATTTCTGTCATAAAAAACCAAAAAACGGCAATAAGTTGCCGTTTTTTTAACATCCTTTACATCACAATGCCATGTTTACGGTTCGATATTGCCCCGGCCTCTTTTAGTTTCAAGACCTTGCGAATAGTCTCTTTGCCGGGTGTTATTAGAGGAATCATCACCATGATTATTACCGCCTGTTCGGGTATTCTGGTGATGATGATGGTGCTTGCGTTTTACTACGTGACGCTGATAAAAAGGCCAATGATTCCAGCCATAAAAGGGATAACCGAATCCATAACGGTGATGAGGCCAAACTGAAATCGTCTCAATTTCAATTCTGTCGATATCTTCCCAAAGATAATAACCTTTGGCTTTCATAGTGGGATAATGATAATTGTGCTCCCCAACCAACCCTTGTTCTACACCGCTTATAGTGCCAGAGAACGTCATACTGCGGCCTTTTTGATACACCATAGGGTCTAGAAAGCCATCAACATAAACCCGGAAGCGACCGATACTCTCCTTACCTATTATTGGACGTCCATATCCCCTTAACGGGTAATACACAACGTCCAGTTGCGTCTTATCAGCTTTGTTTTCAATATTAGCAATAACCCCACCCCAGCGAGCCATCTTGTCTTTTTGCGCATCAGGTGCTGCGGCAACTTGCTGATAGGCCACTAAAGGCGTGTTCTCCGGTACTTTGACACTCTCAGGAACAGCGGCACAGCCAGTTAAAAACAAGGTAAAAACAAGCAATGAAAAACAAGACTTTGTCAGACCAAATTTCATATTCAGGCCCTCAAAATTGGGGAAATAGATGGACACTAGTGTATTAGCTTAACGGTTTAAAGTGAACCGCTACTGAATCAGTGAGGCGTTTGGAATGAAGTTGACCAGGTATCTCAGGCGTAGGTATCTACGCCCATCATTTGTTTTATTTCTTCCCGACGAGTTTCTACGGCGAGGCTTTGATAGGCATCGACGCCATACCTGCTCCCCGAAAACTGGCCGCCTTGTTGCTCGCGAAATTTATCTGCCTGGGCGAAAGACTCAGAATCGCCACGCTTAACGACAACTTGACCAGGATAGCCCGAGCGTGACTGCGACGCATCCTCCTGAGCAGGTTGTTGCTCCGGATTTTGCCTTGGCGCCTGATTTACCGGCGGATTAATAATGAGTGTTCCGGGTCGGGTAACCACGGATGATTCAAACGTCACTAGCTGCTTCCAATTGCCATTTGCTATGTTTACAAAAATCTATGCAATATTAATCGGCTGATTTCTGTAACTCTTTAGCCTTTCTCTCAGCAATTTCCCGGCCAATCTTACAATTAATAGTTATTGATCCCCTGAATCTGTTAATAATTCTATCTGCCGGGTAGTTTTTTCCAGGTCACTTTATCCCTGAGATATGTGGGTTCGATTTTCGCCGCTTCAAAAGTATGGCCTTGCTGCCATTGGTGTTTTGCCATGGAAAGCATCCAGCGAGCATCAGGGTATGTTACACCAATGTCCTGAGGTGTGAAGGCACTCAGTTGTTCATATGCCTTCCACCCGGTTCCCGCACAAGCAAACTCACCGGCTTGCGATAACGGTCCTTGCAACAATTCTTCAGGTGGGATCACCAGCTCCTCGTTTCTCAGTTGCATCAAGCCATTGGCATCCAATTGGTAATGGCCAAAATACACCTCTGACATACGGGCATCAATAAGTGACACAACAGACTGGCAATCGCTATTGGCGTGACACTGTTGCGCCATAGCCTGTAACGTACTGACTTTGACGATGGGCAATCTGGCGCCAAAAGACAGTCCTTGCACCATCCCCATCGCAATACGCACACCAGTAAAACTGCCGGGGCCCGCCCCCACTCCTAGCACATCTAATTGACTGAGTTGCAAATCAGCCTCAGATAACACCTCTTGCACCATAAGTAGCAATTTTCGGCTGTGCTCCTGAGGGCAAATCTCAAAACGACTAATCACCCCATGTTGGGTCTCAAGTGCCACAGAGCAAGCTTCCGTTGCAGTATCTATTACCAGTATATTCAAACTCATTTCTTATAATGCCTCTAAAAAAGCTAATGCATCCTCAAGTGAGCGAGTGCGCTTCATATCGGGAAGACTGCTTAAAAAAGTTTTGCCATAATCTTTGTTCACCAATCGATTATCACAAATAACCAATACCCCTTTATCATTGATGTCGCGAATTAATCTTCCTGCGCCTTGCTTCAGGGAGATAACTGCTTGAGGGATTTGCATAACTGCAAAGGGGTTTTGCCCCTTTTTACGACAATCTTCTACTTTAGCTTGTAACAATGGGTCATCGGGTGAGGCAAAAGGCAGCTTGTCGATAAGTACACAAGTCAGCTTGTCGCCACGCACATCAACACCTTCCCAAAACGCTCCTGTTCCCAATAAAACCGCTTCAGGATTATCCATAAACTGCTCCAGCAACTCCCGTTTACTGGTGTCCCCCTGCACCAAAATAGGTACATCTATTTCATCAGCCAACAAGCCCGCAACCTGGCGCATCATACTATGACTGGTAAACAACAAAAAACAACCGCCCGCGCTGGCCTCAATGAGCTTAAGAGAAACCTCCAGCAACATGTTTTTGCGCTTAAAGTGATTCGCCTCGGAAAAATACCGTGGAACGCATAACAGTGCCTGGGACTGATAATCGAATGGACTATCGAGGATCATTTCGTCAGCAGGCTTGAGTCCTAACTGTTTTTTGAAGTGGGTAAAGGTTTCCCCCACAGCCAAGGTGGCTGAGGTAAAAACCCAGGCGCTATCACTGTGTTCCAGAAACGCGCCAAATTTACCGGCAATACTCAATGGCGTCGCATGTAAAATTATATGTTTGGGCGTGGTTTCGTACCACAAACTGATACCAAGCTGCTTTTCATCACGCATGATCCCGAGTCGACTGCGCACCTCCACCAACCGTTCAAATAGCGCATCAAATGCCTTATCACGATTGAGGTGCAGCTTACTCACCTGATACATCACATCAAAGGCATCGTTGAGTTTGCTGAGCTGCTCGATTATTTCTGGCCTACGCAGTTGCTCAAACCAATTGCCCTTTTCAGGCTGCAATGGATAAAGAAGACGCAATTCCGCCATTTCACCGCGCAATTGCTCGGCAGCCTGACTGAGTTGACTGGCATCTTTTAAAACGGTTCTTTGCAGTGCTTCAATATCTCGGCAAATATCGTGTACCTGCCGCCCGGAAAGCGTTTCGCCAAAATATTCGGTGGCGATATCAGGAATTTGGTGCGCCTCGTCGAAAATAATAGCATCCGCCTCGGGGATAAGTTCACCAAAACCAGTATCCTTTAACGCCAAATCAGCAAAAAACAAATGGTGATTCACCACTACCAAATCCGATTCCATGGCTTTCTTACGTGCTTTTACCAGGTAACAATCTTCGTAATCAGGACAATCTCGTCCCAAACAATTGTCTACTGTTGAGGTGACATAAGGCAAAATACCAGAATCTTCTTTTATGGCAGAAATCTCTCCGATGTCACCCGACTGCGTAGTAACCGACCATTTCTTCACCCGGGTCAAATCCGCTAATACATCCGCGCTCATCAAATGAGTGCCACTGCTGTGCTGGGCTAATCGCTGCAAACAAAGATAATTGGCTCGTCCTTTTAACAATGCCGTACTTTTATTGCTTTTCAGGGCTTTTTTTATCAGAGGAAGGTCCCGTAAAAAGAGCTGCTCTTGTAAGTTTTTTGTACCCGTCGACACAATACATTTGCGCTTACTGAGCAAAGCCGGGACCAGATAAGCAAAGGTTTTTCCTGTGCCTGTTCCGGCTTCTACAAGCAATTGCTCCTTTCCCTTAATCGCTTTAGCAACAGCTTCCGCCATCTCTATTTGCGCAGCACGAGGTTTAAAATTTTCGATATTTTCGGATAGCGTGCCATCCTGTGCAAAAGCCTTGGTTACATCTGACATTTAATAATTCTTATTTAGGGGCATCATTGCTACTAAGCAAAAGTTGTCATTTTATTTTACAGCGGTATAGAGGCAATACCAATGAGCAATACCCATCCAGCAAAAAACAGTTTCAGACGTGTCACTGAGAAATATAGCACCACAAAACGGGCAATGGAGCCACCGATAACAGCACCCAGCCCGGCGAACAGAACAATGGCCCAATACACGGCTCCAGTTTGCATTAAATGATAAAGCACTCCTGTCCAAACAGAAAAAGCACTGAGAATAACCGCACTGGCAATAGCAAAAGACACATTGAAGCGCCGAAAAATCAAATAAATGGCGATGAGCTCTCCTACCCCCACCGATAGCCAGGCAGTAATCCCTCCTCCGAGCAACGCAATTACTGGCAAACAGAAGTGATCCCATCTCGTTAAAACTGTGCTGAATTGGGAATTTTTTAACATTGGAATTGACGCAAATATGGCCAGCGCCAGTACCACAGAAAAAGCCCCAAAAGTGGCATGTAAACTATTAGGTGACTGCCAATCCATGACTTGCACCCACCCTATACCCGCCATTGAGAACGGTACCGTTAACAACAACACTCGGTACAGTGGTTGCCATTCAGCATCGCTCTTTTTTTCCGCCTTAAACCACAGGAACCAGGACAATGCGCCCGCTGTCATGCCAAAACACTGAATGGCGAAACTGGTGGCAACTATAGTGGTATTGTCTAAACCCAGCTGACTGAAAAAGGGCACAAAAATAACGCCGCCACCGGCTCCGGTAGAGTTTGCAAAAATAGCGCCGACGATGCCCAAAAACGCAAACCCTATGTATTCCCCCAATAACTGCAAGGGAGATTCTGCATAGCTGAAAAATGCCAGGCACCAGAGGGCAAACAAAAAACAACGAATTTGGGTGGATTTGGAATAGCGCATAAAAAATCTGACGGTTGTATCAGGCGTTAAATATGAAAACGACACAGTAATAGACCAGGTGTTGGGGCATTATCCTCACAAATGACACAGATGCAAGAAAGTTCCCGATTACGGTTGTATTTCAAAGAGCGAGCACCTACATTTGCTTTGAATACTAATCTTAACAAGGAATTTTCCCATGAGTGACTCTGAATTTGATTTTATCGTTTTTGGCGCGACCAGTTTCGTGGGAAAAATATTATGTGCCTACCTCACCGAACATTACAATGACGGCTCTGTTAAGTGGGCAATGGCGGGACGTTCCGCAAGCAAGTTAGATTCCCTGAAAACCGAGCTAGGTGAAAAAGCCAATTTGGTGCCAGTTATTGTGGCCGATGCCGCCGACGAGCAACAGCTCACTGCCATGGCCAATCAAACCAACCTGATAGTTTCTACCGTTGGGCCTTACGCCCTCTATGGCGAACCGCTGGTCAAAGTCTGCTGTGAAACCGGAACCGATTATTGTGACCTGACAGGTGAGACACAATGGATTGCTCAAATGTTGGAGAAGTACGAAGCAAAAGCGAAAGCCTCTGGTGCACGCATCGTCAATTGCTGTGGTTTTGACTCAATCCCTTCTGACATGGGAACTCTCTTTTTACAGGAAAAAGCTCATGAACAATTTGGTCACTATTGTTACCGCGTGAAAATGCGAGTGAAAGCCATGAAAGGTGGATTTTCCGGGGGAACCGTAGCCAGTCTGCTTAATGTTGCTAAAGAAGCAGCCAAAGATCCTGCGCTGCGAAGAACCCTGACCAACCCTTACGCACTCTGCCCCACAAATCATCCTTTCTTCGCTCGCCAGGCCAGCAACAACAAAGCGAAGTTCGATAGTGATTTCCAACAATGGACAGCGCCCTTTGTCATGGCCTCCATTAACACACGCATAGTCCATCGAAGTAACGGTCTACTGGACGCCCGCTATGGTAAAAACTTCTTATACGATGAAGCCATGTTGAGTGCCACAGCCTTTAAAGCAAAAGCGATGGCTTATGGCTTAGGTGCATTTATGATATCTGCAGCGTTGGGACCGTTGCGCACTGCCATGGAATCATTGTTCTTACCTAAACCGGGCGATGGTCCTTCCCCTGACGAACAAGAAAATGGCTTTTACAATATGCAGTTTTTTGGCGAGACAGCCACCGGGCAAACCATCAAGTGCAAAGTAACCGGCGACAAAGATCCCGGTTATGGTTCCACCGCGAAAATGTTGGCAGAAACCGCTATTTTCTTTTCGAAACTCAGTAAGAATGATAAAGACGCTTGTACTGACGGGGGATTCTGGACCCCCTCGACACTCTTTGGCATGCCATTAATCGAACGCTTATCCGACAAAGCTGGCTTGTCATTTGAGTTAGTTACTGATTAGGCGATTCAAAACTTATTACAACAGTCCAAGCGCCTCTACAGAGGTGAGAAACATGGTCACCGGGTTGTTGCTTACCGGGCAGCTATCCAGTGCCAGTTGCAACTGTCTTGGATTGAAGCCTTCGGGATAAACCGCTTTGACCGTGGTTTGATCAATGTACTCTAGCAAAGCTTGCTCGTCGTTATTCATGATTGCGGCGACTTCCGCTGTCATAAGTGAAAGAGGTAAAGACTCTCTTTGCGCTTTTTCAGCTTCTTGAATCCAGGCCTGATACTCCATGCAAAAATGCATATTAGCGTAGGCTTGAAGCCACCGTTCAGGATGTGCTCTAAACAATGAATGACGCTTCAGCCGGGCTAACGTTTGATAAGTTGAATTAAGACCTTTAGGAGCGACCAGATTATGCAACGCCTGCAATCTCTCTTGATATTCGAGTGATACATTAGCACTATCAATCCAGGCCTTATATTGTGCAACGTGCGCAAGTTCATGCTGTAAGGACATAGTAAGCTCTGTCCCGGACAAAGTATTATCCAACAGTACTTTAATGGTTCGCTGTGAGATATTAGTCTGAGTTTGGGCACGTATGCTTTGCCCTGCTTTATTTTTCAATAAAGAGGTACAGACTATCTCAACACCGGCAGGTTGTGGACCGATATCCTCAAGAACCTCACGGCAGCTTTTGTTTGCTGCCGCCTGACAGGAAAATAGCCATAACAAGATAAAAATTGAAATCCGCACGTCCATCTACAAAACATACCAACACTTTATGAAACTAATGCGGCAATACCGTCTTTATCCATGCCAAACGCCTGCAATTTCTGTTTCACTTCTGGCTCGGGTAATTGTGATTTGGCCGATAAAGCCCAAAGCGATATAGAGCGCTTGCCACTGCGGCAATAGGCTAATACGGGCTGTGGAAGCTCAGATAAAACTTTGCCAAATTCTTTCGCTGCTTGTAAAGAAACTGCGGTGGGAGCTACTGGATAATAACGGCACTCAATACCGTACTCTTCAGCTTTACGTCTAATGTCAGTGAATTGGGCTAACTCCGTGCATTCTTCATCAGGGCGATTACATAATATTGAACGATATCCTAAAGCATGTAACTGCGTTATATCAGCGACATTAAGTTGTTCAGAAATAGTCAGGGTTTCAGATACCTTATTTAATTTCATGCTGATACCTATATTGCGTTAACCGGGATCTTGATAAATTGCTGACCTTTCTCGCTCACTTCACCAAACTGACCATTGCGCATATTGGCTTGTATTGCGGGTAATAATAACTTTGGTACAGCCAGGGTTGCATCACGAGCTTGCCTTTTCTCAATGAATTCGTCTTGAGACGTGGCGGCCTTAATCATGATATTTGCCTGTTTTGAGTGTCCAACGGTAACCATTGAGCAAGGCTTTTGCCCTTCCGCCGGATAATCGTGCCCCAAAAAGACTTTGGTATCTTCCGGCAACGAGTAAATACGCTGAATGGTACTATATAAATCTTGTGCACTGCCGCCCGGAAAGTCACAACGTGCAGTACCAAGTGACGGTGCAAATAGGGTGTCCCCTGCAAAAATTGCCCCTTCAAATAAATAACTGGCACAGGCGGGAGTGTGGCCTTGAGTGTGCCACACAGTGGCATTGAGATTGCCAACTTGGAACTGTTCGCCATCTTCAAATAATTTGTCAAATTGACTGCCGTCAATTGGAGTATCAATTTCTGTCTCAAACTTGGGTACCCACAATGAAAGTACCTTCACAATTCCTACACTCATAGCAATTTGGCCCCCTACTTTTTCCTTCAGATAGTGGGCAGCTGTAATATGATCAGCATGAACGTGGGTTTCCAGTATCCACTGATTTTGCAATTGCTGTTGTTCTATGAATTTGATTACACGATCTGCGCTATCAAAACTCGCCATAGCAGAGTATTGGTCATAATTCATAACAGAATCAATGATGGCGGACTTTTTTGTCTCTTCATCAATCACCAGATAGGTAAAGGATCCGGTTCTTTCATCGTGGAATGTTTCAACTTGCATTAGTTCCTCTCTAAATAAACTCTTTGATCAGAATAAAAGTAGCAATGGCTGCAGTAAAAAAAGCAAACATTTTCTGCAATAGACCGCCGTCAATTCGGTTTGCTAACCCAGACGATGCCCACATACCCAGTAAAGTAGCAGTTAGCATAAAGACGATTAACTGCATATCCAGAACTATGCCCGTCTGGAGATCACCAACAAACCCCAATAGTGATTTGAGTGCGATAATAAATAGCGAAGTACCAACCGCATTTTTCATCGGTAAGCCTAGTAACAGTACCAAGGCGGGGATGATTAAAAACCCACCTCCAGCGCCCAACATTCCGGTAATCAAGCCCACAACAGCACCGTCCAGAGCTATTGCCAGCCAGCGCGAGGTATCAAGTTTTATAACACTTCCCTCAACCTGGTCTTGATTATTTTTTTGTTGAGCCTTTTTCAGCATTGCGATAGCAGAAGCCAACATCAATAAGGCAAATAAACCCATGATCGCCTTGTCTTTTTGGATCACAACGGGATAAGTTAGCAACACGTCAGGTAAAGTCGGCATTAACAGCAGCCTGGTGAGATAGACCGCTACAACTGAAGGAATAGCGAATAACAACGCAAGCTTAAGATCCACTAAGCCAAGACGGAAATACCGCATAGCGCCAAAAGCAGCCGTCGCTCCTACTATCAATAATGAGTATCCAGTGGCAATACCTGGCTCTAAATGCATTAAATACACTAAGATGGGTACGGTCAGAATGGAACCGCCACCGCCCACGAGCCCCAAAACCAGCCCCATTACAATAGCTGCCAAATAGCCAATCAATTCCAAATCTACGCCCTCAGATATAACTGGACGATATAATATATTCCTTTTAGGGATATGCAATAGCTGGTATAACTGTATTCCAAACTAATCTGACTAAAGCCAGGAATATTCCTATTGAGAATATAAATAGTTCGCTTTGATATATATAGAGGCTGAGGTTACTGATTTCCAGATAACATTATCTGTAAAAGTTCTATAGCTGTAGCGGCTGGATTAGAGATATGGTGCACAGCAGGAATTGCAGGCCACCGAAAAAGCAAAAAACCGGCAAAAGCCGGTTTTTATATTTGGTGCGGACGGAGGGACTTGAACCCTCACGAGCATAGCTCACCACCCCCTCAAGATGGCGTGTCTACCAATTCCACCACATCCGCGAAAATTATATTAAGTGTTTGGAACGTCGCTTTCAGACTCTTCCTGGTCTGCAGCTGGCACATCTCCCGCCGCAGGAACATCTTCACTTACTGGCGCAGTCACAGCAGGCACCTCAATGTTTTCCCACGTGTCTTCTGTTGTGCCCTGATTATTGGACAAATTACCCAACGCCAAACTTACGATAAAGAAAATCGTAGCTAAAATTGCCGTGGTTCTTGTCAGGAAATTACCTGACCCAGTTGAACCAAATACCGTGTTGGAGCCACCGCCACCAAAAGACGCACCCATATCGGCCCCTTTGCCTTGCTGGATCAACACCAAACCAATAAGCGCGATGGCTACAATCAAATCAACAACTAACAATACTTCGTATAACATTTATTATCTCTGGTATATTCAGGCCGACTTACAAATCGCTTTGAAATCGTCAGCTTTGAGGCTTGCCCCACCAATGAGGCCACCATCTACATCGGGTTGTGAAAAGAGCTCTGATGCATTATCAGCCTTAACACTACCACCGTACAAAATTCTCATTCCACCTGCTACTTCAGCAGACTTTTGGGCGATAAACTCACGCACCTTCTGATGCACTTCTTGTGCCTGCTCCGGACTTGCTGTCTTGCCCGTGCCAATTGCCCACACAGGCTCATAAGCTAGTACACACTGAGCGAAACGCTCAATGCCAAGTTGCTCAATCACAACGGCAACTTGCTGCACACAGTGCTCAACGTAATCCCCAATATCTCGGATGCTTTCTTCTTCACCAAAACACACAATAGGTGTTAACCCTGCTTCCAGCGCACGCTGAGCTTTTTGCGCGACGATACTGTTGGATTCTGCGTGATAGGTACGTCGTTCAGAATGTCCAACAATCACCCATTTGGCACCGCACTCAGCGAGCATAGCAGCACTGATTTCGCCAGTGTAAGCCCCAGACTCCTGAGCGCTTACATCTTGCGCTCCCACATCGAAGCTAACTGCTGAAAATTGACCTAAATAAACAGACGGTACACAAACAACCACTTGTGTGTCTTTGAAATCGCAAGCATTTAATGCCTGGCTCATTTCTTTGACTAAAGCACTTGAACCATTCAGTTTCCAGTTACCGGCTACCAATGATTTTCTTTTTGTTGCCATATCACTTGTCATTTTTCAGCAATTCCGAGCGGTGCGAGATATTAACGAAGACACATCCAAGATACAAGATTTCAACGGAAATATTTTGCTTAAATGGCGTCTTTTACGGCACCGGCGATGTATTCCGCCCAATTATTAGCCAGCGCGCTGTCCTGAGCTTCTACCATTACGCGGATAAGTGGCTCGGTGCCACTTTTTCTGAGCAGGACTCGTCCTGTGTCATCCAGTTCCGATTCAGCCTCTTTAACGGCATCCTGAACAGAACTGAGTTGTAACGGATCATCGCCTTCTTTGAAGCGTACATTGATGAGTTTTTGAGGAAATTTTTCCATGCCTTTGGATAGATCATGTAAGGACATATTCGCCTTAAGCATGGACGTTATCACTTGTAATCCCGAGACGATACCATCACCAGCAGAGGCTACATTGAGATTAAGTACATGTCCTGAACTTTCACCACCTATGCTCCATCCTTTTTCCTGAAGTAATTCAAGAACATATCTGTCCCCTACTTTACTACGCGCAAAAGGGATACCGAGCTTAGTTAGCGCAATTTCTAATCCCAAATTACTCATTTGGGTACCTACGACACCGCCACCGTTTAACTTACCTGACTTGAGGTTATCTCGTGCGATGATATAAACGATCTGGTCACCATCCAGCACATTGCCTTTGTGATCAATCATCATGATGCGATCACCATCGCCATCAAGGGCAAAACCCAAATCTGCTTTTTCTTCAAGTACTTTGGCTTTGATTTGTTCCAGTGAGGTCGCCCCAACTTTATCATTGATATTCAGGCCATTGGGATTGGTACCTATCTCAATAACTTCAGCACCTAGTTCAATAAGCACATCAGGCGCTATGTGATAGGTTGCGCCATGGGCACAATCAACCACAATTTTTAGTCCCTGCAATGACAATTCCGATGG
Organism: Planctobacterium sp. AWM4_229; assembly: GCF_056160305.1. Taxonomy (NCBI): domain Bacteria; kingdom Pseudomonadati; phylum Pseudomonadota; class Gammaproteobacteria; order Alteromonadales; family Alteromonadaceae; genus Planctobacterium; species Planctobacterium sp. AWM4_229. Next base: position 99,289 of record NZ_JBSWWX010000003.1, on the reverse strand, counting down.
GAAACAGCCCTTGCAAAATTCAATGTATCGTCCTGCGGCATCATCAATGCGGTTGGCCTTACCTAATTTGTCAGAGCTAACACAGGTCATGGGTTTTTCCATTTGAGCTTCAATAGCTAACTCAATATCGTCGTCAAGCTTATAACCTGTGGAGCCAAAAAACTTTATGCCATTATCATAATAAGGATTGTGAGAAGCACTTATCACAATACCGGCTTCCGCTCGGAAAGTTTTGGTTAAATAAGCAATCGCGGGCGTAGGCATTGGACCTAACAAACCAATATTGATGCCCGCAGCAGAAAGGCCGGCTTCCAACGCCGACTCCAACATGTAGCCAGATATTCGGGTGTCTTTTCCTATCAATACTTTATTAGTGCCATGACCAGCAAGAACCTTACCTGCAGCCCACCCTAGCTTGGTTACAAATTCCGGATTAATCAGGTTTTCACCAACACGACCTCGAATGCCGTCCGTTCCAAAGTACTTTCTCATTTAAAATCTCAAATTAACTGTATGGTTTTTTTCAATACGTTTAGCGCATCCACGGTCTCTTTGACATCGTGCACACGCAATATTTTTGCGCCCTGACACGCCGCAATTAGCGCTCCGCTTAAACTACCTGCCAGGCGTTCTTCCACCGGGCGATTAAGTAAATTGCCTATCATTGACTTGCGCGACAGGCCAATCAACAACGGTAGCTGCAATCCATCGAAGTAATCTAGTTGCCCTAGTATTTCATAATTATGTTGCAATGACTTACCAAAGCCAAACCCGGGATCCAGAATAAGTTTAGTTCGTGATATCCCAGCCTGCTCACATGCAGCTATGCGCTGTTCAAAAAATTGTTTAATTTCTGCGAGTAAGTTTTCATATTGCGGCGCTGCCTGCATGGTCCGTGGCTGTCCCTGCATGTGCATAAGACAAACTTCCACATTGCAAATAGCTGCAATTTCGATAGCACCAGGTAATTGTAATGCTCGTACATCATTAATCAGCGTAGCCCCGGCAGCCACCGCTTCACGCATTACCTGAGGTTTACTGGTATCAATGGAGATTCGAACATCTATCTTGCCAGATAACCGCTCAATTACAGGCACAGTTCTATCAAGCTCTTCTTGCACTGAAACTTCTGCTGCGCCGGGCCGAGTGGACTCCCCACCAATATCTATTATGGAAGCGCCATCGGCCACCATCTGCTCAGCTTGCACCAGCGCGCTATCAAGACCGTTAAACTTGCCCCCGTCAGAGAACGAATCAGGGGTTACGTTAAGTATCCCCATAACTTCCAGATCAGGATTGAACTTGTGTTGTAGTGTCATCGGATTTATTAAACTAGTCAAAAAAAACGCCTCAAACGAGGCGTTTCATACTTCATTTCAATATCGGATTTTATCCCGGCATGTCGCCCGGTTTACCTACAGAGCTTTTAGACTCTGTTTTATCCTCATCTTCTGTTTTAGCTGAGGCTTCAGCACCTGCACCGCCTGTTGGCTTGTCAGACTTATCGTCGTCCTTATTCCAGTCTGCCGGTGGGCGAACCTCTTTGCGTTCCATCAGATCATCAATCTGCTTAGCATCGATGGTTTCGTATTTCATTAGAGCATCTTTCATGGCATGTAGAATGTCCATGTTTTCTTCGAGGATATTCTTAGCGCGCTCATAGTTGCGATCAATAACACCTTTGATTTCAGCGTCTATAGCGCGTGCGGTATCGTCAGACATGTGCTTACTCTGTGCAGCACTGCGTCCTAAGAACACTTCACCTTCTTCCTCTGCGTATAGCATCGGCCCCATTTTGTCCGATAAGCCCCACTGAGTAACCATCTTGCGGGCGATATCAGTAGCACGCTCGATATCGTTTGAAGCACCGGTAGTGACTTTATCTGAACCATATATGAGGTCTTCAGCTAAGCGTCCACCAAACAAGCTGGAGATCATACTTTCAAGGTGCTGCTTGCTGTGACTTACTCTGTCTTGCTCAGGCAGGTACATGGTTACACCTAAAGCCCGTCCACGAGGGATAATCGATACTTTGTATACAGGATCGTGCTCAGGTACCAAACGGCCAACAATAGCATGCCCCGCTTCGTGATACGCCGTCATGGCTTTTTCGTCTTCCGACATTACCATTGAGCGACGCTCTGTGCCCATCATGATCTTGTCTTTCGCCTTATCAAATTCTTCCATGTTAACCAGGCGCTTGTTTGCTCGAGCGGCGAATAACGCAGCCTCGTTAACAAGGTTAGCCAAATCGGCTCCAGAGAAACCGGGTGTACCACGGGCAATAACCGAAGCCTCTACGTTGTCAGCAATTGGCACTTTGCGCATGTGTACTTTCAGAATTTGCTCACGACCACGGATATCAGGCAAGCCCACCACTACCTGGCGGTCAAAACGTCCTGGACGTAAAAGCGCCGGGTCGAGTACATCCGGACGGTTGGTGGCAGCGATAACGATGATACCTTCATGCCCTTCAAAGCCGTCCATTTCCACCAACATCTGGTTCAAGGTTTGCTCACGCTCATCGTGACCACCACCCAGACCCGCACCACGCTGGCGGCCTACGGCGTCGATTTCGTCGATAAAGATAATGCAAGGTGCTGACTTTTTAGCTTGCTCGAACATGTCTCGTACTCGAGAAGCACCGACACCGACGAACATTTCTACAAAATCAGAACCAGAGATAGTGAAAAATGGTACTTTTGCTTCACCGGCGATGGCTTTTGCCAAAAGGGTTTTACCAGTACCAGGAGGCCCTACCATTAAGACACCCTTAGGGATTTTGCCGCCCAGCTTTTGGAATTTAGACGGATCACGCAGGAAATCTACCAGCTCTACCACTTCTTCTTTGGCTTCGTCGCAACCAGCGACATCCTGGAAAGTGGTTTTAATTTGGTCTTCACCTAATAAGCGAGCCTTGCTTTTGCCAAACGACATAGCACCGCGACCACCGCCGCCCTGCATCTGTCTCATGAAGAAAATCCACACGCCGATCAGCAGCAACATCGGGAACCAGGAAATAAAGATATTGGTCAACATGGAGGGCTCAGCAGGAGGTATCCCTACCACACGAACATTGTTTTTCAGCAAGTCCGCCATTAATCCATCGTCGTAATATGGAATGTTGGTGTTAAAACTTTCACCAGTGCGTTTTAAACCGCGCACCTCACCAGTCTCTTTATCGATACTGATCTCACGGATCATGCCCTGATTGACTTCTTTGATAAACTGATCATAACTGGTTTGCCGCTTGCCAGAGTCACCAGGGGTGAAACTCTGAAAAACAGACATCAATACCACAGCGATCACTAACCAAAGGATCAGGTTTTTAGCCATATCACTCAATGTAATAACCTCAATAAAACTTAAAAATGCGTAATCAAATCGCCATCGGTCAAGAATACTATAGTTTTCTGCCGGTAGCCAATATAAGGACATCCACTGTGCTTGAACAAAAGACGTCTATTTTCGGGTGTTTCCTCTAACATTGGCCGGTTTCGACGCCCGAAATCACTTTTCGAAACCTGCCTCTAATCATTCACTTCAACGCTGTATAGCACGTGGTGAAATCACGGCTCACTCGATAAGATCTCAGCTAGTGATTCTTTACAATACGGTTAAAGCACCACTTCTGTTCAAAACCGGACGAAAAAGTCAGCCCAAAACACTCTTAAACCCACCAACCCCCCAGCTTTAAAGAAAGTTAAAGAGTACTTTTCGATGTTTTAATCCATTCCCGATTAGGATTAATGGTGAGATGGCGCTAGAATACAGGTTTTCAACCTAAGAATAGAGATTTATTTGTAAATGAATCTAACCAATAAACAGAAACAACACTTAAAAGGTTTAGCCCATAGCCTAAAGCCTGTGGTGATGTTGGGCGGCAATGGCCTGACTGAAGGTGTTATGGCAGAGATTGATTCCGCCCTGGCACATCACGAACTTATCAAAGTAAAAGTCCCCTCTGAAGACCGTGAAGAAAAGAACCTGATCATGGACGCCATTGTAAGAGAATCAGGGGCTGTAAAGGTGCAAACCATCGGCCATGTGCTGGTGCTTTACAAACCATCAGAAGACAAAAAGATTGAGCTTCCGAAAAAGTAAAATACCACTTTTCGCAACGCTAAAAAAAAGCCGTTCAGTAGAACGGCTTTTTTATATGCGGCTAGCGACATCGAAATTAGATGTATTCTACTTCGATTATTTCGAACTCTTTTGCACCTGACGGTGTCTGAATTGTCGAAACATCATCCAGGCTCTTACCGATCAAACCGCGGGCAATAGGAGAATTCACTGAAATCAGATTATTTTTAATATCAGCTTCATCATCACCTACGATGCGGTAGGTAGTTTCCTCATCAGTATCCAGATTCAACACCGTCACTGTGGCACCAAATATCACTTTGCCATTGTTGGTCATCTTTTTCACATCGATGATTTGGGCGTTGCTCAGCTTGCCTTCGATGTCCTGAATTCGACCTTCACAAAAGCTTTGTTGTTCACGCGCTGCGTGATATTCAGCGTTTTCTTTTAAATCGCCGTGCTCTCGTGCTTCTGCAATGGCATTAACGATTTGCGGTCGCTTCACGGTTTTTAACTCGTGCAGCTCCGCTTTTAACATTTCAGCCCCTTCGGCTGTCATTGGTATTTGATTCATTGCGTAATTCTCTTGTGTAATTCCTGCACAGAATTAACCGCATTACGATCATCCGACGCATGAGCGTTGATGGTAGCAAAAGCCCCGTTCATGGTTGTGGTATAAGCTACTTTATTGAGTAGTGCTTCTTTACGGATGTAGACGGAGTCAGAAATCGCCTGACGTCCTTCGGTTGTGTTAATTATGTAGCAGTATTCGCCGTTTTTGATGGCATCAACAATGTTAGGTCGACCTTCCGACAGCTTGTTGACCACATCACAATCGACGTTCGCGTTATTCAATAACTGAGCAGTACCGCTGGTCGCCTCGAGGCCGAAACCTTTTTGCAACATGGCTTTACCCAATTCTACAGCGCGATTTTTATCATTATCTCGCAAAGACAGCAAGACTTTACCTTTTTTCGGTAAAGGCGTGCCTGCGCCTAAATTGGCTTTTGCATAAGCCTGAACAAAGCTTTCGCCAACACCCATGACTTCACCAGTAGAACGCATTTCTGGACCAATCAATGGATCAACGCCTTGGAATTTAGCGAAGGGGATCACCACTTCTTTAACAGAATAATACGGCGGAATGATTTCCAACATTTCATCTTGCTGTGCCAGGGTTTGACCAACCATGGTTCGGGCAGCGATTTTCGCTAATGGTTTACCTGTGGCTTTAGATACAAATGGAACAGTACGCGCAGCACGTGGATTCACCTCAATAAGGTAAACCTCACCATCTTTCACCGCAAACTGGGTATTCATCAAACCGATAACGCCCAATTCTAAAGCCATGTCTTTGACTTGCTGACGCATGACATCCAATACTTTTTTCGGCAAGCTATAAGACGGTAATGAACAGGCAGAATCACCAGAGTGAACACCCGCTTGTTCGATATGCTCCATAATGCCACCGATAGTGACATTCTCACCATCACAGATAGCATCAACATCCACTTCGATTGCATCATCAAGGAATCGGTCTAGTAACACCGGAGAGTCATTAGACACACTTACGGCTTCATTCAGGTAGCGTTTCAAATCAGCGATATCATAAACAATTTCCATCGCCCGACCACCTAATACATAAGAAGGTCGCACCACCAATGGGAAGCCGATTTTTCCAGCTTCTTCTAGTGCTTGCTCAAGGTTGCTAACCGTGGCATTGGCAGGCTGCTTAAGTTGTAACTTGTACACCATCTGCTGGAAGCGTTCGCGATCTTCTGCACGGTCAATGGCATCTGGCGGAGTGCCGATAATGGGAACGCCGGCTTCTTCCAATGCTTTGGCTAGTTTGAGCGGTGTCTGTCCACCGTATTGCACAATCACGCCTTTGGGCTTTTCAACACGCACAATTTCCAGCACATCTTCCAGAGTTACGGGCTCAAAGTACAAACGATCAGAGGTATCGTAATCGGTAGACACTGTCTCTGGATTACAGTTAACCATAATGGTTTCGTAACCATCTTCACGAAGGGCCAACGAAGCGTGAACACAACAGTAATCAAATTCGATCCCCTGCCCGATTCGGTTGGGTCCACCACCCAAAACAATGATTTTTTCTTTGTCAGATGGGTTGGACTCGCACTCTTCATCATAAGTGGAATACATGTAAGCGGTGGTAGTGGAGAACTCTGCGGCACAGGTATCAACGCGCTTATAAACCGGCAATACCTCGTTCTTAACTCGTAAGTCGCGCACGTCAGACTCGGCCAGTTTTGTTAGCTCAGCAATGCGAGCATCGGCGAAGCCCTTGCGCTTAATCTTGCGCAGAAAATCACCAGTCAGAGCCGCAACCCCCTGTTCTTGCATGTGTTTTTCAAGATTGACGATATCTTCAATCTGCACCAGGAACCATCTGTCAATGTTGGTATGACTGAACACTTCGTCAACTGTCATGCCAAAGCGGAAGGCGTCGGCAATATAGAAAATGCGTTCGGCACCGGCTTCAGTCATTTCGCGTACTAGCGTATTTTTGGCATCGCTAGCCTCCAAATCAATGATGGAATCGAAACCATTAACGCCAATTTCCAAGCCGCGTAGGGCTTTTTGCAATGACTCTTGCTGATTGCGGCCAATCGCCATAACCTCACCCACCGACTTCATCTGTGTGGTAAGTCGGTCGTTTGCACCGGAGAATTTTTCAAAGTTAAAGCGTGGAATTTTGGTAACTACGTAATCAATAGCTGGCTCAAAAGACGCAGGAGTTAAGCCACCAGTAATATCATTGGCTAATTCGTCCAGGGTATAACCTACAGCTAGTTTGGCAGCCACTTTAGCAATGGGGAACCCCGTTGCTTTGGAGGCCAGAGCTGATGAGCGTGATACACGCGGATTCATTTCAATGATGACCAGGCGACCATCTTTTGGATTCACACCAAACTGAACGTTAGAACCACCTGTTTCTACACCGATCTCACGCAATACTGCCATGGCGGCATTACGCATGATTTGAAACTCTTTATCGGTAAGGGTTTGCGCTGGAGCAACGGTGATGGAATCCCCGGTATGAATTCCCATCGGGTCAAAGTTTTCAATGGTACAAACGATGATGCAGTTGTCGTTTTTATCACGTACAACTTCCATCTCGTACTCTTTCCAACCGATAAGGGATTCATCAATGAGTAATTCATTGGTAGGTGATAAATCCAAACCGCGGCGACAAATCTCATCAAATTCATCAATATTATAAGCTATGCCACCCCCGGTTCCGCCCATTGTGAAAGACGGGCGGATAATACAAGGAAAACCAATACGACTAAGCACGTCATGGGCTTCTTCAATAGTATGGGCAATCTCAGCGCGTGGACATTCCAGACCAATGGATTTCATGGCCTTATCGAAGCGTTCCCGATCTTCCGCTTTATCAATGGCGTCGGCTGTGGCACCGATCATTTCTACATTGAATTCTTTTAATACACCGTGTTTTTCCAGGTCCAGCGCACAGTTCAATGCAGTTTGTCCGCCCATTGTGGGTAAAACTGCGTCGGGGCGCTCTTTAGCAATAATGTTTTTGACGACTTCCCAGTGGATAGGCTCGATATAAGTGGCATCGGCCATTTCCGGATCAGTCATAATGGTAGCTGGGTTAGAGTTCACCAAAATTACACGGTAGCCTTCTTCGCGAAGAGCTTTACACGCCTGAGCACCCGAATAATCGAATTCACAAGCCTGACCGATTACGATTGGGCCAGCGCCCAAAATCAAAATACTTTTTATGTCATTACGTTTTGGCATTGTCAGATCCTATTACTTGCGTGCTTGCATAAGTTCAATGAAGTGGTCGAATAATGGCGCGGCATCATGCGGTCCCGGACTCGCTTCAGGGTGTCCCTGAAAACCAAACGCGGCTTTGTCTTTGCGATGAATGCCTTGCATTGAACCATCAAATAAAGAGGTATGAGTGACTTCCAGATTCTCTGGCAAGTTGTTTTCAGAAATGGCAAAACCGTGGTTCTGGCTGGTGATCATCACCACACCACGTTTGTGATCTTTAACCGGATGGTTAGCACCGTGATGGCCAAATTTCATTTTTTCAGTGCTGGCGCCTGAGGCCAACCCCAAAAGCTGGTGACCCAAACAAATACCAAACACAGGAATATCCGTGTTTAAGATCTCTTTGATGGCTTCGATAGCATAATCACAAGGCTCAGGGTCACCCGGTCCGTTTGACAAAAATACACCATCTGGATTTAAAGCCAGCACATCTGCCGCGGGAGTTTGCGCTGGTACTACGGTCAATTTACAACCGCGAGACACTAACATTCGTAAAATATTGCGCTTTACACCAAAATCATAAGCAACTACGTGAAAGTCGGGGTTTTCTTTTAGATTAGAATGGCCTTGACCAAGCTCCCAAACACCCTCATTCCACTCATACTTTTCTTTAGCTGATACGACTTTGGCAAGGTCCATGCCCTTGAGTCCCGGAAATTCTTGCGCTAACTGCAGAGCTTTGCTCTCATCCAGCTCAGCTCCAGTGATAATGCAACCGTTTTGCGCGCCTTTATCCCGTAAAATTCGCGTTAAACGACGAGTATCAATATCTGCGATACCCAATACATTTCGGGCTTTCAGGTAATCAGACAAAGACTGCTCACTGCGAAAGTTGCTGGTCACCAAAGGCAAGTCTCTGATAATGAGTCCTTTAGCCCAAATTTGTTCGGATTCTTCATCTTCACTATTCACACCGGTATTGCCAATGTGAGGATAGGTTAAGGTCACGATTTGTTCCGCGTAGGAGGGATCGGTAAGAATTTCCTGATATCCTGTCATGGAAGTATTGAATACCACTTCCCCAACTGAAATACCCTCGGCTCCAAAAGCAGTGCCTTTAAACACTGAGCCGTCTGCTAGTACTAGTAGCGCTGAATGCGTCAAAATGACCTCCCCAAATGCGGTAATATTAACGTAGCCAGTCTGCCAAACACCCATAAAAAACGGGCTGTTTCTAAGTTAAATGCGTTAACTTATCTACATCCCGTTTTTCTGGCTAAACTGATATTTTTTCGAGTCCAAAAGTAGGTTCTACCTAAATTTGTGGCAAATTCCGCGCATTGTAGACTAAGCGACCTGCTTGGTCCATCTTTTATTTAATTAATTACCTTTTCGGGCAGTTAAATTCATTTTTCTGCCCAAACGGTCAAAAACTACATTTTATTTACTTTTAAGAATCTCGATATCGGCATCCAAACTAAAACCGAGATTGCCTGCTTTAGTAACACCGCGATTAACCACTCAATTCATTACGCGAAAGTGTTTTCGCTGTTTTCAAAAAAATGGTTCCTTAAACCGAACTACCAACTTTGTATTCCAAACCAGAATCATTCTATAAATAAGCTTACTACTTACCACGTAACCCATTGTAATTATTGACTTATTAATCAGTAATAATGAATTTTGACAAGTCCTTAATCCCTTATAGAATTCAAGGCAAAATAATGACTACTTTTTGAATAACGAAGCCAAAACTCAATGAGCAACAATTTCCAACGACTTTCTGCCGTCTTGTTAACTGCATTTTCAATGCAAGTTATTTCCTCCGAGCTCGATTCAGGAATACAAACCAAAAATATAATTTGCTCTGGCAAAGCTCACCCCATAAGTCATATTCAAGGCAACTCTGGAGCCTCTCCTTTTATCGGAAAAATCGTGGAAGTGGAAGCGGTTGTTACAGCTGATTTCCAGGAAGCTCTACAGGGGTTTTATCTGCAATCGTCCCCGGCCAGGGAAGACGGTGACCCTGAAACTTCTGAAGGCATATTCGTTTACACCGCCGACACCGAAGCAAAGGTTGCACCGGGCAACCTCATTAGATTCAGTGCAACCGTTGAAGAGCATGAAGGTCTCACAAGATTAAAGACACCTTCGGAAATAACCGTGTGTGCGCATTCCGTTTCGTTACCAGAGCCAGTTCAACTTCAGCTGCCCTTTACTAAAGAGCCAGAACACCTGGAAGGTATGCTTGTTACCTTTAACGAGATGACAGTAAATGACGTTTATCATCTTGGTCGATTTGGCACTATTACGCTGGCCAATGGCCGACGTTTTATTCCTACCCAAGTAGCCTCCCCCGGTGACGCCGCGCGCGCGCATGCGGCTAGCAATAACTTGAATAAAATTTTATTAGATGACGGTTCGGATAAACAAAACCCTGAGTTTATACCCTACCCTGCTACAGGACTCTCGGCGCAAAACACCTTGCGTGTTGGCGACAAATTAAGCCTTGAAGCCGGTGTCATGCATTACGCTTCCAATAACTACCGTATACATCCTGTATCGCAAGCCAAGGTGCTCAAAACCAACCCTCGCCCGGAAATGCCTGAATTAACAAGCCAAGGTAATCTAAAGGTTGCCAGTTTCAACGTTTTGAACTATTTCACCACCATGGATAAACGTGGAGCAGACAATAAAAAGGAGTTTACCCGTCAGCAAACCAAAACCATAGCCGCTCTGTCTGCACTTGATGCCGATGTTATCGGATTAATGGAAGTAGAAAATAATGGCTTCACGGAACATGGCGCACTCGCTAATCTCGTAGCGGCGCTGAATAAAACAGATTCGGCGCAAAATTGGCGATTTGTTAAACCGACAGTAAAACAAATCGGCACAGATTCCATTATGGTGGCGATTATCTATCGCCAATCGGTTGTCACCCCCGTTAACGCCGCAGCTATTCTGGATAGTAACAACTCCAAAAAAGATGCCAAGGGCAAACCACTGTACTTAGATAACAAAAATCGACCAACTTTGGCACAAGAATTCCAACACCAGGAATCGGGCGAGCATTTTGTGGTTTCAGTAAGCCATTTAAAATCAAAAGGCTCTAATTGTAATGACTTAGGCGATCCTAACCTGCAAGACGGACAAGGCAATTGCAATCTGACACGCACACGCGCAGCTATGGCCATTGCTCACTGGTTAAACACTGAATTTAAAGAGAAAGCGATTATTTCCATTGGCGACCTAAATGCCTACGCGAAAGAGGATCCTTTAACGGCGTTATCCGAGGGTGGTTTCATAGAGCTGTTTGAACACCTGGAAAAGGAAAACGCTTATAGCTATGTATTTGCCGGTCAATCAGGCCAATTAGATCATGCCCTTGCCAACAAAATAATGTTAAACAAAGTATTAGATGTTACCGAGTGGCACATCAATACCGATGAACCTATTATTCTGGACTATAACATGGAGCATAAATCTGAAGCGCAAATGCAAGACTATTACAACGCGGATCCGTACCGTTCTTCTGATCACGACCCGGTGGTTATTGCCTTGCAAATGGGCGGGAAAGAATAAGAAATAGAATTGAGAAGGGTAACTTGCAAACGTAAGTTACCCTAAACGCTAGCGGACCATATTCTCTGTGGGTCCGACCTCCATGTAGCCTCTATCTTGTGGCATCCCCTATCTTTTTGCATACCCTATCTCTTCGCGTACCCTATCTTTTCGCGTACATGATGCCGAAAAAGTGAATCGAAATTAGCCACCAGATAGCTTCTCGCAATCGCAAATGAATACTGTGGAACGCTGGGAAAGTATTGTAAAAGCCCTCTTTATCAGGGGCTAACTCAATACCATACACAGTTAGCGGAATTTCATAGTGGTTTATCATCGCGATTCCCGTTGCCACAAGGGACAGGATACAGGTATAGAGCGCAATATGAGTTATTTGAATAAAACGCTGATGCCAGATGGATTTTGGTTGTACCCGGTTAAGCTTAGTCTCACTGAAGTAAGAATAAACAATGCGGCCAATAGTCAGAACAACCAGGATAATCCCCATAATTGCATGGGTTTCTACCGCATCCTGACGATGCAATAGTTGCCCTTTCACATCCCAATCAACATGGTGTAGTTGAGTGGACAGATTCATCAACATAAACAGCAGCACAAGCGCCGATATCCAATGTAATACTCTGTCTACAATATAAATTTTTGATGTCATCCTTGAATTCCTGTGGAAGTTAAATCTTGTAAATTAGTTGAGCCCCAATACATCTTGCATATCATATTGGCCCGCAGGTTTGCCTCTTAACCACTTTGCAGCTCTGACCGCACCTTTAGCGAACGTTAAACGGCTGGATGCCCTATGAGTCAGTTCAATGCGTTCGCCCAGCTCGGCGAACATCGCCGTGTGCTCACCCACAATGTCACCGGCGCGAATAGTGGCAAAGCCAATGGTGTTTGGATCTCGCTCACCAGTATCCCCTTCTCTGCCATACACGGCACACTTATCCAAATCTCGACCTAACTCGTCTGCTATCACCTCTCCGATGGCAACCGCTGTGCCAGAAGGTGCATCTTTTTTAAAGCGATGATGGGCTTCCCAAATTTCTATATCCGCGGTATTCCCCATCACCCTTGCCGTTTGACGCACGAGATTAAACAATAAGTTCACGCCAATACTCATATTGGCAGCAAAAACGATGGGGATGGATTTGGCGCCCTCAGTAATCAAGGACTTTTGTTGTGCATTTAATCCTGTGGTTCCGATAACCAATGGGACGTTATGCTCCACGCACAAGCTAATGTTGGCTTGCAGGGCTTCGGGCAAGGTAAAATCAATCATCACATCCACAGGCACGGTATTCGTATCGGATGTGGTTACAACACCTTGTTTCGGTGTTCCCGCGAGTTCGCCAATATCAAAACCTTGCCATTTGGAACCGGCTCTGACGTGAGCGTACTGTAATTGTATGTCATCCTCTTGCAAATGCGCCTCGATTAAGGCTCTGCCCATTCGACCATTTGCTCCAAAAATACCGCTTTTCACCAAACTCAAGGTTTTTATCTCTGTCAATAAATTGTGGGGTGATACTAGCGTTTTGATGTTGGATTTACCATATACACAGGATAACAAAATGATATAGCATCAAACCGCTTAAGCTTGCTCTGAATTCGGGTAAACTAAAACCACTTGCGTTGAAATTGAGAATGGTATGCAAAGCGAAAATAAAAATACCGGATTAGTGTGGGATCTCCCTGTAAGGTTATTCCATTGGTTACTGGTATTAACCATTGCGGCCCAGTGGTATACCGGTGAGCAAGGCGATACCTGGCTAGAGTGGCATATTTACATTGGCTATTTCACACTTGGACTTATCTTGTTCCGGGTAGCTTGGGGATTTTGTGGTACCCGCTATGCCTTGTTTAGCGAGTTTTTGGTGTCTCCTGTTAAGGCACTCAAGTCTTTAAGGCAAGATGCCTCCCAATTCACAGGTCACACGCCACTGGGTGGCTACATGGCCATATTGCTGATAATAGTCATATTCCTGCAAGCCCTGAGTGGCCTGTTTACCAGCGATGAGATTTTCACTGATGGTCCATGGCGCAGTACAATAAGTGGCGATTATCAAGAGCTGGCTGACTGGGCACATGGAAATCTGTTTACTGTGATACAAGTCGCCGTCGCTTTACATATTGCCGCCGCGTTTTATTATCTGCTATTCAAAAAACAGAACCTAATCCGCTCCATGCTGGATGGTAAAAAGCCCATCAGCCAACAACAAAGCATCAGCTCTTCCAGACTTTGGTTAGCGCTGGTTGTGCTTTGTGTGGTAACGGCAGTAGTAGTGAGCGTGGCTTATTTTGCCCCTGAAGTAGCGGTGGATGATTATTTTTAAACTTACAGTAACGCTTATAATGATTGGGGTTACTGACATTGCTGTCGTAAAACTGTCGTCACTTATGCGTGTTAAATACGTACTAGTTTCGTAAAAAATTCCAGAGAGATGGTGAACAATGCTGCGGTCTCTTAACACCACGAGATTGAAATGAAAATCAATGCAAAGTTAGTTTTAGCACTACGAACAAAAAAGTGCTGGTCACAAGAAGAACTTGCGCTGGCATCAGGTTTGAATTTGCGCACGATACAGCGAATAGAAAAAGAAGCAACGGCATCGCTGCAATCTAAAAAGGCGCTGGCTTCTGCACTTGAAGTAAGTTTCGATGATCTCGACTATGAGGAAGTAGTAAAAATGAAAAAATACGAAACTAAAACCCTGGAAATTGAAACTAATGAAGGCTTTTTAGCCGGGATCAAAAAGGCAAAACGCCCCGACTTTTCGGAAATTTTAAACAAGGAAGGGGAAAACGGTTGGAAACTAGTACAAATCCTCACTCCGGAACTAACCCAAGGAGTATGGACGGGTAAAACAGGAAACTTATTGGCAATTTTACAGCGTGAGTATACCGACTAACGCTTATTAAAATAGCCATTATCACATTCAAATAAAAAAGGCTGATTATAAATAATCAGCCTTTTCCAATTATGGGTCGTATTAATCCGCTTTAAAGTCGTCGTGGCAACCTTTGCATGTTCTGCCAACGCCACCGATAGCCGCGCGGAACTTTGATTCATCTCCAGCTTTAGCCACTGCCTGAAGATTTTGCGCGGCAGAGGTTAATGCCGCCACTTTTTCAGAAAATGCCTCTGGCTGTTCCCAGATTTTATCCAGCGCTTCGGTATCAAGCTTATATTTGCGGGTATCCGTCGCCATATAATCTTCAATCATCAGGCTCAACTGTTCGATACGCATACCATTTTTTTCCATCACCGCAGTATCAAAAGGCGCATTGCCTTTAGCCATGGCACCTAGCGCGCCCATGTTACTGCGAATCAATTGAAATAGAGATTGTCTGAATTTAAGCGCCGCCCTGGCTTCTTTTTGCGAATCAGCTTCATCTTGCGCCACTGCCGTTGTTGCCAGTAGTGCTGCAGAAACCATAAGAACCAAAAGTTTTTTCATAGTAGAGCCTGTATTAAGTGTTCTGATTTTATCCCGATTGAGGACATCTGGTTATTATGCGTCTATTAAAAACTGTAGCAGTAATTAAATAAAGTGCTTAAAAGCAAAAACCCGCTAAAAAGCGGGTTTTTTAGAGGAATGAAACAAATCAACCTTTAAGCAGATTACCCTTTAAGATCGTCAAAGAACTGCTTCACGCTGTCAAAAAAGCCTTTCTCTTTCGGGCGATGTCTTTCTTTCTCAGAATCCATCGTGGAGTCAAACTCCTTTAACAACTCAATCTGACGGCTGTTAAGATTAACCGGTGTTTCTACCAGTACCTTACACATCAAATCGCCTACAGCGCCACTGCGAACAGATTTAACGCCTTTGCCACGCAAGCGGAACATCTTACCTGTTTGAGTCTCTGCCGGGATCTTCAGCTTAACCTGACCATCCAAAGTCGGTACTTCCAATTCTCCGCCCAATGCCGCCATGGTAAAGCTCAGCGGTACTTCGCAGTACAGGTTATTTTCGTCCCGCACGAATATCTCGTGATCACGGACATTAACCTGTACATATAAATCACCAGGAGGTGCGCCCGCTTCTCCAGCTTCACCTTCACCTGATAAACGTATACGGTCACCGGTATCAACACCTGCGGGGATCTTAACCGATAGCGTCTTGGTTTCTTCTACGCGCCCATGACCATGACACTTGCGGCAAGGATCAGAGATGATTTTGCCTTTACCAGAACAGGTTGGACAGGTTTGCTGAACAGCAAAAAAGCCCTGACGCATTTGTACCTGACCGTTACCATGACAGGTAGGACAGGTAGTAGGCGAAGTGCCTTTTTTAGCACCTGAGCCATCACACTCATCACAACCCACCAAGGTCGGCACTTTAATCTCTACAGATTTACCGCGCACCGCCTCTTCTAAGGTCATTTCCAGGTTGTAGCGCAAGTCTGCACCTTGTCTGGCACGACGACGACCACCGCCACCGCGACCACCACCGAAGATATCACCGAACACATCACCAAAAATATCACCGAAGTCAGCAGCACCAGCGCCTGCGCCACGATTTGGATCAACACCTGCATGACCAAACTGATCATAAGCAGCGCGCTTTTCTTTATCGTTTAGAATTTCATAGGCTTCCTGGATTTCTTTGAACTTTTCTTCCAGTTCTTTATCACCCGAGGTGCGGTCTGGGTGATATTTCATCGCCAGACGTTTATAAGCCTTTTTAATCTCGCGTTCTTCGGCGCCTTTGCTGACACCGAGTACTTCGTAATAATCTCTTTTTGACATGGAGATAATATTTCCCGTCGTTAACCTTATTTCAGAAACATAAGCGGAGCTTAGCTCCTGATTTCATACCCTGTTTACACAAACAAGGGCGCAGTCCAAGACGCGCCCGTGTTTCAGCCAGTGGCATTTCCTGGGAAATGCCGACTCAAGCCTTATTTTTTGTCGTCTTTAACTTCTTCGAATTCAGCATCGACAACGTCGTCTTGTGGCTTGCCACCAGACGCTTGCTCACCTTCTGCACCAGCAGCTTGTGCCGCCTGGGCAGCTTGAGCTGCTTCCATCAATTTCGCAGAAGCTTGAATAAGCTCTTGCGTTTTAGCTTCGATTTCTGCTTTGTCTTCACCCTTAGCAGCCGTTTCCAGTGCAGTCAGTGCGGTTTCAATGGCAGATTTGTCTTCCGCGCTCAGCGCATCACCAGATTCTTCAAGTTGCTTCTTAGTACCGTGGATCATGGCGTCAGCTTGGTTACGCGCTGATACAAGTTCTTCGAACTTCTTATCTTCTGCCGCGTTATCTTCCGCATCGCGTACCATTTTTTCCACTTCGTCGTCACTCAAACCAGAAGAAGCCTGAATGGTGATCTTCTGCTCTTTACCTGTGTCTTTATCTTTCGCAGACACATGTAAGATACCGTCAGCATCAATATCGAAAGTTACTTCGATTTGCGGTACACCGCGCTGTGCCGGACGAATACCTTCCAGGTTAAACTGACCCAGCGACTTGTTACCAGCAGCTTGCTTACGCTCACCCTGCAATACGTGAACCGTTACTGCAGCCTGGTTATCGTCTGCCGTTGAGAAGGTTTGCGATTTCTTAGTCGGGATAGTGGTGTTTTTCTCGATAAGCGGTGTCATCACACCACCCATAGTTTCGATACCTAAAGACAATGGTGTTACGTCAAGTAACAAAACGTCTTTCACGTCACCGGCTAATACACCACCTTGAATCGCAGCACCAACAGCAACCGCTTCATCAGGGTTAACGTCTTTACGCGCTTCTTTGCCAAAAAATTCAGTAACATACTTCTGAACCAAAGGCATACGTGTTTGACCACCCACCAAAATAATGTCGTGGATATCAGATACTGAAAGGTCTGCATCAGCAAGAGCTTGCTTAACAGGGTCAAGTGATTTCTTAACCATGTCTTCAACCAAAGACTCTAGCTTGGCACGAGTTACTTTGATCACTAAGTGCTTAGGACCAGAAGCATCTGCTGTAATGTATGGCAAGTTAACTTCGGTTTGCTGTGCTGAAGACAGTTCAATCTTGGCTTTTTCACCGGCCTCTTTCAGACGCTGCATCGCTAGCGGATCTTTACGCAAGTCGATACCTTGATCTTTATTAAATTCCTCTACCAAGTAAGTAATTACGCGGTTATCGAAATCTTCACCACCCAAGTGAGTGTCACCGTTAGTAGCCAATACTTCAAAGGTGTGCTCGCCTTCGACTTCATCGATTTCGATGATAGAGATATCGAACGTACCACCACCTAAGTCGTAAACGGCAACGATGTTATCGCCCTTTTTCTTGTCCATACCGTAAGCCAGCGCCGCAGCAGTTGGCTCGTTGATGATACGTTTAACTTCTAAACCCGCGATACGGCCCGCATCTTTAGTGGCCTGACGCTGAGAGTCGTTGAAGTAAGCAGGAACCGTAATTACCGCACCAGTAACTGGCTCACCTAGGTAATCTTCAGCAGTTTTCTTCATCTTTTTCAGCACTTCAGCAGAAACCTGCGGTGGTGCCATTTTTTCGCCTTTAGCAGCAACCCAGGCATCGCCGTTGTCTGCTTTTACGATTTCGTAAGGCATGATGTCGATGTCACGCTGTACTTCTTTGTCTTCAAAGCGACGACCAATCAAACGCTTGATAGCAAATAGAGTATTTTGCGGGTTAGTTACCGCCTGACGCTTAGCAGGCTGGCCTACCAAGGTTTCACCATCTTGTGTATAAGCGATAATCGAGGGAGTTGTACGATCCCCTTCTGCATTTTCGATGACTTTGGCTTTGTCGCCGTCCAGTACTGCAACACACGAGTTTGTTGTACCTAAGTCAATACCAATGATCTTACCCATTAGAATGTCTCCAACTAAAATTCTTTAAAACTGTTTTTTTAATAGGGCTGCTAAGTTGTTTTTCAATAAAGCAATACCCAGTTTTTTGCATTTTTTTTACGCTTCGGTGTTTACACCTTCAGCGGCAGCACGGGAAACAGCCACCATGGCAGGACGCACTAAGCGGCCATTGAGCTGATAACCTTTTTGCATTACGGCAATAACCGTGTTTGGCGCAACGTCAGCAGATTCCTGCATTGACATGGCCTGGTGCAATTCTGGATTAAAAGGTTGTCCTTGCGGATCAACCACTTCCAGGCCGAACTTTTCAACCGTTGCTACGAACGATTTGTGAGTTAGCTCTACCCCTTCCAGAATTGGCTTAATTTCATCGCTGGCATTATCTGATGCCACTAGTGCGCGCTCCAGATTGTCAATGACTGGCAAAAGCTCACTAACAAAACGCTCAAGTGCAAACTTTTTCGCTTTGTCTACTTCGCCTTCAGCACGACGACGTGCGTTATCGGCCTCTGCTCTGGCACGTAACACCGAATCTTGCTGTTCAACAACCGTGGCTTGCGCTTTGGCCAGTTCAGCTTCCAGCTCAGCAATGCGCTGTTGCTCAATGGTTTCTAATACGGCATCCACCGTTTCGCCTTGAGGTATTTCCTGAGATTCATTTTCAACCACTTCTGGCTGCGTCTCTTCAGGATTTACTGCTTTGTCATTTTGAACGTCGTTACTCATGATGTTGCAATCCGAAAATGTATGAAAATTGAATTACGGAGCTAGATGGGGATGGAACCTGCTGATTCAAGTTACAATTTGTCATATTTTTAATTTAATTTTAATGTTGCCTGTCTCCGGGCAATTCTCTTGTCGTTTTTGAGTCGTTTGGTGTATAACAGAGCCGTATCGAGTCAATAATCAGAGCCAGCTATATGCCCCCAATGTTCGAAACCGTTGGTCTTATCGGCAAACCTAATCATTCAGGTGCCAGCGAGAGTTTGCGAATTCTATACAACTTTCTGATTGCACAAGGCTGTCAGGTGCTCGTAGAAGAACGCGTTGCCAACGAAGAACTGGAACAAGAAAAGTTAGAAATTCGCGACTTGGTGTCTATTGGCAAAGAGGCGCAACTGGCTATCGTGGTAGGCGGTGACGGCAATATGTTAGGCGCAGCCCGAGTGTTATCCCGCTTTGACGTAGCGGTAGTGGGTGTTAACCGAGGTAATCTCGGTTTTCTGACGGATATCGCACCCGATGACATTGAGCGCCAAATGAAGGCTATTTTCGCCGGCAAGTTTAATAGCGAAGAACGCTTCTTACTAGAAGTGGAAGTACATCGGCATGGTGAAGTCAAAAGTAGTAATTCGGCAATTAATGAGGCAGTGCTGCACCATACAAAAGTCGCGCACATGATGGAATTCGAATTATACGTCGATGATATGTTCGTATTCAGTCAGCGCTCTGACGGCGTTATCGTGGCCACTCCCACAGGCTCCACAGCCTACTCACTCTCGGGTGGGGGCCCTATCCTCACCCCAAACCTGGATGCCTTGGCGATAGTGCCCATGTTCCCTCATACCCTCAGTAGCAGACCTATCGTAGTGGATGCCAATAGCGAGATCGTGTTAAAAGTCTCTAATGACAATACCGAAAATCTGCAGGTCAGTTGCGATAGCCATGTCATGCTGGCAGTCGTACCCGGTGATGATATCCTGATCCGCAAAAACCCCAGCCCACTGCATCTGATCCACCCCAAAGGTTACAGCTACTTTAATGTCTTGCGCACCAAGCTTAACTGGGGCAGTAAACTTTATTAGTACAAAAAATTGCTAAGAATACTAGACAGCAGCAAAAACATGTATATATTTACAGCTATCTGTATATCTATACATGGTTTTATTTATGCTTATCCAACTGTCTGTTAAAAATTTCGCTATCGTCAAATCACTGGATATTGAACTCAAACAAGGTATGACCGCCATCACGGGCGAAACCGGCGCGGGTAAATCTATCGCCATCGATGCGTTGGGCTTGTGCCTGGGTGAACGCGCCGAAGGCAACAGTGTGCGCAAAGGAGCAAAAAAAGCCGAAATTACAGCCTGTTTCAATGTTAAGCACAATCCCCGTTGTCAGCAATGGTTAGCAGAGCATGATCTAGAAGACGGTGAAGATACCTGCATTTTACGCCGTGTTATCTCCAGTGAAGGCCGCTCGAAAGCCTACATCAATGGCAGTCCTGTGCCACTGCAGCAGTTAAAGGAACTAGGCCCCAAACTGGTGGCGATTCACGGCCAGCATGCCCACCAGGCGTTACTCAAACCTGATGCACAAAGGGCCCTGCTGGACAGCGACGAGCTAATCCAAAAACAACTGACCGAGTTGAAAGCTTTGGTAACCCGCCACAATGATGCCCAAAAAGAGCTGGATCAACTACAGCAAATGAAACAGCGCAATGAAGACAGAAAGAACTTGCTGTCTTATCAGCTGACTGAATTGGATGAATTTGGTTTACTGGACAACGAGTTCGACTCACTGGAGAGTGAGTTTCGCAAGATGAGCCACAGCCAGTCGTTGCTGGAAGATTCGCAAATCAGTTACCACGAATTGTGCGAGTCAGAACAAGGCAACGCCGCTGCAATTATATCTCGTTGCCTTGAGCGCATTACCGATCTTGTAGAGCACGATGATAGCCTTAAGCCAGTGCAGTTAATGCTTAAAGAAGCGCAAATTAATATTGATGAAGCGGGTGTTGAACTGGCTAACTATGTGGATTGTCTGGAAATCGACCCACTTAAAATGCAGCAAACCGAATTGCGCTATTCTCGCGCTATAGAACTCGCTAGAAAGCACCTGGTGCAACCTGAAAACCTGGTTCAGTATCATCAGGAGCTGAAGCAAGAATATCAGTCGCTGTTCGATTCGGATCACAAAAGTGAATCACTGGAAGAAGAGCTGCAAGCCATTAAAGCGCAATATCAAACATTGGCAGATAAGCTACACAGTACCCGCTGCAAAGTGGCTAAACGATTGCAAAAAGCCGTAGCATTAGAAATTAAAAAGATGAATATGCCCGACGCAGAATTTGAAATCGCGGTAAACGATTGCCACCGCGACAAAATCAACAGCAAAGGCCATGACCTGGTCGAGTTTTTATTGTGCAGTAATAAAGGCATGAACCTGGAAAAACTGGAAAAAGCCGCCTCGGGTGGCGAACTATCTCGCATTGGACTGGCGCTGCAGGTGTTGGGCAATAAAACCCATGCGGTACCAACCCTCATATTTGATGAGGTGGATACCGGCATTAGCGGTGGCACAGCATCTGTAGTGGGTGATTTATTAAAAACCTTGGGTGAACACGAAACTCAGGTATTTTGTGTTACTCACTTACCACAAGTAGCGGCGAAAGCTCAAAATCAGATGTTAGTAACCAAGTTTTCGGATGGTAAAACCACCGAAACCCACATGACACCGCTGGACGAAGGTAAGCGCATTGAAGAGCTGGCTCGACTGCTGGCAGGCGACAGTCTGACCGAATCCGCTATTGCCAATGCCAAAGCGTTATTGCAGCAATGATCTCAGCAAAGCACGTTAACCCCCTGAATACTAAACAAAACACCATGGATATTACCGATATCCATGGTGTTTTTTACAATTAATCGCTTCCCTTGCGGAACAATTGAGTTGATGTCGTTGTCATTAATCAGTAGGATTCACAGCGGTTTCCAATCAGGAATAAGTTTCCATTTAAGGAATAAGAAGTAAGCATGAAGTCAAAATTGAAGCTCATCGTCGCATTAGTTTTAGCCACTAGTATCGCTGGATGCTCTAGCTGGATTTATCGTATCGATGTTGGCCAGGGAAATTACGTTATTCAGGATGATGTTGATAAGCTTCGTATCGGTATGACAAAAGAACAGGTGCATTTTGTACTTGGCGAACCGGTACTGAGAGACAGCTTCGACGAAAACATTTATTACTATGTTTACAAGCTTAAACGCGGAATGAGTTCTCGTGGTGAAGACTTCCGCAAAGATCTGATCTTACATTTCGACGGCGATAAACTCACTAAAATGAGTGGTGATTTCGAGCAACCTGAAGAGTTCAATACGCCGTTAGATATTTAACTATTCAGCACTGCTGCGCTGGCCTATCAGTGCCTGAACAAGCTAGCGCGGCCTTGCTCTTCCTCCGGTAACCTTATCTGCCCGACCTTCTTCCTTGGCTTTTTCGGCTCTGCGTCGTCTGGCTTCTTTAGGATCAGCAATCAACGGGCGATAGATCTCAATGCGATCACCATCGCGGATTTCATCTTGCAATTTACAAGTGCGATTCCAGATACCCACAGCATTTTTAGTCAAATCTATCTCAGGATAACGTTCCAGCATACCCGACTGTTCAATTACCGACTCAACCGTGGAGCCCTCCACTACCATTAAATCCAGCAAAGTTTGTTTTTCTGGTAATGCAAATACCACTTCGACTTTTGCTGTTGCTTCTGCCGCGTTGTTTTCGCCACTTACAGACTCAGTCACGGTAAACCTCCTTTGCTCTATCGGTGAAGGCTTTCACCATATTATTGGCGAGGCTACTGAAAACCTTTCCAAATGCTAGTTGCGCCAGCGAATTACTGAACTCAAAGTCGAGATCTAATTCTATCTTGCAGGCGTTTTCTTCCAACTCAATAAAGCGCCATCCCCCCGTAAGCGTTTTAAAGGGGCCTTCCTGCAAATTCATGGTAATTGCAGCGTTATTTACCAGTTCATTGCGAGTAGTAAACCACTGCCTGACTCCCGCTTTGGACACCAGGAGCGACGCCACCATCAATGACTCGTGTTGCTCGATAATGCGAGCATCTTCACAACCGGGTAAAAATTGGGGGTACTGGCTAACATCATTTACCAAGTTAAACATTTTCGCAGCACTGAAAGGCACCAGGGCACTGCGGTGAACAGCTGGCATCGGGACGCATATCCTTGTTGTTATTAGTTTTGAAACCGGAAAATTGTAACACGATAGTTTACATTTCTCGTTATAAACTAGAAGACAATTTTTTGTGACTGCGTATAATACGCGGCCATGAAAAAAAAGCAGAACAAATCCAATACTACTGGCACCATTGCGCTAAACAAGCGTGCCAAACACGACTTTTTCCTTGAAGAAAAGTTCGAGGCTGGCCTGTCCCTGCAAGGCTGGGAAATAAAAAGTATCCGCGCTGGTAAGGTCAATCTAACCGACGTGTATGTGCATGTTAAAGATGGTCAGGCAGAGTTATTAAACTGTCGAATCACACCGCTGGAATCGGCATCATCTCATGTTATCTGTGATCCTGTGCGTCCTAAAAAACTCCTGTTACATCGCCGTGAACTTAACCGATTAATTGGTAGTGTTGAGCGCCAAAACTATACAATCGTTGCATCAGCAATGTATTGGAAAAAGTGCTGGGTTAAAGTGGAAATTCACCTGGCCAAGGGTAAACAGTCTCACGACAAGCGCGACTCTATTAAAGATAGAGATTGGGCCCGTCAAAAAGAGCGGATGATGAAACACAAAGCCTGATGTGGGCTATTTGCAGTCCCCCGGATTTGTGTTAATCTCCCTGCCCCTTTCGTTGAGGGCTGTGGTTAAAGCCACTAAATCAATGGAACCTGGGTTGAAAACCTCGAACAGCGTTGCTATGTATTAATTACAGGCAAGTGTTCTACACCAGTTTTTTAACTATAAGCCGATACAGGGTTATAGAGAACGAATTGGGGCAGATTAGGGTGAGCACCGCTCGAAAATTGCGAATACCTGGAGCAATTTTAGGGGCGAACGCCAAACAAGTGGACGTCTGGCCGGAACGGCTCACCAGGGATGGTTTAAACAACCTTAGTCTCCCTTAAAAAGATTGGGGCAGATTAGGATTCGACGGGATACACGAAACCCAAGGTGCATGTCGAGGGGCGGTTGGCCTCGTAAAAAGCCGCAAAAAAATAGTCGCAAACGACGAAAACTACGCACTAGCAGCTTAATAACCTGCATAGGCCCTCCCACTTCAGCCGTTGTCTTTTCGTGAAGGCTCGGGAGGTCATACTAAAAGACTAGCGAGGGAACCTCGTCTGAGGGTGAACCGCGAAATCGTATCAGACCAGCCACGAGAAATCCTGTTTGTCGGAGTTCAACTGGTTAAATAAAAGACAAACTAAACATGTAGGACCGAGGATGTAGGTATTGCGGACGGGGGTTCAAATCCCCCCTGCTCCACCAAACAAAAAATAGCCACCCGAAGGGTGGCTTTTTTGTTTGTGGTATCGAGGGATTTTAAGCCCCGGAGGGGGTTCACAAAATCGTAGGGAACGATTTTGAACGTCGCTTGCGACGGCCCGAAGGGCGAAATACATGGACGTATTTCGTAAATCCCCAACGACTAACAATCTAGCGCTAATCTCTATTCAACGAACCTGAGTAACTGCATTTCCTCTCAAGCTGTAATGGCTTGAGGTTTTTTTATTGGTGGAGCGGGAATGACCCGCGCAGGGGGTTCACAAATTTGTCTGGAACAAATTTGGACATCCGAAGGATGGTCCGCAGGACAAAGTACAGGGAAGTACTTTGCAAATCCCCCCCGTTGTCTCAATTTTGCCCCCAGCAAGGTGAATAGGAAATTTAATATTTATTTTTATTGCGAAGGATAATAACCTTTATTAGCAAATTAATTCACACAACCTATCCCTTTGGTAATTTTATTGCACTTGTCAATATACAACTTTAACTTATAGATATTGAACTAACATTGGGAGTAAAATGATTCCCGGATAATTATCGAACAGCGATTGGTTAAAGCAAAAAGTTTGAGGGAACCATACGTTAGTACCGAAGAAAGACTGCTCTTGAGAGAAGTTCCTGATTCTGAAAACTATATGCCCACTTCTTTCTCATTAACAATCGCAGCATATGAAAAGTCGAAAAGGAATGGACAAAGAAAGCTCCTCACAATCTCAAAACGAATTTTTAAGAAAAACTCAAAGTATTATTCAACTGGTATTCTCTCTAAGTTTTTGGACTGGTGTTATTCTGGCTTGTTCAGCTTCTATCCCAAGTACAAAATTTTTTCTTGATACTTTACATGACTCTTCCATGAAAGAATCTAAAACCAAATATGATATTTCTTTAGCGAGAGTAGAGGCAGAAGTAGCTAACAAAGAACTTGAACTTAAAAGGCAAAATTGGGAGTACGCAAAACTAGATGAAAAATTTAAGGAAGTCGAACGCTCATACAAACTAATCAAGGAAAAGCACTCTAATGCTATCCAACTGCATTATAGTTACTGTAAAGATCAAGTAAGGCGAATTGAAATTTCTAGTACGGCATATGAAAGAATTAGGCAAATCATGACATATGACTACGCTCAATCACCAATTGAGTATGCTTTGTACAATGTTTTTCTCGAAGCTAATAAATGCATTAATCGATTTGAAGGCTAACTAATAATTCAAGCTAGGAGGCATTCATGGACGAAACTACATCAAACAAAATATTCGATCTTGAGCCATATGTAGAAAGAGAAATCTCAGATGGTAAATGTGTAATTTTAATGCCTCAAGGTGGCGTATTTGACGAAGGCAATTACGAAGAGTCCACTTTTTTCGAGGAAGGATTTGTAACCTTTGCTCATCAAAATTCCATAATTAATTTAGAGAAAATATTAAAGGGGTATAAAAGGAACCGTTCAAACTCAATAGCACATGTTAGTTCTGCATTTACACAATTTTCTGAGGAGGTTGTGCTTTTGCATTCTTTAGCCATCTTCTCTTGCGAATCAAATGAGGTTGCATCGATTAACAATGCGTTTGACGTTAAACGAGTTATTGAAAAAGCATCAGAAAAGGTATTCAACGCATTAAATCCCATACGCTTAATGTTTTGCCAATTGGGTAATACTGAAGGTCTTCCACATCTACCTGGAAACTGGTTTAGGTCAAGTGGATATAAGGGGCTTGTTATAATACATCCTAACAAATCTCTAGATTATTATGCATGTAATACCACCGAAGATTTTAGCACACACTCAATCGGAATCGGATTAACATCATACGATTCCCACAGGGTGGCTATGCACCCTTACTTATATCCTATGTACATTAGTGGCGAGTCAGAAGTCGCAAAAATGATACAACACAGTCTGAAAATGTATAATCGTGCATTGTATGCAAACAGTGACACATTAATGTACATAAATCTGATGGCCTTGTTTGAGTACCTTGGAACAGGAAACGAGTTTAAGCCTTTTGCAAAAGTTCGCAAGAAGTTGCAAGCACATTTAGCATCCTCTATAGACGAGTACGAAAAGCTTGGTGAAATGTTTCAGTTACTCACAAGTAAAAAAATAAATGGCGTAAATATAGGTTATCGTACAAGAATAATTCATGAAGGAGCATTTTTGGAGGACCTAATTGAAAGTAGTCAAGAAAGACATGCCCTTTTCATGACTCTGTCTAAATACATAAAAAAAATAATTGATGGGATGTGTCAACACTCAGATGAATCTTTTGAAGAGCTTCAAAATCATCGAAGAGACATGGTTAAAAGAATATTTAGTTAGAACAAGTTAGACCCTGTAACAGATTCTCCTCTTATTCCGCTCCTTTACTTTGTTCTGGCTGAGACTTTATCTGACGGTGACCCGCTTTTCAGGTGTCGCTGTCAGACTGGCTTAGAACTAAATTCTTCCTTAAGCCAATTTCTAGCCCTTCCCAAAAACTTTTAAACCATGCTATGTTACTCATCACACTCGGCGATATTAATTTTTACCATTAAGGGAACAGGAAGATGAAAAAGTATGTCGTTTTATTGTTGCTTACTGCACTCGTATCTGGATTAGCATTTGCACAGCAGGAGACTAACGAACCAAAGGACAATTCAGAGGAGCGAATTGAAGTACTTGGCCAGAGGACTCCTACCCATTACTACAAGGCGATGAGAAGAGCTGAGATAGATTTGTATGCTCAGGTCAACAAGATGCTTACCAATGACAAATACAAAATCAGCTGTGAAAGAGAAACCTATAGCGTGGCGAGAAATGCGACTCGGTTGAAGAAAAAATATTGTCTGCCCAAATTTGTCAGAGAGCGCATGGGAGAAGAAACGCGCAAAGCATTAGAGGATGGTGTTGAGCCCCCTACCCTTGAGCAAGTTGAATTGATGGTAGCTGATGAGCAAGAAGAAGCTCTCAATGCTGTTGCTAAAGTGATTGAAGAAAACCCCAAACTACTTGAATTGCTTATAAAATATCACACCTCTGCCGCCAACTATGAGAATGTCAAAGCCCAATATGCTTCGGATGAAGACTAGTTAATTAATCAATTGCAGAGCAGGTATGTAATCAACCTGCTCTCCTGAAGTTTCTCAAACCGTGCTAAGTTGCTCTTAAGTTGAGCAATGTGAATTTTTTCCTATGAGGGAACGGAAATGAAAAAACATAGCCTGTTAATGATTGTAGCTTTGTTTTCCAGTGGATTAGCGATTGGACAACAACAAAACTCCACAAAAGAAGATTACGGTGAGCGTATAGAAGTGCGCGGCAAAAAAACGCCCATGTACTTTTACTCTGCAATGCAACAGGCAGAAATTGATCTTTATGATCAAGTTAATAAACAACTAAAAGATGACAAGTATAAAGTAAGTTGCCAAAGAGAGAGCCTGATTGGCACCAACTTGAAACAAAAGCAGTGCCTGCCCAACTTTGTTAGGGCTCGCATGGCCTTCGAAACCCAAAAAGCCCGTGAAAGTGGCGGGCCCCCTCTCACCTTAGAACAAGTGGAAGCCCTGGTTGGCAAAGAGCGTCAGGAAGCAATGAATGCCGTTGCCAAAGTAATCGAAAGCGATCCAAAACTACTTGAACTACTGGTGAAATACCATACCTCAGTCGCCAACTATGAAAAAATCAAAGCGCAATATACTTCGGATGAGAACGAGTGACATACATGTGAAATGTAAGGCCATTCTTTGTTGTTGAGCTGCACACTTGCCAAATATTTTTATTGTATTATGCTTTTTACAACAACTTTAGGATTTATTTTTAACCACCAAGGAAATGAAAATGAAAAAACATGTTGTTTTGTTGTTACTGGGGGCACTTACCTCCAATTTAGCTTTTGCCCAGCTCGGAAGTACTGAACCTGTTGTGGATTTTGGTGAAAACATTGAAATACAAGGCAAAAAGTCACCAGCCCACTATTTCGATGCAATGAGACATGCTGAGATCAGTCTTTATGACCAGGTTAATATGCAAATAGATGATTATAAATTTAAAGTGAGCTGTCGCAGAGAGAGCCAGATCAACACCAACCTAAAGTTCAAGAACTGCTTACCAAACTTCCTCAGAGAGAGAATGGCCTATGAACACCGCGTAGCCAGAGACGCTGATATTGCACCGCCCTCTTTAGAACTGGTGGAATTTATGGTCGCTGATGAGCAAGAGGAAGCACTCAATGCCGTGGCCAAAGTAATCGAAGGGAATCCAAAACTACTTGAATTGCTGGTGAAATACCAAAGTTCTGTCGCGGCCTGGGAAAAGTCAAAAGCAGAAGAAGTTGCTGCGCGCAACTAAGTATTTCTTCATAGGCCGAGGGATTGTATCCCACAAGCAGTAACTAA
Organism: Planctobacterium sp. AWM4_229; assembly: GCF_056160305.1. Classification (NCBI taxonomy): domain Bacteria; kingdom Pseudomonadati; phylum Pseudomonadota; class Gammaproteobacteria; order Alteromonadales; family Alteromonadaceae; genus Planctobacterium; species Planctobacterium sp. AWM4_229. The sequence goes on along the minus strand of NZ_JBSWWX010000003.1, from coordinate 70,410 downwards.
ACGGTCAATAGCTATTGTGGCTGGCTTAAGCCAGCCACATCGCCTTGCACTAAAAATCCAGCGATATCTTTACGCGCCAGGTCTTTGAGTTCCAAAGCTAGATTATTATCCACTTGAAAATCAATAAGTAACCAGTGGTCTTGAGGCTTGTAAAACTGGAATTCAACCCTGACAGGAGATTCCTGATGGAGCAACAAATAACTGAGGTGTTTAAACCTCTCTCCCACTTGATGTGTACCCAATAACTCCTGACCATAATAGAGTCCAAGTGCTTCAGTGGCCTCCCGTAGCATAGCCTGCTTCGAAATAATAACGCCATCGTTACTATTGTCTTTTCTGTCTCGGTTAAAAAAATACAGTTGCTCTACCGCTCTGTTTTTCCTTTCTGCCTGATACAGTTTAAAAAATTGCTCCACCGGAGTGTGATAATCAGTGGCTAAGATGGGCGAACTTATCAAAAACAAAGTCAAAACCAAAAGTCTCATTTTTTGTCCTTCGTTGAATTGGGAACTATTCAAACCATAAATTAAGCAGCTGAACCTCACATGAAATGCACCGAAAAATGTAACATCACTATAGTTACTTAGATTTAATTTGCTATTGCTTGATTCCATACGCAAAGCCAGTATCAGTGACTGTTGCTATTCACAATCCGTCATTTTTTTTCACCCGAGAGAAATAACTACCGACTAATATCAAGGCTCTTAAAATTGTCTTGCTGGTCAGTAAAATAATTTTGATGTTAACTGTTATTCACAAGGACTTATCAATGAAAAACGTAAAACAATCCGTGGCTATCCTGAGCTCAACTTTACTGCTCTCATTTGCAGCGATAGCTGAAACCACGTGCAGCCCAGAAAGCAATGAGGCATTCTCTACAGGAGGCATTAAGACTCCATCATTCGTAACAAGCGGCGCCTATTGGTCTGGCTATTTTGATATCACCAATACCAGTGATGTGCCCATTAAGGTGTTTATGACGTTTACCGACGTCGATGGAAATGATTACACCCCCTACTCTTTGACCTATCATCATAATTTTGATGCCACCAACACGCCGATAAACCTGGAGTATGGCGCAACATTACAGCCTGGCGCTATGGGAATAATACAAATCAAAGACGACAATACTAACCGCGTCAACGTTGGTGATTTATGGTGGACTGCCGAAACCTGCATCGAAGACGCTGTCATGGCAACCATGTTTAACCAGTACAACTACTCAAGTAAGTACGATTCTGGTTGGGTGCCATTAAATGGCGGTAAACCATTTTAAATCGCCATTAACAATGGATTGACTCACTTTATTCAGATGGGTCTTATTGTTTATTAGGTCTTTTCGCTTCAATCAAACCTATGGCACACTAAGTCCCATTCCAAGCAGCAAGATGTATCAACATGAGCGCACTTCCCGGTGAACAGATGAATCGTATCGAAACCTTTGTAGCGGCGGCTTTTGCCTTCGCGGTATCGATGTTGGTGATTTCGGTGGACTCCATTCCAAGTAATTTTGAAGAGTTACAAAGTGCTGCGAAAAATATCCCAGCCTTTGCGGCCAGTTTCGCGATACTTGCCTGGATCTGGCATGAACATGCAAGCTGGTGCCGCAAATACGGTCTGGAGGATACCCGCACCATCGTTTTAAGTTGCCTGTTGGTGTTTCTGGTACTGGTATATATCTATCCGTTGCGTCTAATGATGCAGGGTTTAATGGGCTTTTTGTCACAAGGCTGGTTCCCCTTTGACATGGACTTTGAAGCCACCTGGCAGGTGCGCTTTTTGTTTGGTTTCTACGCTGTGGGCTTTTTATTGCTGAGTCTGACTTTCGCGGGGTTATTTCATCATGCAGCTCAAAAAGCAGCAGAGATCGGACTGTCCGATGAAGAAACACGAATCGCAAAAACCGAAGCCATCATCTGGTTGAGTGGCGCTAGCGTGTGTGTGCTGGCACTGCTTTTGTGTATTCTCGTACCTTCGAACTGGATAGGCTATACCGGCTTTACTTACTTTTTACTGTTTCCGCAAAATTTTATATTGCGCGAAAAAGTACTTAAAAAAGTAGCAAACAAAATAATCACACCTGAAGGCGACAACACCTGAGAGATGTTGCACGCACCTCTGTAGGATAACAACTATAGTTTAGCGGCGAGGCGCAAAATAGCGGCCAACAATTCAGCTGCACATTGCTCAAGCTTTTGCAGCGTATTCAGGGTGTTTTCGTCAACACCGTTCGCCGCTAAAGAAAACGTTCGTGATGCCTGCTCGTAAAACTTATTAAATGCCGATTCACAAGCTTTGTATTCGTTTAGTTTGCCAAACTTAGATTGACCTTGATCTTGCATCCAGCGTCCTAGCTCAGAGTCGGCCTTATTCGAAAGCCCCCCACTGCCGCGTCCCAAGAGACCTTGGTACACCTGAGTTTTAATTTGTAATACGTCCAGCTGTGCAATTGCTAACAGCGCTTTGTCGGCGCCCACAACAATAGTATCGCGCATATCACCGGACATATCTAAGACCTGCGACACCTTAGTTCTAACCTCACTGGTTTTCTCCACCAGCACACGAGATTTTTCCGACACATCGTTGATGTTAGTTTCGATGTTTTTTGTGCCTTCTTCGATTTTTTCTACCAGGTTGTTAATTTCCTGAGTGGATTCCGAAGAGCGCATTGCCAAATTTCGCACTTCTTCGGCAACTACAGCAAAGCCTCGCCCACTTTCCCCGGCCCGAGCGGCTTCAATGGCAGCATTTAAGGCTAACAAATTGGTTTGCTCTGCAATTGAGTTGATAACACCTACAAAGTTACTGATACGGCTGGCTAATCCGGACAGTTCCCCAGCATGGGTTACACCTTGCGCAGCAATACTGTCAATCTGACTTAAACCATTAACGGCTTCATCCAGCATTTCTGCTGATCCGGTAAAGAGATCTTCGGTAGCACTCAAATTGTCTGTTTGTGCAGATAAAGCTTGGGAGCTGTCTTGCATCAACTCTTTGACATTGCTGATTTGGCTTTGTCCTTTAACAAGACTCTCTGTCAGGCCATTTCCGCCCGTATCTTTTTGCTGTGCTTCGGCTAGCAGCATTTCGCTATTAGCTAACTGCTTCTCCAGCTGGGAAATACGTTCATTCAGTGTTTGATTTTCACTGTTGAGTTGTTTGATTTGAAGGAGGTCATCTTCGTTGCTTTTATTTAACCACCACATAATGTCTTTTCTCGTGTAATTAGAAACAATAAACGGCTATTGAATACATATCGTCTATTTTTTTAATTACATCAGCGCTTTTTTAATAATTCTTTTGTTTTACCCGCAGGCTGGCACCCACTGTGGCAAATTTGGGAACCGGCTTCCACACAGGTTTAATCAAAGACAGCGGAAACTCCTGCTTTTTCGCCACCAGAATGTAAACGGAAGCCAGGAAGGACAAGTGCTTTTGCGCAAGTTGATGCCACTTTTGCGCTTTTTTTAAATCCCTAGAAAACAATAACTCAGAGAACAAAAAACGCTTCTCTTCAGTAACTTGATAGCCCATCAGCGACAACCAATCTCGAACCCTGGAACGACTAAATAAACGCGCTTGATGCAAAGGATTTTGTTTTTTGAGTGGCAACCACTTAGCTATCCCAGCCAAGCTATAGGGATTAAACCCCACGATCACTATATGTCCATTGGGGATCAAGCAGTGGTCAACTTCGCGCAAAATATGATGTGGATCGCTGGCATAATCCAGCACGTGGGTCATCAATACTGCATCAACGCTCTTTTCTTTGTAGGGCAGCTCGGTAGGCTTAGCTACGACTCCTGCAAGCGCATTATTGTGGTAAGAGTGACATACTTGATGTTTTATGGGACAGCTATCCAAATTCAGCGCCTGACTTAACTCACCCAACTTAACTAAGTGATAACCAAAGCACTTCTGCATTACCGGTGCAAGCTCATGCTCGTAAACACCTTTAAGCCCCTTGCTATGTGGCATTGCCTGCCACGATGTAGGGGCCGAGAGTTTTTTGTTGAGCAGTGCGGGTCTGAACAAGCGAATTCCGTAAAAATCAAATTAGCAGTATGAACTCAAGAACGTTATATTATGGCAAAGTGAATGAGAACCATAGAACTTTTGACCAAGAGATGATCAACGTTTTTCCCATCCCTGCTTTTACTGACAACTATATCTGGTGCCTCCACAATGGACAAACTGCTGTAGTGGTTGACCCAGGACAAGCCGCACCGGTTGAGCAGTATTTACACGACAATACCCTTGAACTAACTCATATTTTGCTCACCCATCACCATCCTGATCACACTGGTGGTGTAGCACAACTCAAGAAGCCGGGTGTCACTGTTTATGGTCCCGTATCAAAGCGTATTGCTCATATCGATGTTGCAGTGAAAGAAGGTGAACAGATTAACATCACGCCACTTGATGCGGATTTCACCGTGATGGAAGTCCCCGGCCACACGAAAGAACACATTGCCTATTTTGGGGATATTGGTCTGTTTTGTGGTGACACCTTATTCTCCGCAGGGTGTGGGCGTTTGTTTGAAGGAACCCCTGCTCAAATGTATCAGGTATTCCAACGCTATGCTGAGTTACCTTCAGACACCAAGGTATTTTGCACCCATGAATACACCCAAGCGAACCTGGATTTTGCCCTTGATCTGCTTCCTGCCGATATTGCACTCAACGAATATAACCAACGCGTTAAGTCGCTACGAAAACTGGATAAACCCACATTGCCTACCTCAATATCGTTAGAACTAAAGGTAAATCCATACATGCGTGCAGGAGAAGCTGAATTTGCCACTGCAATTCAACAAAAAACGGGTAAAATACCCCAATCAGAGCTGGAAGCCTTTGCCGCTATTCGGCAACTAAAAGACCAATTTTAAACAGCACTTACCATACAGGACGACTTAGTGACCTATCGAATATTCTTGCCGTTAGTTATTGCGTTTGCCTTGCAGGGTTGCCAGCTGACGCAGCCCCTCACTGAAAATGAGACATCCTCTGACGATTTTATAGCCGCCGAATACATTGACGAATGTTATATTCCACCCGATGTGGCAGACCTTGCTTTTGAGTGCGATGAAAACAGTGAAGGCACCCATGAAGTCATTCATCCGGTGAGTGAACTTGACGAACTTATCAGTTCCGTTCCAGAAATGGAGCAAATCACCGAGCAAGATACTATAGAGCAAGATGATCTATGGCAGTTAGTTCGCAGCGAATTGACCATGGTGATCCCTGACAATAGACGCATCTGGAACCAGCAAGCCTGGTATCGCAAACATCCCGAATACATGGAGCGCGTCAACAAACGCGCAGCCCCCTTTTTCAAGCATATTGTAGAGAAACTCAAGGAAGCTGATATGCCGATGGAATTGGCACTGTTGCCAATAGTGGAAAGTGCTTTCGACCCCTTTGCCTATTCTCATGGTCGTGCAGCCGGTATGTGGCAGTTCATCCCTGGCACCGCTGAACGCTTTGGCATTAAACAAACTTGGTGGTTTGACGGGCGTCGAGATGTCATTTCTTCCACCGATGGCGCCATTAAATACCTGCAGTACTTACACAAGTTTTTCGATGGCAACTGGCTGCACGCGCTTGCAGCTTACAACAGTGGTGAAGGTCGTGTGCGCAATGCTATCAAGCGCAACAGACGCAATGGCAAGCCTACTGATTTCTGGAACCTTGATTTACCCCGAGAAACCCGAGCTTACGTGCCTAAGTTACTGGCTCTTTCTGACCTGTTGATGCGCTCGGAAGAGATAGGCTTTGATTGGCCAACACTGAAAAACGAAGACGTTACTGAAGTAGTGGAGATCGGCTCTCAAATAGATTTAGCTATGGCTGCCGATTGGGCAGGACTGACCGTCGAGCAATTGCATTCATTAAACCCCGGATTTAATCGCTGGGCTACCGATCCCAAGGGTCCGCATCGCTTGTTATTGCCCATCGATAAAGTGGCACAGTTTGAACTAGCACTAGGTGATAAATCCGAACGACAGCGCTTGAATTGGGTAAGACATAAAATTAAATCTGGAGAAAGTCTGCTCAAGCTGGCCAACAAATATCACACCTCAGTAGATGTTATTCAGCAAGTGAATGAATTGCGGGGTAACGTTATCCGTGCTGGCGACTATTTGATGATCCCGGTGGCGTTAAAATCATTGGACTATTACTCGCTGTCAGAAGAGCAACGTTTACTAGCCAAGCAGTCAAAAAAGCGTGGCACTCACCAGTTAAAGCATAAGGTGAAATCTGGTGATACTTTGTGGGATATTAGCCGCGAATACAATGTGAACTTGCGCAGCTTAGCCAAGTGGAATGGCATGGCTCCCACCGACCCGTTAAAACCCGGTAAAGAGCTGGTTATCTGGGTGAATCAAGTCAGTGAAATGCAAAGCGACAACGCGGTAATGCGCACGGTAACCTACACAGTTCGCAAAGGCGATTCACTGGCCCGCATTGCCAATAAGTTCAACGTCGCCATCAATGACCTGACTAAATGGAACCAGTTGAATAAGAAAAAGTACCTGCAGCCGGGACAGAAACTAAAGATTTACGTGGATGTGACTCGCACCTGATTACACTGAGAAAACGTTATGACATTAACAAGCCCTCTGATGAGGGCTTTTTATTACTAAGAATCAGGTTAAGCTACCATATCAAACTGCAACAAAGGTGTGATGTCCAGATAAGCGGCTGCTTCTTTTGGACTTTTAACCAATGGCACTTCCCCTAAAAATGGCGCATCGAGATGCTCTTTCAAAGTTTTGATGTTTTCGGTTAAAAACGGCATCTCCGCATCCACGTGATTCGCCACCCAGCCGGCTATTGTTAAGCCATCCTGTTTGATAATCTCTGCCGTCATGCAGGCGTGATTGATACAACCAAGGCGCACCCCCACCACAAGCACTACGGGTATATCGTACTGTTTAACGAATTCTGACATGAAGCGCTTGTTACCGACCGGTAAGCGCCATCCGCCAGCGCCTTCCACAATAGTGAGGTCTGCTTGTTTCTTGAGTAAGCGCTCAAAACCATCAGCGACACCTTGCAGGCAAATCTCTCGTCCAGCTCGTTGTGCTGCCAGATGCGGGGCCACAGCCTCCTGGAAGGGATAGGGATTGACTTCGTCATAAGTAAGATTGATGGTACTGGCATCTTTCAAACACAGTGCATCTTCATTGCGTAAACCGGAAGAGGTAAGAACACAACCAGAAGCAACAGGCTTATAGCCCACGCAAGTTTTACGCTTTTGTTCGTAAATATGCATGATCGTGCGGGAGATAAAGGTTTTGCCTACCTCGGTATCAGTACCTGTCACAAAAAACACACTCAAACTATATTCTCCGGTTGAGATTTATGAAAATTGATAAACGCAATCTGCCAACTAAGGGGCAACTTATTTTCGCAGCCAAACTTGTCTTTATACACTGAATTTAATATTTTCAGTTTAGTTTTATTCAAGGGGGTTTGCTGGCCTGCATCGAGCACCACGCCTGCTCCAATATCTTTAATAGAATGCAGCACCGCAAAAATATTTTGGTGCCATGAAGTAAAGCGCTGTTGTTGCACCTGTACCTCAAACCCCGCATTTTTAAAGGCGTTATACCAGGATTTGACTGGCATAAAGCGATTCACAGGAGATGGCTGTGCAAGGCTCAGCCAACAATAATTAAGCTCATTTAATGACCCATCTACCACCACAGCCAATGTCCCTTGTCCAGTGCTGGAAATAATACGGAAACACTCCTTCGCCACTTTTTCAGCCTGTGCTAGCCACTGCAGAGCCATACTACTGTAGATGAGATCAATACTTTGCCCTGTCAAAGGCAGTGCTTCGGCATCTGAGACAGTCCAGCTCAACTGCTTTTGGGCATAATGGTTTTGTGCGAAATGAATCATCCCTTGCGCTAAATCCAATCCGGTGGCTCGATGAGCAAATTCAAGCAAACGGCCGGTAAAGGCCCCTGTACCACAGCCTATGTCAATGGCATGGGCAAGCTTTGCTTTGCCGGCCCTGCTATTGGCAATCAAAGAAAAAGCATGCTCAGCAATGTCTTTTTGCACCAGAGCATGGGTGTCGTACATAGCGGCCGCTTCACCAAAGCAACAGGCGATGCGTTGTTTAATATCCGACTCTGAGAGCACTTGTGGAGCCACTACCGCTTGTTGTGATATCGCAGAGGCAGTCATCGTAACTCTCCTTTTGCACTATCCAGTGCCAAGCGCAAGCTACGCACCAACTCTTCAATGTCACTTTTGTTATGCAATGCACTTAATGTAATGCGTAATCGATCTGTGTGTTTGGGTACCGTGGGATAACGGATACCTGAAACCCAAAACCCTTGCTCTCGTAGACTCTGACTGACAGCCATAGTGCTCTCGGGTGAACCAATGATCACAGGTTGAATTGCTGTCTCAGATTGACTTAAGGGAATATCAAAACGACAGCAGGCGTTTCTGAATGTCTCGATGTTGGCCCTGAGCTTATCTCGCAAACTGAGATCCGACTCAATAAGCCGCAAACTGCTTAAAGTAGCATGGGCATGTGCAGCTGAAAATGCCGTGCTATAAACGTAATGTCGGGCAAAATTTTGCAGGAAAGTAATTAGCTGCGCGGAACCTGCGACAAAAGCTCCACCTGTTCCCACAGCTTTGCCAAAAGTAGCCATCACAATCTGCGGTTTCAAGCGTTCACTGCCGATTTGCACTTTGAATTGCTCGCTACCCAGCACACCAATACTGTGAGCGTTATCCAGCATCAACCAAGCATTGTGCTTTTGCGCTAAGGGCAAAAGCGTCTCAAACGGTGCGCTATCGCCATCCATGCTAAATGTGCCCTCAGATACCAGCAATATATCGCGATACTGCTGTGCATTCGCTGCCAACAAAGTGTCTAAATGATTCATATCGTTGTGCCTAAAACGCTTCAATGGCGCTTCTGCAGATACACTGCCATCAATCAACGAAGCATGACTCAATCTATCCGCCAAAATCAGGCCTTTGCTGTTATCCATCAAGGTCTTACAAACAGCATAGTTAGCGGCAAATCCGGAGCTAAACAACATGACACTCTCTTGCCCTGTCAGCTGGCAGAGGTAGTCACAAAGGTCTTGATGTTGTTGGCTGAACCCGGTAACTACAGGCGACGCTCCCGAGCCCGCCGGAAATGAACTCTGTAAAGCGTCTATCACCTTAGGGTGTTGACTCATTCCCAGGTAATCGTTAGCGGAGAAGTTCAGGTACCAGCGACCATCAATTTGCGCTCGGGCAGCATCGACAGCCTGTACCGTAACAGGCTGACGCAATAAGTTTTGTTGTTGCCGGGCGCTGATGGCCTCGGCGACATGTTCAAAGGGCATTATAGCGCTGCGTTGTGAAACAGTTTTTCTTGTTGTTGCTCTTGCACCGCTTCACGCAGCACGGCTTCATGTGCCTCATCAGAATAGTCACGACCTTTCTCAGGGTTGATGCCCAACTTCTTAAACAACAGTAGGTCTTTGTCCGTTTCCGGATTGGGGGTGGTCAGCAGCTTACAGCCATAGAATATAGAATTAGCGCCAGCCATAAAGCACAGGGCCTGCATCTGCTCATTCATGGCCTCGCGTCCGGCAGACAAGCGCACATGCGATTTAGGCATCATAATGCGGGCCACTGCAATGGTGCGAATAAATTCAAACGGCTCAAGATCTTCCTGGTCCTGCAAAGGCGTACCTTCTACTTTCACCAACATATTAATCGGCACACTTTCCGGGTGTTGCTCCAGGTTAGCCAGTTGCATTAACAGACCTGAACGGTCGTTAGATGCTTCCCCCATACCTACAATACCGCCAGAACAAACATTCATGCCTGCTTCGCGCACATTGCTGAGGGTATCAAGACGTTCCTGATAGGTTCGCGTGGTGATGATTTCACCGTAGAATTCGGGAGAGGTATCAAGGTTGTGATTGTAATAATCCAGACCCGCTTGTTTTAGTGCCAATGCCTGGTCACGGCTTAACATACCCAAGGTCATACAGGTTTCCAGGCCTAGGGCCTTCACGCCCTCAATCATTTGTACCAGATAGGGCATATCCCGCTCTTTCGGGTTACGCCAGGCGGCCCCCATACAAAAACGCGTGGATCCCGTAGCTTTGGCATGACGCGCGGTTTCCAGCACCTTTTCCACTTCCAACAAACGTTCTTTTTCCAACCCCGTGTCGTAACGCGCACTTTGAGGGCAATATTTGCAATCTTCGGGACAAGCGCCGGTTTTGATGGATAACAAAGTGCTCACTTGCACTTCATTCGGATCAAAATGCTGACGATGTACCGTTTGCGCCTGAAACAACAGGTCGTTAAAAGGCAGGTTAAATAAGGCGTTTACTTCCGCTAAAGTCCAGTTATGACGTATATCAGAAGCCGTTTGTTGATTTGTGAGCATGAAGATTCCTGTGGGCACTCTTTATTTTTTGCCTGCTTAGTCTAAAATCGCCAGTAATTTTGTCAACTTAAAGAATAACACAAGGTTTACCTTTGATTATTTTTTGAACTACTGGTGAGTATTTTGTCTTTTATCGATACACAATTCGACACGCAACACATCTGGCACCCCTACACTTCCGCCATTTCACCGCTGCCCTGCTATCCAGTAGTTTCAGCGTCGGGCGTTAAATTGACTCTTGAAGATGGTAAACAAGTTATCGACGGCATGAGCAGTTGGTGGGCTACCGTGCATGGTTATAATCACCCGGAGCTTAATGCCGCAGCCGAAGCACAACTAAAAAAAATGTCACATGTGATGTTTGGTGGCATCACTCATGAACCTGCGATTGAACTGTGTCGGAAACTCATCGATATGACACCGGACGGTCTTAACCGGGTTTTTCTCGCCGATTCTGGCTCTGTGGCGGTAGAAGTTGCCATGAAAATGGCAGTGCAATACTGGGCCTGTCAGGGCAATCAAAATAAACACAAGTTTATTGCGCCACGCAACGGTTACCACGGTGATACCTTTGCCGCCATGTCTGTGAGTGATCCTGCCAACGGCATGCATTCTCTATTTGCGCCTGTGCTCAATCAGCAGTTGTTTGCACCTGCACCGCAAACTCGTTTTGGGCAAGCATGGAATGAAGATGAGATGGGACCTTTAACCGATATGCTAGAAAGCCATCATCATGAAATTGCTGCCATGATTCTGGAGCCCGTAGTACAAGGGGCAGGTGGTATGCGTATTTATCATCCCCAATACTTACGACGTGTCAGACAATTGTGCGATCAATACGACATATTGTTGATTTGTGACGAAATCGCCACGGGTTTTGGTCGTACCGGCAAACTTTTCGCTTGTGAACACGCTGACATTAGCCCCGATATTTTGTGCCTCGGCAAAGCGCTTACCGGTGGCTATATGACCCTTGCGGCTACCTTGTGCAACGATGATGTTGCCATGGGCGTTTGCCAGGGAGAGCCCGGAGTATTTATGCACGGCCCTACTTATATGGGCAATCCATTAGCTTGTGCTGTCGCTAATGCCAGCCTGAGCTTGCTGCAACGCAATGAATGGCAATTTCAAGTGCATGCGATAGAGCAGCAGCTAAAAGAAGAACTGCTGCCCTGTATGGAGGCAGACTCAGTCGCAGACGTGCGAATGTTGGGCGCAATCGGTGTGATTGAAATGCGTTCGCCTGTGGATGTTGCTGCGGTGCAGCGCTTTTGCATTAGTCGCGGTGTGTGGGTGCGCCCGTTTGGAAAGCTGGTGTACATCATGCCGCCGTTCATTATCAGTAAAGAAGAACTGTCTCAGATAACACAAACACTCAATGAGCTGGTGTATCAGGCAACAGCCTGATACACCCAGGCAACAAATGCTGATGCAATAACGATCAAAAACACTAAGCCACAGGCCCATTTTTCATTTTGACGGCGACTGCGGTATTTGCGCAAAAGCAGCATGGTGATACTGAACAAAATGCAAAGGCTAAAAAGCCCATATAACCACGGCAATAAGGCGTCATTCCATTCTTCTCTACCGGTTACGCCCCAATAACGCTGCACTCCTGAAATCCGTTCTGGTCTGGCATAATGAAGCACCACCAGGCCGCTGACAAACAAGATCCACGACAGGATATTACCCACGCGCGATAAGCGATAAAAAAAATCGTGCTTTTTGGAAGTGGTTCTGCGGTCAATACCGTCCCACGTTTTGGCCATAATTGCCCTCCTGAACTGCTGAGTGGCAAAGGTCATTATCTATTAATAACGGCCAGTTTGGTACTTTCTTAACCCGCCAACGAATTCTGCGATGTTTTTAGAGCCGAAGATGGTTCTGCATACTGATACGCTTCTGTCAGAACCGCCGAACCTACGGTGGTATCCACACGCAGATGGATTATGTCTTGGTACTGTACTGAAGTGTACCAGGCTTTGGCGATGGCTTTACTGGCAAAACGAATGACTATGCTCACCTGTGGTGGCGTGCCTTCAAGAGGTTCACTATCATAATCTGCCACCAATACCTCACCGTTAAAGGACTCCAAGGTTGGCCTGACCAACTCCAGATAACGTTGATAATTGAGTTGATCTACTATGTTATAGGTTGCGATGATATAACCTGCCATCCTTTGCACTCTCAATTGTGGTTTAGATTCAACTAAAGCTAGATTAGTCAGGTAAATAAATCAACCTAAAATTAATTTTATTTAGACTCTTTTTGATAGACTCCCGGATTGTGGATCTCCATGTAAGTCTCGGGTTTCTGCAATGCCTTAAAGCCGAACTTTTCATACAGGCCACGGGCGTCTGTAGAAGTCAAGGTAATACGTCGCAAGCCCTGCAGGTGAGGATGAGCCAAGGTAAAGCGCATTAACTCTCTGGAGATACCATTACCTCGGTATTCTGGTACCACAAACACGTCTTTAATATTGGCGTAAGTTGCATAGTCGGTGATCACCCTGACAAACCCCACTTGTTGTTTACCCAAATAGGCACCAATGCACAAAGAGTTTTCTAACGACACCACCACCCTTTCTAACGAAATTCCTTTAGCCCAATAAGTGTGTTGGCTTAAAAAGCGATGGATAAGCTCCACGTCCAATATCTGTTTGTCGTCACTTAATTCAAGCTTTTGCGCTGTGGCTTGTTCGGGTTCTTGCACATCCGGCACAGTATTCATAGTTACTCTCTTTCAGGGTTGTAAAACTTGGCATTGCCATTGGCCAGACAGTTTTGTGAAGTTGTGCCTTAAATGCAAGCGCGAATCCTCAAATTTCAACAGTTCGATTCGCTTGGGCTCAACGCAGTATCCTCCCCAACTTTTTGGCCTTGGGATTGATTTACCTTGCTGTAGTGCTTGAGCGGCGAGAAATTGCTGTTTAACAGCATCTACAGAATCCGCTAGTTCGCTTTGCTGAAAAGTACTGGAGATGATTTGTGCGCTGTGATTACGGCTTTGCCAATATTGCTCCGCTAAGGCATCACTGATTTTTGTGGCCGTTCCCTGTATTCTGATCTGATAGCCCACCGGCTCCCACCAAGCGGTGAGTGCCACTTTGTCACATTCGATTATCGCCCTTCCTTTTTCCGACTGATAACCGCTACAAATGGTAAATCCTTGGGAGTTAACCTGTTTTAAATCCACGAAGCGCGCATCGGGAAAACCTTCAGAATCTATCGTGGAAATACAAATGGCACTTTTTTGTTTGAGAAGAGGATGTTGTCTGGCTTGCTGCCAGATTTCAGCCACCATGGCAATTGGATCGCTCATTAGCATTTGCCCTCCTTGTACTGTATTTGAAGACCAGGAACGTTACACTAAATATCTGTTTTAGTTTGCGAAAATTTGTAATATTTAACGAATACCAATACCTCGGAGCGACTTGATGAGCCAAAGCATACATATCGTCGATGCCTTTACGGAACAACTGTTTGCCGGTAATCCCGCGGCAGTGGTGATCCGCAATGAATGGTATAGCGATGAGCTAATGCAAAAAATCGCCAGTGAAAACAATCTAGCAGAAACCGCCTTTTTGGTGCAACACAATGAAGCAGAGTATGCGATACGCTGGTTCTCTCCTTTAACTGAAATCGACTTTTGTGGTCATGCCACCCTTGCAGCAAGCTCAGTGATTTTCGATGCAAAACCAACACTGAACAGCTTGCGAATCAAAACCAGCAGTGTCGGCGACTTGGTTATTGAGAAAAAACCAGATGGCAAAATTAGCATGACCTTCCCGATTCGGACTCTTGAAGCACCAGAAGCCATACCACAAACTCTACTACAAGCACTTCCTGAGCCCCCCGTTAAAATACTGCGCAGTGTGCAGGCCTGGCACGCCATTTATGACAATGAACAAGCCATCTATAAGTGCCAACCTGATTTAGAACAAGTCAAACAATTAGCACCGTTAGATTTAGTGATTTCGGCGCCTGCAAAAAACTATGACTTTGTTTCCCGTTATTTCTGGCCAGCCAATGGTGGCGACGAGGACCCGGTAACCGGCTCGATTCACGCCAGTCTGGCGCCATGGTGGGCGGAACAGCTGGGCAAAAGCAAACTCGTAGCCCATCAAGCTTCACAACGCGGTGGCACGCTGTATTGTGAGGTGAAAGAAAACAATGTGATAGTTTCAGGCTACACCAGAAAGTATCTGATGGGAGAAATCACGCTGTAGCGGTAATTACAATAGCAAAGATAACGCAGTTTGAGGCGCACTATTGGCCTGCCCGAGCACAGCGATGGTAGCTTGTTGAATAATTTGATTACGGGTTAATTCAGAGGCTTCAGAGGCGTAATCGGCATCCTGTATTCGACTCATGGAAGAAGCAAGGTTTGCGGAAACTTCGGTGAGATTGCGTATGGTAGATTGAAAACGATTAGTAAGTGCACCTAACTTTGCCCGTTCTGTGCCGATTGCAGAAACGGCACCATCTATTGCCGCAAGGGCGGAAGAAGCACCACCGAAGGTGGTAACATCTACATTGCCAACACCAATACCGGAAGGGCCAAATCCACCAGTACGTGAAAGGTTAATAGATATGGATTGCCCCGCAAACGCCCCAATCTGAAAAGCCGCCGAATAATCACCAGACAATACCGCATTGCCAGCAAAGTTGGTATCCGACACCACCCGACTCATTTCTGACGTCAACGCAGTAATCTCTTGCTGTATGGCGGTGCGCTCTGCAGAACCGTTAATTCCGCTTTGAGATTGGATAGCTAACTGCCTGATGCGCTGCAGAGAATCGGTGACTTCTTTTAGTGAACCTTCTGCAACTTCGGTCATAGAGATTGCGTCATTAGCGTTGCGCACACTTTGCTGCAGGCCATCACGTTGAGCCTCAAACTTAGTGATCACCTGTAATCCTGCGGCATCATCCGCAGCTCTATTTATACGCAAGCCCGATGACAGCCTTTCGTAAGAAACATCCAATGCAGAACCCGCATCAAACAGGGTGTTTCGAGCAATCAAGGCTGACACGTTCGTATTCACGAACAAGGTCACATTGGTCTCCTGTTAACCAATTGCATGTTTCCGGGCTTACAACAGACGCAACTTACCACACAGTTGCTGACGCAATATACAACAGCGCCGAAGGCGCAACTTACTACTTAGCCGCAGGCGCAAACCGCAGAAAATTATTTAAAGAATCGTTGCTCGTCCTCACAACGGGCAAAGATATAAAGTGGAGAAAACACTACCTTCCTCATCCAGTGTATCGGCAGGTAATATTAGGTATTTAGATACATACGAAAAATAACAGTAAGTCAGAAGTAATTGACGCGAAAAACAGAATTTAATATGAAGGAAAAGGGCGGATAAGTTCGCTTTCAGGGTAACGATAAAAAGTCGACATCTTTCGCCAGTGTTGACCTGTGTATTCAGTAATATTTTGCTTATCAGTGTTAACCCAAAAAGTATCGCGATTGAACATAAACTCAGGTACATAATCTGTATTTAAGGAAGCAAGTGGATAGTGTCGCCAAGATAAGCCAACTCGTTTAGATGTCGCTTCCAAAATATAATCTTGCCCTTCAATGGTCGCGACCACCCAAGCATGCCCGCCTTGAGGCACATGACCGACAACAACTTTTGCGTCCACACCTTCTGAAATAAGCCAGTCGGCGAGCACAATGGCGTGATCTTCACAATCACCGCGCAAATTGATAAATGCTTCGGCCGAGTTTTGCCAAACTTCAGTCTTCCCATATTGCCGAGAATCCAGCTGATAGATTTTTCGCTGAGCGATGGCATATAGAGGTAACGCCAGGTTATCCACTGAAAAAGGATGAATCCCCAACAGGAAGCTATTGACGAAATACTGACGACCATCAGTCCCTTCTTCCGAAATAGTACCGGGAATAAAGTCTCCGCGACCAAAGTCATTGTTTACCCATTCGCCTTCCCAGTAATAGGCCCAGTGGCTCGCTTTCCGAGACGCCCGGATTTGCATTTCGGTCTGAGTTAGCTGCGCTCCATCAGCTGCAAAGACAACATAACCATCTTGGTGTTCCTTTACCAACTGGAGAAGAGAAGACGCCGCTTCCATTCTCTTTTGAAGAGGGTTATCTATTTCTTTTTTTTCAGCATCCAGAATAATAGCAATGAAAGCTGCCACTAAAAAAACCAGTAGTTGCAGGGAATCTCCAGGCTTAATCATGGCTGTTTCGGCACTATGATTTAAAGCCAAAGCTTATGATTAAGGCCACGAAAATCATAATTGAAGAAGCGAAAATAGCGACAGACAAGTTATTGTTCTTTAATTCCTCCTGAATATTGACGTTTTTAAGCAATTTACTATCAATGATTAGTAAAGCCACAACGGCAATAAACAAGGTAATGATGGTGTAACACACATTTAATGCAAGATTGATTAAGCTTGCACTGATAAAGTTCCATTCCATAATATTCACTCTTATCGAAATTAATACCTGAGAAAAAGATAACCTTTTTCCGTCATTGTCATATAACGTTGCGGCTTATTCAGCGCTATGCTTTGCAAATAATGCCAACATGTCTTCTTCTGTCATCACTGCTACCCCTAAATCCTGCGCTTTAGTGAGCTTTGAGCCGGCTTTGTCACCAGCAATTAAATAATCGGTTTTGGCACTGACACTGCCAGATACCTTTGCTCCCAGGTTTTGCAGCACTGCTTTGGCTTCATTTCTGCCCATCGCGGTTAATGTGCCCGTGAGCACAAAGGTTTTATTCACCAGAGGTTGGGCATCTTGAGACTTTTCTTCAATCTCTGGCCACTTAACACCAAGCTCCCGCAACTCGCTGATCACCGCTTGATTATGTTCCTCTTTGAAAAAGTGCAATACATGAGATGCAACAACTTCACCGACGTCATTTACTTCCACCAGCTGCTCCATTGTTGCTTGCATAATGGCTTCAATGGTTTTGAAATGATTCGCCAAATTCGCAGCGGTCGCTTCCCCCACTTCCCGGATCCCTAAAGCATAGAGAAAACGGGGTAAGCTCGTTTGTTTGGATTTTTCCAAGGCGTTGATGATGTTATTGGCAGATTTCTCGCCCATTCGCTCCATGGAGGATAATGTGATCACTTCCAGGCGGAAGAAGTCAGCGGGAGTATTTACCGCCC
Source organism: Planctobacterium sp. AWM4_229 (assembly GCF_056160305.1). NCBI lineage: Bacteria > Pseudomonadati > Pseudomonadota > Gammaproteobacteria > Alteromonadales > Alteromonadaceae > Planctobacterium > Planctobacterium sp. AWM4_229. The sequence goes on along the minus strand of NZ_JBSWWX010000003.1, from coordinate 52,818 downwards.
CCATATCCACTAGTTGCTCTACTAATTTATCGCCTAATCCATCCACATCCAGTGCTTTGCGCGAGGCAAAGTGCTTGAGGGACTCTTTTAATTGCGCCGGACAAATCAAGCCACCGGTGCAGCGCAGTACCGCCTCCTCATCCAATCGCTCTACATGGGAGTCGCATTCCGGACAGGTTAACGGAAACACCACTTCTTTAGCGTCTTGCGGGCGGTGCTCCTGAACCACGGAGACGATTTGTGGGATCACATCCCCAGCGCGACGGATAATTACTGTATCCCCCACTTTTACCTGCAGGCGATTTATTTCATCTTGATTGTGCAGCGTTGCATTAGATACGGTTACACCGCCAACAAAAACAGGTTCAAGCCTGGCCACAGGTGTGATAGCGCCGGTTCGTCCCACCTGAAATTCCACGTCTAGCAATTTGGTCATTTCTTCCTGGGCGGGGAATTTGTGGGCAATCGCCCAGCGTGGCGCTTTCGCCACAAAGCCCAACTCTTGTTGTAGCGCGATATCGTTAACTTTAAACACCACACCATCTATCTCATAGGGCAACGTGGCTCGTTTTTGCGCCAAAGCTTGATAGTACTCAAGACAGCCTTTGGCACCGGATGCCACACTCACCTCAGGGCTCAGCGGCAGCCCCCATTGAGATAATTGCTTGAGACGCCCTGCATGCTCACCCGCCAATGGCTGACGCTCGCCTTCGACGATCCCCACTGAGTAGGCGTAAAACATCAATGGTCTTGCGGCAGTAATTCGAGAGTCTAGCTGGCGTAAGCTACCTGCGGCGGCATTACGCGGATTGGCAAAGACCTTTTTATCATTGTCTTTTTGGGCTTTGTTCAGTGCCGCAAATCCTGTCAGCGACATAAACACCTCACCACGCACTTCCATTCTTGCTGGGAAATCTTCACCGCGCAAACTCAAGGGCACATTTTTGATGGTTCGCACATTGGATGTGATGTCTTCTCCTACACGACCGTCCCCTCGGGTGGCAGCTCTGACAAACTTGCCATCTTCATACAAGATACTTACCGCTAAACCATCCAATTTCGGTTCACAGCTGTAATCAATGCTGATGTCACGCTTGAGTCTGTCCTTCAAGCGCTTCTCGAAGGCAAATAATTCTTCTTCATTAAAGGCATTGTCCAGAGAGAGCATCGGTAACTCATGGGTCACCTGGGTAAAAGCCTCTAGCGGTGCGCCCCCTACTTTTTGCGATGGCGAATCAGACGATAACCAGTCTGGATGTTGTGCTTCAATTTCCTGCAAGCGACGCATTAAACGATCATATTCAGCGTCGGGGACGGTGGGCATATCCAGCACGTAATATTGGTAATTGTATTCGTTAAGCTGCGTTTTAAGGCTTTGCAGTTCATTAAAAAGACTGTCGTTACCAGACATATTCGGGGCTTACCTTGTCATCATGTAATTTATAGGGAAAAGAGGCAGCATTGCGCTGCCTTTAAAACTTTATAAGTTTAGGCGCGGCGGATCATCCGGCGACGCTCAAATTCTCTGATTTTCTCAACATATTGTTGCAGACTTTGTTTGGTTAATACGCTACGGCGGCCATCCAGTACCTGCGCACCAAACTCGTCAGCCAGCTTTCGGGCAGCATTGTGCATCATGTTGAATACCTGGTGAGCATCGGCTTCAATGGGTAAGGTCATGAATAACGACAAACCTCGTGTATTGAAGTTTTCCATATTGTCGATGTCAAAGGTGCCCGGATTGAACATATTCGCTAAGGTGAACAACCTGGGGCCTTTACCATTGCTAGCAGCATGGCGATGAAACATATTGTGTTCACCGAACTTGAACCCCAAAGTAAGTAATGATGGCAATAAAGCTGCACCATGGATCACCTTGCCCTCGGGCACTCTAACGTTGAGGATCAATACTTCACTTTGCGGCGCGTCCTCGGCACCTTTGTCTGTCGCATCAAGCGACTCTCTCTCTGGCGAAGTTTCTAAATCAAGACCTATCTGATCTTTGTCTTTATCCGCTGCCTTTGGCTTCTTCGACTTAACAACCGGCTCATCTGATTTACGGCCCACCAGCTTTCTGGCTTTATCCGCTATCGACTCGCTGCTGCGTCCCATTTTGTTGCCGCCCACCACTTCGGTTCGGGTATGTTCACTTTTTAATGCACTGGCGCGACGTGGCGTTTCTTCGATATCGATTGAGGTATCTATCATGGGGATATCATCAAGCGATACTTTTCTTTGACTTTCACCGTTGTCTTCTTTGCGCAGCAAACTGGAAGGCGGTTCCGGTAATTCTTCCGTTGTTTCAGCCTTAGTTTCTGTGGCTGGTGCCGCTACCTTTGCTGGTGCGGGTGTCGCTGGCTTTTCTGCCACCACTCGCACTGCACCGATGCCGTATTCATCGTAACTCTCGTTAACAGGTGTTGTGGCCGACGGCTCTGGACGCAATGGCTTGGCAACGGGGGTATCCACATCCGATGCTGCATAAAGTGGTTGATCACCCACTAACGGATCATATTCTTCGGCACTATCCGCAAGCGGTTCTGGTTGCACCGCCTCGCTTATCTCATCTGCCGGGTGTTCAACAAACTCCTGTTCATCCGACAGCAGCGGATCATCATCACTGATCACAAAATCAGGCTCGTCTCGCCTCATAGCCTCAGTTTCAGCGTCTTGTTTCGCCTTGTTGTTTTTTCTAATTGTCCACATGCCATGGGCGAGAATGCCGGCAATGGCAAAAATACCTATACCAATTAGCGCAAGTCGGAAATCATCCATTTAAATGGTCACCCTTTGTTATTCAACGCTTTTATTATTATTTTTTACGTTACCAGGTTTATGCATTTGCGATGGCCACAGCTTCTTCAACGTCCACAGCAACAATCCGGGAAACGCCTGGTTCTGCCATGGTAACACCTGTAAGGTGATAAGCCATTTCCATCGCAATTTTATTATGGGTTATAAAAATAAACTGTACAGTTTTCGACATTTCGGAAACCAGCTTACAAAATCTGCCAACATTAGCATCATCCAGCGGCGCATCCACCTCATCCAGCAAGCAAAAAGGTGCAGGATTTAATCGAAAAATCGCAAATACCAATGATAAAGCGGTCAGGGCTTTTTCTCCACCAGAAAGCAGATGAATTGTACTGTTTTTCTTGCCGGGAGGTCTGGCCATAATGGTTACCCCGGTTTCCAACAGATCTTCGCCAGTGAGTTCCAACCATGCTGCACCACCGCCAAACACTTTAGGGAACAGCATTTTGACGTCTTCATTAACCTTGTCAAAGGTTTCTTTGAAGCGAGTTCGGGTCTCTTTATCAATTTTCCTGATAGCGTTTTCGAGGGTTTCAAGAGCCGCTTCCAAATCCGCGTTTTGTGTATCTAAATGTTGCTTACGCTCCGATTGCACCTCAAACTCATCCACTGCGGCTAGATTGACGGCCCCTAACTTTTGCAACGCTGCAGTGGTTTTTTCCAGCTCCACACGCCATTGCTCTTCATCGTATTCATCTGGGAGTTGTTCCAGAATTTGTTTTAAGGACTGCTGCATCTCTTGCAACTGCTCTACAAAGGTATTTGCTCTGGTGCGGTTTCGCTCTATTTCAAGCTGCAATGATTGCACTTCTGCGCGCATTTTTTCCACTTGCTGTTGCACGCCTACCTGGCCTTTCTCGGCGTCAGCCAATTGCTCCTCAATATGCTGTAATTGCTGATTGTATTGCGTTTGCGAATCCGCCAGGGATTGCTTTTCTTGCAATAACACATCCAGCTTGTCTTGCTGGCCTTCTCCTGGTGCCATTAACTCTTCTAGTTCTTTATTAAGCCTTGTCAGTTTTTCCTGGTTACGCGTGGACTCCACTTGCCCTGTATGCAACTTATTGCGATTGGCGTCAGCCTGAAAACGTAAATCCTGCAGTTTCAGAGCGATACTGTGCTGTTTGGTACGGGTGTTTTCTACCCCCATCCGGGCTGTTTCTAACTGTTCTTCAAAGCGAGAGCGCTGTACTTCGATATCGCCGTGCCCGGCTTCCAATTGCTCAATTTGCTCCTCCAGCTCCTCGACTTCCAAAGCCAGCTCTTCCAGTTGCAATTTTTCTTCTTCCAGCTGCTCTTCTTGCTGTGCCAGCTCCTGATGTAAACGACTTTGTTTTTGTTGCTGTTGTAATTGCTGATTTTGCAATAGCTTGATTTGCTGCATTAGATGCTGCAGCTCTAGTTTATTGGACTGCAATGCCATTTCGGTTTCGCGAATGCGAGCGCTTTTATCTTCTAGCTGGCTGCGCTGCTGCTGATATTGCTCATCGAGGTTATTAACCAGTACATTGTGCTGTTCAATTTGATGTTGCAACTCATTGATCTGCGCTTTTTGCTCCAGTGGACTTTGATGACGACGATTCAAACCTGCGATACACCAGTCGCTACCATACCAATGGCCAGTGGCAGTGATCACAGTCTGTCCTGGCTGCACTCCTTGCAACTTAGATTTTGCATCTGCTTCATCTTGGGCCACTAACACAGTGTTTAGCCATTGAGGCACTTTTTCACTCAAACATTGTTCAGCTAAAGTGCCCGGTAATTTTTCTTTGGACATCTGCTCCCGACTAAAAACTTTCAAACCATCAGGTAGCGTATTCGGCCCAATATTTTCCATCAACCAGGCATCAGAGAAGAGTTGCATGGCGGTCTCGACGGCATATTGCCATTCGGTCTCAACCTGGATGTAGTCCCAAAACGGGGTGCTGCTGTCCTGTTGTGACAACCATTCCTGCTCATCCCCTTCTGCTTTGAATTGTTTTTCTAGCCTGTGCTTGAGATTCTCTAGTTGCGATTCCAATTTGTGCAGCTGTTTATATTGCAGCTCCCTCTCTTCACTCAGGCTTTTGTGTTCCTCTTGCAGAGCGAGTCGCTCTGAACAAAGGGATGAATAGCTATCCTGAGTTTCATCTTGTGCCTGCTGCAGCTGTTCGCTTCTCAGTTGTGCTTCTTGCAATTCATTTTCCACATCAGGAGAAATGCCTTCGTTTAACTCCTGTCGAAGTTCATTGATACGCTGCTCAGTGCGCAATTGAATCTGCAACAACCCCTGGATTTTGCTGTGCCGATTTTGTGCTTGTTGTTTTAAGTGGGTAAATTGCTGATCAGTGCTGCGCCACTCTTTTTGCTTATCCAGCCATTGCTCTTGTAAACGGTTGAGGTTTTCCTCAGCGTCTAACAATGCTTCACTCATGATTTCCGCTTCGGGCTCTAATAGCTCTAGTTGCTCTTCCACCAGCACAGATTGTTCTTGCAACTCTTCCAGGCGCAGTGAAAATTCTTCAGCCAGTGATTCCCCGGCGCCAATTTCTTCGTTTAACTGGCTCTCCCGCTGAATACGAAAAATTTTGTTTTGCTCAAGTCGGGTTATTTCATTGCCTACCAGATAAAACTGATGCTGTAGGTCAGCAATCTGCTGCTTTACCTCTTGCTGCTGTTCTTTAAGACCGGTGATTTCCTTTTCATCGCCCCGCTGTTTGGCAATAAAGGCCTCAATATCTGATTCCTGAAGGTTTACCTGCTGTTCCAGTTGTGCGATTTTATCGCCGTGTTTTAACCAGCGAATCGCTGCCAACTGGCCTTTATAAGTGCGTTCTTTGGCCTTTAGCTCTGTATAACGTTTGGCCGCCGATGCCTGACGTTGCAATTTATCCAGTTGCTGACCCAACTCTGTACGCACGTCGCCCAAGCGGTCGAGGTTATCTCGGGTATGACGAATGCGATTTTCTGTTTCCCGACGGCGCTCCTTGTATTTGGAAACTCCAGCCGCTTCTTCGATGAAAACCCGCAACTCTTGCGGTTTCGATTCGATCAAGCGAGAAATCATGCCCTGCTCTATGATGGCATAGCTGCGTGGACCAAGCCCGGTTCCTAAAAATAAATCAGTGACATCTCGACGACGACAACGAGTGCTGTTCAGATAGTAATTTGATTGCGCATCTCGAGTTACCACTCGCTTCACCGAGATTTCGTTGAATGCGGCGTATTCACCTTGTATGCGCTGACTGCTATTGTCAAACACCAGTTCAACACTGCATTGAGATACTGGTTTTCGGGAAGAAGAACCATTAAAAATTACATCTGTCATGGCGTCACCACGCAGATTCTTGGCGGAACTCTCACCAAGCACCCAACGCACAGCGTCAATAACATTGGATTTGCCACAGCCATTGGGCCCGACGATAGCGGTCATATCGTCGGGAAACGGAATATTGGTTGGGTCAACAAAGGACTTAAATCCGGCGAGTCGAATTTTCTTAAGTCGCATTGTGGTATTGGCCCATGTGGCTAAAAAAGGTCGGCACGTTATATTGTTTTTGTTGTTTTAAGCGCTATCAGAGTAATCTACCACTTCTCAATATCTGTAACAATTCCCTAATAGCGGCTGGTTTTATTCCGGCCACGCTGTTGTTATCATTCCCCTTCACCAGCAATAAAGTAGGTAAAATGGCAAATAAATCAGGATTAGATTATTTTTTTCAGGGCTTTGACTTAATCTCAAGACCTGGTGTCAGGTTGTTCGTCATTGTCCCACTGATTATTAATGTGCTGTTATTTGGTGCCGCCTTTTATTATTTATTCGGACAAATTGACCCATTAGTGCAAGAAGTGACTGACTGGGTTCCGTCTTGGCTGGACTGGCTAAAAGAAGGCTTGGCCTACATCATCTGGCCGCTAGCGGTGTTAATTATTCTACTGTTTTCTGCCTTTATTTTTGGCACATTAGCTAACTGGATTGCCGCGCCTTTCAACGGTTTATTGTCGGAACGTATTGAGCTGATGCTAACCGGACAGCCAATTTCAGACGATGGCTTTACCGACTTAATAAAAGACATTCCCAGAACCCTGGCTCGCGAAGTAGTAAAGCTAGGTTATTACCTGCCCAGAGCTATTTTGTTTTTGCTGATGTTTTTTTTGTTGCCGCTGATTGGTCAGATAATTTGGTTCCTGTTTACGGCATGGATGATGGCAGTGCAGTATTGCGATTATCCATTTGATAACCACAAAGTGCCCTTTAAAAAGATGCGCTTGCAATTGGCAAAAGACAAACCCAATGCTTTTATGTTCGGTATCACTGTGACGTTTTTCTCCATGATACCCATCGTTAATTTTGTGGTAATGCCCGTCGCTATCTGCGGAGCAACAGCGATGTGGGTAGACAAATATCGAGACAACTATAAAGAACATTAAGACATGGCGGGGCTAGCCTACAGAGGTGGTCCCTTCTACGATGCAATTTCGGCCGTTTTGCTTGGCGCGGTATAGGGCTTTATCGGTAATTTCAAGTCCTTGTTCAAAGCCCATTCCTGAGGGAAGCTCAAATAATCCGATACTGGCAGACTTTTTCAGTTCTTCTCCGTTTATTTGAAAACTCGCCTTTTTAAAATCGACGCGAATACGCTCTGCAACTTTAAAAGCAATTTCGCGATTGCAATTTAACACCACGAGAAATTCCTCACCGCCATAGCGAAAAGCATAATCTTGCTCGCGTATCTCGCGTTTAATGACCTCCGCAATCAATACAATAAGCCGGTCCCCAGTCGCATGGCCATAATTGTCGTTTACCCCTTTAAATCGGTCCAAATCCAACATTAGTAGAGTTCGAGTTTTATCATCATTGCCGGTCAGCATTTTTTGAATAAATTCATTGGTTAAAAATCGTCGGTTATACAATTTGGTCAGAGGATCGGTATTACTGGCATCAGTCAGTATTTCTTTTTGCCTTTTGAGCAAACTCAACTGTTCTTTGTAGCGCCCGGACCAAAGAAATACCGCTATGGCCACAATAACGATGCCAAGGTTGGTAGCGATGTTTTCAAAAACTAATGCCAGCCAATCAGGATGAATATTCACAAATTCATCTAACAAGTCGTGGCCATCACCCACTAACATGCAACAAAAGCCGACAAACATAAGCTTTGACTCAGCCTTATCTGACTCCAGGCGCATATTTATCCCCAATAAGAGTAAGATAAAGGCAATGGAAAAAATTTCACTTACCACATCGTTATAATCAATATTGTTAACCGTGCTGTTCGCATTCAGGTGAACCAGCAGCACCAGCCAAACACTCAGTACCACCAGGAGCACCACGAGTGAAGTCATACGTATTAATCCAAATGGTTTGATGTCGTGCATATCACTTTCTTGAGCTGTCTATTTGTTAATGCCTTGTGGATTGAGCAGCTGAAATTAATAGAAAAGTGTGACGTAAATGTTGCACCACGGAGAAACATTTGATTCAGATTCAGCTAAAAGATAAAAAACTGGCACATTTTTTGAGCAATCGACGAAGACAACAGGGTGAGTATCTTTACCCTGCAAAAAAAGTGATTCATCTCAGTTACTGGCATCACATTTTTTTATCTACCTTCCAGTTAGAGCCAGATAATTCAAGGCTTTGCTGTCTTTTTTAGTTAATAATTATTTCACAAAAATAGTATTGCATTTTACCCGTCCCTGCCGCACACTGCGATACGGGATAGGGTGAAGCATTGAGGCATCACTCGCGGCATAAGGTGGCTTTGATTGTTGGACCCTTCTGGCGTATTACTACAACAGTCAAAGAGAAGAAATCATGAAATTATACGTTGGTAACTTGTCCTACCGGTTGACTGATGCCGAGTTGGAAGAAGCGTTTGCCCCTTTCGGTAATGTTTTATCTGCTAAGATTATTATGGAAAGAGAAACCAATCGCTCAAAAGGATTTGGATTTGTAGAGTTTGAATCAAAAGAAGATGGCGAAAGCGCAATTGAAGGCCTGAATGGCAAAGAAGTTGGCGGTCGAGCTGTTGTTGTGAATGAAGCTCGTCCACCGAAGCCACGCACCCACAATGGTGGTGGTCAAAGAAAACGTTACTAAGCGTTTTCTTCGGGTTTTTCAAAGGCGCTCCAAAAGGGGCGTTTTTTGTTTATTGTGCTCTTATTTGTTTTCTATGACGTTAGTAAAATTGCGTCGCACCACAATCATCTTTCAACCCCTAACCATAAATGCAAGCCACAATTACGTAACTAAATAACTAACCTCGCCTGCACATTGACGATACATTTACATATTCTTACGATTTAAAATCACATACCATCAGAACAATGGCAAAAACGAGTTTACACCACGTATTCATCCGCTAATCTCAGCCATTCTAAATTTATCGCCTATAGTTAATGCGGAACATCGCAAGTTTTAATCGGTTTTAAGGATGCTAATGCAACGACTTTTCTGGACTTTGTTGTTATTTTTTTTCTCTCAAGCTGCCATAGCTAACCCACCGGATGTACCTAAAATCAGCGACGCTATTGAGATTGATGGGCAACTAGATGAACCCGCCTGGAAACACGCGGCTACTATTGAGCTTAATAACATCACCTGGCCACAAGAGAACATAACTCCGGATGTTAAGACTACGGTTCGCTATTTTGAAAATGGTGATACCCTTTTTGTGGCCTTTGAAGCTTTTGATCCTGCCCCTGAGGATATCCGGGCATTTTACAACGACAGGGACAGAGTTTGGCGGGACGATTTAGTCGGTATAAAACTCGATCCATATAACGACCATCGCCTGGTTTTTCAGTTCTTTGTCAACCCACTGGGGGTGCAGCTGGATAGCATTGAAAACGTCATTCGCAACAGTGAAAGTGATGCCTGGGATGGTATATGGGATTCTCAGGGACGTATTCATGAACAGGGTTATACCGTGGAAATGGCAATCCCTTTACGCAACTTTAACTTTAACCCCTCCGAGGGAAAGCAAACCTGGGCGGTTGAATTCCTGCGCTTTTACCCACGTAACGAAAGACAGCGCATATCCAATCTTCACATAGATCGCAATAATGACTGCTGGGCCTGTCAAATGGTAGAGATGAGCGGTTTTGAAGGTATGCAGCAGGGAAAATCCTTCGCCATAGTGCCCACCTTGGTTTTGGGCTACGGTCAGAACCGAGAGCTACAGGAAAACACCGGTCTAAACGGCGTTGATTACACTTTTGATGACTGGAGTGGCGAGTCAAATATAGAGCCGGGTTTAGATATTAAATGGGGTATAAGCTCAGATGTTTTCTTAAACGCCACCATTAACCCGGATTTTTCCCAAGTGGAAGCCGATTCCGCCCAATTGGGTGTAAACAATAATTTCACCCTGTTTTTCCCGGAAAAAAGGCCCTTTTTCCTGGAAAACCAGGATATGTTTAATAGTTTGTTTGATTTAGTCTATACCCGAAATATTGGTGCCCCTGACATAGGTGCAAAGCTTACGGGCAAGTCCGGCAAACATACTTTTGGCCTGTTTGCAGCCGATGACAACAACACCACATTTCTGGTTCCGGGAAACCTACGCTCATCAGTGGCAGAGTTAGATCAAGACAGTAACAATGCTGCAGTAAGATACCGCTATGATGCCAACGCTGATTTATCAATCGGTATTCTGGGCACCTTCAGAACATCCGATAACTACCATAACTACACAGGTTCAATAGATACTACCTATCGCATTACACCTCAAGATACTCTCAAAGCACAGTTTGTGCTCAGTGATACTCAATATCCTGAATGGCTCAGCAATGACTTTTGTGATGAAGATGATTGTCGCAGTGAAAATATCAGCTGCAGCTTTGGCAACTGCATTACCAACGAGCAGGTGCTGCGCACCCAAGACACAAACGGTTTAAATGATAGCGCTTTTTATGTTGGCTACAACCATGAAGAGAGGGACTGGTTTATGTATGCTAACTACCGTGATATCGGTAAGGATCACCGCGCAGATTTAGGCTTTGAGAGTCGTACTGACTACAACAAGGCAGTCGTGGGTGGTGGCCTACTCTGGTATGGCGAAGAGGATGACTGGTGGACCCGTTCAGAACTGCGGGGGGATTGGGATATTACTCACAATGATGCAGGTGAACTGATTGAACGAGAAGTTGAAGCTATTTTTAACTTCTCAGGGCCTATGCAATCTTTTGCCGAAATAGGTTGCGTTTTAAATGAGCATGTCGGCATTCGACTGGACGCGTCTAAATTGGAGATAGACGGTAATACCACACTATTTGATCGCAATTTCTGTTTTCTCTACGGCAATATTCAACCGGCATCGGGGGTGTTTCTTGAAAACGAATTTGTGGTTGGAAAGCAAATCGATTTCGCCAATAACCGATTGGCCGACCGATTTACCTGGATCCCCGGTTTTGAATACAGCATCAACGCCCACTTGCGCGCAGAGCTCAATTACCTGTACGAAAAGCTCGAGGCGGACGGGGCTGAGGTATTCACTGCTCATCAAGCCGATTTAAGACTGAAATACAATCTTGATGTACGCAACTCCATCAAACTCAGTCTGATCTATACCAAGATCGAGCACAATCTGGATAATCAACCGGCAAGAAATCCAGACAATTATCCGGATGAACGCTATACAGATATAGCAACACAGCTCATCTACAGCTACAAAATAAATCCGCAAACGGTATTTTTTGCCGGATACGCCGATCGCGCTTTCCAAGATGATCGCATTGATAGCCTGGAAAGGGATAATCGCAGTTTGTTCTTAAAATTTAGCTATGCCTGGCTTATGTGATCCCGTTCCAATCTCATGGCAGAGCAGATAGCACTCTGCCCTTCACAACTTCTCCGAGGTCTGACCCCTGCATTTTAGTATAGCTAAACAGATAGTTGGCAATACAATTGCAAAATTTGCTCAGTATACTGTTGCTTTACCACAAATTTAGTTACCAAATTACACAAAATAGTGATTTTTGTGCGTTATTGCGGTATAAACAAGCTATTAATGTAATTTAATTACAACTTTAACGTAGGACACACATCATGGCACTGACAAAAAAATTTTTAAAATCTAAACCTGTTTGCAAAGTCACCTTTAAATTGACCCAAGAAGAAGCAAAAAGCGCCGATTCGGTGCAACTAATGGGCGAATTCAATAGCTGGGATGCCAAAGCCGCCCCCATGAAGAAGCTGAAAAACGGTGGTTTCACTCAAACTGTGGACCTGGAAGCGGGCAAAGAATTTCGTTTTCGTTACCTGCTAGACGGTGAGACATGGGAAAACGACTGGTCAGCCGACAAGTATATTCCTTCTGAGTCTTCTTATGATGATGACTCGATAGTTTCTACCGTCGCTTAAAACAGCTTTTTTACGGGGTGCGTCGTCACCCCACTACAGGCTATTGAGCAAAATACTGGTTTCGCTATTTAGCACGCCAGAAATATCTCTTACTTTGTGTAGTACTGAGTCAAACTCCGCAAGTGAACTGGCTTGTATGTCCAGCACTAAATCCCAAGCGCCATTGGTAGTATGTATTTTTAACACATTGGGGATGCCTCTGAGTCGTTGCACAACAGGACTGGTGGAACGTCCGGATACAGACACCATCATTACTGCTTTGACCAAATCTTGATCCACATCGCTGTTTACCCGAATAGTGAACCCCAATATGGCCCCAGAATCTATCAACTTATCCAAGCGATTTTGCACGGTGCCACGAGACACGCCAAGAATATCTGATAACTTTGCCACCGAAGCTCTGCCATCCACACGAAGCTGAGCAATTAAGGTTTGATCTAATTGGTCGAGATTTTGTCGATATTCTGACATAGTAACTTTTCTGCTAAATGCTTAAACTGGACTTGTATAATGCCATTTAATCAGCAGTTTTAAACAGAGTTTTGGCGAAGTGCTTAGCGCAGAGTTAAAAGTGGTGATTTGTGATTGTTGCAAGACACGGCATTAAGTCATTCGAGATAACAATGACACTGGCGAGCAATAGCTCACCAGTGTTGAATTTTACTGTCAGGCCAACGCCTGCTCAAAGTCAGCCAGAAGATCCTGAATGTCTTCAATTCCGATGGACATGCGGATCATATTGTCACTAATTCCCATATCCGCTCTGACTTCTGCCCCCATTTCGTAATAGATGGTATGGGCAACCGGAATGGCTAAAGTTCGGGTATCGCCTAAATGTGTCGCATTTAGCACCAGTTGCAACTTGTTCATGAAGGCAAAACAATCTACCGATTCATGCAGATCGAAACTCAGGATACCGCCGTACTGACTGAAATAATGACTGGCTTTATCGTGCTGTGGATGCGCTTTTAAACCGGGATAATATACCGCCGCAATTTTGGGATGCCGCTCTAAATATTGAGCTAACTGCAGTGCATTGTCACAGCTTCGGTCCATTCGCAATGCCAGCGTTTCCATACCAACGGAAATTGCATGGGCCGAGTCAGAGGTCAAACAACCTCCCATATCCCGCAAGCCCTTTTTCTTTATTTGCATTAAACCTTGCTGTGCCACAGGTAGGCCGCGGAACCCCTCTTGAATGCCCGGATAAGCTTGCCAGTCATACAGTCCGGTATCCACCACAATGCCGCCTAACACCTGGCCATGGCCAGCGTAATACTTGGTTAAAGAGCCCACCAGGAGTGAAGCTTTCACCGCTTTAGCATCGAAAATATATGCAGGCGTCATGGTATTATCTACCATATACACCAGCTTGTGCTGTTCACATAATTCGCCAATAGGCAACAAATCAGCCACCTGAGTAACAGGGTTGGCAATGGTTTCCAGATACACGGCTCTGGTGTTTTCCTTGATAGCTTCGGCAACATTGTTCACGTCTGTCACATCAACAACACTGACTTCGATACCATAGCGGCGCAAAGTACCAATAAAGCTGTTGGTATTGCCAAAAACAAACTGACTCATGATCAGGTGATCACCTTGCTGTAACAAGGCTAAAAAGGTAGTGGTAATTGCCGCCATACCAGAAGCAAAGGTCAGTGAACCTACGCCACCTTCAATACTTGTAAGCATATTTTGCAGTGCATCGATTGAAGCAGAAGATTGCCTGGAATAGGCATGACCCGCAACTTTCCCCTGAAAGATATCCACCAGATCCTGAATATCGGGATAATCGAACAGCACGGAATTATTGGTGGCCTGATGTACAGCACCGTCTTGGGGATGATTAATTAAACGATCGGCATGCACTAATCGCGTATTGAATCCTTTGTTATTTAGAATATCTGACATGTTTAAAATACTGAATAGTGGAAAAACACCGAGCACAGCAGTGCTCGTCTAGCAATTACTGCGAAACTATCACAAAAAGCGCGGCAATGCTTTTTCAGGTTGATATTAGTTAGATCAGAATCTAACGTTCGCCAGAAACACTGCTTAGCTGTGGGAATTTAGGACGCATTTGCGCGAAAAAAGCTTGGGCTCGCTGTAACCCTTCCTCAATATCTTCAGAAATATCAATTGCAGGGCCGAATACCAACTCTTTGGCCTTGTAGTCTAATCCCACAAGAAATACCGGGATTTGTGCCTGATGGGCCATTTGCAGAAATCCCGTTTTCCATTTGTCTACACGACGACGAGTCCCCTCTGGCGCCAGGGCAACTATGAGATCCGGTTGAGATTTAAAACGCGCCACCATTTGTTCCACAACCCCATGGCGTTTGGAACGATCCACCGGGATTCCCCCTAGCCCTTTGAGTAAACCTGCAAAGGGCCAGATAAAAATAGAGGCTTTCATCATAAAGCCCATTTTTACGCGCAAGCAAAAATAAGCCGCCAGACTGATAACAAAATCCCAATTACTGGTATGGGGGGCAATTGCCATAATATATTGTCTTTGTTCAGGCAACTGACCACGGAAACGCCAGCCCATCACTTTCAGAAAGAGCACCCCCAACCACCAGGTTATTGGGTTTTTCCGCGGTGTATGACTTGCGGGAATAGCGGGAATTTGTAAACTGCGCACGATATCTGTTTGGATATTGAATGATTTGATTGCAAAATTCTGTCTCATTCAATTCACCTTGTCACCCGTTTTGAGTTAAATAATGTGCATTTTGTTTATCGCTGTAAAACAGCATCCCAAATTTCCGCTTATCATTGCCGCTAATCGGGATGAGTTTTATCAACGCCCCACCCTTGAAAGTGGCTACTGGCCAGATTTTCCGCAATTGCTGGGCGGCAAGGATTTAGAGGCTGGCGGCACCTGGATGGGTGTAACGAAACAGGGCTACGTTAGTGCCTTGACCAATATACGCGCCCCACACCTGAATCAAGACAATGCCCAAAGTCGAGGCCAGCTGGTACTGGACTATCTATCCAAATCGGAATTAAGAGCAAGTTACGTACAGCAGCTGCATCAGTCTCGATCCAGGTTCAATGGTTACAATCTACTCTTCGGAAAATGGCACGACTTAGCGGTATACAATAACCACGAAGACTCATTACAGTTTCTTGATAACGGTTTTTACGGATTGTCCAATGCCAATTTAAACAGTCCCTGGCCAAAGATTAACAAGGGTGTTCAGGCGCTGAAACACTATTGTGAACAGATGAATCAAGTTGAACCGGAGATCTTGCTCGAATTAATGCGCAATGAGGACAAAGCAGAAGATCATCTGCTGCCTAAAACCGGTGTACCGGAAATCTGGGAAAAACAGTTGTCTTCCATTTTCATTAATACCCAAGGTTATGGTACCAGAACCTCTACTATTTTTTGGATTGATGACAATAGCGAAGCCTTTTGGTACGAGCGTACATTTAATGAAAAGGCGGAAATTACTGGAGATATTAAACAGCAGTTTTCAATTTATGGAAGTTAGCGTTTTAAAAATCGTTTTTTCAGCCACTAAAGGCGCTCAAGTACTCGTAATGCGCCGCCAAAATGTTCATAATAGCGGCCATTGGGCACCACGAATCAGGTGCGATTACCATTAGTGACTGAGGAAAAACATGTTCGAAGTATTACCCGCCTTACCCGCAGACCCAATTTTGGGATTATCAGCAGCGTTCAAAGAAGACACTAATCCTAAAAAGATTGATTTAGGTGTGGGTGTTTACAAAGACGAAAATGGCAATACTCCGATTCTGGAGTCGGTAACCAAGGCGCAGCGATTACTTCTCGACTCAGAAACCACCAAAACTTACATTGCCCCGCAAGGTGTAGCAGGTTTTCTGACTGGAATGAAAGCACTTTTGTTTGGTGCAAGTCACCCAGCTGTTACTGAAGATCGCATCACTGCGGTGCAAACACCGGGTGGTACGGGTGCTTTGCGTCTGCTTGCTGAACTAATTGCACGAGGCAACCCTAACGCCACAGTTTGGGTGAGTGACCCTACGTGGGCTAACCACATTCCTATTTTCGAAACTGCGGGTTTGCGTATTGAAAAATACCCTTACTTCGACAAAGAAAGTCGCGGTATTCGTTTTGACGCCATGATGGAAACCCTTAACTCCGTTAAAAAAGACGACATCGTGCTGTTACATGGTTGCTGCCATAACCCCACAGGACAAGACCTGAGTCAAACACAATGGCAAGCCGTATTAGAAGCAGCACAAAAAACAGGCTTCATCCCTTTTATTGATGTGGCCTATCAAGGATTTGGTGATGGTCTCGACGAAGACGCTTATGGCATCAGACTGCTGTCAGAAAATTTGCCAGAGATGATTTTATCTGCATCCTGTTCTAAAAATTTCGGCCTTTATCGCGAAAGAACGGGTATGGCTTGTGTAGTGACCAACAGCAAGGCGACTCGTCAGAGCTTACAAACTCAAATTCAGAGCGTGGCCAGAGCGAATTACTCTATGCCTCCTTCATGGGGAGCTGCCATTGTTGATATCATCCTTAATGATGAGCAACTCAAAGCATTGTGGCAATCTGAGGTGACCGACATGCGCACGCGTATGAAATCACTCAGAGCCATGCTGGTGCAAAAACTTAAAGATAAAGGTGCCAGCATGGATTTTGATTTTGTAAATTCTCAAAAAGGCATGTTTTCCTTCCTGTGCATCTCACCAGAGCAAGTAAAGAAAATGCGCGCTGATAGTGCGGTGTATTTTGTAGATTCCAGCCGTGTCAATATTGCCGGTATATCGCAAAGCAATGTAGACGACCTTGCAGAAGCCCTGGTCAAAGTTCTTTAACAACATTAAGCCCGGTTTACCGGGCTTTTTTTTGCGCGTTTTTTAACAGCGGTCTTTGTGTATGGAGAATATTCAGTTGCAAACCATCATCGCTAAATCCTGGAGCCACCTTCACGAACTGCTTTTTGCGGGTTCATGGAATGATGAAATCTCGCGTTATCGAAGTCCTTACGCGTTTCGCGGCCAACCCTCTGAAAAGTTTGATTTAAAGACCTCACTGATGCGCTTGGGCGGTGAGTTCCAACCTTTGGAAAAACATCTGTTGCGCAACTTCAGAAAATACGGCCATGATAATTTCGATACGACCAATGCCATCTGGCACTGGTTGACGATTGCCCAACATCACGGTTTGCCAACCCGGATGTTAGACTGGACCTACTCCCCCTTGGTAGCAATGCACTTTGCCACTGCCGATATTGATTATGCCGATCAGGATGGCATTATCTGGAAGGTAAATTATCACGATGCCTATAAACAGTTTCCCAAAAAAATGCGAGATTGTCTGGACAACGAAGGAGGAAATGTCTTCACATTGGAAATGCTGGAATCATTGGTAAAAGACCTGGACGAATTCGATTTAATGAGTAAAGAGGAGTTCTTCATTTTTTATGAACCACCATCCACTGACGCACGCATTGTAAACCAACACGCACTTTTTTCTGTAGCTTCAGGCGCGCATCTGTTATTAGACGACCTGCTGGAAAAACACGCTATCGATAACGTTGCCATAGTCATCCCCAAAGAAATCAAATGGGAAGTGAGGGACAAACTGGATCAATCTAACATTACAGAGCGGGTCTTGTTCCCGGGTCTTGACGGATTGAGTGCGTGGCTTAAGCGCCACTACAGCCCCACCTTGCAAAAATAGTCTTTGTATTTTCTGCGTGCTACACTGAAACAGATATTGGAGGCGTAATTATGAATGGTCGAAACAACAACACTGGTATCCCAGCTAATTTGAAAAGGGGCGTGGAACAAGCGTCGGGTCACAATATGGCCGATGTCAGAGTACAGACAAACTCTGCCCAACCGCAACGAATGCAAGCCCAAGCCTACACCCAGGGCAGTAATATTCACCTCAGTTCCGGTCAGGCACAGCACCTACCTCACGAAATGGCACATGTACAGCAACAACGCCAGGGAAGAGTGCAAGCCACAAACGGTGCCGCTAATTTACAAAATAAAGGACGCAGGTAAAACCCTTTCAGCATTATGGTGACTGAAATCTCCCTTCAGGCTGCACTTGACCTGAAAAACAGTATTCCGGAAATGCGACAAACCTCCACTATCGATGAATTACAAGCGCGAGTGGGCAACAATTACCTTTGCTTAGGCTACATTGAGAATAATGAACTCGTAGCCTTTAAACTGGGTTACCCTCAGGATAAACATACCTTTTACAGCTGGTTAGGGGCTGTCACACCGCAGTATCGCGGTAGAGGCATTGCTAAAACATTGTTGCAAGCTCAAGAAAAATGGTGCCTTGAAAATAAATTCGACACCATTGAAGTGAAGTCCATGAATCAATTCAAGCCTATGCTGACCATGCTGCTGAGCAATGGTTACGACATTACTGGTTTCACCAAAGGTAATGCAATTACCGAGCATAAAATTCATTTCACAAAACAACTCACGCTGAACAGATAAAGCCAAACCAGGACTATATTCTCCTTAATGTGGCAAGCATCTACTACAAACCAATTTTGGCCTGCACTCTTTTTAACCAAAAGTAGTATTGTTTTCCCTGACTGAATATTGATAATTCCTCCCTTAAACAACTTTCGGTACGTCCATCAATCAATTGAGTCAGCACTACTTCATGATGAGCAATAAGCTAACAATTTGGATGGTTTTAAGTTTGTTCGTCGCAATCTTCCCATGTGCCGCTGACGATTACCGAGGCGCGACCAAACCAATAGCCACCTTAAAGTTTGATATTTCCGGCTCCAGTGCTTGGTATCCCTATTTCATTCCGGATGCGGAACACCCGGGTATTGTGGCTGAATTAGTCAGTGCCGTTCTGGCCGAAGCCAATATTCTCGGCGTACCCACTGAACTCCCTCCCAAAAGAACCCTTATGGCGTTGGAGAAAGGTGAATTGGATTTTGATGTTACCAGCCCCAGTTGGTTTGCCGATCATAAAATACCCGAGGGATTCGTGATCAGTGAAGGCTTAATAGAAATTCGCGAGTTCCTGGTTACCCTGCCTGAAAATCAACATCTATTCAGCACACTGGAGCAGATGCATCACCAGCAAATAGGCACGGTCAGGGGCTACCTTTACAACAATGATACAATGTTTGAACGCATCGATTTTAATTCTGAACATCAGCTGATTAAAGCATTGCAGATCGGTCGCGTAAAAGCGGTCATTATGGGCGATCTGCCCGCTAGTTATTGGGCAGAACAAATTGGGATCAGCATCGCCTTTGGCGCGCAGCATTCGCAAGGAGACCTACACTTTCGCCTAAGAGAAGAACATGCCCACTTACTGACGCCAATTAATAAGGCCATTGATAGTTTAAAAAACGAGGGGAAAATAGAACAAATTACCTCTCATTACATAAAACACTCTGAGCAAAATAGCAGTAGTAAATTAATGAACCCTTCTCTTCTGGCTAATTAACGCTAAAAATCTAACTTTTTAGCGTTTTACGCTTGTCTATCAGCACACAAAAAGTAACATACGATATCCGGTTACTCTGTGTAACCCTGAAAACCTCTTGTCGCTATCAAAGTGACTTAACTAAATTCTTGATTGGAGATTTGAATGGCACACGCCGCCGTCGTAGATGTACTTAGTGGAAAGTACAATGCAGGAGACACAATTGTCGTGAAAGGTTGGGTTCGCACACGTCGCGATTCCAAAGCTGGTTTATCCTTTGTTGCAGTGCATGATGGCAGCTGCTTTGACCCAGTTCAGGTCATCGCATTAAATACCCTGAATAATTACGCTGATGTGCAAAAACTTACAGCAGGTTGCTCTGTTTCCGTTTCTGGTGTACTCAAAGAATCTGAGGGTGCCGGACAAGCACTGGAAATCGAAGCCACAGCGGTTGAAGTATTGGGTTGGGTGGAAAACCCCGACACTTATCCAATGGCCGCCAAACGTCACAGCATCGAATTTTTGCGCGAGCACGCGCACCTGCGAGCCAGAACCAATGTTATTGGTGCCGTAACACGTGTGAGAAACTGTTTATCCCAAGCAATTCACCGATTCTTCCACGAACGTGGTTACTACTGGATCAGTACGCCAATTATTACTGCCAGTGACACTGAAGGCGCAGGTGAAATGTTCAGAGTTTCAACGCTGGACATGATGAATTTACCACGCAACGACAAAGGCGATGTCGACTATTCACAAGACTTTTTCGGCAATGAGGCATTTCTGACTGTATCAGGTCAGTTAAATGTAGAAACTTACTGCTGTGCACTTTCTAAGGTATATACCTTTGGTCCGACTTTCAGAGCTGAAAACTCCAATACCAGTAGACATCTGGCTGAATTCTGGATGATTGAGCCGGAAGTAGCCTTTGCCGACCTTGCTGATATTGCGCAGCTGTCAGAAGACATGTTGAAATATGTATTCAAAGCCGTATTAGAAGAACGTGCTGATGATATGGCATTCTTCGCACAACGTATCAACAAAGAAGCGGTTAGCCGTCTGGAAAAGGTCATAGAACAAGACTTCGTGCGCATGGACTACACCGATGCCATTGAAATTTTGAAAAACTGTGGCAAAAAATTCGAGTTCCCTGTGGAATGGGGAATTGACCTTGCCTCTGAACATGAGAGATATCTGGCTGAAGAGCATGTGGGAGCTCCCATCATCATGCAGAATTACCCTAAAGATATCAAAGCCTTTTACATGCGCATGAATCCCGATGGTAAGACGGTGGCAGCCATGGATGTACTCGCCCCGGGAATTGGAGAAATCATCGGTGGCTCGCAACGTGAGGAGCGCCTGGACGTGCTCGACCAACGTATGGAAGAAATGGATCTGGTAAAAGAAGACTATAGCTGGTACCGCGATTTAAGACGCTACGGCTCAGTGCCTCACTCTGGATTTGGCCTTGGATTTGAAAGACTGGTAGCTTATGTCACTGGTATGCAAAATGTCAGAGATGTCATTCCTTTCCCCAGAACGCCTGGCAACGCCGAATACTAGTATATTCAATCCTCAGGCACCTTTTGCAGGTGCCTGAACTTTACCCTCAAAGACTCAAATTTTTCTTCCATTCGATCAGACTAAACTGTGGCGGCACATCTCCATATTGACACTGTATGTATAAGAAAATCATTTACTTAGGTGTAAGACATTGGCTATAAACCAGGTATAAATTTCACTCTTAATATTCCACGAATATTATTTTCAGCGACTCTCACTGCAGAATGTGACAAATATGTACTTTGTTATGTTTAAGAACAAGCACATCACACTGCTCTCCAGAAGAGAATGAGAGAAGTTATCATTCCCAATAACCGCAATTTTAATGGTATCCGGGCCATTAATGCCCCTGAAGGCCTAAAAAATGTAAACGCTTCAAAAAAAATTCAAACTTTTTTCTTTTTTATTTCATACACTTATTAAATTTCAGAGGTCTTTTTTAGGCATGTTAATCTCGTCCCACAAAATATTTTTTACCATTACATCACTGAAAGAATGAATTCCATGATTCCAATTTAATCTTTAATAGATGGGGTGTTAAAAGATGATTATTACAGGTACTGATTTACGCATCATGCGCTTAAGAGCGGGTAAGACTACAGTTCAAATGGCAGAATTTGCTGGCGTTAAAACACGTAAAACTTATGAGAACTGGGAAAAAAACGTAGGTTCACCTAGCATGAACCAATTCCTGGCAATGTCTATGGCGTGCGGATTCAAACCTGCTGAATTGATCAAAATGTACATCGAACGTGATAACAGCGATTCAGAAATTGATTTAATGTCTGCTTCTGAAAGCGCCTGATAAATTGCTGTCTGGGCCTGCGGGCCCAGAATTGTTTCGTCACTTCTGCCCGTTATTATCTGCGAGACTTATTACCCTTAATAAGCTTGTTTCTGGCTTTCTCATCGGCTTCTAACCAATTTTTGATAAGCACAGCTATGCGCTTCGAATCTTCTTCCGCAAATTGAACTAACGTATCTGAAACGGTTGGCTTATTGTTGACCTTAGTCTTGTGGCGTTTGAAAAATCCCATAAATCCTCCCGACACCTTGTTGTCAGAGTTAGCATTATTTTTCGCTTTGGACTTGTCATTGCTCATATTCTAGCAACTCCATCAGATGGAATGTTGTGCAGATACAGTTTAGTACCTTAAAAGGTAAAATGCTCAAACCATATCAGCCGCTGTTTCACCCATAGTTTTTGACATTAGCGTTTGTAAATGCCTCAATGTTTGGTTATAAATCACCGTAAATTGGCTGATAACCAAAGGTATTTGCACATGGATGCAATAGAATTACTTGTGAACCGACAGTCGCAACCTCGCCTGAAAGAACCTGCGCCTTGTGGTGAGGCACTTGCCAATATTAAAAGAGCCGCCCTCAGGGCCCCTGATCATGCCTCACTAAAACCTTGGCAATTCATTGTTTGTGAAGGTAATGGCAGGAAAAAACTCGGTGATCTACTTGAGCAAGCAGCTATCGCCAGTGACATGAGTGACAGGGATATCGAAAGAGCCCCCGAACTACCGCTCAGAGCTCCCATGGTGATTATTACCATCATGAAGTACAAAGAGCATCCCAAAGTACCTTGGGTTGAACAGGTAGCTGCTGCAGCGAGCGCCATGAGCGCAATGCAAATGGCCGCAGTGGCACAGGGCTTTCAAGGAATTTGGCGCACTGGTGCGTACGCCCAAGACGAAAACCTGAAGTCAGCGCTATATTTAGAAGAACAAGATGAAATTATGGGATTCTTGTATCTCGGTACTCCAGGTGCTGAAAACGTTGAAAAGCAAATCAGCGACCTGGATGAGTATTTCGAACATTGGGATTAAAGATAAGTAATGGCTGATGCGACATCAGCCATTACGTCTGGTTAGCAAGTTATTGTGGTTCTTGCTGGATAAAATCCATATCAGCCCATTCTTCTTCAACAACAGCTAATCTTTTACCGGCGGTATTCGCCTGCTCCACCATCTCCATGCGTGTTAGCACCGGGCCAGCTAGAGGCACATCAGTGGATTGACGACCGAACTGAATGCGCTCTATCAATTCATCACTACTGCGCAGTATGTATTGGAATTGGGTAGAGGGCCTTCTCACGGCGACATCGGCTTTACCGTCGCCATCGTAATCCGCAACAATAGGCACGTCTTCGGACTGTTTACCAAAGTTAATGCGCTGAATTTCACTGTCTGAACTATTCAGTATGTAGAAAAATTGATTTGAAGCACGACGCACTGCCACATCGGCTTTACCATCACCATCATAATCAGCAGGAACCGGAATATCATCTTGATCTCTGCCAAATACAATACGGTCTATCTCACCATCTGAGGAACGCAGAATATACCAGGTAAAGTTGGATGGTCTTCTGACCGCCACATCATCAATACCATCGCCATCGTAATCTGCAGGCACAGGAATATCAGTTTCCTGCAACCCAAAATTAATACGTTGGATCTCGCCATCACTGGAATTCAATATGTACCACATTTGGTTGGACGCACGTCGAACGGCAACGTCCGTGATACCGTCACCGTCATAATCTGCTGGGACGGGAATATCATCGGCGTTACGACCGAATTGAATCCGTTGAATCTCACCATCGGAACTGTTCTTAATGTACCAAAAGAAAGTGGACGGCCTTCTCACAGCAATATCCGCGATACCATCACCGTCAAAATCTCCTGAAACCGGGATGTCAGCACTGTTTTGACCGAATACGTGACGCTGGATTTCAGCATCGGATGAATTACTTATGTATTGATAAAAATTGGAAGGTCTGCGCACACCAACATCAGCTAATCCGTCACCATCATAATCGTAAGCCACAAAATTACTTGGCTCTACTGGATCAATCACATCCTCTTCTGCCACGCTAATCACCTGCTCAATACAGGCAGGAGAAGAGTCATCGCCAGTTTGCAAGAAATCGTTATTCGCTGGTTGAGAACAAGCATAAAGGGTTACACTGCCCTCCACTTCAGGTGCCTGCCATTGAAACGAGAAAGTAGCGGTATTGCTGGAGGCGGATTGCGGCGTCATGTGACTCAATTTGCCGTCATCCACCAGCTGTGCATCCCCTGCGATCAAAAAGGCGTTACTATCGGATAACTCCGCCTGAAATCCGGCAACAGCCGAGGTAACGCTTGAGGGAGCACTAAAACTCAAGACTAAACTGACATCATTTACACTGCCTGGCGTGACCTCCGTGTCTCCGGAAAAAGCCAGAGAAGACTTGAAATCCTGTCCGGAAGAGTGACAATTAGATTGAGCACAGGTCATGCCCTGTAAACCTGTGGCAGTCTCACCACCATCGATACCAAACCGATTGGCCTGTGCCTGACCCGTTGCTAACAAAACCGAAGCAGCCAGCGAAAAAGCAACAAACGCGCGAGAGGAGCGCCGTTCAGTAGCTGTAATTTTAATCTTCATAGAATAGATTCCTTACAGACAAAACATTGTTTTGCCAGATTGAGCGTGACAACAGTGTGGCAATTGTTGCTTCACTTTTCAAAAGGAAATTTAGTGATTTGTGAACTGTTTCCGATTAGACACAGTTGCTAAACGATACATTGAGCAAGGCACGCAAACGTGCCTTGCTCGTCATCTAGATGACAGCAGCGAGCTCTGCTCCCTGACGAATAGCGCGCTTGGCATCAAGTTCTGCGGCAACATCTGCACCACCAATAATATGCACGGTAGCGTCAGACAGCTGGGCTAACTCTTCATGGAAAGCTTTGTATGGCTCTTGTCCCGCACAGACAATTACTGTATCAACCGCCAAAAGCATTGGCTTTTCGTCGATAGTTATGTGCAACCCGGTGTCATCTATTCGGTCATAAGTCACACCGGGCATCATCTTAACGCCTTTTTGTTGTAGTGACGTTCGATGGATCCAGCCTGTGGTTTTGCCCAGCCCCTTACCTACTTTCGAGGTTTTGCGTTGCAACAAATAAATTTCCTTCTCACATGGGGGATGCTCGGGTTCAGTGAGTGCCCCACGTTCCTTGTAGTCCTTATCTATGCCCCAATTTTTCAGCCATTTTTCCGGATCAACGGTAAGCGAGTGCTCCTCAGCAATAAACTCGGCAACATCAAAACCGATACCGCCAGCCCCAATGATAGCCACTTTTTGCCCGACGGGTTTATTGTCGCGTAACACATCCAGATAGGTCATGACTTTCTCATGCTCAATTCCCTCGATGGCCAGCTGCCTGGGTCGAATTCCCGTGGCCAACACCACTTCATTGAAACCGCCTTTGGCAATGCTTTCGGCTGTTTGAGGACTATTAAGGTGCACATGCACCCCGGCATCTTTTAAACGATTATCGAAATAACGCAATGTCTCATAAAACTCTTCTTTGCCAGGAATGCGTTTTGCGTAGTTGAACTGCCCACCAATAATGCTCGCCTGATCAAACAGATGTACTTCGTGACCACGCTCTGCTGCATAGCAGGAAAATGCCAAACCAGCTGGACCGGCACCTACAACAGCAATCTTTTTCTTGTGATTGGTTAACGGGAAATTGAGCTCTGTTTCATATCCCGCGCGCGGATTTACCAGACACGAGGCTCTTTTGCGTTGAAAAACATGGTCCAGACAGGCCTGATTACAGGCAATACAGGTGTTTATGCGATCCGCCTTGCCCTCTTGTGCCTTTTTCACAAAATCGGAATCAGCTAAAAATGGACGCGCCATGGACACCATGTCTGCCTGACCGCTGGCCAGAATCTCTTCCGCCACTTCAGGGGTATTAATGCGGTTAGTGGTGATCAAGGGAATAGAGACTTCCCCTTTCAGACGTTCTGTAACCCAGGTAAACGCGGCTCTTGGCACGGACGTGGAAATTGTCGGTACACGCGCTTCATGCCAACCTATGCCAGTATTGATAATAGTAGCACCCGCTTCCTCTATCATTTTGGCTAAGGCCACCACTTCCTGCCAATTACTGCCGCCTTCCACCAAATCTAACATAGACAATCTGAAAATAATGATAAAGTCAGTGCCCACATGCTCACGCACGGATTTAACTGTCTCCACTGCGAAGCGTGCGCGATTCTCGAAAGAACCACCCCATTCATCATCTCTGTGATTGGTTCTGGGACACAGAAACTGATTTATCAGATACCCTTCAGAGCCCATGACCTCTACCCCATCATAGCCCGCATGTTTAGCCATCAAGGCGCTTTTGCCATAATCTTTAATGGTTTGTCTAACACCGCGTGCGGACAACGCTTTAGGCTTAAACTGGTTAATAGGCGCTTTCAGCGCTGAGGGCGCCACGGCAAAAGGATGATAAGCGTAACGTCCGGTATGGAGTATTTGCATGCATATTTTACCGCCCTGCTCATGCACCGCTTGGGTAATTTGCTGGTGCTTTTTAGCGTGACTCTTTTTGGTCATGCGAGCGGCAAAGGGCATAACCCACCCTTGATAATTAGGTGCGATACCGCCAGTCACAATCAAGCCAACACCGCCCGCGGCTCTCTCTGCGTAAAAAGCTGCCATTTTTTCATGGCCGCCTTTCTCTTCTTCGAGGCCAATGTGCATTGAGCCCATTAAAGTACGATTTTTTAATGTCGTGAACCCCAGATCAAGCGGTTCAAATAAGTGAGGGTAATGAGGATTTTTATTCATAACTAACTGGTCTTACCTGTTTTTATTCTCAGTGTAACGATTTTGCTTCTGTACACAACATAAAAAATTACATTTCTGGCTGTGTTATTGGCCTGAGTTTAGGTACGATTATAGACAGTTGTTAGAATATGAGAGAATTATGTCTGCAGATAAGAGTTGGACAAAATCGTTTTTCAAAGGGATTTGGTCGCTATTAAATTTTCTACGCAATTTGGTGTTTAACCTTGTTTTCATCGGGATCGTGGTATTTATCATTGCCGCAATAATGTCCCAAGATGACAAGATCAGCGTACCAAAGAACTCCGCGTTTGTTTTAAACCTGTATGGTGATGTGGTCATTCAAAAACAAAGCGTGGATCCATTCGACGAGTTTATGCGTGAAGCTTTCGACCAGCGGGATGACAATCCCGAAGTGTTGTTGCAAGACGTCTTGCTGACCATCGAAAATGCCAGAGAAGACAGCCGTATTAGTGCCATGGTACTGGATCTTCATGGTCTTGGTAGCGCAGGGATGGATAAGCTCAAACAAATCGCTTTGGCTATTGAAGATTTTAAAGGTTCAGGTAAACCTGTTTATGCTGTTGGCGATTACTATTCACAGGGCCAATATTACCTGGCCAGCCACGCAGATCACGTATATCTCAACCCCATGGGCTTCATGTTTCTGGATGGCTTCGGACGCTATCAGACCTATTTCAAGTCAGCGTTAGAAAAGCTTAAAGCAAAAACTCACGTGTTCAGAGTGGGCACCTTCAAGTCAGCGGTTGAACCCGTGCTACGTGATGACATGTCAGAAGAAGCAAAAGAAGCGAATCAGGCGTGGTTAACAAGCCTTTGGGATCAGTATAAAGCCGATGTGGCCGAGGCCAGAGGTTTTAGTGTTGAAAACTTCGATGAGCGCATCGACGCCTTTATGGAAAAGTTTGAACAGGCAAATGGTAACTTTGCTCAGTACGCTTTAGACAATAATTGGGTTGATGCACTTAAAACTCGCGAAGAAGTACTACTGGAAATTACTCAAGTTGCTGATAAAGATGCATCGAAAAGAGGCTATAACAACATCAGTTTTGGTGACTATCTGCAACTGGTTAAACCCAATCCGATGCTGATGAATAACGGTACCGACAAAGTGGGTATCGTGGTGGCCAAAGGCACAATCTTAGACGGCTCACAAAAAGCAGGTACCATTGGTGGAGACAGCACCGCTAGATTGCTGCGTAAAGCCAGGGAAGATGACAACATCAAAGCAGTGGTATTACAGGTAGATTCTCCGGGAGGTAGTGCGTTTGCTTCTGAGATCATCCGCCAAGAAGTCAAATTACTGCAAGAGGCTGGTAAACCTGTAGTAGCATCGATGAGTTCAATGGCGGCATCTGGTGGCTATTGGATATCCGCCAATGCCGACGAAATCTGGGCGGCTCCTTCCACTATTACAGGTTCAATTGGTATCTTCGGCATGTTTATGACCTATGAGGACACCCTTGCTTGGCTTGGTATCAATAGTGATGGGGTTGGCACCACGGAATTCACTGGTGCTTTTTCCGCAGCCAGAACCCTCAACCCTCAAATCGGAAATATTTTCCAGCGCAGTATTGAACATGGCTATGATCAGTTTATTACGCTGGTCGCTGACGCCCGAAACATGACACCTGAGCGGGTGGATGAAGTGGCACAAGGCAGAGTCTGGATAGGTGAAACTGCACAGCAGCTCGGTCTGGTAGATAAACTGGGTTACCTGAACGATGCCGTAAAAGCTGCGGCAGCGCTTGCAGAAATGGACAGCTACGACACTCAATACGTTGAGCGAACACTTTCACCTGAAGAACTTTTCTGGAAGGAATTCTTCGGTGGCGCTTCCTCTATTATCGGTAAAGCCATCCAGGTAGACAGCGATCACCGATTGATGCAGATGGTGCAAGAACTGGTTGCCGATTACGAAGATATCGCCAAGTTGAACGATCCTCGTGGTATTTATGCATTGTGCATGATGTGTGATTTTTAAGTCTAAAAAAGGACAAAAGGCACTCACAATCAAGCAAAAAGAAAAAAATACGCTAATGCTGTAAAAAATGTTTAATAAATACACCAACTGGTGATAATATAGACAGCGTTAACGTATTATCAATTCTCTTTCACCGGGCAGTGACGCCCGGTTTTTTATGTCTGTATCCCGCGAAATATAACTTCTGAGCCCGCATAAATCTTTTTTTTCCCCCTCTTTAAATGTCATACTGTGCACAAATTCACAAGGCCATAAAACCGCACAAAAATGCAAAAGAAGAAAATATATGTCGCCTACACAGGCGGTACGATTGGCATGCGCCCATCAGATAAGGGATATGTTCCAGTCAAAGGCTTTTTAGCCGCAACTGTGGAGAAAATGCCAGAATTCTATCGACCAGAAATGCCCGAATTCGTCATTCACGAATACGATTCCCTCATCGACTCATCTGATATGGATCCCTCTCATTGGATGCAGATTGCCAAAGATATTGAGGCAAATTACCAACAGTTTGATGGTTTCATTATCCTGCACGGCACTGACACTATGGCTTTTACGGCTTCAGCTCTGTCTTTTATGATGGATGAGCTGGACAAGCCCGTTATTGTTACAGGCTCACAGATCCCATTGGCAGAGTTGCGCTCAGACGGACAAACCAATCTGTTGAATGCCCTGTATATAGCCGCTAACTACCCCATTCCAGAAGTCTCACTGTTCTTCAACAATAAACTATTGCGGGGTAATCGCAGCCGTAAAACCGATGCCGATGGCTTTGATGCATTTACCTCGCCTAACTATCCTGTATTGTTGCAAGCGGGAATAAATATTGAGCTGGTCGCAGGCAGTGTGTCTTTGCCAAAAGGCAATTGTTTAAAAATAAACGAAGTTGCACCGCAGCCAGTAGGCGTAATTACCCTCTATCCAGGCATTAGTGACAAGGTCATCAGAAATACGCTGATGCAGCCGGTAAAAGCACTGATATTGTTGAGCTATGGAGTTGGCAATGCTCCTCAAAGCGAAGGCATTTTAAACGAACTGAGAAACGCCTGTGAGCAACAGATTATGGTGGTTAATTGCACCCAATGCATGCATGGCAAAGTGAACATGGAAGGTTACGCAACAGGGAAATCATTACAGCAAGTGGGTGTCGTTTCTGGAATGGATATGACACCGGAGGCTGCATTAGCAAAATTACACTATCTACTGAGTCAGGGGCTGGATTTTGATATTGCTCGAAAAGTTATGAGTAGCGATATCAAAGGTGAGTTAAGTCAATAGTTTATTGCCCGGTATTCACTGCAGATGCATCCCGGGCAACTATCTTGTTAGAGCCTGGCTAATTTAAAAATAAAGCCTTAATACGCTCTAATAAAACCTCGTCAGCTTTACTAAGACTTCCGAGAGTGATCCAGCTGCGCAGGATCTCATCCGGATCGAGATTTACACCATCCTGGAGCTTCAGAGTCATCAATTGCAACTGCATTTGCTTGCGCTGCTCAGCGTCCTCAGAAGGTGAGTTTTTATCCAACAACAACTCCAATAAAAGGGTCAGCTGATGGCGGTCAAAATGCCCTAAATCGTGCTCTGTTACGTTCGCAGTATGAAACGCCTGACGCCAATAATTAGGTAGTTCAGCAGCTACGTCGGGAGCGTTTGAGTGTTGCCATTGTTGCATTACATCAAACACCGCCTGATATTGCTCATGGCGCTGAGTATCACCGAGATACAACAACTTCTCTTCCAGTTTTGCTTTTAATTGTTGCGCAAATTGGAAAGCATCTGCGTTAAGCTTACGTGGCAAGGCTTGCAGCTCTTGTAAAGCCGGACTCAGTTGCAGTTCAATGAATTCAGTGATTTCTGACTTTTTAGCGCTATCTAAAATCGCGCCTGCGGTTGCTTTCAATTGCTCGTGTAAATCTGCTATCCGCTGGGTCGCAGCATCATTTTCTGCGTTGATTGCGGTTTCTCTTTTAGCGAAAATCTTGTCATTGATGCTGCGGAAATCAGCCCACAATTTATTCTCCAGTCGCTGCCCGGCAAATTCAATTTTCTTCCACTGCTCCTGAAGCTTTTTGGCGCTATTAGTAGCCTCTTTCCAGTCCTCAACCTGCAATAGAGCCTCGGCCTTTTGCAACAGACCTTGTTTAACTTCCGCGTTATCCTGGTAGAATTGGTTTACTCGCTGTTTTATTGGCTCAACGGTTTGCTTGTACTCTTGGTTTAAAGAATCTAGCTCTTTGTAATCTACCGCCCCAATGCTTTTCCAGTCAGCCTGAAATTCTCTCAGAGTTTTACTTAACTCCGGGACATTTTCTTGAGGTGCATCTGCTAACGCCTGTAGCAACGCTTTTTTGGCATTGAGGTTTTGCAAACGTTCTTGTTCCTGAGCGGCATAAAATTCACGACAAGGCTTAAAAGCTTCCTCACAAGCCAGATCAAAGGCTTTGTTCAGCAATTCATCGGTTTCAGTATCAACAACCCCGAGAGAATTCCATTCTTTACGCAGCGCTTTCACTCGCTCAGCCTGGTCTTCAGGCTCAATTGGGTTTAGTACCAGTTGCTCAATTTCTTTCAACAGTTCAGGCTTTTTAGGGGTCGCAACATAAGCCTGCCAATCCTTCAGGTTTTCGATTTGCTCTTTAACCTTTTCAAACTGGCGCGACATTTTCGCTTGTTGATTTTCAGGTAATAGTAAAAACTCAGCTTTTACTTGCTCATAGTGGCGCAGCGCCTGTTTAAACCTTCCCTGCTCTATTGTGCGGCTAATGCCATTGAGTCGTCCGCGTATACGCGACACCTTGTCATGCAGCGTATTACGCAACTCTTTAATGGCTTTACGCCATTGAGAAGCGCTTTCCTTCCAACGATTTTGCAACGCTTTGGGCCAGATAGAAGGGTAAGCGGAAGATAAATCCTTCCAGCGGGAAGCTGTTTCATCCAGGTGAGCCTGAGCAGCGTCGATTTGACTGATGTCATTGGGTGTATTGAGCTTCTGAAATTGGGTTAACAGCTCCTCGGCCTGTACTAACGCCTGTTGCAAAGCAGGCAAGGCATCCAGACTGGTGCGACTGCTCAATAGTTGATTGATCAGCTTTTCAATACCGCGGCGTTCAGCATCACTTAAATTAGCCGCCAGCATCTTATCAAGGTCTTGTTCTGCCAGACTGATTTTCTCGTTGAAAGACTCAAGCTCACCGAGAGTAATCTGTGCAGCATGACCACTTAATGCCTGCTCTACCACGGAAAGGACTTGCTCACAACGCTCTGTTGCTTCTTTCAACGCGGCACTGGTGCGAGCCAGCGCCTGCTCTTCGTCCCATTCACCTTGCAGACGTTGCGCTTTGTTTTCGAGCTTTTGTTCAATATCAGCGTATTTTTGAATAAACGACTCTGCTAACTCTGGATCGAGTATTTCAAAATCCCCTTTTAGCACTGCAAATTTTTGCTGTAGTTCCTCACGCGTCCGAGCAAACTTTTCGTATTCTTGCTCTTCTGTCAGAGCCAACAATTTTGACAACACCAAGGTACTGTCTTTTTCTAATTGTT
The DNA here is from genome assembly GCF_056160305.1 of Planctobacterium sp. AWM4_229. Taxonomy (NCBI): domain Bacteria; kingdom Pseudomonadati; phylum Pseudomonadota; class Gammaproteobacteria; order Alteromonadales; family Alteromonadaceae; genus Planctobacterium; species Planctobacterium sp. AWM4_229. The sequence goes on along the minus strand of NZ_JBSWWX010000003.1, from coordinate 20,477 downwards.
TTGGTTTTTCTCTTTCTGCTTGTATTGCCTCAATCCGCTGTTGCGCCTGTTTGGTCAACGCTTCGTCTTTTGACTTTTTAGCGATCCTCAACAGCTCACTTTCATCCTTAACGTCCTCAAACAGCGATTGTTGCAGCGCTTTATTAGCGGTATTAAGCATTGTTCTTAGGGTCAATTGCGGCTTGTTCAGTCGCTTGATTACAGCTAAATACAAAGCCGTATCAGATTCGTCAATGGCCTGCTTTTGCAATAGCACTTCAAGGAGAGAATTATTTTTGCACTCTTTAATAAACGCTGTTCTGGCCTGCGGTGAAATCGCCACGTCGTTGCTGCCCAACAAAGCCCCTTCAACTTTCCTTCGCGCGTGTTTGGCAATGCGTTCATCTTTGGCAATTTCCATCATCTTCCACCAAAGATCAAAATTGTTGAGTTTGTTTAGGGCAGCAACACTCACTCGGCTATCGCTGTCATTGAAGGCCAACTCGTGTAGTACCGACTTGTGTTGCGATTCTTCAGCACTTAGCGTATCTATGGCCTGAATGCGAATGAGTGGGTCTTTGTGCTTGTATTTAGGTTGGAAAAGTTTACTAAAAATCATCTTGGCTGAACCGGGCAATATCTTGCTGAGGATTGAATTGTTCTTTTAATTCACGTTTCGATAAATGCACGATTTCACCGTGCTCATTAACTGTCATGTGCTCTTTACTGGCCAGTATTCTGGACTGGTACATAATAATGGCTTGCATGCAGGTTTCTTTCTGCTGCACGCTCAAGGGCTCACCGTCGAGCCACTTACCTGTCTCTACTGACTGACGAAGTCGCTCATAAATTTCAGGCGTCATTGCCTGTAAGAGGCTCTCTGGTGTCATCTATTTATTTACTCTAACGGTTGGCGCGCTTGGCTATCACCATACGAATACGATTGATGATATACCAGAAAAAACCAACACTCGAAATTGACATGGCGATGTACCATTCTGTTTCAGAAGGGTCAATCCCCCCCCAATACATGTAGGCAAAACCGGCAACAAAAAGGATAACCGCTGCCGCGGCCTGGGTATTAATTGATTGAATTTTTAAATACTGCTTGTGACGCAATTTGCGTTCTGTGTCATCTTCAGACATACCACTTTTAGAAAAGCCGCAGTGAGGGCAAGACTGTGCACGACTGGATATCTTTTTGTTGCATGACATGCAATTCACAATAGACATTAACTAACACTACTCCAAATTGATTTGCTTAAGTTTATCAAAAACGGGGATATAAAAAGGCGCGGTCGGTGCCGCGCTTTGAATCATTTTGATTGCTGTTCTTTTTCAAAGTCCTGCCAATATTTATCAACAGTTTCGCGCATCTCTTTACGCAACATCAAAATACCAAACAGGTTAGGCAAGGTCATCACGACAATAGCCACGTAGGACAGATACCAAATCAGCGTGGTATCTGAGAAGGAAGCCCAGAAGAATCCCGCTACGTAAAATACTCGATATGGCATGATAGAGCGCGGCCCTAAGAGATAGGTCATCGCCCTGTCACCGTAATAAGACCAGGAAATTGCAGTAGAGAAGGCAAAGAGCAATAAGCCAATAGACACAATGTACTGACCAGACTCCCCAAAAAAGCCGCGTGTAAAGGCTTTTGTGGTCAGGGTTGCCGAGTGGATCAAGGATTTACCGGTTACCACAATATTTTCTTTCACAAACTTACCATCTACCACTTCCAATGTGCCTGTGAAGGGGTCGTCATTGCTACTTAACGTAAAGCGGACATCTTCGGCAATAGAGCGCGCGTTTATGATGGTAAAGTCTTTACCTAACGCTTTGCCTGACACCACTTCAATCTTACCAGTGTATGATTCAACAGAATGTTCACCGTCTTGATTTAGATACTTGTACAATTCGAGTTTATTAGACTCGTTATTCTGCTCGTATTGCCCCGACAAAATCACCATATCAGTACGGTCAAACTGGTTCTCAAACTTCTCGTTCCAGACACCCGAAGACAAAATTACCAAACCGGTTAATGTACATATAATGATGGTATCGATGAAAGGTTCCAAAATGGAAACCATACCTTCGGATACAGGCTCGTGCGCTTTAGCAGAAGCGTGAGCAATGGGAGCCGAACCTTGACCTGCTTCGTTGGAGAACAAACCTCTGTTCACACCACGGTTAAAGGCGTAAGCGAAACTCGCCCCCAAGAACCCCCCCACTGCAGCAGAGCCCGTGAAGGCATATTCGAAAATAGAGACAAATGAAGGACCGATGTTTTCGATGTTGTAAAAAATTACGGCTAAAGCACCCACAATATAAAGGCCAGCCATGAAGGGCACGATCTTTGAAGTTACAGCGGCGATACGTTTAATTCCGCCCAAGATAACCAGCGCCAGCAACACTGCCAATACAGCACCCGTTAAAATAGGCTCAATACCAAAGGTAGCTTCCATACTGGTGGAGATACCATTGATCTGAGGCAAAGAACCCGTGCCAAAGGAGCTGATTACCGTAGCAATGGCAAACCCCACCGCCAGCCACTTCATGTTCAGACGACGGTCCATAAAGTACATTGGACCACCCGCCATGGTGCCATCTTCAGTTTTGACGCGATACTTGTGGGATAAAGTGACCTCAACAAATTTAGTGGTCATACCCAAAAATGCGGTTACCCACATCCACAATAGTGCCGCAGGCCCCCCAAGGAAAATGGCCAGGGCAACACCACTGATATTACCGGTGCCTACTGTACCTGATAAGGCAGTGGTCAACGCCTGAAAGTGAGAGGTATCCCCCTCATCTCCTTTTCGATCATACTTACCTGAAACGACTTTAATGGCATGTTTAAAGTAACGTATCTGAGGAAACTTGAGATAGAGGGTAAAAAACAAACCCGTTCCTAGTAATACATACGGGAACCAGAATGAACTCCCGAGATAGCTGTCCAGCAGCAGTAAAAAATTTCCAAATGCTTCCAAAGGTTTGCCCTCTTACTTATTGTTCCGTTTTTATAGTTATGTAATTAGATTTATCTTAATTGTTGTTTGATATTGAAAATCGCCGTTAACATGTCTTCGCCAAAACGCTTACTGCGTTCCGGGCTCCAGCCATATAGCGGATCGGGCAATTTATCATTGTCTTTAAATGGCATTTCAACAGTCAATGCCAGGCAATCGAAGTAACTGCCCACAGCATTGGATGCGACTGTCATGTTGGCTTCACCCGGTGCATCTTTGGGATAGCCCTGCTCCACCTGAAACTCTGGCGTTACCGCCAGCAAAGTTTCGCTAAACTTCGCCTCCAGTTGTTCCATACGTTCGTCAAATCCGGGGTTGCCTTCACAGCCTGCGATGAAGTTATAGGGAATTGCTTCATCTCCGTGAATATCAAGGTAAAGATCGACACCCGTTTCGCGCATTTTATTAAGCACATAAAACACTTCTGGCTCATTGTCTTCCTGTGGGTCGTGCCAAACGCGGTTTAGATTAACACCATTGGCATTGGTGCGCAGATGTCCTCGCGCAGAACCATCCGGGTTCATATTGGGGATAACGTAAAATACGCAGCGCTCTAACAGTGCCTGACACATTGCGTCGTCCTCGTTGAGCAGTCGCTCTAACATACCTTCCACAAACCATTCGGCCATGGTTTCGCCGGGGTGCTGTCTCGCAGTTATCCAGACTTTGAGTTTTCCTTCATCTTCCTCACCAATGGTCAGCATTGTCATATCGCGACCATCCAGGGTATGGCCTAAAAAAGCCGCACTGCAACTGGATTGCGCTTGTGCCCAGGCGACCAAATCCAGGTGTCGGTCGTAGCTGTAAGGAGCAAAGTAGGCAAACCAGGTGAATTGATTTTCGGGAGTAAACTCAATGGTAAGGGTGCCTTCATCAAATTCGGAATCCACTCGAAACCAGGTTTCTCTATCGTAGGAAGCCACCGCTTGATAACCATCCCAAGCATCAGGGTAAGCAGAGTCTTTTAACCCGGTAAGTTTAAGTGTGTGGGCCTGAAACGGCATGGTTTCCAGACAAAAATGAAACCACTGGGCGAATTCAGAATTATTGTCTTTGTTCAACTGAAGTTCGATATCATCAGGTGCATTTTGTCGAATCACCTTGATGTTGCCACTGTCAAAGTTGGCACTAATTCTCATTATAATTATTCCCGGAATTTAAACGCGGAATAATCTAGCACAAAAGCCCCTGCAAGCCCAAGTAAAACCGGGCTATAACTGCAGCACAAAAGTTTATATCCGGGATAACCAATCATTTAGCTTAATACCAATGGAGGTATTAAGCCCGATGCTCTTAGCCACAATACTGCCCTGCTCATCTAGCAGGTAATAACTAGGATAGCCTTGTATCTGGAATTCTTTACTGAGTTGCCGATTACCCAACATTACAGGAGCCGTAACCTGGTGGTTTTGGACAAACACAGTCACAGCCTCTATTGAATCAAAATCCATCGCTACCGTAACCACTCGTAACTTGTCATTTTCGACATTTTGCAAACTACCGATACTCAGAGCACAAACCCGGCACCAGGGTGCCCAGAAATACACAAGGGTTCGTTGGCCGGGGTCAAACAGAGACTGCGTATCACCTTCAAGGGTGACGAGTGTCATGGGGGTTGCCATTTCACTGCCATCAGAGGGCAACATTTCTCGCGACTGCCAACGCGAGATGCCATAGATGACAAGTAGAAAGACCAGCGCTTCCAGCGCCCAACGTAAAGGTTTGCTTAATTTCATCCAGGTAAAGTACCAAATCTAGAATGATAAATAACAAAAAACCCGGCAAGCCGGGTTTTTATTTCAAGCACTGTAAATTTGCTCTGTGATTACCAGTTAGGTACGTTCTCGAAAGACAAACCTGCCATTTTTTGTGCAACACGCACTACCTGGCAAGTGTAACCAAACTCGTTGTCATACCAAACGTACAAGGTTACGCGATCATCAGAAGTAATCGTCGCTTGTGAATCGACAACAGATGCAGCGCGCGAACCCACTAAATCCGTGGATACGATTTCAGTGGACGCTGTGTAGTCAATTTGATCTTGCAGATCAGAGCGCAAAGCCGCTTCTTTCAGATACTCATTGATTTCTTCTTTGCTGGTTGGTTTTTCCAGATTCAAATTCAAAATCGCCAATGAAACGTTGGGAGTTGGCACACGAATAGCGTTACCCGTTAGTTTCCCTGCCAGTTTAGGATAGGCTTTAGATACGGCTTTGGCTGCGCCAGTCTCGGTGATAACCATGTTCAAAGAAGCACTGCGACCACGGCGATCCGCTTTGTGGAAGTTATCAATCAAGTTCTGGTCATTAGTGTAAGAATGCACAGTTTCCACATGACCATTGCGAATTCCGTATTTTTCGTCCAACGCTTTAAGTACCGGAGTAATCGCATTGGTAGTGCATGAAGCGGCAGACATGATTTGATCAGCGGCTTCGATATCGTCGTGGTTTACCCCGTAAACAATGTTTTTAATATCACCTTTACCCGGAGCAGTAAGCAGTACTTTAGCAACCCCTTTAGATTCCAAATGCTTAGACAAACCGTCTCTGTCACGCCAAACACCGGTATTATCTACCACTAATGCGTTTTTGATACCGTATTGCTCATAATCTACTTCTTCCGGGCTATTGGCATAGATCACCTGGATAAATGAACCGTTGGCTTTAAGCGCATTGCGCTCGTGATCAACGGTAATGCTGCCATTGAATGGGCCGTGCACAGAATCACGACGCAATAAGCTGGCACGCTTTTCGAGGTCGCCGTCTTTACCGCCGCGCACAACAATAGCACGCAAACGCAACTTATTATTCTTACCTTGTCTTTCGATTAGCAATCTGGCCATGATGCGACCGATTCGACCGAAACCGTAGAGCACTACGTCTTGCGGTGCGTGATTGTCTACGCAACCGGCAACACCTTCCAACTCGCGAGTCAGATAGTCTTTCATTTCAAGACCAGCCGCTCTTTCCTCGTGGAAGAAACCATAAGCAAGCTTGCCAATGTCAATCTTTGCCGGCGCCAACGTCATTTCTGACAAAGCTTCCAGTACAGCAAAACTGTATCTGACTTTTAATTTTTCTTCTTTGTGTAAACGAACGCTGCGATGCGCCTTAATTATGTCTATGACACTGGCGCCCATCAGCGGCTTTCCGAAAACGGTTATTTCAACAGCAAAATCACGATACAACTTGCCCATTAAAGGCAACATTTGTTCCGCGTATTCCTGACGTTCCTGCCAACTATCTAATAACGCCTGCTCTAACTGTTGATTCATTTTAGTCATTTACCTCGTGGTCATGAAAAAATCGCTATAACCGATTTCTTCCGGTTTAACATTGCTTATAACTTGAAGGGCGGCTATTTTATGGGAAGGTATGCTTTGCACAAAATTGTGTTAAATTTTCAGGAATAAGGGTTCAGAACGGAAATTGCTGGTTTTTGTTGGTAATTTTCCACCAAAGGTATCATCTTCAATGCGTTTATTTTTCTTAGTTTCAACGGTTTTGTTCCTCTCTGGTTGTGGCGACATGTTTTTTGGCGAGAAAACCATATCGCAAATATGCCGTGACTACCCGCAAATGTGTAACGACCTCAATTCTGATGCCCACTGTCGCCAGGAAAAGGCGGAAATTATCCGTTCACGCTATGCCAACCTACAGCAACCCTCCGATCAGCTTAAGTACAAGCTGCTGCTCCAGTTTGAAGATTACAAAGTCTGTATTAGTAAGGCGGCGCAAATTGAGCACATAAAACAAAAAGAAAAGAAAACCGACAGAATGAAAGGCGTGATCACCGCGCGCCGCCAGTTAGCTCAGTTGGCGAGAGACACTGAAGAGTCAAAAGATCCCTACCTGCTGCACTACCATTGGTCCAGATTTGGCCGCGAGGAGTCACTACTGGACTTTCTGGCACTGGAGGCAACGGGAGCACTGGAGAAACCCGACTTACAAGTTAAATTAGCTGAGTACTATGTAAAAAGGGATCTGGACCGCACCGTAAATTTACTGTATCACGCCTTGGAACTTTACGAATCTGGTGACACGGTTGACCCGGAAATTTTCTATAGTTTATCGACGATTTTTCTGAAACAAGAGCGCTTCCCTCGCGCTTATGTTTGGGCGTACATCGCTAAAAGGTATGACGTTACAGAGCTGGATTTGGCTCAAATTGAAGCACTGGTGAGACAAGTTGGTAAAAACCCAGGCAAGCTTGAAGACATTGCCGATGACTATATCAGCGACATTCGTTCCGGGAAATTTGTTGCGCCAGAGCACAAACCATTCGTTTACTAAACTTTCGTTAGTGACAGCAAATGGAGGAATGATATTGAAAGAGAATTACAAAAATAATTTTTCTTCTAAATTATAACTTGAATGTATATATATCTGTACAAGTAGAAAATATCAGGAATCTTCTGGCTTAAACGACAGCGAAACCGAATTCAAACAGTACCTTTTACCTGTTGGTGCCGGACCATCCGGGAACACATGCCCTAAGTGAGCATCACAATGGTTACAGACAATCTCAATGCGCTGCATCCCATGACTTAAGTCTTCGTGATAACCAACATTGCCCTCTTTGGCCTCTTCATAGAACGATGGCCAACCGCATCCAGCATCAAATTTATGATCTGACAGAAACAACAAATTCCCACAACACTTGCAAAGGTACTCACCTTTATCGTTGACACTCAAAAGTTCCCCTGTAAAAGGTCTCTCTGTACCTTTTTCACGACAAACCCGGTACTCCTCGGGAGTAAGCTTTTCTCGCCATTGTTGTTCTGTCAGTTTCATAATTCAAAACCTAACGCTTAATTTTTATTTGGGGCTGTCCAGGCATACTCCATTCCGTATGAAATTTCTTGCCTGGGACACTGTCGACGCGCTCATAGGTATGAGCACCGAAATAATCTCTTTGACCTTGCAATAAGTTGGCAGGCAACGTCTCTCGTCGATAAGAATCAAAATAATTTAAAGCAGAAGACATGGCTGCACAAGGGATGCCCATCAAGGTTGCCTCAGCGATGGTTTTACGCCAGCTACCTTGCAGGTTGGTCAATTGCTCGGCAAAAAACGGGTCTAACAACAGGTTTGCCAGTTCATCATCACGTTCGTAAGCATTAGTAATAGACTGCAAAAAGACCGCGCGAATGATGCAACCCGCTCGCCAAATTTTAGCTATCTCAGCAAAATCCAATTTCCAACCGTGCTCTTTAGCAGCCATTGCCATCAGTTGGAACCCCTGTGCATAAGAACAAATTTTGGAGCAATACAGCGCATCTCTCAGTGCATCAATGGCTTCCAGCTTGTCCGATTCTGCGACGGTCACAGTCTGTGGCCCGGAAAGAATTTTTGACGCCGCCACACGCTCGGCTTTAAGGCTTGAAAGGCTTCTGGCAAATACTGCTTGAGCGATGGTTTGTGTAGGTGCACCTACTTGTAATGCGCTTACTGCCGTCCAAAGGCCTGTACCCTTTTGCCCGGCCTTGTCCATGATCAAATCTACAAGAGGCATTTGAGTGTCATCATCTACTTTAGAAAGCACTTCCGCGCTGATCTCAATCAGATAACTATTGAGTATGCCGTCATTCCATTGGCGAAAGGTATCTGCAATCTCGGCGGTGCTCATCCCAAGACCGGTACGCATTAGATCATAGGCTTCGCAAATTAATTGCATATCGGCATATTCAATGCCGTTGTGTACCATTTTCACATAGTGGCCTGCGCCAATTGGGCCAATGTAGGTAGCACAGGACTCGCCGCCTTTGACCGGCTTGCCTGGTATATTGGATTCGATGGGCTTACCTGTGTTTGGATCAACTTTAGCGGCAATCGCGGTAAACACAGGCTCAATTCGGGTCCAGGCGTAGGGATCACCTGAAGGCATCAAGGACGGGCCAAACCGGGCCCCCACCTCACCGCCAGAAACTGCGGTGGAGAAAAAGATAAATTTACCTTTGTACTTTTGCTCTCTGGCAACCGAATCTGTCCACAGACTGTTACCTGTATCGATGACGATATCATCCGCCTCGATACCAGCATCAATTAAATGATGGCAAACATGGTCAACCGGTTCGCCAGCGGGCACTGACAAAATAATAAGATGAGGTGCGGTCAGCTTTTGTAATAACTCAGTATAGGAATAACAACCAACAATGCGAGATTCACCATCCGGATTTTCTTGCTTATCTGTAGCGATAAGGTCGTCAATTTTGCTGCTGTCTAAATCAAAACAAGCGATTTTAAAACCGTGATCAGCGAGATTCAGTGTCAGGTTTTTCCCCATGACACCCAAGCCAATAAACCCAATATTACAAAGCGAATCAGACATATTCTGAACATTCCTAATAATTAGATGCACCCGATGATGAACGTGTTCTTAAAAAGGTGCTATTGAAAGAGGCGGTGTATGGCGTTGCATTATAACCATTACTAGCTGCATTTGCAGCCAGTGGTTGACATAAAGTGCTGTAAAGTTTCAGTGGCAGGTACGTGACACAACCGGTTGGAGCTATTTTCTTCGCTTGCGGAAAACACTGATGCTCTTATCAGACTGCAAAAATTGTCCGGTAACCGAAATTTCCGGCATATCCTTGAGTTTACTGTAGCGCGTATCCAGTTGCAGTCGCCAGCCGGTATTTGTGGGAATTTCTGGCAGACAATAGCTGACATCATGATCACTGGCATTGAACAACAACAACCAATGCTCATCTGACTGATCGTCCCCCAATAACTCAACAGCAAAAGCCTGATTGTCGGCATCGTGCCAATCATCTTCCACTTTACGTCGGCCATCAGGTCGATACCAACCAACACTGATCACATTATGGCGGTTGCAATAGCTATCATCTTCCAGATTGAGGTTACGCAATAACACGCTATTTGAACGCAATGCCACCACGTGTTGACAAAAGGCCAGGAAATCTTTTTTACGCTCGTTTAATTTCCAGTTATACCAGCTAATCTCATTGTCCTGACAATAAGCGTTGTTATTGCCCTGCTGCGTGCGGCTCAGTTCATCACCACCTAGCAAGTGCGGAATGCCCTGAGACAACAGTAGCGTGGCAAACATATTGCGCTTTTGTCGTTCTCGTAACTCCACAACGGCTGGTTTTCGGGTTTCCCCCTCTACGCCATAATTTTCAGAAACATTATGGCCGTGACCATCGCGATTCTGTTCGCCATTTGCCTCATTGTGTTTTTCGCGATAAGTCACTAAATCGTGCAACGTAAAGCCATCGTGGTAGGAGACAAAGTTCACCGAAGAGTGAATTGAGCGATGGCCCTTTTTGAAGATATCGCGAGAGCCCAACAATCGCGTAGCGAATTCACTGGTTAAGCCTTTATCACCACGCCAGAACGCTCTGACGTTGTCGCGATATTTGTCATTGCACTCTTGCCAGTTACTGGGAAAGTGACCGAGCCTGTAACCACCGTGTCCAATATCCCATGGCTCAGCAATCAGCTTAACATGCTGTAACAAGGGGTCCTGGCGCAAAGCCCGGAAGAAACCGGATGAAGCAGAAAACTCATGGGGATCTCGTCCAAGACTTGCCGCTAAATCAAAACGAAAGCCATCAACTCCCATTTCAGCCACCCAATAACGCAAGGAGTCCATGACCAAACGCATCGCATAAGGGTGAGAAACATCAACACTATTACCGCATCCTGAATTATTGCTGTATTGACTAAAATCCACTGCCCCGTGTTCGTTAATATCAAACAGATAAAAGGCTGAATTATCGATGCCTTTAAACGACAGTGTTGGCCCTCCCTCACCACTTTCGGCGGTATGGTTGTAGACCACATCCAGGATGACTTCGATGCCCGCCTGATGGAAGGTTTTAACCATGGTTTTAAATTCTGAGACAGGATCGTCAATGGCATATCTTGCATCAGGTGCAAAATAGTTAATGGTGTTATAGCCCCAATAATTAGTGAGTCCTTTTTCTGTGATAAAAGGTTCGGGCATTGAGGTCATAACCGGTAAAAACTGCACGGCTGTTATGCCGAGTTCTTTCAGGTGCTTTATCACAGGGCGACTACATGCGCCCAGATAAGTGCCACGCAAATCTTTAGGTACACCAGGATGTAGCTGAGTTAAGCCTTTAACATGAGTTTCATATAATACTACGTCTGCCAGTTGATGACCGGGTTTAGCATCTCCTTGCCAATCAAAATCATCCTCGATAACCACGCACTTAGGCATCATTGCCTGGCTGTCGCCTTGATATTGTTGTTTATTCCAGAACAAAGGGCGGTTTAATCGTCTGGCATAGGGATCTATTAGCAACTTATCTGGGTTGAAGCACAAACCTAACTTGGGCTGCTCTTCACCGTGAAGTCGATATCCGTAAAGCTGCCCTTCTTTGATGCCCGGCACAAAACCATGCCATACCTTACCGGATTTTTTAGGCAGTGCAATCTCGGCTACCAGAACTTCATCAGCATCGAATAAACACAAGTGCACTGCCTGTGCTTCAGGTGCGTGCAAGGCGAAGTTACAACCTCCAGCTTTAAGTGTCGCCCCCATGGGCAGAGGACAACCCTCTTCAACTCGCCATTCAATTACCGACATCAGGAGGATTTAAACCTGACATACAAGGTTGCCAGCGGCGGTAATGACAAGGATATAGAAAATTCTCTATCGTTGTGTGGTTGCGCTTCGGATTTGACCTTTTTGACACAGTCAAAACCGCTACCCCAGTAGCTTTCATCGTCAGAAGATAACAGTAGTTCATACTCTCCTGCGTCCAACACTCCCAGCCTGAAATGCTCTCTGGGAATCGGCGTGAAATTACTTACAACATAAACTTTTTCTTTGCCTTCTTTTGACTTTCTGACGAAAGATAAAATGCTCTGTTCAGAATTGTGATGGTCTATCCACTCAAAGCCTTCATGATGACAATCTTGCTCGTGTAAGGCAGGTTCGTCTTTGTAGAGGTGATTTAGATCCCGATACAGGCTCTGAATACCTTTGTGCTTATCGTAATCGAGTAAGTGCCAATTAATGGAAGAGTCGTGATTCCATTCAGCAGATTGAGCTATTTCGTTGCCCATAAAATTGAGCTTCTTACCCGGATGCGCATACATAAAAGCAGCATAAAGGCGCAGATTCGCAGCCTGTTGCCATTCATCACCGGGCATTTTTCTCAATAACGAACCTTTGCCATGCACTACCTCATCATGAGAAATGGGTAAGACAAAGTTTTCATCAAAGGCGTAAACCATACTGAAAGTGATTTCATTGTGATGGTAGCGGCGATAGGCAGGATCTTTAGCAATATAATGTAAGGTGTCGTGCATCCAGCCCATGTTCCACTTAAAACCAAAGCCTAAACCACCGTCATAGATAGGTCGTGATACTTTGGGGAAGGAAGTAGACTCTTCAGCAATTGTGATGGCATGAGGATGCTTTTGATACACTTCACGGTTCATCCATTGCAACAAGCTGATGGCTTCATAATTTTTATTGCCACCATCCACATTCGGTATCCACTCACCATCATTTCTCGAATAATCGAGATACAACATGGACGCGACCGCATCAACGCGTAAGCCATCGATATGAAACTTATCTACCCAGTACAAGGCATTTGCCACCAGGAATTGACGCACCGTATCCTTACCAAAATCATAGATGCAAGAATTCCAATCCGGATGCCAGCCTTTGCGTGGATCTTCGTATTCGTATACATGGGTACCATCAAATCTGGCCAGGCCATGACCGTCTTCCGGAAAGTGCGCAGGCACCCAATCGATAATAATGGCAATATCATTTTGGTGACATTGATCCACGAAATACTTAAAATCATCCGGATCGCCAAAGCGACTGGTGGGTGCGAACATACCAACGGGTTGATACCCCCAGGAACCATCAAACGGATGCTCATGCACAGGCAACACTTCCAAATGGGTATAACCCATCTCTTTGACATAAGGGATCAGCTTTTCTGAAAGCTCCTTGTAAGATAGATAAGTCAGCTGGCCATTTTCATCGGTGTTCTTGCGCCAGGATCCTAAATGCACTTCGTAAACACTCATGGGCTTTTCGTATACATTGCCCATGTCGCGCTTCATCCAGGCATCATCTTGCCATTGATAGGCATCGTGATCATAAACAACGGATGCATGAGAAGGATATTGTTCAGCCTGAAAGCCAACCGGGTCAGCTTTATGTGGCAAATCATTGCCATGACTGTCTTTGACCTGGAACTTATACTTAACACCCGCATCAACTCCCGGTACAAACAAGACCCAGTAGCCCATGCTGGTGCGTTGCATTGGGTGTGAAGAGCCATTCCACCAGTTAAAATCCCCGACTAAGGCGACGGATGAGGCGTTAGGCGCATAAACGGCAAATCGAGTACCTGAAACCGGTTTATCTAATCCCACATCCAATTCAATAACTTGCGCACCCAACTGGTTGTAGACGTTCTCCGGTTGATGATCAACGAAGTGCACTGCGTGGTAAGCTTGTTCCTGAAATTGGTAAGGGTCTATCTGCGAATAATCCCCTTCAGCAGTTGTAATTTCCAGCGAGTAAACCAATGCTTCAGCACTTTCTAACTCAGCTTTGAATAATCCCTTAGTACCTTCCGCTTTCATTTTACCTAAGGATTTTCCAGTGCGTAGATCAGTCACACTGACGGCACTGGCACCAGGCTTCCAAACGGTCAAAGTTTGCCCTTTATCGTCTTCCTTTAAACCGAGAACCTCAAAAGGAGAACCGCAGTTGGCTATTTCAAGTTTTTGTACTGATTGCATTCATCTACCCGCTTTGCTCATTGTGGATATTTATTGGCCTCTTCGCCAAGCCGCATCTCTAATTATTGTCAGATGCTTTTTTCCTGGTTTCTGTTAACCCTAAGGCTAGACTATTTAATACCGGATCAGAAAATATCTGCTCGAGATTTCTGGTTAATTTCCGTTTCCAGTTTGGATACTCTTTAAAAGTGCCCGGAATGTTCACCGGCTTGTCCATCTCCAGCCAGTCTTCTAATTGCAGGCTCAGCAATGCGCTGCTGCCTTTGGCCATGTGGTATTGCATGCCGTGGTTAAGTTCTTTCACCATGGCTACCTGTTCTACGTGACGTCCCATCCAATCGGGAATGGAGAAATGACCATGTAACGTATCTAATATTTGCTGTTTGTTATCGTGACGACTGGTATACAATTCCTGTAATACTTCTTCACTGGGATACAAGCCTAGCTCTTTGCCCTTTTCCAGATCCAGACAATGCCAGAATCCAGTCAAAGTGGGCATGTCATGCGTAGTCAAGGTAGACATAGATTGTACAGGATAGTGGTGCGGCGAATAAAAGCCACCATCTTTCGCCTGTTCAAAGAAGAATACACGGTAAGAATGTACACCGTTTTCCGCTAGTTTAATGCGGATTTCATCAGGCACCGTGCCCAAATCTTCACCAATTACCAGGTTTTCATTGCGGCAACTTTCTAGCGCCAAAATCCCCAATAAATCATCAACCGGATAATATACATACCCACCCGCTTTGGCATTTTCACCTTTAGGCACCCACCACAAGCGCAATAGCGCCATAACGTGATCGATACGCAAGGCACCAGCAGACTTCATGTTAGAGCTAAACAAATCGATAATTGGCTGATATTTTTGTTGGTATAGCGTTTCAGGATCCATTGGTGGCAAGCCCCAATTTTGTCCTAAAGGCCCTAGCACATCAGGTGGTGCCCCAACACTTGCATCAGTAACGTATAGATCTCGGTTACCCCAGATTTCAGCGCTGCCCTCACTAACCCCAACAGCCAGGTCACGGTAAATACCAATACTCATTCCAGCCTGCACAGCGGCAGATTGCGCCGCATCTAATTGCAGTGCCGCTTGCCATTGCAAAAACATGTAGAATTTAACGTTTTTGTTGTTGGCTTTTTTAAACTTCTCTACGCCTGGTTTGTGGAACTCACTCAATTCAGAGGGAAATACTGGCCAGCCCCAAGATGCCTTGCCTTCATTAGCCAGTTTCTCCTGGATGGCATCATAAGTGGCGAGCATTGCAAGGCTCTCTCCACCTTCTTCAATAAAAGCTTTGAACACTTTATTGAGCTTGGTGTTTTTACTTAACGACTTTTGCCACTGCACTTCAAAAATGGCTTTGAGCACTTTGAGTTTCAGCTGCACTACGGCTTCATAATCCACATAATCAATGTTGCGCACATGCTGCAGGGCCGATTGGAATTCAGGCGCAGTAACAATTTCCTGTACCGATGGGTCCTGATACCCATCCAACTTGCTAACGTCAATGTAGATAAAATTCAACCAGCGACGAGAAGACGGACCATAGGGACTGCAGGCCTCAGGATCAGCAGGATATAAAGCATGGATAGGATTTAAGCCAACGAACTGTGCTCCTTGACGCCCGCTTTGTTCAATTAAATAGGTTAAGTCAGAGAAGTCCCCAACGCCCCAGTTAGTTTCACTGCGCACACAATAAAGCTGAACACTTAAGCCCCAGACTTTTTCGTTATTGGCGATATTTTGTGGTTTAAAGCAAGCTTTTGGGGCGATGATTTGACGCATGTCTGCAATTTTATCGCCATCATCACCTAACAACAGCACATCGTGATAACCCAGAGGTAACTGGTGTTTTACGTCGATAATGTATTCCTGAAACTCCACGTCATCGATGTGCACAACATTAATTAACTCACCATCAGCTGGAACAACGCTTTGTTTAAGCTGTGAGCCATCTTCCAGGGTGAATTGCAGCGTGTAGTCATCGTTAACCAATTCAATAGGCAAGCGCAGCGCGATCACCAACGGCTCACCGATACGGTTTACCTGCACAGGATTCAAGGGTTGCATCCAGTTATTGGCGACAAAATCCTTTAACTCAGATTGCAGCGCTTGCTCGTCACTCACTGAGTACCCCAGGGTCTCAAGTAATTTTGCCTTACTGACATCGCTGACGGTGGCAGGTTTACCCCACGCATCTACATAATTGGTTTCGATTCCGCGAATTTCGACTAATTTTTCAAGCACTGATGAGCTCATGCTGGTCTAGCTTCCTATTTTGAAGTGACAGATGAATGATGTGTTTATCAAAACTCTAAAGGCAACCATCCTATTATCCAGACACCTGCACTTAAAACACACCAAATCTTAGTTCATTAAAGATTTACATTTTAGCAACATCTCATTGGGTTCCGAAATAGCCCCGATAGCCGATGCAAACGTATTCAAAGCAGGTTTTTTGCTTTACCGATAACCCTATTTTGTCATTTAACTGTACTAAAATAAATGAATCGTCATTATTTTGCACCCAAGAAATTCGTAATTAAACAACATTTATTGAAATTATTTTGCTATATTGTCGGTATTACGACATAATTTCTGTAATTTATTTTCATTTTAGACAGGATCGCGAGGAAAACTGATGGCAATTAACATAGGTATTAATGGTTTTGGCCGAATCGGAAGATTTGTATTCAGAGCGGCATGTGAAAGAGACGATATCGAAGTAGTTGGTATAAACGACCTGCTCGACGCCGAGTACATGGCATATATGTTGAAGTACGATTCAACCCATGGCCGTTTTAAAGGTTCAGTTGAAGTAGTAGAAGGCAACCTTGTTGTCAATGGCAAAACCGTCAGGGTGACAGCAGAGCGCGATCCGGCAAACCTCGCTTGGGGTGATATTTCCGCCGACGTCGTTGTTGAGTCTACTGGCTTGTTCTTAACGGATGAAACAGCACGTGCGCACATCAAAGCAGGTGCAAAGAAAGTGGTTCTGTCAGCTCCTTCTAAAGATGCCACGCCAATGTTCGTTATGGGTGTTAACCACAACGAATACGCAGGTCAAGATATTGTTTCCAATGCTTCATGCACCACTAACTGTTTGGCACCGCTTGCTAAAGTTATCAATGACAAATTCGGTATTGTTGATGGCCTGATGACTACAGTTCACGCTGCAACTGCGACACAAAAAACCGTTGACGGTCCTTCCATGAAAGACTGGCGCGGTGGTCGTGGTGCTTATCAAAACATCATCCCTTCTTCTACGGGAGCAGCCAAAGCGGTGGGCAAAGTTATTCCGGCGCTGAATGGTAAACTGACGGGTATGGCATTCCGCGTGCCTACTGCCGATGTTTCTGTGGTTGATTTAACGGTTAACCTGGCAAAAGCAGCCAGCTATGATGAAATTTGTGCTGCCGTAAAAGAAGCTTCTGAAGGTGAGCTGGCTGGTATCTTAGGTTACACTGAAGATGCCGTTGTTTCTCAAGATTTCGTTGGTGATGTTCGTACATCAATTTTTGATGCCAAAGCCGGCATTGCACTAACAGATACCTTTGTTAAGTTAGTTTCCTGGTACGATAATGAAATCGGCTATTCTAACAAAGTGTTAGACCTGGCTGCTCATATCGCCAAATAAGAAGACTCCGCTGAGGCACATATCAGCAACAACAGATTGAAAAGGCGACGATGGTCGCCTTTTTTTATTCATTCGTAGATAGTTTATAGTTAACAGTTTATGCAAAACACATCCAAACACTGTCAGATCACTCATCTGTCAAACAACGTTATTGTGCGTATCGATAATCCATGGGCCACCGCATCTATTTCGGTATTTGGCGCCCATGTATATTCCTTTGTTCCTAAACAGGATACACGTGAGCGCCTCTGGATGAGCCCGATGGCAAGCCTCGAAGGTGATACCGCCATTCGGGGAGGCACCCCCATCTGTTGGCCGTGGTTTTCAAACCAGTTTCCATCACAAGAACAAGGCTTACCAGCTCATGGTTATGCCAGAAGTACACTGTGGAACCTGGAGGAGATCTCAGACAACCAAAACAATGAAACTGAACTGCTGTTTAATATGGAGTGTGATGGCTTGCCGGGGTTTCCCTTCAAAGCGCAATTGTCCTTTAAGGTCATCGTTGGACAACAACTGACCATGTCGTTGACTACAAGTAATATTGATAACAAATCTTTCGATATCAGCGCGGCATTGCACACCTATTTTAAAATCGAAAATCTGGATAACACCCAATTAACTGGTATTTCCGGGGCATACCGAGATAAGACACGCAATTTTGATCGCTTTGAAGCGCCGGCTGTTTATGTGTTTGAGGGTGAAACCGATAGAATCCATGAAACCCGAGCTGGTGAAGTGACCATTGTAGAACCCGATGCTGAGACCTTGATTAAAACAGACGGTCACGACAGTTTGGTAGTGTGGAATCCCGGCGCGCAGCTCGTTAGCTCGATTGCAAACATTCCAGATGCCGAGTTCAAACAATTTGTTTGCGTAGAAGCGGCAATCACTACCCCCCTGAGCATTGCCCCCGGCAACAGCCACACCCTTACTCAGTTGGTTTTTTGACCAGCTGAGGTAACAGCCCTCCTCTTACTCAGTTGTTTTTTTAACCAACTGAGGCAATTTCTGCCTCTTTGCCACTGACACCCTCATAAAAAAACGGCAATCCTTCACCGTCAAAAAATTGAAAATCCAAATTCACATTTGCTCAGGCGGTAATTTTTACGACCACCAACAACTCCTACAACTAAAGTCTAACGCCTACTTTTTATTGTTAATATTCAACAACTTAAAACACCCGCCCTGCTCAAAACAAAAACTTTCAAAAGTAAATTCACATTTTGGCATAGCGCATGCTTAGTAAATCTCGAACGCTTTATAACCTGCCAAACTTATCGCGAGATAAGGACGGAAATCCACGGGTCTCTCAGTTTTCAGGAGAACGAGCAAGAGACAGCCGGGCTGCAATAACAACCTTTTGGGGAATACAACAATGAAAAAATTCATCAAAACCATTGCTTTACTTTCAGTGACTGCAGCTTTTCACGCAAACGCTAGCGCAGCGATTTCGGTTGATGACACTAACGAAACGTCATTTGAGATCAGCGGCACTATCCTGCCAGAGTGTAAGGTTAACAACACGACTGTTTCAGGCGCTACTTCTTTGAACCTGGCATCAACTGAAGCACAAAATGTTGCTTCCGTTGAAATCTGGTGTAACACCGGACAAAGCACAGCTAACACCACTTATGAATCACTTAATGGTGGTGTATTAAAGAACGATACTCACACAGGTGAAGATATCGCCTACTTACTAGACATCTCTGATACGCAAACCGGCGTTGACCTGTCCACTGCTCAAACAATTACCCAAGGCGCTGGTTCAGACACGGAAGGGCTTTCAATCGCTCGTACCGTATCTATCAGACCTCAGGTAACGGGCTTTGAATACGAAGGTAGCTACTCAGATACTATCAGTATCACGGTTTCTTACGAATAAGTTTGAATGACAAAGATTTTGACCAATCTTTGTCATTTCATCAGCGACTATTTGCAACCAGTGGTTGCTGATGAAATGACAATTTTTAACCTGGAAAACAAAGAGGAAAAAGCAAGACAGAAGAAAAGTTGGAAAAAATGTAAATTAGTGGCTTGAGAACCCAGATTTTTGCCGATATAGTCTTTGAGTGTGAAGGTTTTAGGTGATTAAACATATGTTAATTCACCTGTCAGCATCTGTGTGGAGCATTGCTCCGACACGGACATAATTCAGAGATAACGAGTATGAAATATGCAAGTGGAAGCGCATTAGTTGCTATTGTTACCATTGCCGCCCTGCAAGCGAACGCCAAAATATCATTAGAAGATACAGCACAAACGTCTTTTGATATTGGTGGAGAAATCGCAGCGGAGTGTAAGGTATCCAATGCAACATCTGATAATGCAACCTCACTTGACCTGAGCAACGCCTCGGCACAAACTGCCGGAACTTTGTCTGTATGGTGTAATACCGGGCAAAGCGTCGCTGACACCACCTACTCATCAGCAAATAACGGTTTTTTAATTGATGAGTCTGGAAATCAGATAGCCTACAACATTAATGTTGGCGATCAGGCGAACAGTTTGTCTCTAAGCTCACCGCAAACAGTACAGCAAGCTAATGGCACTGGTACTGGCGGAGACAGCGAAGCTACCGATGTCGCAATTATTCCACAGGTGAACGGCTTTGAAAGTAGTGGCTCATACAGCGACACTATTTCTGTAACCGTCACCTACAATTAGAGTAAGTCACGCTCTTTTATACTTTTCTACCTCTCTTATCTTTTCCCTGTTTGTTTTGAGCTGGTTAACCAGTATCAATAAATCAACAGAGGAAAACAGTTAACGATAAAAGTTGTGATTCATTAATTACCGTGTCACTACAATTTAAATGATGGTGCCCCTGAGTGTCAGGATTCTGGCTGCCAATTTTATGACGGTGGATAAAATGATGATGCCGCGTCAAAAAAATGCGCAGAAAAAAGCGTCATATTTTTGATGCTCGACTTGAACATCATCTTATCTACGGTCGAATTTGTGACTGACAATTGAATTAATGAAAAAAGCTTCATTTTTTATGAAGAAAGGGGAACCCCATAAACGGTTGTTTTTAAAGGGCATTTCTATTTGATCGA